>JAVXRI010000027.1:0-58430 GCA_036643775.1 Pseudomonas sp. | reverse complement strand
CGCGTTTACCTGACGGGCAGGTCGAGTACTTTTTGGCCAGCACATCGAACGCTTCGCCCTTGGCGATACGTTGCTTGAGCTGTTCGGCTTCTTCAGCGGTCTTGACCAGAATATGCCGGGCCTGTGCTTTCATTTCGAGTACCTTCGCAAAGCGGTAAAACCGCGCATTATGCCTGATCCCGCAGCTCCGGGCGGTCACGAAATTGCTCGAGGGCTTCGGGATTGGCCAGAGCGTCGGTGTTTTTCACCGGCTCGCCATGCACCACGCTGCGGATCGCCAGTTCGACGATCTTGCCACTGATGGTGCGCGGGATATCGCTGACTGCCGCGATTACCGCCGGCACATGGCGTGGTGTGGTGTTGCTACGGATCACCTGGCGAATCCGCCCCTGTAATGCTTCGTCCAGCTCCAGGCCTTCGCGTAGACGCACGAACAGCACCACGCGCACATCGTTGCGCCAGCGTTGGCCAATGGCAACGCTCTCCAGCACGTCGTCGATTTTCTCCACCTGACGGTAGATTTCCGCAGTGCCGATGCGCACACCACCCGGGTTGAGCACCGCGTCCGAGCGGCCGTGGATCAGCATGCTGCCCTCGGGTGTCTGTTCGGCGTAGTCGCCCTGAGCCCACACGCCCGGAAACTGGCTGAAATAGGCGGCATGGAAACGCTCGCCTTGAGGATCGTTCCAGAAACCCAGGGGCAAGGCCGGGAAGTTTCGGGTACAGACCAGTTCACCTTTTTCGCCGATCAGAGCGTTACCGTCATCGTCCCAGACCTCCACGGCCATACCCAGGCTCTTGCACTGGATCTGCCCGCGCCGCACTGGCAGCACTGGATTGCCAATGACGAAACAGGAGCAAATGTCAGTACCGCCCGACATCGAGGCCAGGCACAGATCGGCCTTGAACTCGCGGTACACGTAGTCGTAACTCTCAGGCGACAGCGGCGAGCCGGTGGACAGCAACAGCTTGAGCGAGTCCAGGCGATGACTCAGCCGCGGCTGGATATGTGCGTGTTCCAGGGCGGCCAGGTACTTGGCGCTGGTGCCAAAAGCCGTGATTCGCTCGCTGTCGATCAGATCGAGCAAACGTTCAGGGCCGGGGTGCAAGGGTGAGCCGTCATACAGCACCAGGGTCGCGCCAACCGCCAGGCCGCTGGCCAGCCAGTTCCACATCATCCAGCCGCAGGTGGTGTAGTAGAACAATACGTCCTCGGGCCCCAGATCATTGTGCAGGCCGTGTTCCTTCAGATGTTGCAGGAGCACGCCGCCGGCGCTGTGGACGATGCATTTGGGGACGCCGGTGGTGCCGCTGGAGTAGAGAATGTAAAGCGGATGATCGAAGGGCAGTGGGGTGAACTGCGGTTCGCCGCCCGCCTGGTAGAAGTCGTCCCACAGGCTGACGCGGGCGTTGCACTGGAACGCGTCGGTGCGGGTGCTGGTGCGGCTATAGGGCACGACCAGCAAGTGTTCGAGGCTGGGTAGCCGGGCCAGCACTTCGTTGATCTTGTCGACCTGGTCGATGGACTTGCCAGCGTACTGATACCCGGCACAGACCATCAACAGCTTGGGCTCGATCTGGCCAAAACGGTCGATGATGCCGTGGGTGCCGAACTCCGGCGAGGAACATGACCAGATGGCGCCCAGGCTGGTGCAGGCAAGCATGGCCACCAGCGTCTGCCAGGTGTTGGGCATGCACGCGGCGACTCGATCACCCACACCAATACCGGCTGCCTGGAAGCTGCGTTGCAACCCGGCAACTTGTTCGGCCAGATCGGCATGGGAGAGGGTTCGCCGTTCGCCATCTTCACGCACCGCGACCAGCGCCGGATGCGCGTCACGGCGACGCAGCAAGTGCTCGGCGAAGTTCAGGGTTGCGCCGCTGAACCAGCGGGCGTCGGGCATCTGTGGTCCTTCGTCGAGGACCTCGGTAGCCGGCTGATGCCAGTGCACCTGGAAAAAATCGGCAAGGGTCTGCCAGAACGCGGCACGTTGGTCGATGCTCCAGCGGTGCAAGTCAGCGTAGTCGGCAAGTGCCAGACCTAACCGTTGATTGACCTCACGGCGAAAGGCATCCATGCGACTGGCCTGAATGCGCGCCTCGCTCGGGCGCCAGAGCACTTCGTTCATGCCGCGTTCCTCGTGTAGGGAACCCTTTATTCCACTGTAGCGTTCTTCACCTCGTCAGAGGCGGACCAGATGCGGTAGCGTACTTCTACGCCTTGCGGCACATAGACCACCACCGGCAGCTTGCTGTTGTAACGCAGCAAGAAGCCGTCACCGATTACCGGCACAAACGCTTCTTTCTTGATGTTGTCCGGGCAGGCCATCAGCGTCGAGGCCGGGCCCATGACTTTGTCCAGACGGTAGTAGCTGTAACCCCAGCCTTCCAGGGTCTTTTCTTCCAGGTTACCGCCCAGGCGCTGACGGTTGCAGTCGACCTGCAGCAGCTTGCCGGCCAGGACTTCGAGCTTGAAGTTCGACTCATCGGCTTGCGCCGGCAGGTGGATGACCTGGCGGGTAAAGCCTTTTTCGGCCTCGGGATAGGGCGCGACATCCTTGAGGCCGGCGGCCTGTACCGAAGTACCAAGGGCCAGGGTCAGGGTGAACAACGCAGTGAAAGGGATCGGGCGCATAAGGCCTCCTTGCAGGTAAAAAAGACGATGCCGCAGCCAGATCCCGGGCCACCCGTCATTGGGCCAGCCAGCCGCCGTCGATGTTCCAGGCAGCGCCACGAACCTGACTGCCAGCCTCGCTACAGAGGAACAATACCAGCTCACCCAGATGTTCGGGAGTGACAAAGGCCAGTGAAGGCTGCTTCTCGGCCAGCAGATCGTGTTGTGCTTGCTGCGCATCAATGCCGCTGGCGGCGCGGTCGTCGATCTGTTTTTGCACCAGTGGGGTCAGCACCCAGCCGGGGCAAATGGCGTTGCAGGTGATGTTGCTGGTGGCGGTTTCCAGGCCCACCACTTTGGTCAGGCCGACCACCCCGTGCTTGGCGGCAACGTAGGCGGCCTTGCCGGTGGAGCCGACCTGGCCGTGCACCGAAGCAATATTGACGATCCGTCCCCAGTTGCGTTGGCGCATGCCCGGCAGCACCAGACGGGTACCGTGGAAGACGGCGGACAGGTTGATGGCGATGATCGCGTCCCAGCGCTCCACCGGGAACGCTTCGACGGCGGCGACGTGCTGGATGCCGGCGTTGTTGACCAGGATGTCGACGCTGCCAAATTCGCGCTCGGCATAGGCGAACAGGTCTTCGATCTGCGCCACATCGCCGAGGTCGGCCGGGTGATGGCCGACCCGGGTGCCATGACGGGCAACCTCGGCGATGGCCGCGCTGGCGTCGCCGAAGCCGTTGAGAATCAGGTTGGCGCCGGCCTTGGCCAACACATGGGCAATGCCCAGACCGATGCCGCTGGTGGAGCCGGTAACCACTGCTGTTTTGCCTTTGAGTTGCATGAGTAGCTCCTTAAACGATGCCGGTAGCGTAGAAGGTGGCGATGACCACGAACACGGCCAGGGTCTTGATCAGGGTAATACCAAAAATGTCTTTGTAGGCCTCGCGGTGGGTCAGCCCGGTCACCGCCAGCAGGGTGATCACCGCGCCGTTGTGCGGCAGGGTGTCCATGCCACCGCTGGCCATGGCGGCTACCCGGTGCAGCACTTCAAGGGGAATGTTGGCGGCATTGGCGGCAGCGATGAAGCTGTCGGACATCGCCGCCAGGGCGATACTCATGCCTCCGGAGGCGGAGCCGGTGATGCCGGCCAGCAAGGTCACGGTAATCGCTTCGTTGACCAGCGGGTTAGGGATAGCGCGCAGGGCATCGGCGAGTACCAGAAAACCCGGCAAGGAGGCGATCACTGCACCGAAACCGTATTCGGAGGCGGTGTTCATCGCCGCCAGCAGCGCACCGCTGACGGCACTCTTGCTGCCTTCGGCGAGGCGATGCTTGATCGCGCCAAAGCCCGCCACCAAGACCAGCAGAATGCCCAGCAGCAGGGCAGCCTCGACCGCCCAGATGGCGGTGAGCTTGGCAATATCGGTCTGCACCGGAGCGCTCATGCCTGGCAGGCTGAGGCTGTGGGTCTTGCCATACCAGGCCGGAATCCAGTGAGTGAACAGCAGGTTCATCACCCCCACCAGCAGCAGTGGCGAGAGCGCCAGCAAGGGATTTGGCAAGGTGAGGTCGGCGGCGGTTTCCGGCTCGTTGCGCAGATCGCTGCCGTAGCCTTCACCGGCGCGCAGAGCCTTGTTGCGCTGGCGCTGCAGGTACAGCATGCCGGTGCAGAACACGAACAGGGTGCCGATCAATCCCAGCCACGGCGCGGCCCAGGCGGTGGTGTTGAAGAAGGTGCTGGGGATGATGTTCTGAATTTGCGGGGTGCCGGGCAGGGCATCCATGGTGAAGGAAAACGCGCCCAGAGCGATGGTCGCAGGGATCAGGCGCTTGGGGATGTTGCTCTGGCGGAACATCTCAGCGGCGAAGGGGTAGACCGCGAACACCACCACGAACAGCGATACGCCGCCATAGGTCAGCAGTGCACAGACCAGCACAATCACCAGCATTGCCTGGCGGGTGCCGAGCAGGCGGATGGCGGCGGCGACAATCGAGCGGGAGAACCCGGACAGCTCGATCAGCTTGCCGAACACCGCGCCGAGCAGGAACACCGGAAAGTACAGTTTGATAAAGCCGACCATCTTTTCCATGAACACGCCGGTGAAGGCCGGGGCCACGGCAGAGGGGTCGGTGAGCAGTACCGCGCCGAGGGCGGCGATGGGGGCGAAGAGGATAACGCTATAACCACGGTAAGCAGCCAGCATCAGCAGCGCGAGGGCTGCCAGGGCGATGATCACACTCATCGAGTGTCTCCTTGGGTGCATCTTGTTTTTGTTGGTTCGGCGGAGATAGCGGGAATCGTGCCAGATTCATAACTGTTTGTTTTAAAACAGTATTTTTATATTTTATGAAGCCGTTTCGAAAATTCGTCTCGAATATGAGACATAAACTGTAGGAGCCGGCCTTGCCGGCGATGGGGTGCGAAGCAGCCCTGGCTTGGCAAGGCTTTGCCTTGCATCGCCGGCAAGGCCGGCTCCTACAGGTTTAGTGATGGTCTCGGAATTGAGAGTTAAGTCTCTTTATTGAGACTTGATCCCCAGTGCAACCAGTTTTTTGTACAGGGTCGATCGTCCCAATCCCAGCTGCCGTGCGGCCTCCGGCACATTGCCGGCATGGCGGGCAAGGGTGCTGGTCAATAACTGCCGTTCAAACGCGGCACAAGCCTGTTTGTAATCCAGTGGCGGTGCCTGCACCTCCAGCGGTGTCAGGTGACCCAGCGCTGCCTGCACATCCTTGATGCCCAGGCGCGGCTGGTCGGCGAGCAAAGTGGCACGCTCCAGCACGTTGCGCAGTTCGCGGATGTTGCCCGGCCAGGCATGTCGGGCCAGCAACGCCTGGGCTTCGTCATCCAGCTCGTGCTGGCTGCCCAGTTCTTCGAGAATGGTTTCGCTCAAGGCCGGCAGGTCATCCAGACGCTCTCGCAGCGGTGGCACCTGGATTGGCAGTACGTTGAGGCGGTAATACAGATCGGCGCGAAACTCGCCGCGGGCCATGGCCGCCGTGAGGTCAGTGGAGGTCGCCGCAATGATCCGCACGTCGCTGCGCATCATCTGGTTGGAACCGACCGGCTCGTATTCCTTCTCCTGCAGCACCCGCAGCAATTTGCTCTGCAACGGCAACGGCATGTCGCCAATCTCATCGAGAAACAGCGTACCGCCCTCGGCCAGTTGCAGCTTGCCCGGGCGGCCTTTGCGGTCGGCACCGGTATAAGCACCGGGCGCGGTACCAAAAAACTCGGCCTCCAGCAGGGTTTCCGGAATGGCGGCGCTGTTGATGCTGACAAACGCTTTGTGCGCCCGTGGCGAGGCCGCATGGATGGCGTGGGCCAGCAGCTCCTTGCCGGTACCGGTTTCGCCCAGCAACAACACCGCCGAGTCACTGCTGGCGCCGCGCCGGGCCCGGCGCTTCACCTCCAGGCTGGCGGCACTGGTGCCGATGAACTGGGCAAAGCTGTATTTGGCCTGTCGGGCACGCAGCAACGAGCGGGTCGAGGCCAGTTCCTGCTGCATGCTGGCGTAGCGCTTGAGCAGCGGCGACAGGCTGTGCAGTTCATCGAACAGGGCAAAACCGATGGCGCCGATCAACGCACCGTCGCCGTCGTGCACCGGCAGGCGCATGACCACCAGCGGCTCCTTGGGGGTGTCGAGCATGTCCAGCAGGATCGGTCTGCCGTTGTTGACCACCTCGCGCATCAGGCTGCCGGGAATCACCCGCTCGCAGGGCTGGCCGATGACGCTGGCGGCATCTTCAAGACCAAAGCGTCGGGCATAGCGTTCGTTCATCCACACAATCCGCGCATCACGGTCGACGATGAGCGTGCCTTCGCTGGACTGCTCGATGATTTCGAATAGCGATCGGATCGCCAGCTGGCGCACCTGCTGATAATCCTTGAGGCTGTCACTGGCAGGCATGGGCTGCTCCGGGAAACACAAGGGCGGCGATTATGCCCGTGGATCGAAGGCTTCGCGCAAGGCGTCGCCGATGAACACCAGCAGCGACAGGATCAAGGCCAAGGCAAAGAATGCGGTAAAGCCCAGCCAGGGCGCCTGCAGGTTCTGCTTGCCCTGATTGACCAGCTCACCCAGCGAAGCGCTGCCGGCGGGCATGCCGAAACCGAGGAAGTCGAGGGCGGTGAGGGTGGTGATGGCGCCGGTGAGAATGAATGGCAGGTAGGTGAATGTGGCGTTCATGGCGTTGGGCAAAATATGCCGCAGGATCACCCCGCTGTCTTGCAGGCCCAAGGCGCGTGCGGCTTGCACGTATTCGAGGTTGCGTCCGCGCAAGAATTCGGCGCGCACCACATCCACCAGGGCCAGCCAGGAAAACAGCGACATGATGCCCAGCAACCACCAGAAATTCGGCTCGACAAAGCCACTGAGGATGATCAGCAGATAAAGCACCGGCAAGCCTGACCAGACCTCCAGCAAACGTTGTCCGATCAGGTCGACCCAGCCACCGTGATAGCCCTGCAAGGCCCCGGCGGCAATACCGATCACCGTGCTGATCAGGGTCAGCGCCAGGGCGAACAGGATCGATACCCGCGTGCCATACAGCACCCTGGCCAGGACATCGCGAGCCTGGTCATCGGTGCCCAGCCAGTTTACTGCCGACGGCGGGCTGGGAGTGGGTTGCTGCAGGTCGTAGTTGGGCGTGTCGGCGCTGAACGGCACCGGGGCGAACAGCATCCAGCCGCCCTGGTTCTTGATCAACTGCTGAACATACTGGCTGCGGTAGTCCGGCTGGAACGGCAGCTGACCACCGAAGGTCTGTTCGGTGTAGCGCTTGAAGGCCGGGAAATACCATTGGCCCTGATAGCTCATCAGCAGGGGCTTGTCGTTGGCCACCAGTTCAGCGCCCAGGCTCAGCACCAGCAGCACGCCAAACAGCCACAGCGAAATCCAGCCGCGGCGGTTGCGGCGAAAGCGTTGCAGGCGTCTGCGCGAAATCGGCGACAGGCTGAACATCAGCGGGCCCTCGTGGCAAAGTCGATGCGCGGATCGACCAGGGTGTAGCACAGGTCGCCGATCAGGCGGATCAACAGACCGAACAGGGTGAAAATGAACAGCGAGCCGAACACCACCGGATAGTCCCGCGAGACAGCGGCCTCATAGCTCATGCGCCCGAGACCATCGAGGGAGAAGATCACTTCGATCAGCAGCGAGCCGGCGAAGAACACACTGATAAGGGCCTGGGGAATGCCGGCGACGACCAGCAGGATGGCATTGCGAAACACGTGGCCGTACAGCACCCGACGTTCGCTCAGGCCTTTGGCGCGGGCGGTGATTACATACTGGCGGGTAATTTCATTGAGAAAGGCATTCTTGGTCAACAGGGTCAGGGTAGCGAAACCACCAATTACCAGCGCACCCACCGGCAGCACCAGGTGCCAGAAATAATCGGCCAGCTTGCCTAGCATGCTGAGCTGGTCGAAGTTCTCCGAGACCAGTCCGCGCACCGGAAACCAGTTCAGCGAAGTCCCGCCGGCAAACAGCACGATCAGCAACAGGGCAAACAGGAACGAGGGCAGCGCGTAGCCAATCACGATCAGGCTACTGCTCCAGGCATCGAAGGCTGTGCCATGGCGGATGGCCTTGCGAATGCCCAGTGGAATCGACACCAGGTAGGTGATCAGGGTGGCCCAGAAGCCCAGCGAGAGGGTCACCGGCATCTTTTCCAGGATCAGGTCGGTGACTTTGGCGCCGCGAAAGAAGCTGTTGCCGAAATCCAGGCGGGCGTATTGCGTGAGCATCAACCACAAACGCTCGGGGGCCGATTTGTCGAAGCCGTACTGGCGCTTGATGTCTTCGATCAGCTTGGGGTCCAGGCCGCGGCTGGCGCGGGAACTGGCGTGCAGGGTTTCGACGCTGGCACCCGGCGCACCACCGCCGATACCTTGCAAGCGGGCAATCGCCTGTTCCACCGGCCCACCCGGTGCGGACTGGACGATGACGAAATTGACCAGCAGGATGATCAGCAGGGTCGGCACGATCAGTAGCAGCCGGCGCAGGATGTAGGCGGTCATGGCTGCTCCTTGAGACGCTCGGCCATCTGCGCATTGGTCAGCGCCGTGGGGCTGACTTCCCACCAGCTGTCCAGGCCTTCATCGTTGCTCGGCTGCACCTTGGGCAGGCCGAAGCGGTTCCACCACACCGTCGACGAACCCGGTGGGTAGTAGTTGGGAATCCAGTAGTAGTTCCAGCTCAACACCCGGTCCAGGGCATGGGCATGGCGGAGCATGTCGGCCTTGGTCTCGGCTTTGACCAGACCGTCGAGCAGGCGGTCCACTGCCGGGTCCTGCAAGACCATGTAGTTGGTCGAACCCGGGTCATTCGCTGCCGCCGAGCCAAAGAAGTTGTACAGCTCAAGCCCCGGCGAAGGCGATACCGGGTAACCGGTGACGATCAGGTCATAGTCGCGGGCCATGAGCCGGTTGACGTACTGCGAGGCGTCGATGCGGCGGATCTCCAGGGTGATGCCGATCTGCGCCAGATTGCGCTTCCACGGCAACAGCAAGCGCTCGAATCCTGCCTGGCCATTGAGGAAGGTGAAGGCCAGCGGCTCGCCTTGAGCATTGACCAACTGGTCGCCGTGGGGCTTCCAGCCAGCGGCGTCGAGCAGGGCCAGAGCCTGCAACTGCTTGTCGCGGATCAGCCCCGAGCCGTCGGTGCGCGGCGCTTCGAACACCTGGTTGAAGACTTCGTCGGGAACCTGCCCGCGCAGGGGCTCCAGCAGTTTGAGTTCCTGCGCATCGGGCAAAGCGCGGGCCGCCAAGGCGCTGTTGGCGAAAAAGCTCTGCTGGCGGATGTACATGTTGCGCATCATCTGCCGGTTGCTCCACTCGAAATCCCACAGCATGGCCAAGGCCTGACGTACCCGGCGGTCCTTGAACACCGGACGCTGCAGGTTGAAAACGAAGCCCTGGGCCGTCTGTGGCGCTTCCTTGGCCAGATGGGCACGCTGCAGGCGACCGTCGTCCAGCGCCGGGCTGTTGTAGCCGATCGAATAACCCGTTGCAGAGAACTCGCGGTTGTAGTCGAAGCCACCGCCGCGTAACACCTGACGCGCCACTTCGGTGTCGCCGAAGTACTCGATGCTCACACGGTCGAAGTTGTAGCGCCCACGGTTGACCGGAAGGTCGCGCGCCCACCAGCTTGGGTCGCGTTCGAAGGTGATGCTGCGGCCGTTGTCGATCCTGCCGATACGGTAGGGGCCGCTGCCCAGGGGGGCTTCAAAGCCGCCGCCGTTGGTGAAGTCACGGTCTTTCCACCAATGCTCGGGGAGCACCGGCAGGGTCGCCAGGTCGAGGGGCAAGGTGCGGCTCTGGTTGCTCTTGAAATGAAAACGGAGCTGTCGCGGGCCCTCGATCTCGACCCGTTCGACATCGGCGAACTGGGTGCGATACTTGAGGCTGCCCTCGTGCATCAGCAGGTCGAAGGTGTAGCGCACATCTTCTGCGCGAATGGGTTGGCCATCGGCAAACCGTGCGCGTGGGTCCAGGTAGAAACGCAGCCAGCGTCCGTCGGGGTCTCGTTCAAGCTGGCGGGCGATCAAGCCATAAACGGTGTAAGGCTCATCCTGGGCGCGCACAGCCAGCGGGGCATACAACCAGCCATCAACCTCAGCCACACCGATGCCCTTGTCGATGTAAGGCAGGACATGGTCGAACTGGCCGATCTCGATCGCCGAGCGGCGCAGGCTGCCACCTTTCGGGGCGTTGGCGTTGGTGTATTCGAAGTGCTGGAAGTTGGCCGGGTAGCGGGGGGCTTCGCCATACACCGTGAGGGCGTGACCGGGTGCAGCCAGGGCGCAGTGGGTCCAGGCCAGGGCCAGTGCGAAAATGACAAGAAGGGGGAAAGGACGGGTTTGCACGCGCCTGACTACCTGTGCCCACGGTTGTGGCTGAAGCTTAGCAGTTCAGGTAGTTGTGCCTGAACCGGCCCTGGCGGACCGGTTCAGTGGTGGACTCAGTCCTGGCGGCTGGTCACTTCCAGCAGGTGATAACCGAACTGGGTTTTCACCGGGCCTTGTACGGTGTTCACGGGAGCGCTGAACACTACGGTGTCGAATTCCTTGACCATCTGGCCTGGGCCGAACGAGCCCAGATCACCGCCCTGACGGCTGGACGGGCAGGTGGAGTTGGCTTTGGCGATTTCGGCGAAATCGGCACCGGCTTCGATCTGAGCCTTCAGTTCATTGCACTTGTCTTCAGTGGCAACCAGGATGTGACGGGCAGTGGCTTTGGCCATGGGAGATACTCCTTTTCAAGAAAGTGCCGAGACTAACCGATTACTGCCGGTTTTTCCTGTGGAATGTCACGTAAAGCTGCTGCGGCCTGGCGCAACAGCACGTCCGTAGCCTCCCAGCCCAGGCAGCCATCGGTGATCGACACACCGTATTTGAGCGGTGCCTTGCCCAGCGTCTGGCAACCGTCGAACAGGTGCCCTTCAAGCATCATGCCGACGATTGAGCGATCGCCGTCCAGGCGTTGGCGCACTACGTCTTCGAACACCGCCGGTTGGCGCAGGGGATCTTTGCCGCTGTTGGCATGGCTGCAATCGACCATGATCCGTGGTGCCAGTCCGGCCTTCAGCAGGCCCTGACGCGCCTGGGCAATGCTGGCCTGATCGTAGTTCGGGCCCTGATGGCCGCCGCGCAATACCAGGTGGGTGTCGGGGTTGCCCAGGGTCTCGATAATCGCCGGGAAACCCTGCGTGTCCATGCCGAAGTGGCGGTGTGCATGGGCCGCGCTGCGCATCGCGTCGCAGGCGATGGCGACGCCGCCGTCGGTGCCGTTCTTGAAGCCCACGGGCAGTGCCAGGCCACTGACCATCTCACGGTGGATCTGCGACTCGGTGGTGCGCGCACCGATGGCGGCCCAGCTCAGCAGGTCGTCGAAGTAGCCGGCCGCCATCGGCTGCAGCAGCTCGGTGGCAATCGGCAGGCCGCGTTCGAGCATGCCCAGCATCAGCCCGCGGGACAGGGCGATGCCGGCGTGCATGTCGTCACTGCCGTCCAGGTGCGGATCGTAGGTCAGGCCTTTCCAGCCCACCGTGGTGCGGGGCTTTTCGACGTAGGCGCGCATTACCAGCAGCAGCTGGTCGCTGACTTCTTCACTGAGGGCGGCCAGGCGATCGGCGTATTCCAGGGCTGAGCGCGGGTCGTGGATCGAGCAAGGGCCGACGATCACCAGCAGGCGCGAGTCGCGGCCTTCGAGAATGGCGCGTACGGCCTGGCGATGCTGTTCGACCTGGTGGGCAAGGGCAGTGGAAAGCGGCATCTGCTGTTTGAGCAGGTGCGGGCTGGGCAGACGGTGGCTGACCGCGGAATTAGCGGCTTGAGGCTGGGTCAGGGGCAGAGCGAGCGAAGACGATTGCATGGCGATTTTTCCCTGGGCGGACGGCGGGTTCAAGCCCGCGCGGTCGGCCCTATCGAGGTGTTCGACAAAGAGCCGGATTGGCATTCGGTGTGGTGGTGCCACCTGTGCTGGACCGATCGGAGGCGGCAAACTGGCCCGAACGGGATTGGCTAAATCGCCATGCGGTAAAGCTTGGGTAACGGTGGTAGGTGGTGGAGTTCATGGGGTAATCCTCGTTATCTGTTCGGTTGTCGTGGGGCCGGAAAAACAAAACCCCCGGTCGGGAGGCCGACCGGGGGTTGAGTATTCTCGTATTCGGCGGCCCCTTGAAAGTGGGCGCCGGTGAGGGTATCAGCGGCGCCTGTGGCTAAACCAATACCCAAAATAAAACGCAGCGGGAGCAGCGGTCGCGCACTCGGCCACAGCCAGCACGGGACGCGATGGGCGACCTGCGTGTTGCGTGTGGATGAGGGTGGATGGCGACATGGGACTCTCCTGTTGATGGGTTCGAGCTTACTTCAGGCCTTGCTGTGGTTTCAATGGCTAATTTGCTGTAGGAGCGGATTTATCCGCGATGGACTGCGTAGCAGGCCCATCTTATGGGGCCGCGATGCGGCCCATCGCGGATAAATCCGCTCCTACAGTTAGCCAGGTAACAGACATTTGCTCCTACAGCGCGTAGTGCTTCAGCTCCCGCGCAATCAGCATGCGCTGGATCTCGCTCGACCCTCCACGACACCTCCACTCGGCTCTACTGGTTAACAGGACGGGTGGATCAAGATCAAAAGCAGATCAAGATCTAACACACTTTTCAGGCACGCAGATGCCGCTCATCACCCTGAAAAGCTGGGTGAGCGCAGAAAATCTATGTCACGTTAGGAAGAAGGTAGTAACAAGCCATATTTACCACGAAGAATGAAGTGCCCGTAGTGGCAAGCAGTATTAAATTAAATTTCTGCACGGGCACCCCGTACGCGTGTGCAAAGATGAAAGTGTTTTTAGGCGAGGGCATTGCGGAAATCAATACAAGCGCGAACAGCAACAGATCGGTCAGTCCGAAAAGGTATCGGCCAACAACAAAGGAAATGGCAGGGTGCATGAGGTTTTTGACAAGCACGCCCATGATTATCTCGTTGCGCTCGCTGTTCAAAGTCGTTTTTACGTGGCCAGTATGAAATGAGGCGCCCAGTGCTATTAGAGCAATAGGTGCTGCAGTTTTAGCTATCATGCTCATGCTTTCAATAACGAAAAAATCGCTATCGAGCAGGTGCTGAATATCAAGTTGTGCAATTAGAGACCCTGTTAGTGCCGAAATTATCAATGGGTTCTTGACTGTTATCAATAGTGCTCTTTTTAAGAAAGCGCCCAAGGTTCTGGCTTGCGAAAAAGAAGAGGCCTCCATGATGAATATAGAAATGCTCGTCAGGATGACAGACTGAAAAATAATGATGGGTATTACCAGTTTTGAGTCGCCCAGCACCAGTATGAAAATAGGGACTGCTAAAAATGCGGTGTTGGTTTGTCCGATGGCTATAAAATTCAGCCCTATTTCTACTGGATCTTTTTTCAGGATGATCTTGTATATAATAAAAATAAGAGTCCACAGTATGAGAATGCCAACACCATAAGCTTGCAGGTAGTCGCTCACGTTGTCGTCAGGCGCGTAGCTGGATCTCAATGTCGTTAAAAAAATCTCTACGGGTAGTGCCACATAAAAAACGTAATCGCTCAACACTCCATCGGAGCCTGGCCGCAGGATCCGAGTCGATGAAAGCAGGTAGCCTAAAAAAATCAGGCTGAATATAGAAAGCGTTGAGTTTAGAGATAGTATTATCATGGTTGGCTTCTTCCGCTGGTCAGTGAGCAGCAAATTGAATGCACAATTCCAATTGTGGTGACCTCAGGTTGCTATGATAACTTATGCGGAAATTGAGGTTTTTAGGTCATGTCTGTGTGAAGCGCCTAAAAGTTCTCCTTTTTGGTTGGTAACCAGAATGACGGATGCGTTAGTGCTTATGCAGTCTGCAATCAGTTTGTTTTCATGTGCGTACTTTAAATTTACCTCCATTACATCTGAAATTTTAAGGTCGAGCAAATTGTTATTTGCTTTGAGCACTCGAGCAACGTCGCCATCCGTGAATACTCCCAGTGGTCGTGACATTGCATCGATTACCACAACAAACCCAAATCGTTTACTTGCCATGTAAGAGATTGTGTCCAGGAAAGACGCGTCAGGAGGTAGTGCCGGGATTCTATCTCCTACTACCATGATGTCACGAATTCTTGCCGTCAGCACTTTACCAAGATTTCCGGCGGGGTGGTTTCTTGAGAATTGTTCCTTTGTGATGCGCTTAATTTTCATTAAGGTCATTGCAATAGCATCACCTACACCTAGTGTAACGCTAGCGCTTACTGTGGGTGCGAGATTGTATGGGCAAGCTTCCTTGTTAACGTGTAAGGTGATATAAGCATTTGCTTTTCTCGCCAACTCCGAGCCTGGAGAATTTGTCAATGCTATGGTTTTTACTCCCAGTCTATGAAGATATGGTAACAAGGATAGGAACTCTTCATTTTTTCCACTATAGGATATTAATATTGCAAGGTCGCGTGCTGTAATCATACCTAAGTCCCCGTGTGTAGCTTCGGACGGGTGTATGAAAAAACTAGGGGTTCCCGTAGAAGCTAGGGTTGCCGCAATTTTTTTACCGATATGACCACTTTTCCCAATACCCAGTATCACGACATGGCCTTTGCACTCCAGTATGAGTCGAATCGTATTGATAAAGCCGTTGTTTTCCAACTCATTGGAAAGCTTTATTAGTGCCCGGC
The DNA here is from genome assembly GCA_036643775.1 of Pseudomonas sp. Classification (GTDB taxonomy): domain Bacteria; phylum Pseudomonadota; class Gammaproteobacteria; order Pseudomonadales; family Pseudomonadaceae; genus Aquipseudomonas. Next base: position 43,626 of record JAVXRI010000027.1, on the reverse strand, counting down.
CTTCACTGGCTAATACTTCTCGCCCCGATGTTAAAACCTGACGATCAGTCCACAGCTCTGTCAGTAAATTAGTGTTCATAAATTCTTATTTCCTTGCGGTTAATATTTGGATCGCTTACTAGTAGTGTTCCGTTTGTGTAATGAGATTTTCGATAAAATGTAACGAAGAGGCTATTTCTTTCATAAGGCATGTTCGGGTGATGTGTGGCACCATGCCAACTATTGTCTGATCTCAAAAAGGCAAATGCGGTGTTAGGTTTATAATGAATTTTCTTGAACTCTTTAAATGAACTCACGGTCCTTGTGAATAGTTTCAGTCCTGATTCTCGATGTTTGTCATCCTCGGGTAAATACCATCCAAATGTGATTGCTTTTTCTACGATGTCGGTATGTGGAGGCAGATTGAACCCAGCAAGGTCCTTGTATAAGTGAGGGTACGGGGTGACCTCTAGAGCAGAACCGAACTTATCCAGCAAGAGAGACTTAAATCTTTCGCTACATAGAGCTTCTATGACTTCGACGGCAGCTTCTGATCCTGAAAAGACACTGTTTAAACCGATCGCGCCTTTCTCAAAAGATAATGATAATTCAAAGCGAGTTGGGTTCCCGTTTTTCAAGGTTTCTTTGTGTCTCAGCGGTTTGTATAAGGCAAGCTTTGGCAGGGTGAAAATGAATGACTTGTAGTATTCATCTGGAACGAAGTCCTGTATTTCAAAAAACTTGAATGGCTTGTTGGTTGGTTTGGCGTCTAAAATTTTTTGTGAAATATACTCTATGAGTCCAGACATGCTCACCCCCTTTCAAGAGTTTACGTTGTTGGCACTTTCACTAGGTGTAGCTAGGCAGTAGATTTGGTTTTGCATCTAAAATTGTCTGTATCTTTTATAGATCACTTCCGCAAAACCTTGCAACGCCATCTTTGTAGTGCAAATCCTATAGACTTGAGGGGAATTTCCTAACGCCAGAATACTGCGCTGGTTAGGTGCTTTTGCGGGTAATCCTACGCCACTAGGTCAAAGCGTTTCTAAGACCTTTAGATGGCACGAAATAGCTGAGTCAATTTAGGTTTGAAGTAAGTAAGGCTGAGGGGGTATACAAAATATCGTACTTCTTTGGAGGGGGTGTGCCGATTGGATTAGCCCAACTTGTCTTGGCTGATGTCGCCCTTAAGGCATAAAAAAATAAGCGCCGGTCTAAATCAACTTGCATGATTAGACCAGCGCCTACATATACGGCAGAAATTCCGCTAACGCATCACAGTGAATAGTGCTTCAGCTCCCGCGCAATCAGCATGCGCTGGATCTCGCTCGACCCCTCATAAATCTGGGTGATCCGCGCGTCGCGGTAGTAGCGCTCGACCGGGTAGTCCTCCAGGTAGCCGTAACCGCCATGCACCTGAATCGCTTTGGAGCAGACCCGTTCGGCCATTTCCGAGGCGAACAGCTTGGCCTGGGAGGCTTCGCTCAAGCACGGTTTACCTGCGCTGCGCAGGCGCGCGGCATGCAGGATCAGCAGGCGTGCGGCATTGATCTGGACCTGCATGTCGGCCAGCAGGTTGGCAATGCTCTGGTGCTCGTTGATCGGTTTGCCAAACTGGATGCGGTCCCGCGAATAAACCAGCGCCGCTTCAAAGGCCGCACGGGCGATACCCAGAGCCTGGGCAGCGATGCCGATACGTCCGCCTTCAAGGTTGGACAGGGCAATGGCCAGGCCTTTGCCACGCTCACCGAGCATGTTGGCGGCGGGGATGCGGCAGTTGTTCAAGGTCACGGCGCAGGTGTCGGAGGCGCGGATGCCCATCTTGTGCTCGCTGCGATCAACCACAAAACCTTCGTTTTCGGTCGGCACCAGGAACGCCGAGATGCCTTTCTTGCCGAGCTCCGGGTCGGTCACGGCGAAGACGATGGCCAGGCCAGCACGACGTGCGTTGCTGACGAACTGTTTGGCGCCATTGATCACCCAATGGTCACCCTGCAGCTCGGCGCGGGTCCGCAGGTTGTGCGCTTCGGAGCCAGCTTGCGGCTCGGTCAGGCAGAAACAGCCGATCACTTGGCCGCTTGCCAGGCGCTCCAGCCAGGTCTGTTGCTGCTCAGCGCTACCGTAGGCGAGCAGGGGGCCGCAGCCTACCGAGTTGTGGATGCTCATCAGCGCACCGGTGGCGCCATCGCCGGCGGCGATTTCTTCCACGGCCAGGGCATAGGCGACATAGTCGGTGTAGCTGCCGCCCCATTGATCGGGCACAACCATGCCGAGCAGGCCCAGCTCGCCCATCTTCTTGACCACTTCATCATCGATCCAGCCGGCCTTTTCCCAGGCCTGGGCATGGGGTGCGATCTCGCCACGGGCGAAATCGCGGGCCATGTCGCGGATCATGATCTGTTCTTCTGTCAGTTCCAGGTCTTGCATCTGCGTACTCCAGGCTTCACAGGCCTTCGAAGAATTGATCCACGCGTTTGCGGCTCAGGCCGGCGAGGGTCGGGGGATTCCAGCGAGGCTGCTTGTCCTTGTCGATGATCAGTGCGCGTACGCCTTCGATCAGGTCGCCATGGTCGAACCATTGCTGGTCCAGATGCAGTTCCATCTTGAAGCAGTCTTCCAGGCTGAGGTGGCGGCCACGACGGAGCATCTCCAGAGTGACGGCCATGCCCAGCGGGGAACGGGTCTCCAGCAGGTCGGCGGTTTTCAGCGCCCATTCGTGGCTGTCGGCTACGGTCACTGCCCGTAGTTGTTCCACGATACTGCTGACGTCCGGCAGGGCAAAGAAGTGATCGATAGCCGGGCGCAACCTGGCCAATGGCGCGTCGTCGAGCACCTGGGTGCCAAGTTTGGCCAGCACACCTTGCAGGTCCTTGAGCGGGTGTTCGCCAAAGTTCAGGGTATCGAGACGTTCATCCAGCAGGGCCAGCTTGCCGCTGTCCAGGTACCAGTCGGCCAGGCCGCAGTACAGCGCGTCAGCGGCCTGAACCTGGACGCCAGTGACACCCAGGTAGGTGCCCAGCTCGCCGGGCACACGGGAGAGGAAATAGCTGCCGCCGACGTCGGGGAAGTAACCGATGCCGACTTCCGGCATCGCCAGGCGACTGCGCTCGGTGACTACGCGCAGTTCTGCGCCCTGGGCCAGGCCCATGCCGCCACCCAGGGTAAAGCCGTCCATCAGGGCCAGGATCGGCTTGCGGTAATGGTGGATGCACAGGTCGAGGGCGTATTCCTCGATAAAGAAATCCCGGTGCAGGCTGTCGCCGGCTTTGTAGCTGTCGTACAGCGAACGGATGTCGCCACCGGCGCAGAAGCCTTTCGGGCCTTCACCACGCAGGACCACGGCGTGGACCTGCGCATCAGCAGACCAGGCATCGAGCTGCTGCTGAAGGCGGCGCACCATGTCCAGGGTCAGGGCGTTGAGGCCGGCGGGGCGGTTGAGGGTCAAGTGACCGATATGGTTGCGAACCTCGGCCAGTATCGGCGCCCCGGTCGGCGTTTGAGCGTGCGCGGTCATCGCTGTCTCCCTGCTTTGTTATTGATTTTCCACGTGAAATATCACGATCTGGGTAGGCGCTAGAGGATCGAGGGATCCTATCAGTGCAAATTTGCTCAATACAATCGACAAAACTGCAGGCTGAGCCTGCATTTTTGCATGCCCCTGTGCGTCTACCGGGGCAGGCGGCCGCTGACAAAGTGGGCGATGTCGTTGTAGCCGTGGGTGGAGGCGTGCCCCGGGGTCACCAGCGAGTCGATGAAGGCTTCGTCTTCAGCGCTGATCTTCACCTGCAGTGCACCACCATAGGTGTCCCATTGGGCTTCGGTGCGCGGGCCGACGATGGCCGAACTGACCAACTGATTGTTGAGCACCCAGGCAATGGCGAACTCGACCATGCCGACGCCCTTGTCCTGGGTATAGGCGTGAATCTTCTGGGCGATGGCCAGGGATTCTGGGCGCCACTCGGTTTCCAGGATGCGCTTGTCCTGGCGCCCGGCGCGGCTGCCGGCATCCGGTGCGGCGTTCGGTGCGTACTTGCCGCTGAGCACGCCGCGGGCCAACGGGCTGAAGGGGACGATGCCCAGGCCGTGGTGCGCCGCGGCCTGGAACTGTTCCGGCTCGGCTTGGCGGTTGACGATGTTGTACAACGGCTGGCTGACCACCGGCTTTGGCACGCCCAGGCGTTCGGCCAGGTTGCAGATCTCGGCGATGCGCCAGCCGCGGAAGTTGGATACCCCCCAGTGGCGGATCTTGCCCTGGCGCAGCAGATCGCCGATGGCGGCGACAGTGACCTCCAGCGGGGTGCTGTGGTCTTCGCGGTGCAGGTAGTAGATGTCCAGGTAGTCGGTACCCAGACGGGTCAGGCTGGCTTCGATGGCGTTGAAAATATGTTTGCGACTCAAACCGCTGCGGTTGGGCAGGCCGTCTGCCGGACCAAAGCCAACCTTGGTCGCCAGTACCCATTCATGCCGGTTGCGGGCAATGGCTTCACCGACGATCTCTTCACTGCGCCCGGCGTTGTACACGTCGGCGGTGTCGATGAAATTGATGCCCTGGTCCCAGGCTTTGTCGATGATGCGCAACGAGTCTTCGGCGCTGGTGGGCTCGCCGAACATCATGCTGCCCAAGGTCAGGGCGGACACTTGCAGGCCACTGCGGCCCAACGGACGGTAGATCATGATCGAGAATCCTTGGCGGTTTGGATCCGACCTGTTTTACACAGTTCTACCGTTGATGAACAGCATCGCCGGCACGGCCGGCGATGCGTATTGCGCTTAGTTGGCCTGCTCTCCCACCAGGCCGGTAACCCGCGTGCGTGACACGCGCAAGGCCACCAGGCTGCCGACCACAATCAAGGCGGCCAGCGAGTACAGCGCGGCATCGGTGGAGCCGGTCTGGTCCTTGATGAACCCCACCAGGTACGGGCTGAGGAAGCCTGCCATCTGCCCGACCGAGTTGATGATCGCCAGGCCCGCCACGGCGGTGCCGGCACTGAGCAATGCGGTAGGCATCGGCCAGAACATCGGCAGGCCGGTGAGGGCGCCCATGGTGGCGATGCTCAGGCCGACAATGGCGATCGCCGGGCTGTGCGCGAAGTTGACCGCAATCAGCAAGCCCATGGCACCCATCAGCATCGGTACCACCAGGTGCCAGCGGCGCTCGTTGCGCAGGTCCGCCGAGCGGCCCACCAGCAGCATGAACACACCCGCCAGCAAGTAAGGAATCGCGCTCAACCAGCCAATCAGCAGGGCATCGCTGAAGCCCAGGCTCTTGATGATCGACGGCAGCCAGAAGTTGATCGCGTACACGCCGCTCTGGATGCAGAAGTAAACAAAGCCAAAGGTCCAGATCATCGGGTTGGTGAACACCGACAGCAGGCTGTCGCTGGTGGTCACCGGCCTGCTGGCGGCATCGGCTTCGAGGTCGGCCTTGATGATCTGGCGGTCTGCCGGGCTCAGCCATTTGGCCGTGGCATAGCCGTCACTGAGCAGGAACACCGCGAGGAAACCCAGGACCACGGTCGGCAAACCCTGAATCAGGAACATCCACTGCCAGCCCGCCAGGCCATGCTGGCCGGCGGCAAAGTGGTTGAGGATCCAGCCGGAGAACGGGCCGCCGAGCAGTCCCGACACCGGGATCGCCGACATGAACAGGGCCATGATCCGCCCACGGCGGGTGGCCGGGAACCAGCGCGAGAGGTACAGCACGATGCCGGGGAAGAAGCCCGCTTCAGCGGCGCCGGTGAACAGGCGCAGCACATAGAACTCCATGGGCGTGGTGACGAACAGCAGGCAGGTCGACAGCGTGCCCCAGACGATCATCATCAGCGCGATCCAGCGTCGCGGACCGAAGCGGTTCAGTGCCAGGTTGCTGGGCAGGCCGCACAACACGTAGCCGATGAAGAAGATACCGGCACCGAGGCCGTAGATGGTTTCGCTGAACTTCAGTGCATCGAGCATCTGCAACTTGGCGAAGCCAACGTTGACCCGGTCCAGGTAGTTGAACAGGTAGCAGATGAAGATGAAGGGGATCAGCCGCAGGGTGATGCGCCGATACAGCGCATTGCGGGTGTCGTCTTGGCCTTGGTCAGGGGCAGGGCTGTATGACATGATTTGCTCTCTTCGTTTATTTTTATCGCCACAGCCTGCGTCGAGGCGGCTGCTGCGATGAGTCTCGGTGAGCGGACCGTGGCTGTCTTTGTGCTTTTGCACAGCATTTTCAGCGGCCTGCTGTGCCGCGGACCAATCATTGCGACAACAAGGATCCTCCCATGTTCGAACTGGACCATGACCTGGCGCAAGATATCGTTGATCGGGCAATGGCGATCCTGCCGTGCAACGTCAACGTCATGGACAGTCAGGGGCTGATCCTTGGCAGTGGCGAACCGGAACGTATCAATACCCGTCACGAAGGTGCTCAGTTGGTGTTGGCCAACGGCCGCGTCGTTGAGCTGGATGTCGAGGCGGCCAAGTGTCTGAAGGGCGTGCAGCCGGGAATCAACGTGCCGCTGTTGCTCGACGGGCGCCTGATGGGCGTGCTTGGCCTGACCGGCGACCCGCAGCAATTGCGTACCTACGCGCAACTGGTGTGCATGACCGCCGAGATGCTCCTGGCCCAACGGCATATGCAGGTCGAGCAGCAATGGCGGCGTCAGCGCTGCGACGATTTGCTGGCTTTGCTGTTGGGCGGTTCGGGAGATTCGCCACGGCTGGTCGACGAAGCCCGGCAATTGGGACTCAAGCCGCAGTTGCCGCGAGTGCCGTGCCTGTTTGAGCTGGATAACGGTCCTGCGGCAGAAACCTTGGCCAGTTGGCTGATGAGTCGCTACCCGGACAGTTGGTGCGTCAGCCCTGCGCGCCAGTCGTTGCTGTGGTGTCGGCCGGCCAGCGTGACGCTCGATGAGTCGCGCCTGCTGGAGAAGCTGCAGCGGCATGGCTGGGAGGTGCAGCGCCTGGCCAGCGGCTCGCCGGCACAGAGCCTTGAGCAACTGCGACGCGGGTATCGGCGGGTGCGCGACTTGCAAGCCTACGGCCGCGAAGTGCTGCCGAACGAAAGAATCCTCACCCTTGCCCGTTACCGCCTGCCAGCGTTGCTCTGGCGCCACCGCAACGATGACGCCCTGGACGAGTTGCTCGAACCCTTGCAGCGTATCCGCGCCAAGGACAACAGCGGTCAGTTGCTCGCCACCTTGCGCGCCTGGTGTGCCCATGATGGCCAGAGCCAGACCTGTGCCGACGCCCTGGGTATTCACCGCAACAGTTTGCGCTATCGCCTGGAGCGGATTGCCGAACTGAGTGAAGTCGATCCCTTGCGCCTGGACGGCATGTTGAGCTTGTACCTGGGCTTGCAGTTGCTGCCTGCTGATGCCTGATTGGGCAAACTGACCAAGCCGGGGTGACGGCTTTTGTGCATCCGACAGAAGCTCGCGCGGCGTCTAGCTGTCAGCATGCACCGATCTGGACCAGGAGAATTCCCATGAAAATCGTCATCGCCCCCGACTCGTTCAAGGACAGCCTCGACGCTGCCGGTGTCGCCCGCGCTATCGCCGCGGGCCTGGGCGAGGTGTGGCCTGATGCCGAGCTCGTCGAATGCCCCATGGCCGACGGCGGTGAAGGCACCATGGACGCCTTCTTGGCCGCCAGCCAGGGCGAATTACGCCGCCTGGCTGTGCGTGGGCCGTTGGGGCACAGCGTCGAGGCCGGCTGGGGTTGGCTGCCGCAGAGCCGCACGGCGATCATCGAGATGGCCCAGGCCAGCGGCCTGCAGTTGCTCAGCCTTGGCCAGCGCGATGCCTGTCGCAGCAGCACCTACGGCACCGGTCAACTGATCAGTGCGGCGCTGGATGCCGGCGCGCGGCGGATCATCCTCGCCATCGGCGGCAGCGCTACCAACGATGCCGGTAGCGGCATGCTGCGGGCTTTGGGCCTGCGCTTGCTCGACGCGCAGGATCAGCCATTGGTCGAGGGTGGCCAGGCATTGCGCCAACTGGCGCGCCTGGATGCCAGTGAACTCGACCCGCGCCTGGCACAGGTGCAGCTGGAAGTTGCCGCCGATGTCGACAACCCGTTGTGCGGCAGCAACGGCGCTTCTGCGGTGTTCGGCCCGCAAAAAGGCGCCAGCCCCGAGCAGGTGCAGTTGCTCGATGCGGCGTTGGGGCACTTTGCCGATCACTGTGCGGCATTGCTCAACCAGGACGTTCGCGACTTTCCGGGTTGCGGTGCGGCCGGTGGTATGGGCTTTGCCGCCAAGGCGTTCATGCAGGCGACGTTCCGTCCCGGTATCGACGTGGTGGCGGAGCTGGCCGGCCTGGACCAAGCAGTGCAGGGCGCCGATCTGGTGATTACCGGCGAAGGCCGTTTTGATGCGCAAACTCTGCGCGGCAAGACCCCGTTTGGCGTGGCGCGGATTGCCAAGCGCCATGGCGTGCCGGTGGTGGTGATAGCCGGAACATTGGGCGAGGGCTATGAGCAGTTGTACCGCCATGGCATCGACGCGGCATTTGCCCTGGCAAGCGGTCCTATGACTCTGGAGCAGGCCTGCACTAACGCTGCGGCATTGTTGCAGGCCCGTGCGGGTGATATCGCTCGGCTCTGGTCTTGCGCCTACCGCTCAGGTCAGTGAAGCGCTAATTGCCGGTTGTTCGAGCGTCCTGTCGAGCAGGGCCAGCTCGCCGAAAGACGCCGAGGCCTCGATGTAGCGCAAGGCCGACTTGGCGTCTTTCCAGCCGACATAGCTCATCAGCGCCTTGATCTCCCAGCCGTTGCTGGTGGCCCAGGTGGCGAAGCCCCGGCGCAGCGAATGGCCGGTATATAAAGCAGCAGGCACACCGCCGCGTTCAAGAATGCGCCGCAGCAGGGCGATCAGGCTGTTGCTGTTGAGCGCCGCTTCGCCGAGATTGCCCCAGCGGTCGAGCTTGCGAAACACCGGGCCGTGGGCGATGCCGGCTACTTCAATCCATTGCAGGTAAGCCTGTACCGGGCACAGCACTTTTAGCGCCGGGGCCTGATGGCGCACACCGAGGGCCTGGCGGTCGCCTTTGCTGCGCGGCAGGTAGATCGACATGCCGCTGCCGGCCTGGGCCTGAATATGCTCGACCTGCAGGCGCGCCAGTTCATCACCGCGAAACCCCCGCCAGAAACCGATCAAGAGCAGCGCCACATCACGCCTTGCGCGCAGCAGGGCGGGCAGATCGTGTTGCTCGCGGGCCTGGCGGGCGTCTTGCTCAAGCACCTCGACGGCCTGTTGCAGGTGCTGAATCTGCAGCGGTGCCGCCTGCCGCGGTTCGGCCGGATGCAGGGTACGAATGCCTTTGAGGACCTGACGCACCACCGGCGCCTTGGTCGGGTCTGGAAAGCCCTGGCTGACATGCCATTGCCCGAGCGCGGCCAGACGCTGCTTCAAGGTGCTGATCGCGTGGGTATCGGCGTGATCAGCCAGGTAGCGGGCGATACTGTCGGCGGTGGCCGGGAGAAAACCACCCCAGCTCACTTCGAAGTGATGTACCGCTGCCTGATAGCTGCGCCGGGTATTGTCGCGGGTGGCCGCCTGCAGATAGCGCTCGATGGTGTTCATTGTCCGCCTTAGTGCTGCGGACTGAAAAATGAGGCCGCCCGAGCACAGCGTATTGTAAAGCAGATGGCTGGCCAGGCGTCATCCTTGGTTCGGCGCCGCTGTGCGTCCATAGCCGATCTTGTGCGCATGCATGGCCGTGCGCGCCAGTAACCCCACCGAAATCAGAATAGGCAAGTTCACCAGTAGCAGCGCATAACGCAGTGACTGCTCGGCGAACAGCGGTGCCAGCAGGTCGCTGAACAGCCCGGTCAGCAGCGGCCCGGTGCCGATTCCGAGCAGGGTGCTGACGATGGTTTGCAGGGCCATGGCACTCCCGCGCCGACCCGGGGGCACGAGTTGGGTCACCAGGTTGTACGACGGCGCAACCCACCACACGGCAAAGAACGCGTACAGTGCGCACCAGAGCATGGCCGTGGGGATGGGCACGCCAGCGAAGTGGCCGGTCAGGCCCGCAGGCCATAGCAGGTAGATGATCAGCGCTGTCAGGGCAATGAGGTGGCCGATTACCGGAATGAGGATCTGCCAGTGCGGGCTGTGGTGGCTGAGGCGATCATTGAGCCAGCCGGCAAACATCCCACCGGTACCCGCCGCCACGCCACAGATGACCCCGACCAGCATGCCGGCATGTTGCAGCGACAGGCCATGGGACCGGATCAGGAAACTGGTGTTCCACATGCCGATGGCATAGGAACTCAAGGTGGCCAGACCGCCGGCCAGGATCAGGCAGCGGTAGGCTGGCAGGGCCCAGAGCTTGCGCGCCTCGTTGCCCAGGCTCAAGTGTGGTGCCGGGGGTGGCGCGCTGCCCAGGTCCCAGCGACCTCGCAGCGGCTCGCGCACTAGCGCCAGCAAGGCGCAAAACAGCAGGGCCGGCACTCCCAGGGCAAAAAAGGCGCTGCGCCAGCCGTAGTGTTCGACCACCCAGGCGCCGATACTCAGGCCAATGATTGAGGAAAAGGTCGGCGCTGCGGTAAAGCAGCTGATGGCGAATGAGCGGCGTTGCGGCGGGTACAGGTCGGCGATCAGTGACAGCGACGCCGAGGTGGTCGGCGACTCGCTGACCGCTACCAGCATCCGCGCGATGGCCAGCACGATAAAGCCGCCGGCCAGGCCGCAGGCCATGGTCGCCAGGGCCCAGAGCAGGCAGGACAGGGCCAGCAGGCGGGTGCGCGGCAGACGATCGACCAGGCGCCCGGCGGGGAGGCCGAGCACGGCATAGACGACGGCGAAGGCCAGGCCCGAGATCAGCCCCATGGCGGTGTCGCCGACCCCGAACTCGGCCTTGATCGGGTCGATCATCACCGCGAGGATCTGGCGGCCGACAAAGTTGTCGGCAAACACCATCGCCAGCAACAGCAACAGGCCGTGGTTGCGCCAGCCGACCGTGGTACTCGGCAGGCCGCGCGTGTCGGCGGTCAACGCGGTGCCCACAGGTCCGGTAAACCGGGATCGCTGACCACAATCAGGCGCTTGAGCAAGACCTTCAAGGCCTGGGCATCGGCCGCGCCCAGTTTGGCCGACAGCTCTTCTTCCACCACCTTGGCCAGGGCCAGTTGCTGCAACGACGCTTCACGACCATTGGCGGTGAGCACAAAACGCAGTTGTCCCGGTTCGCCTTCGATGGCCACCATGTTCTGCCGTTCAAGGAAACGCATGCTCGGCAGCGTCACTTCATGGCCGGTGTAGTTCACGAAGGTGTTGATCTCTTCCAGGCTGAGGTTGTCGCGGATGCATAGCACCGAGAGGATGAAGAACGCCTGTTCGTCCAGTTGCTGGTTGTTCAGCAGCAGGCGCAAGGCGTTGAGCAATTGATAGTGGGCGCGGCCCAGCAGATAGCCGAGCAGGTCTTCGGTGTAGCTGCATTCCGGTGGCGGCGGTGTGGTCGCCAGGCGCAGTTCGCTGCGCGGCTTGCGTGTGGCCAGGGCGTATTGACCGCTCTGGAAGGCCAGCGGCGCACGTTCGCTGTGGTCGAAGGCGAGCACCTCGCCGACGAAGATCACATGGTCGCCACCTTCGTACTGGAAGGCCGTGCGGCACTGGAAACGCGCCGTGCAATCCTGCAGCAAGGGGGCTTCGCTGACACCGTTGTCGAACTGGATTTCAGCGAACTTGTCCTCGCCCTGGGTAGCAAAGCGCCCGGACAGCGACTCTTGCTCAGTGGACAGCACATGCACGTTCCAGTGCTTGCCGGTGCTGAACACCGGGAGGCTGCGGGCTTTTTTCGACAGGCTCCAGAGCACCAGGGGCGGGTTGAGCGACACCGAGTTGAAACTGTTGGCGGTGATACCCACTGGCGAGCCGTCTTCGGCCTGGGTGGTGATGATAGTGACCCCGGTGGTGAAGGTGCCGAGCGCGGTGCGAAAGGCCTGGGGGTCGAAACCGATGTTTGGCGTTGCCATGACTGACCTCATGGGGTGGGATTTTCGTGGTGCCAGTATTGGTCGCAGGCCGTGTGTACACATCGTCTTAACGGACTAACGCTTTTGCCGGATTCTCGTCCGATCGGACGAGGCGCGCAGCCCTTGCCCAGCGCTAGTGTGGCGCCAGCCGCCACCCACGTGAGCCAAGGGGAATCCGATGACTTCAGTACACCCATCCGTAGACACGCTGACCAGCTTGCTGGCCCGCCAGAAAGACGCCTTCAACCGCGCTGGCGCGGTAAGCGCCGCCACCCGCCGCCAGCGTTTACAGCAGGTGATCGAACTGTTGGTGCGCCATCATCGCGAACTGACCGAGGCGATCGATGTGGATTTCGGCGGCCGCTCTGCCGGTTTCTCGTTGATGAACGACGTCGTCGGTAGCCTGTCGTCGCTCAAGCATGCCCGCGATCACCTCGAAGGCTGGATGCAGGACGAACAGCGCCCGCCGTTCACGCCCTATGACCAGTTGGGGGCCAAGGCGTGGGTGATGCACCAGCCTAAAGGCAGCGTCGGCATCATCGGTACCTGGAACGCGCCGTTGTACACCTTGCTCAGCCCGCTGGCGTCGGCCCTGGCCGCAGGCAACCGGGCAATCCTCAAGCCCTCTGACGTGCTGCCGCGTACTGCGCAGCTGCTGGAGCAACTGTTCGCCGAGTACTTCGACCCGCTGGAGGTCGCGGTGATAACCGGCGATTCCTCGGTCGCCAAGGTGTTCTCCGCTCAGCCGTTCGATCACCTGGTGTTTACCGGCAGTACCGAAGTCGGTCGCTCGGTAATGGCAAACGCCGCGCAGAACCTGGTACCGGTGACCCTGGAGCTGGGCGGCAAATCACCGGTAATTGTCTCCTCCGGTGCCGACATTGCCCGTACCGCGTTCAGCATTGCCATGGGCAAGACCACCAACGGCGGACAGGTGTGCATCAACCCGGACCTGGTCTACGTGCCTGAAGCGCAGCTGCAGACGTTCCTCGATGCACTGCGAGAGTCCTACTGTGAGCTGCATCCGACCATAGCGGGTAATCCGGACGTGGTCGCGGTGGTCAGCCAGCGGCATGTCGAGCGGGTCGAGCGCTATGTGCAGGAAGCACGCGAGCGGGGTGCGCGGGTTGAATGCCTGCCTGAGGCGCTGCCGCTGAACCCGGAGGATCGTCGGCGTCCGTTGCAAGTGGTGGTCAACCCGGCGCAGGACAGCCTGATCATGCGCGAGGAGATTTTCGGCCCTGCACTGGTGGTGTTGACTTACCAGCAGCTGGATCAGGTGCTCGCCGACATCAACGCACGGCCGCGCCCACTGGCCCTGTACTACTTCGGCAGCGACCTCGACGAACAACGCTATGTGCTGGAGCACAGCCTGTCCGGCGGCGTGACCATCAACGACGTGATGATGCACGCGGCGATGCACGATGCGCCGTTCGGCGGTGTCGGGGCTTCAGGGTTGGGTCATTACCATGGGCGCGAGGGCTTCCTCGAATTCAGCCACCTGCGTACTGTGTTCAAGGCGCCGAGCCATGACCCGCGCCGCGAGTGGGGCTTGCTGCCGCCCTATGGCGAGCACTACCTGGCCGCGATGACGGCCATGGTCACCGCCGACTGATACGCTTCGCCCTTTGTTCCCCGACCTTTGCACTTACACAGGAAGTCCCCATGACCGAGCACAGCACCGACAACCCACTTGCAGCCACAGCGGTTGCCACCGACGCGCCTGTGACCATGGCCCGGCGCAGTGTCCTCAAGGCTGGCGCCGTGGTGGCGGGAGTCGGCTTGCTCGGGCGCTTTGCCGATGCCCGTGCAGCAGGCATGTCGGACCGCGACTACCAGAGCCTGGATGCCTGGGCGATGAGTGAAGCCGTGCGCAAGGGCGAACTCAGTGGCGAAGACCTGCTGGCCGCGGCCCTGGCCCGTTGTAGTGCGGTCAATGGCAAGGTCAAGGCGGTCAACATGCTGCATGAAGACTACGCCCGCGCCCTGTTGTTGCAGCGCAGCCAGGCCGGTGCCCAGGCCCAGGGCGCGCTGGCCGGGGTGCCAATCCTGATCAAGGACCTCAATACCTACCTCAAGGGCACCGTGACCAGCAACGGCAGCCGCCTGTTCAAGGACGCACCGCCGGCAGCCCGCACCAGCACCCTGATCAGTCGTTATGAACAGGCCGGTGCAGTGCCGTTCGGCAAGACTACCTGTCCTGAGTTCGGCCTGACCACCACCACCGAATCGCTGCTCTGGGGCCAGACCCGCAACCCCTGGAACCTCGAACACAGCGCCGGCGGTTCTTCCGGCGGCGCCGCCAGCGCGGTGGCGGCCGGTATCGTGCCGGTGGCGCATGCCACCGACGGCGGCGGTTCGATCCGTATTCCGGCGTCTTATTGCGGACTGGTCGGGCTGAAGACCAGCCGCTACCGCACACCGAGCGGGCCGGGGCATTTTGAAGGCTGGTTCGGCGCCAGCGTCGGCAACGTCGTGTCGCGCAGTGTCCGCGACATGGCGTTGTTCCTTGACGTGGGGCAGGGCCACGAGGCCGGCAGCCCCTACTGGAGCGCACCGCTGGTGCGGCCTTATGTCGAAGAGCTACAACGTGAACCAGGCAAATTGCGTATCGCGGTGGTGCGTCAATCGTTGACCGGCGCGCCACTGGACCCGGCCATTGCCACAACCCTCGAACAAACCATCAAACAATTGACGGGCCAGGGTCACGAGCTCGAAGAGCTGACATTGGCGGTCGATCCCCGGCAGTTGTTCGGCGCGCACGGCATGGTCGTGGGTACGGCGTTGACCACCCTGGTCAAGGATCGTGAACAGGCGTTGGGACGTGCGGCAACGGCCGAGGACCTGGAGAAGATTACTCAAGTGGTCCTTGAGCGTGCGCGGGGCACCACAGGGGAAAGCCTGTATCGAGCGCGGCAGTCGTTCGAGAGCATTGGCGCCCTGATGGAAAGCCAGTTTGAACGTTTTGATCTTATTCTCTCGCCGGTGACGGCCAATCTGACCCCGCGCATTGGCTTGCTGTCGCTGGATCAGGCCTGGGACAGTTACGCCCAGCATGCCATGGGCAGCGCCGGCTTTACCGTGCTGGCCAACGTCAGCGGGCAACCGGCTATCTCCTTGCCGTTGGGCTGGAGCCCGGAGGGTTTGCCGGTGGGCATGATGTTCACGGCGCGCCTGGGTGGCGAGGATGTATTGCTGCGCCTGGCCCGCCAGCTGGAGCAGGTGCAGCCGTGGGCGGGCAAGCGCGCAACAATCGCCTGACCGGGGCTCATCGCTGGACTTGCATCTAGTCCGCTTTGACGATGAGCCCGCCATCCGCTGAGTCGATCATCGAATCTGACTCTCAGCGGATGGCATAACAATAATGACAGCTCAAGTTCTGACGCAAAAACCCTATGACGTGATCGTTGTCGGCTCGGGTGCCGGTGCCATGGCCTCGGCGGTGTTTCTCGCCGATCAGGGCTTGCGCGTGCTGATCGTGGAAAAGAGCGACAAGTACGGCGGCACCTCGGCGATTTCCGGCGGTGGCATCTGGATTCCCAACAATCACTATTTTGCCCGCAAGGGCGGTGATGACAGTGTCGAGCAGGCCTTGACTTACCTCAAGGCTGCCGCTGGCGAGCAGGTGGATGAAGCACGCTTGCGCGCTTATCTCGACAACGCGCCGAAGATGATCGAAACCCTCACGCGCACCAGCCGCGTACGCTATGCGGTGGCGGACAAGTACCCGGATTACTACCCGCACCTGCCAGGTTCCTTGCCCGGTGGCCGTACCCTCGACCCCGAGCTGTTCGATACCAGCCTGCTCGGCGAAGAGCTGGACAACCTGCGCAAGCCTTCCCCCTCGACCCTGCTGATGGGCCGCATCGCCTGGACTGCGCGGCATGCCCACAAGGCCATGGCCCGTGGCTTTGGCTGGCAGTTGCTGATTCTTGGCCTGATGCTGCGCTACAAGCTCGATTTCAAATGGCGGCGCAAGAGCAAGTACGACCGCCGCGCGGCGCTGGGCAGCTCGCTGGTGGCTGCGCTACGCCGTTCGTTGATGGACCGCAATGTGCCGCTGTGGCTGAACACCGATTTCTCCGGGCTGATCAGTGAAAAAGGCCGCATTACCGGGGTGACGGTGGTGCGTGAAGGTCGTGAACAGAAGCTCATGGCACGTCTTGGGGTGATCCTTGGCTCGGGCGGTTTCGAGCAGAACCAGGCGCTGCGCGAGCAGTACCTGCCGCAACCCACGCACATGGCCTGGAGTGCCACGCCGCCGGGCAACAACACCGGTGCCGCGTTGCAGGCCGGCCTCGCTCAGGGCGCAGCGACTGCATTGATGGACTGGGCCTGGTGGGCGCCGACCATTGCCGTGCCGGGTGAGGAAAAGCCCCGTGGCATCTTTGCCGAGCGGGCGTTCCCCGGCGCTATTGTCGTCAACGGCCTGGGCCGGCGCTTCGTCAATGAGGCCGCGCCGTACCTGGAGTTCGTCGACGCCATGTACCGCGACAATCAGGTGACTGGCGGCAACAGCGTGCCAGCCTGGGTGATTTTCGACGGCCACTTCCGTCAGCACTACGCCATGGGCCCGTTGATGCCGGCCCAGGTCATGCCCGACAGCCGCCTGCGTAAGGAATGGCGCAACGCCCTGTACTGGAAGGCCGACACCCTGGCCGAGCTGGCGCAACTGATCGGCGTTGATGCCGCAGGCCTGGAAAATACCGTGGCCAAGGTCAACGACTATGCCCGCACTGGCATAGACCCGGATTTCGGCCGCGGTGGCAATGTCTTCGACCGCTACTACGGCGACAGCAATATCAAGCCCAACCCGTGTCTGGCACCGCTGCGCAAGGGGCCGTTCTATGCGATGCGCATGGATGCCGGCGATATCGGCACCAAGGGCGGCCTGTTGACCAACGCCGACGCTCAGGTGGTTCGCGAAGACGGTCAACCGATTGCCGGCTTGTACGCCATTGGCAACTGCTCGGCCTCGGTGATGGGCACCAGCTATCCCGGTGCCGGTGGCACCCTGGGGCCAGCGCTGACCTTCGCCTACGTGGCCGCCAACCACCTTGCCAGCCAACGCTAGGAGGCGCCATGCAGACGTCCGATCAGGTTTCAACCTGCAGCACCATCCTCGCGCCCTTGCGGGTCAGCGACAGCGCACTGCTGAAGTGGGATGAACAGTGCGATGTGCTGGTCATCGGCTGGGGTGCCGCCGGTGCCTGTGCCGCCCTTGAAGCGCGGGCCGCTGGTGCCGATGTGCTGATCGCCGACCGTTTTTCCGGAGGTGGTGCCAGCGCCAAGAGTGGCGGGGTGGTCTACGCAGGCGGCGGCACCCGCCAGCAGCAGGCCGCTGGTTTCAGCGACAGTCCGCAAGCGATGTTCGATTACCTCAGGCACGAAACCTGTGGTGTGGTCAGCGATACCACCCTGAGGCGTTTTTGCGAGCAGAGCGTGGCCAACCTGGAATGGTTGCAGAGTCACGGCGCGCCGTATGGTCACCAGATGCCACCGGGCGGCAAGACCTCGTACCCGGCCGATGGCTATTTCCTCTATTACTCCGGCAACGAGCTGGTGCCGTCGCATACCGATACGCTGCCACCTGCACCTCGCGGTCATCGCACCGTGGGTAAGGGGCAAGGTGGTGCAGTGCTTTATGGACACCTGCAGGCGGCCTGCCTGAAAGCCGGGGTTCGTCCCTTGGTGCAGGCAGCAGCGCGGCGGCTGATAGTGGATGGCGAGGGCCGGGTGATCGGCGCCGAACTGTGGCGGCTGCCACCCGCCAGCGAAGCGGCCAGGAAGCACGCGCGCCTGGCGGCTCGCGCCGAACGCTGGCAGAACCTGGCGCCGGGTTACTGCGACAAACTGCGCCAGCGCGTCAGTCAGCTGGAGCGCGAGCACGCCCAACCTTATCGGGTGAAGGCGCGCCAGGGCGTGGTGCTCAGCACCGGTGGCTTTATCTTCAATCGTGAGTTGATGCGCCAGCACGCGCCGGGTTATCGGCGCAATTTCAAGGTCGGCGCCACGGGCTGTGATGGCAGCGGCTTGCGCCTGGGGCAGAGTGCCGGGGCTGCCAGTGCCGGGCTGGAGCGCGTTTCCGCCTGGCGCTTTATCAACCCGCCGCATTGTTGGCCCAAGGGCATTGTGGTCAGCCGCGACGGCAAGCGCTTCTGCAACGAGGAAGTCTATGGCGCGACCCTCGGCCAGCCGTTGATGGAAGAGCAGGGCGGTCGTGCCTGGCTGGTACTCGATGCGCGGCTGCGGGCCAAGGCCATCCGCCAGGCGCTGTTCGGCGGTTACTGGTGGTTCCAGACGGTACCCGCGCTGGCGCTGATGCTGCTCAAACCGCGCAAGGGCAAGACCCCGGCGCAACTGGCCAAGGCTGCGGGCATGCAGGTAGAGGCTTTGACCCAGGCGCTGCAACGCAACAACGCGGCCGCCCGGGGTGAATCCGAGGATGATTTCGGCAAATCCTCGGGCAGCCGTGAAGTGCTCGACAAGGGGCCGTTCTATGCCTGTGACATTTCTGTCGGTAACCCGATCTTTCCCCTCGGTGCTCTGACCCTTGGAGGCCTGAAAGTCGATGAGGACAGCGGTGCCGTGCTGACTGAGCAAGGGCAGCCGATCCCCGGCCTGTATGCCGCCGGGCGCACCGCCCTGGGCATCCCTTCGCACTTGTACATCAGTGGCCTGTCCCTGGCCGATTGCGTGTTTTCCGGGCGCCGCGCCGGGGTTGCGGTGGCGAAGGCCCCAGTCACTCCGAAGACCATGTGGGAGCCGGCCTTGCCAAACACCCAACCACAAAAAACGAGGACCACTCAATGAACGGACGAGTACAAGGCAAAGTCGCGCTGGTGACCGGCGGCGCCAACGGCATCGGCCGCGCCTGTGCGCGATTGCTCGCGGCTGAAGGCGCCCAGGTGCTGATCAGCGATATCGATGAAAACGCCGGCCAGGCCCTGGCCGCCGAGATTGGCCTGACCGCTGAGTTCATTCGCCATGACGCCAGCAGCGAAAGCGACTGGCAGCAGGTCATGGCTTATCTGCGCGACCGTCATGGCCGCCTGGACATCCTCTTCAACAACGCCGGCATCTTGCGCAGCGGTTCAGTTGAAGACACCTCGCTGGCGGACTGGCATCGGGTTCTGCAGGTCAACAGCGACAGCGTTTTCCTTGGCTGCCGCGAGGCCATTGCGCTGATGAAAGCCACGGGCGGGTCGATCATCAACATGTCCTCGATTGCGGCCTTGGGCGGGCGCGGCGACTACCTGGCCTACAGTGCCTCGAAAGGCGCGGTGGCGGCGTTGTCGCGTTCGGTGGCGGTGCATTGCCGCCAGCGCAAGTACCGCATTCGCTGCAACACCCTGCACCCGGACAGCGTGCTCACGGCCATGACCCGCGCCAGCTGGCCCGCAGGGCTCGACCCGGAGCGCATGACCATCGACAGCGACCCGATGCAGCGCATGTGTTTACCCGAGGATGTTGCTGCCAGTGTGTTGTTCCTGGCGAGTGACGAGTCCCGGGCGATCAATGGGGTGGAGTTGCGGGTCGACAGCGGGCAGTTGCTGATGAGTATTTGAATGTATAGGGCATAACTGCCTGTAGGAGCGGATTTATCCGCGATGGGGCGCGTAGCGGCCCCAAAAATGGGCCTGCTGCGCAGTCCATCGCGGCGGTCCGGCGCCCCGGTGAATCCGCTCCTACAGGTAGGCAGATCAATAGCCTTCAAACTGCGCCGGGCGTTTGTCGATAAACGCCTGCATACCTTCCTTCTGATCACGCGAGGCGAACAGCAGGGCATTGGCCTTGCGCTCCAGGGCCAGGCCCGCTTCCAGCGGTGCGTCCATGCCGGCGAGGATCACTTCCTTGATCTGTTCGGCAGCCAGCGCTGGCATGGCGGCGATCACCGCGGCCAGCTCCAGGGCTTTGCGCTGCACCTGATCGTCGTCCACCAGGTCGCTGACCAGCCCGGCCACCCAGGCTTCTTCGGCACTGATCGGCTGCCCGGTGAGGGCCATGCGCATGGCTTTGACCTTGCCCACCGCCCGCACCAGACGCTGGGTACCGCCGATGCCAGGCATGATGCCAATACGGATTTCCGGCTGGCAGAAGCGCGCACCACGACCGGCGACGATCAGGTCGGCAAGCATCGCCAGCTCGCAGCCACCGCCATAGGCATAGCCGCACACGGCAGCAATCACCGGCTTGGGGCAGTGCTGGATCGGTGCCCAGACGCGTTCGGTATGGCGCTTGTAGATGTCGATGGGCCGACACCGGCCATGCTGGTGATGTCGCCACCGGCGGCAAACACCTTGTCGCCACCGGTGAGCAGAATGCAGCGCACCTCGGGGTCTTGCGCCAACGCGGTGAAGTGCGTCGACAGCAGCGCCTGCAATTCCAGGCTCAGGGCGTTGGTGGCCTGGGGACGGTTAAGGCGTAGCAAAGCGACGCCGGGCAATGGGTGTTCGAGCAATACAGGTGGTGCGGTTGGAACGTCCATGGGCATCCTCGTGCGCGTAATCCGATGCGCCTCAGTGTCATGAGCCAACGGGTGCAATTCATCGTCCGTTCAGACGACGAACGCTGCCAGCCTTGTCCCTAGAGTGAGCCTTGTCATAAGAACAAGGAACACGACATGGGACAGCACGCGGGGTTGGATTTCAGCGGCAAAGTGGTGCTCGTCACGGGCGGCACCAAGGGCATCGGTGCGGGGATCGCCAGCGCGTTTCTCGCCGCCGGTGCCCAGGTGATCGTGTGTGCCCGGCACGCACCACTGGAGCTGCCGACACATGGCGACAACAGCGCGGCGTTCATCCCGGTGGACGTGCGCGACAACGATTCGTTGCAGGCAATGTTCGACACCATCGGCCGTGACTACGGCCGCCTCGATGTGCTGATCAACAACGCCGGTGGCAGTCCTCGGGCACCGGCTGCCGAAGCTTCGCCGCGGTTCCACGAGAGCATCATCCGCCTCAACCTGATCGCCCCCTTCAATGTCGCCCAGCAGGCCAACCGGCTGATGCAGGGCCAGGCCGAAGGCGGCTGCATCGTGTTTATCGGCAGCATCAGTGCCCTGCGTTCGTCACCGGGCACCGCGGCCTATGGTGCGGCCAAGGCCGGGGTGCTGGCGCTGGTGCAGTCACTGGCGGTGGAGTGGGCGCCGAAGGTGCGGGTGGTGGCGGTCAGCCCTGGCCTGGTGCTGACCGAACAGGCGCACCTGCACTACGGCAGCGACGCCGGTATTGCCGCGGTCAGCGCCGGCATTCCGGTCGGACGCATGGCCGTGGCCGAAGACATCGCCAACGCCTGCCTGTACATGGCCTCGCCACTGGCCGCCTATGCCAGCGGTTGCAACCTGCTGCTGCACGGCGGCGGTGAACGTCCGGCTTTTCTCGACGCGGCCCAGGTGCTGCCGACCTGATCGACCCCGGCAGCGCCGGCGTGCCGGTCGCTGCCCTCACTTAGCAGGAGACGACTGTGGCAGATCCACAATTGCTGTCCAATGTGAGCGCCCTGGTGGGGCGCCAATACGGGCGGGTGTATGCCTGGGATGCGGTGAACGCGCCGATGATCCGTCAGTGGTGCGAGATCATGGGCGTGGACAACCCGCTCTACACCGATCCCGCCGCCGCCCTCGAAAGCGTTCACGAGGGGCTGATCGCACCACCGGCGATGCTGCAGGTGTGGACCCTGGAGGGTTTCCACGCCAACAACTATCCGCCCGGTTCCACTGACGAAAACCCCTACGAGGTGCTCAAGCTGTTCGAGCAGTACGGCTATCCCGCAGTGGTGGCGGTGAACTCCGAGCTGAGCTTTACCCGGCCGTTGCGCCTGGGCGAGAAACTCTACTACACCACCCGCCTGGAGTCGGTCGGCGAGGAGAAAACCACCGGGCTGGGTACCGGGTTCTTCGTCACCCTGGTGATGAGCCACTTTGTCGAGAAAGCCGCTGGCGATGAGCCGGTGGGCGAACTGTTGTTCCGGGTGTTCAAGTTCCGTCCGGCTACGCAGGCGCCAGCAGCACCAGTCAGCGAGGCGCCGGTGGTGGCCAAGCGGCCGCTGCCGGGGATCAGCGACGACACCCGGTTTTTCTGGGACGGCTGCGCTCGGGGTCAGTTGCTGATCCAGCGCTGCACGGCCTGTTCGACCTTGCGCCACCCACCGGCACCGGTGTGCATCAAGTGCCACAGCTTCGACTGGGACAGCGTCCAGGCCAGTGGCCGCGGCAGCCTGTATTCCTTTGTGGTCATGCATTACCCGGTAGTGGCGCCGTTCGAGCACCCCAACCCCATCGGCCTGATCGAACTGGAGGAGGGCGTACGCCTGATCGCCGGGCTGGTCGGTGTCGAGCCTGGACAGCTGCAGATCGGCCAACGTCTGCAGGTGGAATTCCAGACCTTCGATGAACAACAGACCTTGCCGCTGTTCCGGCTGGTCGAGGATCAGGAGGCGTCATGGACTTCGAACTGAGTGAAGACCAGCGTGCCATCGCCGAGATGTCCGACAACGTGTTCGCCGATTACTGCAACGACGATGCCCTGCGCCAGTGGGACACCAGCGGTGAATCGATGATGACCGACCTCTGGGGCTTGTGCGTGGAGACCGGGCTGCATGCCCTGGCGATTCCCGAGCAGGCCGGTGGCAGCGACCTGGGCATGACCGAGCTGATGCTGGTGCTCCAGGCCCAGGGCCGAGGCCTTGGCCAGGTGCCGCTGTGGCGTCATCAGCTGGCGGCCGCGACCCTGGCGCATTTTGCCTTGGGCGATGCTGCGAGCTGGGCTGAACGGGCCGCGTCAGCCGAGGTGATACTGACCCTGTCCATCGACGCCCGTGCCAGTGCCTGCGGTATCGAACTGCACGCCCGGCCTTGCGAAGGTGGTTGGCTGCTCAATGGCCGGGTGACCGCGCTCGCCTTCGGTCAGCAGGCCCAGGCAGCGCTGCTGCTGGTCGAGGCCGAGGGCCAGCCACGGTTGGCGCTGCTGGACCTGAGCGCTGCACAGATCCGCCGTGTACCCGGTGTACTCAGCCACGGCGAGCCGGTGACCGAGGTCGAGATCGAAGGCCTGCGTATCAGTGCCGAGCAACTGTTGCCCGGGCCCGCGCTGGACTGGCTGGAGCCACGCGCCCAGGCGGCACTGGCAGCCCTGCAACTGGGCGTCAGCGCCGAACAGATCCGCCGCACCGTGGCCTACGTCAGCGAACGCGAGCAGTTCGGGCGGCCGATCGGCACCTTTCAGGCCGTGCAGATGAGCATGGCCGACGCCCATATCCACCTCGAGACGCTGCGCAGCAGCCTCTGGCAACTGTGCTACCGGCTCGACGCCGGTCTTGGTGCAAGCGCCGAGGCGCTGGCCACGGCCTATCTGGCCTGCGAGGCCGGCCACCGCATCGGCCATAACGCGCAGCACGTGCACGGCGGTATCGGCGTCGACCTGACGTACCCGATTCACCGCTTTCTCTACTGGAGCCGCGCCCTGGGCCTTGCCCTGGGGGGATCGGCAGCAAGCCTGGAACGCCTTGGCGACTGGCTGGGCGATAACGACACGCTGGGATGGAAATATGACCTCGAAGAACACCATGCGCTTTGACGACGTGCACCCCGGCGACGCGCTGCCGGAGCTGGTGATCCCGATCACCGTGGGTCTGATTGCCGGAGGCGCGATTGCCACCCGCGACTACTTTCCCGGTCACCACGACCTGGAGGCAGCCAAGGCCCTGGGCTCACCGCACATCTTCATGAACATCCTCACCACCAACGGCCTGGTCCAGCGTTTTATCGAAGGCTGGGCCGGACCGCTGGCGCAGTTCGTGTCGCTGAAGATCAAGCTGGGGGCGCCGAACTACCCCGGCGACAGCATGACCTTCAGCGGCAGCGTAACCCGGCAGGATCCGGCCACCCGCACGGTGGAAGTGACCTTGAGCGGCAAGAATTCCATGGGCAATCACGTGACCGGCACGGTCGCGCTGATCCTGCCCTGACAGGCGGAGACAGACAGATGACCGATTCATCGCTAAGCGGGCGCGCCGCCATTGTCGGCCTGGGCGCCACCGAATTTTCCAAGAACTCCGGGCGCACCGAACTGCGCCTGGCTCTGGAGGCCACCTTGAGCGCGCTCAAGGATGCCGGTATCGATCCGTCCGAGGTCGAGGGCTTCAGCTCCTACTCGGTGGACAAGGTGCCCGAGTACGAGATCGCCCGGTTGCTCGGCTGCAAGGACGTCAAGTTCTTCTCCCAGGTGCCGCATGGTGGCGGCGCCGCCTGCGGGCCGGTAATGCACGCGGCAATGGCGGTGGCCACCGGCGTGGCCAAGGTAGTGGTGGTGTACCGGGCCATGAACGAGCGTTCCTGGTACCGCTTCGGCACCGGCAGCTATGGCTTTGCTTCGACGCCGATTTTCGAGAACGTCAATTACGGCTGGTACATGCCCCACGGCTTTCACACGCCAGCGGCCTGGGTCGGCATGTTCGCCCAGCGCTACATGCACACCTACGGCGCCACTTCCGAGGATTTCGGCCGGGTGGCGGTGGCGGTGCGCGACTTTGCCGCGACCAACCCGGCGGCGTTTTTCTACGAAAAGCCGATCACCCTCGAAGAGCACCAGGCCTCGCGCTGGATCTGCGAGCCGCTGCACTTGCTCGACTGCTGCCAGGAGTCCGATGGTGCGGTGGCCATGGTTATCACCTCGGCTGAACGTGCCCGCGACCTGGCGCAGAAGCCGGTGATCATCAAGGCCGGCTCCCAGGGCATCACCGATGGCCAGCAGATCATGACCTCGTTCTACCGCGACGACATCACCGGCCTGCCGGAGATGGGCGTGGTCGCCCGTGAGCTGTATCGCCAATCCAGGCTTGGCCCCGAAGACCTGCAGACGGCGGTGATCTACGACCACTTCACGCCCTTTGTGCTGCCGCAGCTGGAGGAGTTCGGTTTTGCCCGTCGCGGCGAGGCCAAGGAATTCATCCGTGCCGGCGAGCATGCCCGGGGCGGCAAGCTGCCGATCAACACCCACGGCGGGCAGTTGGGCGAGGCCTATATCCACGGCATGAACGGCGTCGCCGAGGCGGTGCGCCAGGTGCGCGGCACGGCGGTCAACCAGGTGGCAGATGTGCACAACGTGCTGGTGACTGCCGGTACCGGCGTACCCACCAGCGGCCTGATTCTCGGCGCAGCCTAAGGAGCAGCTCATGTTCGTCGATCTCACTCCCGAACAACATAAGTTGCGTCAGCAAGTGCGCGACTACTTCCAGGCGCTGATGACTCCGCAACTGCGCGAGCAGCTGCGCGGCCAGGAAGGCGGCGAGCTGTTTCGCCAGACCGTACGCCAGATGGGCCGCGACGGCTGGCTGGCGGTGGGCTGGCCGAAGGTGCATGGCGGCCAGGGCTATGCCGCCACCGAGCAGTTGATCTTTTTCGAAGAGGCCAACATTGCCGGTGCGCCATTGCCGTTCGTGACCATCAGCACCGTCGGCCCGGCGCTGATCGCCCACGGTAGTGCCGCGCAGAAGGAGCGCTTTCTTCCCGGTATCGCCGCAGGTGAAATCATGTTCGCCATCGGCTATTCCGAGCCCGGTGCCGGCAGCGACCTGGCGGTGCTCAAGACCACGGCGCGGCCAGAAGCGGATCACTTCGTGGTCAATGGCAACAAGCTGTTCACCTCCGGTGCCGAGTCGGCGGACTACATCTGGCTGGCGGCGCGCACCGACCCGACCCAGGCGCGGCACAAGGGCGTGTCGATCCTGATCCTCGACACTCAGCTGCCAGGCTTCTCCACCACCCTGATTCCGACCACCAGCAACCCGACCTCGGCCACGTACTACGACAACGTTCACGTGCCGCGCGACATGCTGGTGGGGGAACTGCACGGCGGCTGGAAACTGATCACAGCGCAGCTCAACCACGAGCGTCTGGGCCTGGGCTCCTGGTCGGACAAGATTGCCGGGCTGTTCCGGCGGGTCTACCTGTGGGCGCGCAGCCGCGACGAACAGGGGCGGCGGGCCATGGACAAGACCTGGGTGCGCACTTCCCTGGCCGAGTGCTATGCACGCCTGGAAGCCATGCGCCTGATCAACTTCCGTATTGCCGCTGACCTTGAGCACGAGCGCATGGACGTCGCGCTGGCCTCGACCACCAAGGTCTACGGCTCGGAATCGGCTATCGAGATCCTCCGCCGCCTGGCCGCCATCGTCGGTGCCAACGGTGCACTGCGCAGCGGTTCGGCAGCGGCGTTGCTGCATGGCGATCTGGAATACGAAGTACGCGCCTCGGTGACGGTGACCTTCGGCGGCGGCACCAACGAGATCCAGCGCGAACTGATCGCCCAGTTCGGCCTGGGCATGCCGCGCCCACAGCGACTGTAGGCGCCGGCGTTGCCGGCGATGAGGCCCGTGTGGACCCAATCGCTGGCAAGGCCAGCTCCCACAGGTTGTGTGCTGCCCCATAGCGGCAATCGAACAATAACAAGGGTCAAATCTATGAGCACCATCGAGCAATTCAGGCACGACACCCGGGCTTGGCTTGAGGCCAACTGCCCGCCATCGATGCGCACTGCCATGGGCGAAGGCGATGTGGTCTGGGGCGCGCAACAGCCGCAGTTTCCCAGCAGCGACGCCCAGCTGTGGTTCGAACGCATGCGCGACAAACGCTGGTTCTGCCCGGAGTGGCCGCAGGAGTACGGCGGCGCCGGGCTGAGCGCCGAGCAACTGGCTGTGCTGGAAGGCGAAATGCGCAGGCTCAAGTGCCGCCCGCCGCAAATCAACCTCGGCGTGTGGATGCTCGGCCCGCTGCTGCTGGAGTTCGGCAGCGAGGAGCAAAAACGCAGCCTGTTGCCGCCGATGGCCCGTGGCGAGGTGCGCTGGTGCCAGGGCTTCTCCGAGCCTAACGCCGGTTCCGACCTGGCCAGCCTGAAGATGAGCGCCCGCGATGGCGGTGATCACTTCATCGTCGATGGCAGCAAGATCTGGACCTCCTATGGCGACAAGTCCGACTGGATGTATGCGCTGGTGCGCACCGACCCGGCCGCGCCGAAGCACGAAGGTATCAGCCTGATCGTGCTGGACATGCGCAGCCCCGGGGTAAATCCGGTTCCCATCGACCTGATCAGCGGCAAGTCAGCGTTCTGCCAGGTGTTCTTCGACGCAGTGAAAGTGCCCAAAACCCAGTTGGTGGGGCCGCTGAACGGTGGCTGGAGCCTGGCCAAGCGCCTGTTGCAGCACGAACGCAAGGCGATGTCCAAGTTCGGCGAAATCAGCCTGCCATCGCATGTCGACCTGCTGGGCTTGTTACAGCAGTACCTGCCACAGCCGCAAGGCCAGGGCGAGCAGGTACTGCACGGACGCGCTGTGGCCTGCGCCATGAATGAGCGTGCCTATGACCTTACCGTACAGCGCATGGGCCAGGCGGCTCAGGTCGGCGACGACATCAGCGGCTTGATGGCGATCATGAAGCTGGTGCACACCGAACAGGAACGCGACAAGTTCGAAGTGCTGCTCGACCTTATGGGCGGCCACGCCATGGGCTGGCACAACGAGGCCGGCAACGACCCGCAACTGGCCATTACCCGGGGCTGGCTCAACAGCTATGCCCTGACCATTTCCGGCGGTGCCTCGGAAGTCCAGCTCAATGTGATTGCCAAGCGCGTGCTTGGCCTGCCCGACGCGAAGAAAGGAGTAACGCCATGAACCTGGTTTACAGCGACGAGCAGCGCCTGCTGGCGGACAGTGCACGGGACTTTCTTGCCGCCCGTAGCCCGGTCAGTGCCCAGCGCCGGCTGCGTGACGAAGGCAGCGCTAGCGGGTTCGATGCGCAGCTTTGGCGTGATGCGGTCGCACTGGGCTGGAGCGCGATTCCCTTTCCCGAGCAACTGGGCGGGCTGGACTTCGGTTGCATGGGCCTGGGGCCGATCTTCGAAGCCATCGGCCGCAACCTGGCGGCCACGCCGTTGCTGTCCAGCGTGGTGCTTGGCGGTTCGCTGCTGCACCTGGCGGGCACGCCCGCACAGCAGGATCGCTGGCTGGCGCCGCTGATTGCCGGTGACTTGCGCCTGGCCCTGGCCCTGGACGAGCAGGCCCGTCACGCGCCGCAAGGCACGGCGCTTGAGGCACGCCTCGAGGGGGACGGTTATTGCCTGCAGGGTGACAAGTACTGGGTGCTCGATGGCCTCGGTGCCGATGCCTACCTGGTGGCGGCGCGGGTCGCGGGCCTGGCGGGGGACGAGCAGGGCATCAGCCTGTTCCTGCTCCCGGCCGATACGCCGGGTTTGCAGTGCAGCGCCTTGCCATTGATCGACGCACGCAACTGCGCTCGCTTGCGCCTGGAGCAGGTGCACGTCGGCAGCGAAGCGTTAGTCGGTCAGGCCGGGGCAGGCTGGGCCAGCCTCGACCTGGCGCTGGACCGGGGCCGCACTTGCCTGGCGGCGGAGTTGCTGGGCGCCGCCGAGCAGTTGTTCGAAACCACCCTGGAGTACCTCAAGACCCGCGTCCAGTTCGACACCCCGATTGGCAGTTTCCAGGCCCTGCAGCACCGCGCCGCGCAACTGTACGTCGACCTGGCGCTGAGCCGCAGCGCGGTCATGGCGGCGCTGGCGGCACTCGACGACAGCAGCCTGGACGCCGGCGCGCGCGGCAAGCTGGTCAGCCTGGCCAAGTGGAAAGCCGGCGACACCGCACTCAAGGTCAGTAATGAAGCAGTGCAGATGCACGGCGGCATTGGTGTCACCGACGAACTGGACGTGGGCCTGTATCTGAAGCGGGTGCGGGTGGCGCAGGCCTCCCTGGGCGACCGCGACTTTCATTGCGAGCGCTATGCAGCCCTGAGCAAGGCGTGCGCCTGAACGGAGAACGACATGACCGAACAACGTTGGCACAGTGCCTGGGCGCAGCTGATCGCGCCGGGCTCCCCCTTTGAAGTAGTTACCCCGGCTGACGGCAGCCCACGCTACTTTCGCCATACCGCGGCAAACCTTTTACAGGCCATCGACGCCGGGCGGGTTCATGGAGACCGTGAGTTTCTGGTCTGGCAGGACCAGCGTCTGACCTTCGCCCAGTACTTCGACCAGGTAGACCGCCTGGCCGGTCAACTGAGCGCCGCTTTCAACCTGCAACCCGGTGAGCGAGTGGCAATTGCCATGCGCAACCAGCCGGCCTGGCTGGTGGCCTTTGCCGCGATCCAGCGCTGCGGCGCCGTGTGTGTGCCGCTCAACAGTTGGGGCCTGCGTGACGAGCTGCTGCACGGCCTGCAGGACAGCGGCGCCGGTTTGCTCCTGTGCGACGACGCGCGCTTGCAGGTGATGGCCGAGGATCTGGCCGCTATCAGCCTGCCGACCATCGTCGTCGGGAGTGAACCAGAACAGCCACTGGCCACGCACTGTCATCGTTACGATGCGCTGCTGGCCGCGCCGCCTCTACCGCTGCCTGCGGTGGAACTGGACGCAGATGCCCCGGCCTTGATCCTGTACACCTCAGGCACCACCAGTCGCGCCAAAGGCGTGCTGTCCAGTCACCGGGCGATCTGTCAGGCGCTGACTGCGCTGGAATTCCAGGGCGCGTTCTGCGCCATGAGTTCGCCTGAGCGCATCGGTGTGGTGATCAACAGCGGTTTCGCTCCGACCACCTTGATGGCCGTGCCGCTGTTTCATGTCAGTGGCCTGCATGCGCAGTTTTTGCTGGCCCTGCGCGGCGGCAGGCGCCTGGTGCTGATGTACAAATGGGACGTGGAACAGGCCCTGAACCTGATTGAGGACGAGGGCTGCACCCAGTTCAATGGCGCGCCGGTAATGATGCAGCAGCTGTTGGCCTCGCCGCAGTTTGGCGGGCCGCAGACCGCCAGCCTGTTCGGCCTGGGCCTGGGTGGTAGCGCATCGTCCAGCACCTTGCTGGCCAGCATGATCGAACGCAAGCCCGACGCCATTGGCGGCGCCGGCTACGGCCTGACCGAAAGCAACGGCATCGGTGCGGCCATTGGCGGCGACCAGTTTGTCTACAAACCGTCCAGTTGCGGCTGGCCCTTGCCGATTGTCGATGTACGCATTGGCGATGATCCGCAGCAGCCGTTGTCGAACGGCGCCAGCGGGCTGATCTGGCTGCGCTCGCCGACCCTGATGAGCGGCTACTGGAACCTGCCTGAGGAGAGTGCGGCGACCTTGCGCGATGGCTGGCTGGATACCGGTGACACCGGCTACCTCGATGAAGACGGCTTCCTGTGCATCAGCGGCAGGGTCAAGGACCTGATCAACCGTGGCGGTGAAAAGATCTCTGCAGCCGAGATCGAGGCCTGTGTCGGCGAGATGCCGGGGGTCGAGGAGGCCG
The DNA here is from genome assembly GCA_036643775.1 of Pseudomonas sp. Lineage (GTDB taxonomy): Bacteria > Pseudomonadota > Gammaproteobacteria > Pseudomonadales > Pseudomonadaceae > Aquipseudomonas. Next base: position 13,392 of record JAVXRI010000027.1, on the reverse strand, counting down.
CCGCTTTTGCCGTTCCCGATCCGCACCTGGGCGAAGCCGTGGCCCTGGCCATTCGCGCGGTCGGGCGGGTCGATGCTGCGGCGATCCGCGCCTATATCGGCGAGCGCCTGGCGGCCTACAAGGTGCCGACGCAGGTGTACCTGCACGGCGAACCGTTGCCACGCAATGCCACCGGCAAAGTGATCAAGAGCGCGCTGCAGAAATCGGTCGCGATCCAGGGTTTTTAGTCTTTCCGGACGATGAATAGCCCGCCAGAACGCGAAGAATGGGCGTAACCCGAAAGCCTTATCAGCGAAGGAGGCAATACATGAAAATAACAACAACAGGTGTCGTGCTCGCGGCCACGATGGTGGTCAATACCGGTCTGATCGGTAGCGCAGCGGCCCAGGTGTCGCCCCAGGAAGCGGACAAATTGGGCAAGGAACTGACCTGTGTCGGCGCCGAAAAAGCCGGCAACGCCGCAGGAACTATCCCGGCCTACACCGGCAAGTACCTCGGTGAGGTGCCAGGCTGGAACCATGTGCGATTCTCCGGTGACCAGCCGGTGGACCCTTACGCTGCGGAACAGCCGATTCTGGTGATCACCGCACAGAACATGGCCCAGTACGACGCGCACCTGACCGATGGGCAAAAGGCCCTGCTGAAGAAATACCCCAGCAGTTACAAGATGAACATTTATCCGGGACATCGCGATTTCCGTTACCCCGACTACGTCTGTGACCGCGCCAAGAGCAACGCCCTCAATGCCAAGCTGGTCAACGACGGGCTGGGCATCCAGGGCCTGGGGCAGGTACCGTTCCCGATTCCGCAGAACGGCATGGAAGTGCTGTGGAACCACCAGTTGCCGGCCCGTGCCTACACCGAAGAGAAAATCAGTGACCTGGCCTCGGTATTGCCCAATGGCAGCATCGGCTGGGGCCGTGCCCACGCGCGCAACCTGTCCCAGGCCAACTCGCCGACGGTCGAGCCCAAGACCGAAGACAAGATCCAGGCCATGAGCTACAACACCACGCTCAAGCCTGCCCGTGACAACGGCGTGATCAGCATCTCCCACGAGCCCTACAACTTCGCCACCGATGCGCGGCAGGCCTGGAACTACAGCCCCTCGACCCGCCGCGTGCGCCAGTTGCCTGGCTATGGTTACGACCAGCCGATGATCGGCACCAACGGCACCATGATTGTCGACGAAGACCGCCTGTTCAACGGCGGGCCGGAACGCTACAGCTGGAAACTGATCGGCAAGCGCGAAATCTACAGCCCGGCCAACGCCTTCAAGGCCAACGCCGCCAACGTCAAATACGCTGAACTGCTGACGCCTAATCATCCCAACCCCGAGTACATGCGTTATGAGCTGCGACGGGTGTGGGTGGTGGAAGCTGACCTGAAAGAGGGCTATCGCCACGTGTACGGCAAGCGCGTGCTGTTCATCGATGAAGACACCTGGAACGCGGTGATGGCCGACAACTACGATGCGCGCGGACAGCTATGGAAGCATGCGATGATCAACTACTACTACCACCCGGACATGAGTGGCTGGCAGGCCGGATCGCAGTTCTTCATGGACCTGAACTCGGGGCAGTACACCGGCTACGGCATGACCAACGAAGCGAAGAAGGGGCCGATCCTCAACGAGGCTAAGTTCACTCCGGACATGTACACCTCGGATGCGGCGCGGGCGATCGGGCGCTAAAAAGCAGTCTGCTGCAACAGCAACAAAGGCTCACATATCCCTCGGCCGTATCGGGCCGGGTGATTGTGGGCCTTTTCGTTTAGGCTGTGAGCTGGTTTCTGCATTCATTCAAGGATGCCCATGAGTTCCCCGCGTTCGGCAGGCCTGGACCTGGTCAAGTGGCTGGCGATGGCCAGTATGGTCATCGATCACCTGCGTTTTCTCTGGCCGACGGCCGAGTGGCTGTTTGTCATCGGCCGTTTTGCCTTTCCGCTGTTCTGTCTGGCGATTGCCGCTAATGTCGCGCGCTCGGCGCTAGGGCAGGCGTTTACCGGGGCCAATGGCCGTTACCTGGGCTGGATGCTGGCTTTCTGTGTGTTGTCGGAGTGGCCCTATCACGCGCTGGATGTGGGGACCCGGACGTTCAGCATCATGCCGACGCTGACCTTGGGGTTGCTGTTGGCGTGGGGTGTTCATCATCACCAGCGTTGGGTGGTCATTGGCGGGCTGCTGGTGGCGTTGCTGGCCAGTGATGTGCTGATGTATGGGTGGCCTGGGGTGTTGTTGCCGTCGGCGTTTTTGTTGGCGTTGCGTGGGGGCAGGGGGACTTGGCTTGTGCCGGGCTTTGTTGCGCTGGCGGCGAATCTGACCAATGTGTGGCTGCAGGTTAATTCGGCGGAGCCGGTTACCTTGATGGCGCTGGCGGCGGCGTTGTTGTCGGCGCCGTTGGGGATGGCTGTTTTGCGCGGGGATTATCGGGTTGATGTCTGGCGAGTGGGGCGCTGGGGGTATTGGTTTTACCCGTTGCACCTGGTGGTGATCAAGCTATTGGTCAGGTAGACACCGCCCCCTGTAGGAGCTGGCCTTGCCAGCGATGAGGCCCTCAGTAACGCTGGGGATGGTGAGATTATCCATTTGCCAGGGTGGGGCTGAATCACCTTTCCGCCCTTACGGCGGCTTACTTTGGCAGTCGCCCCAAAGTAAGCAAAGGGCTCGCCCCACCAGGGGCCCTACGCTGCGCTTCGGGTCCCTTCGCTCCGGTGCCGCTACGGGGCATTGCGAGCTACGAGTTGCAAGCAACTCTACGCTTCGCAACTTCGGCTAACGCCGAAGGCGCTACGCGCTAGCCCCTCCACGACACCTCCACTCAGCCCTACTGGTTAACGGGGCGGGAGGATCAAGATCAAAAGCAGATCAAGATCAAGAGCACAATTCGCTGCGCTCTTGCTTCTGTTGTGTGTGATTTCAGGCTGTCGCAGGTGCAGCGGAGGGCTTGGCCGCCATCGGCTGTTTCAACTGTTGCCGATAAGCCGGCAACGCCAAAACCAGAAATATCGCCGCCAACACCAGCATCGACACCGACGCTGCCAGCGCATAACGCAACGATTCCGCCCCCAACGTCGGCAGGAAGAAGTCACTCAGCACGCCAATCAACAACGGCCCGACCCCGACCCCGAGCAAGGTCATCGACATGACGAAGATCGCGGTGGCCTGGGCCAGGCGGGTGGCGGGGAAGAGGTGGGTGATGGCGCCCAGGCAGGGCGTCGCCCACCACACGCCAAAGAAGGCAAACACGCTGTAGAACATGAACGCAGTCGGCACGTCGATGCCGCCAACCTGGAAGGCGGTGCCTTGCGGCCAGAGGAAGTAGGCAAGGGCAAACGGGATGCTGATCAGGGTGCCGAGCAACGGTACGCCGATCTGCCAGCCGGCATCGCGTCGGGCCAGGCGGTCGGTGACGATGCCGCAAGCCAGGGTGCCCAGGGCGGCGCCGCTACCACCGACCACGCCGACCAGAAAACCCGCCTGTTGCATGTTCAAGCCATGGGAACGAATCAGAAAACTCGGGCTCCAGGTGCCGATGGCGTAACCGGCAATCGCCGCCGCGCCGCCTGTCAGTACCAGCCACAGGAAGGAAGGGGTCTGCAGCAGGTCCTGCAAGGTCTTCAACCAGCCGTCCTGTTGCGCTGCCACCAGGTGTGCAGGTAGTGGCGCAGTTTTTGGTGAGCGCACGGTGAACAGCAACAACAAGCCGAGAAAGATCCCCGGTGCGCCAATCAGCAGGAAAGCCAGGCGCCAGCCATGGTGCTGGGCGATCCAGCCACCCAGGCCCAGGCCAACCACCGCACCGAGGCTTGAACCGAGCATCAGCACGGCCAGGGCGGTGGAGCGGCGCCGCGCGGGGTACAGGTCGGAGACCATGGCCACCGACGGCGCGGTGCCGCCAGCTTCGCCCACTGCGACACCAATACGCGCCAGTACCAGCATCAGAAAGCTGCCGGCCAGGCCGCAGAACATGGTCATCAGGCTCCAGGCGATGCAGCTCAGGGCAATCACCGGCTTGCGTCCGATGCGGTCGGACAGGCGCCCCAGGGGGAAGCCGAACAGGGTGTAGAACACCGCGAAGGTCACCCCTGACAGCAGGCCGATGCCGGTGTCGGAAATGCCGAACTCGAGCTTCACCGGCTCGATCAGGATCGCCATCAACTGGCGGTCGATGTAGTTGAAGACATAGATCGCGGCGAGCACGAACAACGCGTAGTGCGTGCGCCATGTAACAGGGGTCGAGGTGGTCACAGCGGGTGCTCCCGGTCTTGTTCTAGTCGGCTGATCGTCGGGGGTTGTGCAGGGCATTTCATCGTCCGTTCAGACCAGTTCTGACGACGTGCAGCCAGTCGCAAAATCTAGTCTCGACGGACGATGTTTCGCGTCAGCTACAGGTCAATCATTCGACCCATCTTCGGCGTTACGCGAATCCCTGCCGCCGTGCAGCGCGATTCTGCCACGGCCGGAAATTTTCAAGAAGTGAAGGAGCTGACATGAGCATCTTGTTCGAGCCGCTGCGCCTGGGCGACCTGCAACTGGCCAACCGCATTGTCATGGCGCCGATGACCCGCAGCCGTGCCGGCAGCGACGCACTGCCAGGTGCCGAGATGGTCGATTATTACCGCCAGCGCGCCAGTGCCGGGCTGATCGTTGCCGAGGGCACTGCGCCGTCGGCCAACGGCTTGGGCTATTGCCGCACACCAGCGATCTACAGCGGCGAACAGATCGCTGCCTGGCGAAGGGTGACTGACGCCGTGCACGAACGCGGTGGGCGCATCGTGCTGCAACTGATGCATGTCGGCCGCGCCGCCAGCTTTCACAACAAGCCGCAAGGCGCGCTAACCGTGGCACCTTCGGCGCTGCGCGCACAGACCCGCTTGTTCAGTGACGCTGCAGGCATGGTTGACACCGACGAGCCCCAGGCCCTGACCCTGGAGGGTATCAATACGGTGATCGGCGAGTACCGCCAGGCGGCGATCAATGCCCGCGAAGCCGGCTTCGACGGTGTTGAGCTGCATTGCACCAGCGGTTACCTGCCGATGCAGTTCATGGCCTCAGGCAGTAACCTGCGTTCGGATGCTTATGGCGGCAGCGCGGACAATCGGGTGCGCTTCGCCAAGCAAGTGCTCGAAGCCATGGCCGCAGCCATCGGCGCTGGCCGGGTCGGTTATCGCCAGTGCCCCGGCAACAGCTACAACGATATCGAGGATGCCGATCCGGCCGCCACTGCCCAGGCACTGTGCGCGGCCGTCGCGCCGTTGGGGCTGGCGTACCTGCACATCATGCGCTCACCGGTGAGCGGTCTTGACGCTTTTGCCCTGGCGCGCCAACACGGCGATAGCGGGCTGATCCTGAATGACGGCTTCGACGGTGCGTCGGCCCAGGCGGCGCTGGCAGCAGGTGAGGGCGATGCGGTGTCATTCGGTCGGCACTTCATTGCCAATCCGGATCTGGTCGAGCGCCTGCAACGTGGTTTGCCATTGGCCGCCTTCGACCGCCACACCCTTTACACCCCGGGTGCACGGGGGTACTCCGATTATCCCGCCTACCAGGCCGACACCCTGGAGGTGGCGCCATGACTTCGGTGCAACGCATGAACCTGGCGATCACTACGCCGGTACCCCGTGAACAGACCCAGGCGCTGCTCGACCGCCGCGCTGCCGCCAGTGCACAGATCAAGCCGCGGGACCTCTATACCCTGGCGGACCGCCTGGAAGACCAGGTCCGCGAGCATGGCCAACGGCCGTTTCTGATCTATGCCGGGCAATCGCTGAGTTACGCCCAGGTGGATGCCCGCGCCAACCAGATGGCCCACACCTTTTATGCCAAGGGCCTGCGCGCCGGAGATGTGTGCGGGCTGCTGATGGAGAACCGCCCGGCGTTTTTCTACACCTGGTTCGGCCTGGTCAAACTCGGTGTAGTGGTGGCGTTCATCAACACCCAGGTCACCGGCAAGGCACTGCTGCATGCCCTGCAAACCACGGCGGCCAAGTCTGTCGTTGTCGGTGAGGAATGCCTGGCCAACCTGCAGGCCACTGATGACCTGCCGGCGCTGTCCTACTGGTTGCTGCCCGACACCGAGAACCCCTGGAGCGGCGCACTGCCCAGGGGCGTTGACGCTCACTTCGCCGCGCGCCTGCACAGTGCGCCGGCCAGCACCTTCCCACGGGAAATGCGTGCGGGCATCGAGGCCCAGGCAACCACTTTGCTGATCTTTACCTCCGGCACCACCGGGCTGCCCAAGGCCGCGCGCTACAGCCATATGCGCTGGATGTCCTCCGGCGATGTGATGCAAGTGACCCTGCCGGCCACCTGCGAAGACGTGTTCTATTGCTGCCTGCCGCTGTACCACGGCGCCGCGGCCACCTCGGTAACCTCTACGGCGCTGCGTGCCGGCGCCAGTATCGTGGTGCGGCGCAAGTTCAGCGTGCGCGAGTTCTGGAAGGATGTGCGCCAGCACCACATCAGCGTGTTCCAGTACATCGGTGAAATCTGCCGCTACCTGCTCAACCAGCCGGTGCAGGACGGCGAGCGCGACCACAGCCTGCGCTGCATGCTCGGCGCCGGCTTGACCCCCGAGTCGTGGCAGCGCTGGGTCGAGCGCTTCGGGCCGGTGCAGATTTTCGAGGGCTGGGGCTCTACCGAGTCGAATGCCAACCTGATCAATGTCGACAACTACCCGGGCTCTTGTGGCCGGGTACCCGACTGGGGCCGTACCAACCTGCGCCTGGTGCGCTACGACGTCGAAAATGACTGCCACCCGCGCGACGAACACGGCTTCTATCAGCTCTGTGAAGTCGGTGAAGTGGGCGAGGCCATGGGCTTTATCATCGATCACCCGGACATCGGTGGCGGGCGTTTCGAGGGCTACACCTCGGCGCAGGCCAGCGAGAGCAAGATCCGCCGCAACGTACTAAGTGACGGCGATGCCTACTGGAGTTCCGGTGACCTGCTGCGCCAGGACGCCGATGGTTACTGCTACTTTGTCGACCGCATCGGCGACACCTTCCGCTGGAAGAGCGAAAACGTCTCGACCCAGGAAGTGGCCGACGCCCTCGGTGATCTGCCGGGGCTTGAGCTGATCAATATCTATGGCGTCCAGGTGCCGGGGCATGAGGGCCGCGCCGGTATGGCTGCGGTGTTGATGCAAAGCGGGCAGGGCTTCGATCCCGAAGCCTTTTATGCCCTCACTGACAGGTGCTTGCCGCGCTATGCCGCGCCGGTGTTCGTGCGGGTCAGCGCCGCCGCCGACCTGACTAGCACCTTCAAGCTGCGCAAAGTCGACCTGCAGCGCCAAGGCTACTGTCCGCAGGCGTGCCAGGACCCACTGTTCATACGCGACGACCAGGCGCGCACCTATCAGCCTTACTCGGCAGCAGCGCTACAGCGCGCTGGCTTGCAACCCTTCGCAGGTGCTCAGCATGGCTGATCTGGAGATTGACGGCGCAGAAGTGCGCGACGGCCTGCGCTACCCCTGGCCGCAGCCACCTGCCAGCGGCGAGGTGTGCGAGGTGGCCCCTGGGGTGTTCTGGCTGCGCATGCCGCTGCCGTTTCGCCTCGACCATATCAACCTGTACCTGCTGCAACACGAGCAGGGCTGGGTGGTAGTCGATACCGGCATGAACACCGCGCAGACCTTCGAGGTGTGGAAGCGCGTGCTGGCTGAGGTGTGCCACGGACAACCGGTGCTGGCGGTGGTCTGCACGCACTTTCACAGTGACCACGCCGGTGTCGCCGCCTGGCTCACTGAACGCTTTCACTGCCCTCTGTACATGACTGTTGGCGAGTTTCAGAGCCTGCATGTGCAGGTGCCGGACGATCAACCACCAGCCTGGGCGTTTGTCGACTTCTACCGCAAGGCCGGGTTCAGCGACGAACAGGCTGGTGAGTTTTTCGCCGCCATCCAGAACAAGCACTTTCACCCATTGCCCTGTACCGGCTTTCGCCGCCTGCATCATGACAGCCAGTTGCACATCGGTGGACGTTGCTGGCGCGTGCACATTGGCAGCGGTCATTCGCCTGAGCACGCCTGCCTGTATGCCGCCGAAGACGGCCTGTTGATTTCCGGCGACCAGGTGCTGCCACGCATCACCTCTACGGTCGGGGTCCAGGCCACGGAACCCGAGGCCGATCCGCTGCGTGACTGGCTGAACTCCATCGAGCGCCTGCGGGCACTGCCGGATGACGTGCTGGTGCTGCCTGCCCACGAGCGACCGTTTTTCAACCTGCACCAGCGCCTCGACCAACTGCAGGCCCACCACCAAGGGCACCTGGCGCGAATGCTCGACAGCTGTAACGAGCCGCGCAGCGCGCTCGAACTGATGACGGTGTTGTTTCCCAGGTTGTCAGGCCGTTTCGACGAGCTGATGGCGTTGGGCGAAACCTTGGCGCATGCCAATTACCTCATGGCCGAAGGCGCTCTGGTGCGCGAGGAACACGCGGGGCTGCTGCGTTATCGGCAGGCCCCGGCGGGGGCGGGGGCGCCCGACCCGCAGCGGGTGTTCTGAGCAAGCCGGCGTCGCAGCCATGTTGAACAGTCCAGGCGGCCTTGCGGTTGCCCTTCAGGAGAGTCAGTGTGAATTACAAGAACAACAATAACTGTACTGGCCTTGGCACGCACGGTGTCCAGGCCGCTGGCCTGGCGGTGGCCGTGGCATTGGCGGCAACACCGGCATGGTCGGGGGAAACCATCGAGTTCGACAGCGGGGCGACACTCGACTGGTCGGTGACCACCAGCTACGGCCTGGGTGTACGTCTGGGTAAACCCAGCGACCGCTTGATGACCGTCAACGCCGACGATGCCAACCGCAACTTCAACCAGGGCGCGCTGACCACCAACCGCATCGGCGCGCTGGGTGAGATGATTCTGCGCCAGGACAACTATGGCGCCGTGGTCCGCGCCAGTACCTTCTACGACGACGTCTACCACCAGGACAACGACAACGATTCGCCGCAAACAGTGAACAAGGACGGGCGCAACGACGAGTTCACCAGCCGTACCCGTTATTACAGCGGCGGCCGCACCCGCTTGCTCGACGCCTATGTGTTCGGCGGCTGGCGTTTCGACAACGACACCATGCTCGATGCCAAGGCCGGGCGGCATATCGAGTCCTGGGGGGAAAGCCTGTACTATCCGGGCGTCAACGGTGTACAGAACCCTTCCGATGCCGTAAAGGCCGCCCAACCCGGGGTCGAGGTCAAGGAAATCTTGCTGCCGGTTGGACAGTTTTCCGCCTCTTACCGGATCAACCCGCAGATCACCTTCGGCGCCTACGTGCAGTACGAGTGGAAGGGCACCGAACTGCCGCCGGTGGGCAGCTACCTGTCCGGCAGCGACGTGGTCGGTCCGGGCCGCGAGTTCATCCGTACCGCCACCGGCATCGTGCCCTATCGGGGCACCGACGAGCCGCGTGATGACGGTCAGTGGGGCGTGCAAGTGCGCTATCGACCGGTGCCTGCCATCGAACTGGCGCTGTTTCACGTCAACTACCACGACAAGAACCCGGCCACCGCGCTGGTCGGCTATGACCCGGTTCCCCTCGGTAACGGTCAGTTCGCCTTTGCCACCAACGGCTACCGCATCAAGTACTTCGAAGACATCAAACTCACCGGCCTGAGCCTCTCGACCAAGTTGGGCGACACGCAGATCGGTGCCGAATGGTCGTACCGCGATGGTGCGCCAATCATGGTCAATACCGGACTGGGTCCGGTACCGGCCAAAGGCAAAGGCCAACAAATGCAGTTGTCGGCGATGCGCATCCTTGGCGACCGCCCCTGGGCCAGCCAGACCACGCTGACCGCTGAAATCATTCACGTGCGCGCCGACAGCGTCGACTCGGCTTCGGCCGCCCCCAATCTGCAAGGCGTCAACCTGCTGCCGTCGCTCGGGGCACTGGTAGGAGAATCCGATGACTACACCTACAAAAGCAGCAGCGCCTGGCGTAGCAAAGACTCCAGCGCCTACACCGTCGGTGCCTCGTTCAGTTATCCGGGGGTTTTCCAGGGCTGGGATCTGGAGGTGCCGGTGCGCTTCTCCAACGTGTTCAGTGGCTCGACACCCATGGCCGGCAGTATCGCCGGGGTGCAGGGCGACCGCCGCTACAGCGTCGGCACCACCTTCAAGTACCTGAGCAACCTGGAAGTGGCGTTGACGGTGATTGGCTATCTGGGTTCGCCGGATCCGGTCAAGCGACCGCTGGCCGACCGCGACTACGCCACGTTCTCGATGAAATACACCTTCTGACAGCGCCCGTAGCTGGGGCTGCTTTGCAGCCATCGTCGGCAACGCCGGCTCCCACTGGTTCAAGGCAGGCCGCCCACTGTGGGAGCCGGCGTTGCCGGCGATGGGGCGCGTAGCGGCCCTGATTCATTCAAACCGTTGTAACCGTCTAAGCAGGGGGATTCATGGGACTCAAAGGACACGCCGCCATCGTCGGCACCGCACAGTACAAACCGGAAAAATACGCCACTGCACCGCGCATGTTTCACCTCGAACAGGTCGCCGACCTGGCTGCCCAGGCCTTGCGCGATGCCGGGCTGCGCGCCGAGGACATCGACGGCCTGGTAATCAACGGCCCGCAGTTTCACGAAGCCTCGGTGTTCGTGCCGGCGATGGCCGCCGAATACCTCGGTCTGCAGCTCAATTTCGCCGAAGTGGTGGACCTGGGCGGTTGCACCGGGGTGGGCATGGTCTGGCGCGCGGCGGCAGCCATCGAGCTGGGGCTGTGCCAGGCGGTGCTCTGTGTACTGCCGGCACGCATGGCACCGCTGGGGCCGGATGAAGACCCGAGCTGGATGGCGCGGGCCATGCGCTTTGGCGGGCACAGTACCGCCTACGGTGCACCGGAGGCGGAATTCGACCTGCCGTACGGGCACATGGGCCAGAACACCGGCTACGCGATGATCGCCCAGCGCTACGCCGCGCAGTACGGCTACGACCCGCGGGCGATGGCCAAGATCGCCGTCGACCAGCGCACCAACGCCCAGGCCAACGACCAGGCAATGTTCTTCGGCCAGCCGCTGACCATCGAGCAAGTACTGGCCAGCAAGAAAGTCGCCGACCCGCTGCATGTGCTGGAGATCGTCATGCCGGTCGCCGGTGGCGCGGCGCTGATCATTACCTCGCGGGAAGTGGCGGCGCGCACGCGCAAGCGTCCGGCGTTCATCACAGGTTTTGGCGAGCACCTGGCATTCAAGTCGCCGTCCTACGCCAAGGACATGCTCAACACCCCGATCGGCCCGGCCTCGCAGCGCGCCTTCGGCATGGCCGGGCTGTCGCCGCGGGACATGCACGCGGCGCAGATCTACGACTGCTACACCATCACCGCCTTGTTGACCCTGGAAGACGCGGGCTTCTGCGCCAAGGGTGAAGGCATGGCTTTTGTTCGTGAGCACGACCTGACCTGGCGCGGCGACTTCCCGATGAACACCCACGGCGGCCAGCTCAGCTTCGGCCAGGCAGGCTCGGCCGGGGGCATCTCGCAAGTGATCGAAGCGGTCACGCAGATTGCCGGTACTGCCGGTGAACGCCAGCTTTCGCGCTGCGACAACGTCTACGTCTCCGGCACCGGTGGCGTGATGAGTGAGCAGGGCGCATTGATTCTCCAGGGAGCCTGACGACCATGTCCAACAACAAACCGATGCCGCTGGCCACCGAGATTTCCGCCCCGTTCTGGGAAGGACTGAGGGCCCGCAACCTGCTGATTCAGCAGTGCAATGCCTGTAATCAGTGGATTTTCTACCCGCGCCGGCATTGCCCGGCGTGCCTGGCCCACGACCTGAACTGGCGCGCCGTGAACGGCGGCGCGACGCTGTACAGCTACACCGTGACGCGCATCGCCACCTTGCCTGATTTTGCCGACGAGATGCCGCAGAAACTGGCGGTGGTCGAGCTCGACGAAGGCGTGCGGATCAACACCAACCTGGTGGGCCTGAACGAAGACGAAATCCACATCGGCATGCGCCTGCAGCCGGTATTTGCCGAAGTCGATGCCAAGGGTAAGCGCCTGCTGCGTTTCACCGGGGTGGATAAGGATGCCGCCGCCCTGGAGCCGATGGCCGTGGCAGACAGCACTCCCAACGCGACGCCATCGACCGCACGGCAAATTGCCTTCGACGATGGCGAAGCGCTGCAAGCACTGGTCAGTGAGCAGTTCTGTGACTGGAGTAACAGCGTGGTGGTCGATCAGGCGCTGATTGACGCCTTCGCACAGTTGTCGGGCGACGACTACTGGATTCATACCGACCCGCAGAAGGCCCGCCTGCACAGCCCGTTTGGCGGCACCATCGCCCACGGCGCACTGGTGCAGGTGTTGCAGTCGCGGATGAAACTGGAGCTGGGCTTCGAGATCAGCGGTTTCACCACGCAGATCAACTACGGCTCTGATCGCCTGCGCTTTCCGGCGCCGGTCCCGGCGGGCGCACGGATTCATGCACGGGCGCGGGTCAAGGCGGTCCAGGTGCAACCGCGTGGGACCCAACTGACCCTGGAGTTGCATACCCACGTGCTGGGCCAGGAACGGCCCTCGGTGATCAATGACCTGGTGATCCTGTACCAGGCCTGAGATTGCCGCACGGCGCGCCGTGCCCGGCACCCACCCTTTAGGGTTATGGTCGGCACCGCCGAATCACCTGATAGTAAGTCCATCGGCTCACCCTGAGCAGTCACACGACGGAGTTGCTATGCGCAAGGCACTGAAGGTGATGTGCAGTCTGTTGTTGGCGTCCGCTGCCACGGCCACCCTGGCCGCGCAGGAGGACGCCAGCAACACCCTCAGGTTGTACAACTGGACGGACTACATTGGCGAAACCACCCTGGCCGACTTCGAGAAAGCCACGGGTATCAAGGTGATCTACGACACCTTCGATGGCTATGAAACCGTACAGACCAAACTGCTCACCGGCCGCTCCGGCTATGACCTGGTCATGCTCAACGCTTCCTTGGTGCCGCCACTGATCAAGGCCGGGGTGTTCCAGGCCCTGGACAAACAGCAACTGCCAAGCTGGCACAACCTCGATGCGCAAGTGGTGCAGGCCCTGCAAGACTATGATCCGGGCCTGAAATACTCGGCGCCCTACACCTGGGGCAGTAACGGCGTGACTTACAACGTCGACAAGATCAAGGCGCGCATGCCCGATGCGCCGATCGGTTCGCTGGCCATGCTGTTCGATCCCAAGATAGTCTCGCGCTTTGCCGACTGCGGCGTGACCCTGATGGACGCGCCCACCGAAGTGATTCCGCTGGCGCTCAAATACCTGGGCAAAGACCCGCGCAGCGCCGCGCCAGCTGACCTCAAGGCGGTAGAAAAGCTGCTGCTGGACATCCGCCCCTACATCAAGAAATTCGACTCGGTGAACTACCTCACCAGTCTGCCTAATGGCGATGTGTGCATGGCACT
>JAVXRI010000026.1:0-59164 GCA_036643775.1 Pseudomonas sp. | reverse complement strand
CAAGCGTCACCCGTAGGAACCTGCATGAAACTCGACAAACCCGCCGCCATCGCCCGTCGCAACCTGGAGCTGGGAAAACCGGTGCTCTCCAGCGACAACACCCTGTTCGCCGTGCTTGATACCAAGCGCTGCCTGTGGTGGTTCGATGTGCCGGTGAAGCTGGTACTGCGCAAAGGGGCAGCCGACTGGGTCAACCTGCTGCTGCACACGCCCGAGAGCGACGAGCTGCAGCACCTGAAGGTGCCGGTGAACTTCCTCAAGGCCCATCTGGAGAAAATGGAAGTGCGCCACCCCGGCAAGCGGCGCTCGACCATCAGCCTGGCCCTGAGTGCTGACCGCGACTCGATGCTCCAGGACCTGCGCCCAGGCGGTGAAAGCCTGAGCTTTGCGGGCTTCAAACAGGTCTGATCAGACCAGTTCGATGCGGTCAGCGTGGATGACGATGCGGCCATCCTTGTACAAGGCGCCGATGGCCTTCTTGAAGTTGCCCTTGCTGACCCCGAACAGATCGCTGATCAGCTGCGGGTCGCTCTTGTCGCTGACCGGCAGCACGCCATTGGCGTCCTTGAGTTTGGCCAGGATCTTGTCGTTGAGGCTGTTGGCCAGGTCCTGGCCAATCGGCTGCAGGCTCAGGGCAATCTTGCCGTCGCTGCGCATTTCCTTGATGTAGCCCTTCTCCTGCTTGCCCGAACGCAGAAACTTGAACACTTCGTTCTTGTGAATCAGGCCCCAGTGCTTGTTGTTGATGATCGCCTTGAAGCCCATCGGGGTTTCTTCGGCCACCAGCAGATCAACTTCCTGACCGACCGTGTAGGTCGCCGGTACCTTATCCAGATAGCGGTCCAGGCGCGCGGTGGCGGTAATACGGCGGGTGCGCTTGTCCAGGTAGGCATGCACCACGCAATACTCGCCGGCTTTCATCTGGCGCTTTTCTTCGGAGTACGGCATCAACAGGTCCTTCGGCAGGCCCCAATCGAGGAAGATGCCGATACTGTTGATTTCCTTGACCTTGAGGCTGGCGAACTCACCGACCTGCAGCTTGGTCTTTTCGGTGGTTGCGATCAGCTTGTCTTCACTGTCCAGATAGACGAAGACGTTCAGCCAGTCTTCGACCTCGGTGGGCGTGTCCTTGGGGATATAGCGGTTAGGCAGGAGGATTTCGCCGTCCGCGCCGCCGTCCAGGTACAGGCCGAAGTCCGTGTGTTTCACGATTTGCAAACTGTTGTAACGCCCAACTAAAGCCATTTCCGGAAATCCTCTTTGCGAGGTCGGCATTCTACACCCAACCGGCAAAAGGAACCGCAATGAGCCATGCTGTTCTATAAAGACAAGCACGCCACTGCAAGGACTCGCTCATGTCCGCCGGTCTGGCCAAGTACCTGCGCCCCTTCCTCCTCCTGCTGGTCCCTGCCTTGCTGATCGTGGCTTGCAGCCGCATTGATCTGGCCTACCGCAACCTCGATGTGCTGGTGCCCTGGTCGCTGAACGACTACCTGGACATGAACCGCCAGCAAAAGACCTGGCTCAACCAGCGCCTCAAACAGCACCTGGCCTGGCATTGCCGCACACAACTGCCGGGGTACCTGACCTGGATCGATGAAGTCCGACAGATGGTCGCCAACCACCAGGTCACCGATCAGCAACTGCAGGTACGTACGCAAGAAGCGAAACAGGCCATTGCCAAGGTCGCGGATCAGATCACCCCCTCTGCGGCACAGTTGCTGCGGGCCATGGACGACGATCAGGTGCGCGAGATGCGCCAGGCCTTTACTGAAGATATTCGCGAACGTCAGGCCAGGTTTGTCAAAACGCCCCTGGCCCGGCAGATCGAAGCACGTGCCGAGCGCATGGAGAAACGCCTGACGCCCTGGCTGGGTGAACTCAGCCCACAGCAGCAAGTGCGGATCATGGCCTGGTCACAAAGCCTGGGTGAGCAGAACCGTCAGTGGATCGCCAACCGGGCCAACTGGCAAGCGCACTTCAGTGAGGCCATGGAACAGCGTAAAAGCGCTACGTTCGAGCCACGCCTGGAACAACTGTTGAAAAATCGCGAAAGCCTGTGGACCCCGGAATACCGCCAGGCCTATCAACGTACCGAGCAGGCGGCCCGCCGCCTGCTGGTCGACCTGATGGCCCAGAGCAGCGAACAGCAGCGCCAGCATCTGGAACAGAAACTGAGCCAGGTGCGTAAGGACTTCAGTGAGCTCAAGTGTATGAAGGGTTAGGCCCCGCGACGCGTTATCAACACGCCCGCGCCTTGCGCCGGTAAGGGAACACATCAATCACCTTACCGCCGCGAATCGCCTCCTGCAGGCTCTTCCAGTAATCAGCGTCATACAACTCGCCATGCAACTGGCTGAACAGCCGACGCTGGCCGCTGTCGGCAAACAGGAACGGCGGGAACTCTTCAGGAAACACATCGTGCGGGCCGATCGAATACCACGGCTCGCCAGACATCTCGTCCTCGGGATAGCGTGCCGGCGGGATGTAGCGGAAGTTGACCTCGGTAAGAAAGCAGATTTCGTCGTAGTCGTAGAACACCACCCGGCCATGGCGGGTGACACCGAAGTTCTTCAGCAGCATGTCGCCGGGGAAGATGTTCGCCGCTGCCAGTTGCTTGATGGCCAGGCCATAGTCTTCGAGGGCTTCACGCACCTGGGCGTCGTTGGCGTTTTCCAGGTACAGGTTGAGCGGGGTCATCCTCCGTTCGGTCCAGCAGTGGCGCACCAGCACGGTGTCGCCTTCCACTTGCACCGTCGAAGGCGCCACCTCCAGCAGCTCCGCCAGACACTCGGGTTCAAATTTGCTCAAAGGGAAGCGGAAGTCGGAAAATTCCTGGGTATCGGCCATGCGCCCGACCCGGTCGACGCTTTTCACCAGGCGGTACTTTTCGATCACCGTGGCCCGGTCGACGCTCTTCGACGGCGAGAAACGGTCCTTGATGATCTTGAACACGGTGTTGAAGCCCGGCAAGGTGAACACGCTCATGACCATGCCGCGCACGCCCGGCGCCATGATGAAGCGGTCATCGGTGCTGGCCAGGTGGTTGATCAACGCCCGGTAGAACTCGGACTTGCCGTGCTTGTAGAAGCCGATCGAAGTGTACAGCTCGGCGATGTGCTTGCCCGGCAGGATGCGCTTGAGAAAGCCGACGAAGTCGGCAGGCACCGGCACATCGACCATGAAATAGGAACGGGTGAAGGAAAAGATGATCGACACCTCGGCCTCGTCGGTGATCAGCGCATCGATCTCGATACCGTGGCCTTCACGGTGCAGCAAGGGAATCACCAGTGGCCACTGCTCATCCTGGGTATACAGGCGTCCGACCAGGTAAGCCCCTTTATTGCGGTACAGCACCGGCAAAAACAATTCCACGGCCAAAGCCGGGTCCTTGCATACCCAATCCGGCAGGTTTTCGCGCAACTGCCCTTCCAGCCGGGCAAGGTCCCCCTCCAAGTCACCGTAGGCCACGTCGAAGACATAGTCGTCGAAGACTTGCGCCAGCACACTGGCCAGGCCGCCTTGTGGCCGGTAGGTACGCGTCTGTGCCGCTCGCTCGTGGCTGCGCAACGAGGGCCGGGTGGTATGGATGAACATGCAGCCGTCACTGATCAGGTCATGGCTGAACAGGCTGCAGAAGATCGAGTTGTACCAGGTCTCCGACAGTTCATCGTCCAGACGCGGATCGATCAGTCCTATATAAGCGCTTTTGACCAATGGCCACTGCGCCACTTCCAGCAATACCTCGGCATCGAACGCCTGATTCAACCAGGTGCTGACCTCACTGACCTTTTCCTCATAGAGGTTGATGCGCGCAGCCGAAGCACTCTGGGTCTGTTGCCATTGCGCCTGTTCGAAGCGGGCGCGGGCGCCAATGGTGATCTGGCGAAAATGCTCACGGTAATCGTCGAAGCCATCGAGGATCATCCGGGCGATATCGGCGGCCGGCCAGTGCTGGGGCATACATCAGACCTCTACGGGAATGTCGAAGCCTGAGCTTAGCCAGTCGCCGATGGCAGGGAAAGCCCGGCGACACGGGTGTATCGGCCAAACCTCACCGTCGCGGGAATTTCAGCGCAAGAAAGGGAGAGAGCGCAGCCTGCGTTGTAACGTAAACTCGCGCCCCGCCCCAAAGGACCCGGAGAGCCCCATGAGCCCCATTGCCATTACCCGCCTGTTGATTCTTGCCGCTGTCTGGGGGGCCAGCTTTCTGTTCATGCGCATCATTGCACCGGTGATCGGCACCGTGCCTACCGCCTTCTTCCGGGTGTCGATCGCCTGTCTCGGCCTGGTGCTGATTCTCGCCCTGCTGCGGGTGCGCTGGGACTTCAACGGCAAGCTCAAGGCGTGCCTGGTGCTGGGCATGATCAACTCGGGGATTCCGGCCACCCTTTATTCAGTCGCGGCCCAGGTTTTGCCGGCCGGTTACTCAGCGATCTTCAATGCCACCACACCGTTGATGGGTGTGCTGATCGGCGTGCTGTTCTTCCGCGAACCGATGACCCTGAGCAAACTCTGCGGGATCTTCCTCGGTCTGTTTGGCGTCGGCATCCTCAGTGGTGCCGGACCGGTTGCGTTTGACCTGCACTTGCTACAAGGCGCCCTGTCGTGCCTGGCGGCGACCACCTGTTACGGCTTTGCCGGCTTTCTTGCACGGCGCTGGCTCGACCATCAGGGCGGCCTCGACAGCCGGCTGTCGGCGCTGGGCAGCATGATGGGCGCGACCTTGTTGCTGTTACCGCTGTTTGCCTACAGCGTGATGACCCAGCCACCGGCGAGCTGGGGCGGTTGGCAGGTGTGGCTGTCGCTGCTGGGCCTGGGCCTGGTGTGTACCGCGTTTGCCTACATTCTTTATTTCCGCCTGCTCAGCGAAATCGGCCCGGTCAAGGCCAGCACCGTGACCTTCATGATCCCGGCCTTCGGCGTGCTCTGGGGCGCCTGGCTGCTGAATGAGCCGCTTTCGATGGCGCATCTGTATGGTGGAGTGCTGATTGCCGTGGCGCTGTGGCTGGTGCTCAAGCCGGCACGCGTGTAGGAGCGGATTCATCCGCGATGGGGCGCAACGCGGCCCCAACAAATGGGACTGCTGCGCAGTCCATCGCGGCGGTCCGGCGCCCCGGTAAATCCGCTCCTACAACGACAGGTAGTCAATCCCATCGTTTCTGGTTTCACCTGTGAAACCAGTCTTGCACTTCCGTTACCGAAAAAAGCCCTCTTTGCTTGCACCAACAATTGCCTCGCGCAGTTGTTGTGCAATTTCGTGCCATATAAAAAACCTTGTTTTATATATAAAACAATCAAGTTTTCTTAAAATCCCAGTAAACCATTAAAAAATAAGACCTTTTACCTTTCATTGTAGGAGTAATCACAACTGGCATTGTTCATGCACTAAACGGCGTATCACCTATAAAACAGACCAGAGAGCTTCCCCAATGGCTGTGAAAGAGATGTACGCAATCACCCCTCAATGGAATACACCGCACTCCAAGGAAGACCTGGAGCCGACCGAAATCGAGTTTCGTAACGTCGGCAAATGTTTCCCGGCCAAGGGCAAGTCCGAGGCGCCCTTTGCCATTCGCGAGGTGAATTTCAAGATTCGTCGCGGTGAGGTGGTGTCGATCATCGGTCCCTCCGGCTGCGGCAAGAGCACCATCCTCAACATGGGCTCGGGTCTCTACCGGCCCAGCGAAGGCGAAGTCTTCGTCGGCGGTGAAGCGGTAACCGGCCCCGTGAGCAAGGTCGCCTTCATGTTGCAGAAGGACCTGCTGATGCCCTGGCGCAGCATCCGCCGCAACGTCGAGCTGGGCCTGGAGATCCAGGGCATGGCCGCCGCCAAGCGCCAGCCGATTGCCGAAGATCTGCTCAATCGCTGCCACCTGCAAGGCTTTGCCGACCACTACCCGTTCCAGCTGTCGGGTGGCATGCGCCAGCGTGCAGCCCTGGCCCGGACCCTGGCCATCGACCCGCAGGTGCTGTTCCTCGACGAGCCGTTCTCGGCCCTCGATGCGCAGACCAAGATGATCCTGCAACAGGATCTGGCGCGGATGCTGTTTGCAGAAAAGAAAACCGCGCTGTTCATCACCCATGACCTGGTCGAGGCGATTGCCATGTCCGACCGCCTGCTGGTCATGAGCGCCCGCCCCGGCACCATCATCGAAGAAATCCACGTCGACCTGCCGTTTCGTGACAACCCGCTGGAGCGCCGCAAATTGCCGGAGATCGGCCCGCTGGCGGGGCGCCTGATGGAACTGCTGAAAGTCGGCGAAGACACCGAACTGCATTGATCAACGCCTTACGGCCCATCAACCGATTCAGGAGTACGCATGTTCAAGTCCCTGCAACGCCTCGCGCAGACATCGGTCATTGCCCTCGGCCTTGGCCTGACGCTGACTGCCCAGGCAGAACCGACCAAGGTCACCTACCTGCTGCCTGCGCCACCCAACTCGCCGGCTTTCGCGCCGTGGATCATTGCCAAGGAAAAGGGCTACTACAGTGCCAGGGACCTGGACCTGACCTTCATTGCCGCCAAAGGCGGAGTGGACGTCGCCAAACAGATCGGCGCCGGCAACGCCATGCTCGGTGGTGCCATCGGTGACACCCCGATCGTGGTCCGCGCCAACGGCATCCCGGTGCGCGCCGTGGCGGTGCTCGGTGCCGGTGGCGTGACCATGATCGCCACCAACGCCGGCGAGAACATCCAGTCGATCAAGGACCTCAAGGGCAAGACCCTGACCGTGATGTCCTACTCCGACACCACCTACTACGCGCTGCTCGCCTCCTTGCGCAAAGCCGGTTTGAGCAAGACCGATGTCGACATCCAGGCCGCTGGCCCGTCGGGCGTCTGGCAGCTGTTCTCGGCCAACAAGGCCCAGGCCATGGCCGGGGTGCCGGACTGGGTGGTCAACGCCGAAGAGGCCGGGTTGAAGATCAACCTGATCCCGCAGACGGAGATTTTCGAAAGCATGGCCCAGGCGATCCTCGCCTCCGACGACGCCATCAAGCACCAGCCGCAGATCGTCGGCGGCGTGGTCCAGGCCACCCTGCAAGGCATGCGCGACATCATTCAGGACCCGAAAGCCGCGGCCGCCACTTTCGCCAAGGCAGTACCGGCCTATGCCGGCAAGGAAGCGGCGCTGGAGAAAACCTTCCGCCTCTATGTCGAGCATGTCTACGCCAACCAGACCGTACTCGGGCAGATCGATCCGGTACGCCTCGACGCGGTACGCAAGTTCTACGTCAGCGAGGGCATCGTCGCCAAGGAACCCAAGCTCGACGAGCTCTACAGCAACCAGTTCATCGAAACCACCACGGCTGCGCAATAAGCCTGGATGCATAACAAGGTATTCGCCCGATGAGAAATCTCAACACCTCCGTGGTCGGCAGCGTCGCCCTGCTGATCCTGTTCCTGCTGCTCTGGCAGTGGGGCCCCGGCCTGCTCGGCATGCCCGAGTTCGTCATGCCGCAACTGAGCCGTGTGGCCCAGGAAAGCGTGGTCATGTGGCAGTCCAGCAGCCTGCTGCAACACACCCTGATCACCGCCTTCGAGATCATCGTCGGTTTCGGCCTGGGCGCCCTGCTCGGCGTCGCCATCGGTGTTTCGCTGGGCCTGTCGCCATCGGCCGAGGCCATGCTTTCGCCGTACATCCTGGCCCTGCAGATCGCCCCGAAAGTCGCCTTCGCGCCGCTGTTCGTGATGTGGCTGGGCTACACCATCTACCCGAAGATCCTCATCGCCATCCTCATCGTGTTCTTCCCGGTGATGATCAACGTGCTCTCGGCGATCCGCACCGTCGATCCGGACATGATCAACCTGGTGCGCACCATGAACGCCAGCCGCTGGCAGATCTTCCGCCTGGTGGAGTTCCCCTCGGCCATGGCCGCGCTGTTTTCCGGGCTGCGCATCGCTTCGACCCTGGCAGTGATCGGCGTCACCGTCGGCGAGCTGGTCGGCGGCAACCAGGGCCTGGGCTTCCTGCTCGTTGACGCTGAAGGCCAGGGCAACACCGCCGGGGTCTTCGTCGCCATCGTCATGCTCACCCTGATCGGCGTACTGGCCTACGGCGCGGTGGTCTGGGCCGAGAAGCGCGTACTGCACTACCTGCCCAAAGCCATGCTGAGTACCCAATGATGAGCCCATTCAAAACCATGCTTGAAGGCCGCCGCGTGCTCGTCACCGGTGGCGCCCGCGGCCTGGGCTATGCCTTCGCCCAGGCCATCGGCCAGGCCGGTGCCCGGGTAGTGATCGCCGACATCCTCGCCGAGCGCGTGCAGCAGGCTGCCTGTGAACTGCGCGAGCAAGGCTTGCAGGTGACCGGCGTGACCCTCGACCTGGGCAACCCCACGTCTATCGAGACCTGCGTCGCCGAAGCGACTGCCGAACTCGGCGGCCTGGATGGCCTGGTCAACAACGCCTCGATCACCAATTCCGGCGGCAAGACCTGCGAGCAACTGGACATCGACACCTGGGACCAGGTCATGCAGGTCAACGTCCGTGGCACCTGGCTGATGACCCGCGCCTGCCTGCCGGCCCTGCGCGCCAGCGGCAAGGGTGCAGTGATCAACCTGGCCTCCGACACCCCGCTGTGGGGCGCGCCGAACCTGCTCGCCTACGTCGCCAGCAAGGGCGCAATCATCGCCATGACCCGCAGCCTGGCCCGCGAACTGGGCAGCGACAACATCACCGTCAACGCCATTGCCCCCGGCCTGGTGCTGGTGGAAGCCACGGCCTATGTGCCCGAGGCGCGCCACCGCCTGTACACCGAACAACGGGCGATTCAACGCCCACAACTGCCAGAAGACGTCAGCGGCGCCGTGCTGTTCGCTCTGTCCGATCTGTCGCGCTTCATCACTGGACAAACCCTGCCGGTCAACGGCGGGTTCGTCATGCCCTGAGCAAGGAGAAACCCATGACCGACCTTTCCGTACAACACGACGCGCCGAAGACCTGGGAACAACCCGCAGGCTCGGACCTGGCCGGCTGGATGCAAACCCGCATCGCCCGCTACGAAACCCGCAAGTACGACTGGGATGCGCTGAAGTTCCAGGCCGACTACGACCCCAAGTTCCGCCGCGCGCAAATGCGTTACGTCGGCACCGGTGGTACCGGGGTCAACAGCGACATGAACACCATCCCTTCGGAAAATTTCACCTTCTCGACCATGGTCATCCCGGCCGGCCATGAAGGTCCGCCGCACATTCATACCGACGTCGAAGAAGTGTTCTTCGTGCTGCGCGGCAAGCTCAAGGTGATCATCGAAAAAGACGGCGAGCGCTTCGAAACCGTACTCACCGACCGCGACCTGATTTCGGTGCCGCCGGGCGTGTACCGCGAGGAGATCAACATTGGCGATGAAGACGCGCTGATGTGCGTGATGCTCGGCGCGAAAAAGCCGGTCACCCCGACCTATCCGCCAGCGCATCCGCTGGCTTCGATCAAGCGCGGGTAAAGCCATGATGCACGCCACCGACAACTCGCTCGCCGCCCTTGAGGCACAGTTGCAGCAGCGCTTCCCCCAGCGCCTGGTGCAACTGGCCGACGGGGCCCAGGCGATCCGCGAAGCCGGGCACGGGCCTGCCATTGTGCTGCTGCATGGCATTGGCTCCGGCGCCGCGTCCTGGCTGCAGGTGGCCGTGCAACTGAGCCAGCGCGCCCGGGTAATTGCCTGGGACGCGCCTGGCTACGGCGACTCCAGCCCGCTCGCCGCCCCTGCCCCCAAGGCCGCGGACTATGCCCGGCGCCTGCGGCAACTGCTCGATGCCCTGCAGATTGATAGCTGTGTGCTGGTCGGCCATTCCCTCGGCGCCCTCAGCGCTGCGGCCCTGGCCTACCAGCAACCGCAGCGGATCCGGCGCCTGGTGTTGATCAGCCCGGCTCGCGGCTATGGCGACCCGGCCCGTGCCGAACAGGCGGGCGAAGTACGCAATAAACGTCTGCACGCGCTGGAGCAACTGGGCATCGCCGCCATGGCCAGCCAGCGCAGTGCGCACATGCTTTCGCCAGCAGCCAGCGCCGAGGCCCGTGCCTGGGTGCAATGGAACATGGCACGGCTGATTCCCCACGGCTATCGCCAGGCCATCGAGCTGCTCTGTGGCGACGACCTGCTGCGTTACGCCGACCTGGCGGTGCCGTGCGAAGTGCATTGCGGCGCCGCCGACAGCATCACCACGCCAGCGGCTTGCCAGGCCCTGGCCGATGCCCTGGGCGCGCCGTTGCAGCTGATTGCCGAGGCTGGTCATGCCAGCCCGATCGAACAACCCGAGGCCGTGGCAACCCTGCTTGCCCAGGCCCTCGACGTCTCACTGACAGGTACTGCGCTATGAATGATTCGGATCTGTTGAAAGACAACCAGGACAAATACATCGTCCCCGGCCTTGAGCGCGGCCTGTTGCTGCTCTGCGAGTTCAGCCGGCAAAACCGTACCCTGACCGCACCGGAACTGGCACGGCGCCTGGAGCTGCCGCGTTCGACCATCTTCCGCCTGCTGACCACCCTGGAAACCATGGGTTTCGTCACCCGCAGCGGCAATGAATACCGCCTGGGCATGTCGGTGCTGCGCCTGGGCTTCGAATACCTTGCTTCGCTGGAGCTGACCGAACTGGGCCAGCCGCTGCTGGCGCGGCTGTGTGATCACCTTAACTACCCAAGCAATCTGGTGGTCCGCGACGGCCGCTCGATTGTCTATGTGGCCAAAGTCTCGCCGCCGTCGGTGTTCTCCAGCGCGGTCAACGTCGGCACCCGCCTGCCGGCTCACGCCACGGTGCTCGGGCGCATCCTCCTGGAAGACCTGAGCCTGGCCGAGCTGCGCGAGCTGTACCCGGAAGAACACCTTGAGCAGCACTCGCCATGCACACCGAAAACCGTGCTGGAGCTGTTCGACCTGGTGCAGGGCGACCGCCAGCGCGGCTATGTCAGCGGCGAAGGTTTCTTCGAGCCGTCGATCTCGACCATTGCCGCCCCGGTGCGCGATCACAGCGGCAAGGTGGTCGCCGCGATGGGCGTGACCATTCCCACAGCGCAGGTAGGCCATATCAATTTCGACGGTTTGCTCGGCCACGTTCGCGGCAACGCCGATGAGCTGTCGCGCCTGCTCAATTACACGCCCAACGCCAGCTCCGGCCGCGTCACTGCCTTGATGAGGGATTGAGATGAGCAGCCTTTATCAACTGCAAGGGCGTACTGCCATTGTCACCGGTGGTTCTTCCGGGATTGGCCTGGCCTGTGTCGAACAACTGCTTGAAGCCGGTGCTGCGGTGGCCTTTTGTGGCCGCGACCAAGAGCGTTTGCACAGCGCCGAAGCGCGCCTGCGCGAACGCTTCTCTGAAGCGCGCCTGTTGGCTCAGACCTGCGATGTACTCGATGCCGAGTCGGTCAAGGCTTTCGCCGCCGCCAGCCTGGCCACGCTGGGCCCGGCCCAGGTATTGATCAACAACGCCGGACAAGGCCGGGTCTCGACCTTCGCCGACACCACCGACGAGGCCTGGAGCGAAGAGCTGCAACTGAAGTTCTTCTCGGTGATCTACCCGGTCCGCGCCTTTCTGCCACAACTGCAGAGTCAGGCCGGCGCCTCGATCGTCTGCGTCAACTCGCTGCTGGCCAGCCAGCCCGAGCCGCACATGGTCGCCACTTCGGCGGCGCGCGCCGGGCTGAAAAACCTGGTGCGTTCGATGGCTACCGAGTTCGCGGAAAAAGGTGTCCGGGTCAACGGCATCCTCATCGGCCTGGTCGAGTCGGGCCAGTGGCGCCGTCGCTTCGAAGCCCGCGAAGAGCGTGATCTCGACTGGTCGCAATGGACCGCGCAACTGGCGCAACGCAAACACATTCCCCTGGGTCGTCTGGGTCTGCCCAAAGAAGCAGCCCAGGCCATCCTGTTCCTGGCTTCGCCCCTGTCGGCTTACACCACTGGCAGCCATATCGATGTTTCTGGAGGCCTGTCCCGCCATGCGTAATGAAAACACTGTCACCGTTGGCGCTGCCATCACCGCGTTCCTCGAACAATGCGAGGTCAAGGCCGCCTTCGGGGTGATCTCGATCCACAACATGCCGATCCTCGATGCCTTCGCCGTGCGCGGCAACATCCGTTTCGTCATGGCCCGTGGCGAAGCCGGGGCAACCAACATGGCCGACGCCTATGCCCGTACCACCGGCGGCCTCGGTGTGTGCCTGACCTCCACGGGCACCGCCGCCGGTAACGCCGCTGGCGCCCTGGTCGAAGCACTGACTGCCGGTACGCCGCTGCTGCACATCACCGGGCAGATCGAAACCCCGTACCTGGACCAGGACTTCGCCTACATCCACGAAGCCCGCGACCAGCTGACCATGCTCAAGGCCGTATCCAAGGCCGCCTTCCGTGTGCGCAGCGTGGAAACCGCGCTGAGCACGCTGAAGCTGGCCGTGCAGACCGCCCTCACCGCGCCCACCGGCCCGGTCAGCGTGGAGATTCCGATCGACATCCAGTCGACCTTCATCCCCATGCCCACCGACCTTTCGCCACTGCCGATCCCGGTTGCGGTACCGGCGCCTGAAGCCCTCGACCTGGTCGCCGAACGCCTGGCCAGCGCCACCCGCCCGCTGCTGTGGCTCGGCGGCGGTGCCCGGCATGCCGGTGCGCAGGTCAAGCGCCTGCTGGACATGGGCGTCGGCGTGATCACCTCGACCCAAGGTCGCGGTGTGGTCAACGAAGACGACGAGCGCTGCCTCGGCGCCTTTTCGCAGAACAAACTGGTCGAAGGTTTTCTGCAAACCTGTGACGCGCTGGTGGTGGCCGGTTCGCGCCTGCGCAGCAACGAGACTTTCAAGTACGCCCTGAAGCTGCCGCGCACTACCTTGCGCATCGACGCCAACCCGGCAATCGAAGGCCGCAGCTACTCCAGCGAGCTGTTCATCTGCGGCGATTCGGCCCTGGCCCTCGATGGCCTGGCCGACCGCCTGCAAGGCCGGCTGAACATCGACCCGACGTTCATCGACGAACTCAAAGCCGTGCGCACGCAATCCCGCGCGCAACTGGTTGCCGACCTCGGTCCTTACTCGGCGATGGTCGAACAGCTGCAGGCACTGACCGGGCGCAACTTCTCCTGGGTGCGCGACGTGACCCTGTCCAACAGCATCTGGGGCAACCGCCTGCTCAACCTCTACCACCCGCTGTCCGGTGTGCATGCCTTGGGCGGCGGTATCGGCCAGGGTCTGGCCATGGGTATCGGCGCTGCCGTCGCTGCGGCGGAAACCGACCCGCAGCGCAAGGTGTTCGCCCTGGCCGGTGACGGCGGCTTCATCCTCAACCTCGGTGAGCTGGCGACCCTGGTGCAGGAAAAAGCCAATGTGGTGATCCTGCTGATGAACGACCAGCGCTACGGGGTGATCCGCAATATCCAGGACGCCATCTACGGTGCCCGCCATGCCTATGTCGAACTGCACACCCCGGACTACACCAAGCTCGCCGAATCCATTGGCCTGCGCCACGGTCTGGTCAGCGACCTGAAAGACTTCGGCCCGCTGCTCGACAACGCCCTGAACCAGGGCGGCCCGTTCCTGCTGGAAGTCGACATGCTCAGCGTCGGCGGCTTCGCCACCCAGTTCGCCGGTCCGCCCAACAGCGAAACCAAAGCCCAAAAAGCCACGGCCTGAGGACTTGAGCATGCTCAATATCACCATGATCGGCTGCGGCGCCATTGGCGTCGCGGTGCTGGAACTGCTGGAGAACGACCCGCAGCTGCGCGTTGAGCAGGTGATCGCCTCGGCCGGCTCCGAAGCCCTGGTGCAGCAGCGCCTGGCCAGTTTCAAGCGTCCGCCGCAGGTGCTTACCGCCCTGCCCGCCGAGGCGCGGCCGGACCTGCTGGTCGAATGTGCCGGTCACCTGGCCATTGAAGAACACGTATTGCCTGCGCTGGAACGCGGCATCGCCTGCCTGATCGTCTCGGTCGGCGCACTGTCGGAGCCAGGTCTGGTCGAGCGTCTGGAGGCCGCGGCAGCGCGTGGCAATACCCGCATCGAGCTGCTGCCCGGTGCCATCGGTGGCATCGACGCCCTGTCGGCAGCCAAGGTCGGTGGCCTGGACTCGGTCGATTACATCGGCCGCAAACCGGCCAAGGCCTGGAAGAACACCCCGGCCGAGCAGGTCTGCGATCTGGAAGCGATCAGCGAAGCCACGGTGATTTTCCACGGCAGCGCCCGCGAAGCAGCGCGGCTGTACCCGAAGAACGCCAACGTCGCCGCCACCCTGTCGCTGGCCGGGCTGGGCCTGGACCGCACCCGGGTAACGCTGATCGCCGACCCGCTGAGCGAAGAAAACGTCCACCACTTCGAAGCCCGTGGCGCCTTTGGCGGATTCGAGATGAGCCTGCGCGGCAAGCCGCTGCAAGCCAACCCGAAAACCTCGGCCCTGACCGTGTACAGCGTGGTCCGTGCCCTGGGCAACCACGCACACGCCATTTCCATCTAGGGGAACGTCGATGACTCTGG
Organism: Pseudomonas sp.; assembly: GCA_036643775.1. Taxonomy (GTDB): domain Bacteria; phylum Pseudomonadota; class Gammaproteobacteria; order Pseudomonadales; family Pseudomonadaceae; genus Aquipseudomonas. The sequence goes on along the minus strand of JAVXRI010000026.1, from coordinate 44,709 downwards.
AACAGACCTTACCTATCTGCATTGCCGGCACCTGGCGCCTGGGCGGCGGCGACCGCTACGCCAGCTGCTATCCGGCCACGGGCGAGCCGGTGGCCTGGCTCAATGCCGCCAGCCTCGACGATGTCGAGCAAGCCGTTCAAGGCGCGCACCAGGCCTTCCTGCACAGCGACTGGGCGCAGCGCAAACCGCACGAGCGCGCCGCCGTGCTGTACCGTATCGCCGAACTGATCCGGGAGCGTGGCGAAGAGCTCGCTCAACTGCAGCGCCAGGACAACGGCAAGCCGATCAACGAAACCCGCGCCCTGGTCGCCAGTGCCGCTGGCACCTTCCAGTTCTTCGCCGCTGCCTGCGAAACCCTGGAAGAAACCATCACCCCATCGCGCGGCGATTTCGTCAGCATGAGCGTCTATGAGCCGATGGGCGTGGTTGCCGCCATTACCCCGTGGAACTCACCGATCGCCAGCGAAGCGCAGAAAGTCGCTCCGGCCCTGGCCGCCGGCAACGCGGTGGTGATCAAGCCGGCGGAAATCACCCCGCTGCTGGCCCTGCAATTGGCGCAGATCTGCGAAGACGCAGGCTTGCCCAAAGGCCTGATCAGCGTACTGCCAGGCAAAGGCTCGCTGCTCGGCGACGCCTTGACCCAGCACCCGCTGATCAAGCGCGTGTCGTTCACCGGCGGCACCCGAACCGGTAAACACATCGCCCACATCGCCGCCGACAAGATGATGCCGGTATCGCTGGAACTGGGCGGCAAATCGCCAACCATCGTCCTCGATGATGCCGATCTGGATCACGCCGTGGCCGGCGTGCTGTATGGCATTTTCAGCTCCTCGGGCGAGGCCTGCATCGCCGGTTCGCGCCTGTTCGTTGCCCGCGCCCTGTATGAACCGTTCATGCGGCGTCTGGTCGCCGGCGCCGCGCGTCTGCGCCTGGGCGACCCGGCCGATGAGTCCACGCAGATGGGCCCGCTGATCAGCGCCGCGCACCGTGAGTCGGTCGAGCGTTACGTAGCGCTTGGCCTGGCCGAGGGTGGTCGTCTGCTGCTCGGTGGCCAGCGTCCGGCCGGCGGTATTTACGACCACGGCTACTTCTACCCGCCGACCATTCTCGAAGGCCTGACCAACAGCCAGCAGACCTGCCAGGAAGAAATTTTCGGCCCGGTGCTGGTGGCGATGCCCTTCGACAGTGAAGAACAACTGCTCGAACAGGCCAACGACAGCCTCTACGCCCTCGCCGCCGGGATCTGGAGCCGCGACTACAAACGCGCCTGGGCCCTGGGACGCAAAATCCAGGCGGGCACGGTGTGGATCAACACCTACAAGCAGTTCTCCATTTCCACCCCGTTCGGCGGCTGGCGTGACAGCGGCCTGGGTCGTGAAAAAGGCCGGCTGGGGATCCTCCAGTACATGGAACAGAAGAGCCTCTATTGGGGCATGAACGAACAGCCACTGGCCTGGGCCGGTGTGGAGGCAAGGTCATGAGTGTTTTAGGTATCGATGAAGTCACCTACGGCGTTGAAGACCTCGACACCTGTGTGCGCTTCTTCAGCGACTGGGGTCTGAGCAAAGTCAGCGAACAACCGGACGAAGTGATCTTCGAAACCCTCAACGGTTGCCGGGTGGTGCTGGCCGATATCAACAAGGCCGGCCTGCCAGCAGCCATCGAGCCAGGTTCGACCGTGCGCGAGGTGGTCTGGGGGGTCGAAAGCGCCGCTGACCTGGCCGTGTACAGCCAGCGCATCGCCAACGACCCGGGCTTTGTCGAAGGCAACGGGCGCATCGGCTGCACCGATCCCAACGGCCTGGCAATCCGTCTGCAAGTCACCCGCAAGCGCGCGCTGGAGATCGAATGCAGCGGCCACAACACCTGGCAGACCAAGGGCCGGATCAACAAACCGGCACCGGTGTATGAGCGCGCCACGCCCATCGAAGTCGGCCATGTGGTGTTCTTCGTCAAGGACGTCAACGCCTGCGAAGCCTTCTACCACGAGCGCTTCGGCTTCCAGGCCTCGGACCGCTACCCCAATCGCGGCGCCTTCCTGCGCACCGCCGAGGAAGGCGGTCACCACGACCTGTTCATGCTCCAGCTGCCCGCGCCACGGGCGGGCCTGAATCATGTGGCCTTTACCGTGCGCGACCTGCACGAAGTGTTCGGCGGTGGCATGCACATCTCGCGCAGCGGTTGGACCACCGAGATCGGTCCGGGCCGTCACCCGGTGTCGTCGGCGTTCTTCTGGTACTTCAAGAACCCGGCGGGTGCGCTGGTCGAGTACTACGCCGACGAAGACCAGTTGACCGGCGACTGGCAACCACGCGAGTTCGAGCCCGGTCCGACGGTGTTCGCCGAATGGGCGATTGCCGGTGGCATCGATGGCAATACCCGGCGCCAGCAGCACGTCGAAGCGCCGCAAGGCAAGTTCCTTACCGACAAACCGAAACCTTGAACAGGAGTCGCCCATGTCTTCGTTGAACATCGTCATCAACGGTGCCGGAATCGGCGGCCTCACCGCCGCCATCGCCCTGCGCCAGGCCGGTCACCAGGTAACGGTTTTCGAGCAGTCGAAAGCCTTCCTGCGGGTCGGTGCCGACATCAACCTCACCCCGAATGCCGTACGTGCCCTCGATGGCCTCGGCGTGGGTGCGGCTGTGCGTATTCCGGCAGCACGCCCCACGCACCGGATCAGTCGTCTGTGGGACAGTGGTGAAGAAACTTCGCGGCTGGAAATGGCCGATGCCGCCGAAAGCCAGTACGGCGCGCCGCAACTGACCATCCACCGCGCCGATCTGCTAGCGGCGCTGGCTGATGTGTTCCCGCTGCAGAACGTGCAGTTCGGTAAACGCGCCGAGCAGGTGCTGCAGGATGCCGAGGGTGTCGAACTGCGCTTCAAGGATGGCAGCCAGCATCGTGCCGACCTGCTGATCGGTGCCGACGGTATTCATTCCGTGGTGCGCAACGCGCTGTTCGGCGCAGAGCAACCGCGCTTCACCGGCGTGGTTGCCTACCGCGCCGTGGTTCCGCTCAGCCGCGTGGCGCAGGTGCCGAACATCCAGGCCTTCACCAAATGGTGGGGACCGAACCCGCAGAGCCAGATCGTCACCTTCCCGCTGAACCAGGGCCGCGACATCTTCATTTTCGCCACCACCGCCCAGGACAGCTGGCACCTCGAATCCTGGACCACCGCTGGTGATGCCGCCGAGCTGCGCAGCCATTACCAAGACTTCCATGCCGACGCTCGCGCCCTGCTCGACGCCTGCGACGAAGTACTCAAGACCGCGCTGTATGAGCGTGACCCGCTGCCGTTCTGGTCGAAGGGAGCGATCACCCTGCTTGGTGATGCCTGCCACCCGATGATGCCGTTCATGGCTCAGGGGGCCGGCCAGGCGATCGAAGACGCTGTAGTCCTGGCCCGCCACCTTCACGGCGTGACTGATGCGACACAGATTGTCGGCGCCTTGCAGGGCTACCAGCAGGCACGCCTGGAACGCACCAGCCAGATCCAGATCGGTTCACGCGGCAACCAGTGGCTCAAGGCTGGCGGCAATGCCGACTGGGTCTACGGCTACGACGCCTGGACCGTGCCGACCGCCAGTGCCGCCTGAGCCGATGACCATGAGCGAATCCATGCTGCTGACCGTCGTGCTCAGGCACGACCAGTCGAAGAACCTGGAACAGATCCAGGCGCATATGAAAGCCATGGGCTGGTGGCACAGCTTCCCGCCCGAAGGCGTCGAGGTGGTGTCCTGGACCGTGGCCATGGGCCTGGGCCAGATCGTCACCCTGCGCTTGCCGCCGAGCTTGCTGAGTAAGGTCAATGTGGAACTGGAGCGCGCCGCCTGGGGCGTGTTCCGCACCGAATGCTACCCGACGTACGACTTTGTCCCGGTCCGCGAAATGATCCGCGAACGGGTCCGCAATGGAGGTCAATGACATGAGCAACACCGAACGCTTCCTGGAACCCCATCAGGCCCGCAAACGCCCCAACACCCCGTTCGAGGAACTGCTGGGCGACTCCATCGAGCGCGCCTATGGCAATGGCGTCACCCAGTTGCCCGAGCTGCTTGCGCACCTGAACCTGGCCGGGCCGCCCTGCCCGCTGACCAGCGGCGAATGGACCGAAGACTCCTACAAAACCCTGATGGCTCGGCTGGGCGCATGACCCGCCGGAGGTAAAAACAAGATGAATATGCAATTCACCGTCGACCCTGTTGAGAATCACCTGGCCAACGGCCTCAAAGACCTCTGGTTCCCGGTCCTGCCGTCGCAGCTGCTCGGCGAAAAGCCGCTGTCGGTGCGACGCCTGGGCTACAAGATCGCCCTGTGGCGCGATAACGACGGCAGCGTGCATGCCCTCGAAGACCACTGCCCGCACCGTGGCGCTCCGCTGTCCCAGGGCCCGGTGCTAGGTGACCGCCTGCAGTGCCCGTACCACGGCGTTGAAGTACGCTGCGACGGCACCGTGACCAAGGTCCCCGGCAGCCCCGGTTGCAAACTCGAAGGCAGCCGCCCGACGCGCATGTTCCACACCCGCGAAGCCGCCGGTGCGATTTTTCTGTTCAACGCCACCGACCCGCACCTGGAGACGCCACCCGAGCTGGTTTTGCCTGAACAACTGACCTCGCCCGAGTGGAGCAGCTTCCTCTGCTACACCGAGTGGAAAGGCGACTACCGCTACGTGCTCGACAATGTCATGGACCCGATGCACGGCACCTACCTGCACAAAATGTCGCACTCGATGAGCGAAGGCGAAGCCACCGCCAAGTTCGTCACTCGCGACACCGATCAGGGCTTCTTCTTCGAGAAGGAGGGCCAGCGCGGGGTCAACTTCGACTGGACCGAATTCCTCGACAACGGCTGCCACTGGCTGCGTCTGGAAATCCCCTATCCGAAAACCGGCGGCCCGGGCGGCAACTTCACCATCATCGGCAGCTACACCCCCAGCAGCCGCAGCCTGTCCGCCGTGTTCCACTGGCGTGCCCGGCCGTTGACTGGCTGGCAGCGCGACACCTGGCGCTTCCTCTACAAGAATCGCCTGGAAGCGCGCCACTGGGCAGTGCTGGAACAGGACCGAGTGCTGCTGGAATTCATGGAAGCCGACGCCAACCAGCGCGAAAACCTCTACCAGCATGACCTCGGTGTAGTGCGCCTGCGCCGCTACCTCAAGGGCAAGGCCAAGGAACAACTGGCGCTGATCGAAGCGAAGCAGCTGTCATGAGCCAGGCCGTGCAGCGTATTCAGGCGCAGGCAGTGGCCGAACTGGCCACCGCCAGCTGGTCCAACGCCCTGCTGCTCGGCAATGAACTGGTGATGTCCGGGATGACCGGGCATCCCGCCACCCGCCAGGCCGCCGAGTCCGGTAACCCGCTCGATGCCTATGCCCAGACCCTGGTGGTGCTTAACAAGGCGCTGGCACTGGTGCAAGCGGCGGGCGGTCACATCGGCAACATCTACCGGTTGACGATTTACCTCACCCGGATTGCCGACAAGGACGAAGTAGGTCGCGCCCGTCGCGACTTCTTCGCAGGCTTCGCCTGCTACCCCACCTCCACCCTGGTCGAAGTGAGCGCCCTGGTGTTCCCGGAACTGGTGGTGGAAATCGAAGCCAGCGCCCGGCTCGACATTGACATGCGCACTGCGCCAACGAGGTGAATGATGTCCAACTCCTCTACCATCACGGCGCTGGTGCACACCCTGCGCCACGAAGCCGAAGGCATTATCAGCGTCGAACTGCGCCCTTGGGGCGATACCGTGTTCGCGCCGTTCGAAGCCGGTTCGCACATTGATCTGCACCTGCCCAACGGCTTGGTGCGCAGCTATTCATTGCTCAACTCGCCGAGTGATCAGGGGCGTTATGTCGTCGGCATCTTGCGCGACCGTAACAGCCGTGGCGGATCGGCTTTCGTCCATGAGCAACTGCGCGTCGGCACGCAGTTGCGCATCTCGCAACCACGCAACAACTTTGCCCTCGCCCCGCACGCCAGCCATAACGTGCTGGTCGCCGGTGGTATCGGTATTACCCCGATCTACTGCATGTTTCGCCAGCTGCTGGCCCTGGGTAAGTCCGCCGAGCTGATCTACTGCGCCCGTTCACGCAAGGAAGCGGCGCTGCTGGAGCAACTCAGTGGGCTCGATGCCAAGGTGGTCTACCACTTCAACGACGAGAAAGGCACGCTGCCGGACCTGGCGCGTTATCTCGCCGACCAGCCGCGTGACACGCACTTCTACTGCTGTGGCCCGACGCCGATGCTCGATGCCTTCGAAAGCACCTGCGAAAGCCTTGGCTATCCCCATGCGCATATCGAACGCTTCGCTGCGGCTGAACTGCCGCCGGCCGAAGATGCCCAGGACAGCTACAGCGTCGAACTGAAAAAGTCTGGCAAGACGTTGAACATCGAACCGGGCTTGAACCTGCTCGATGTGCTCCTCGAAGCAGGCTGCGACATCGAGTACAGCTGTCGAGAAGGCGTTTGTGGCTCTTGCGAGACCCGGGTGATTGAAGGCGATATCGATCACCGCGACGGTGTGCTGACCAAGGCCGAACGGGCGGCGAACAAATCGATGATGGTCTGTGTGTCCGGCTGCAAGAGCCGGCGCATGGTGCTCGATCTGTAACTGCTTTATCAGCACCACACGCGCAATTGACCGGCACCCCGAGTGCCGGTTTTTTTTGCCTGACTTTCGGGCCTCATCGCCGGCAAGGCCGGCTCCTACAAAGTGGACCTTCTGTGGGAGCTGGCCTTGCCAGCGATGGGCCGGTCCGCGTTCGGTGCAGTCCCAAGATAGCCAGCTAATTATCCGCTCATAAAACAAACCGCGCGCTATTAAAGCGCCCTGTGCAAATAAACCGCACTGCAATTGCACACCGCTGTTACTTAAAGTCCACCCCGTTCCACCCACGGTACAACTTCAGCCGTTTCAAATATAAATAATTGTTTTATATGGAATTTACTAAACTGCCAACCCTTCATCCACACTGGCACAGTTCCTGCTCTTACCTATCGAGTTCAACCATCAAACAACGAACCGCCTATAAAACAATAAAAACCAACACCTCCAGCCAAGTGCGCGCCATCGCTGATTCCGTTTAAACGTCTTGTTCAAGGCGGCGGACAGCTGTTGCCCACAGAAATGGCTCAACCTTGCAGGGCATTGATATGAACAAGTACGTGGTAAGCCTGGGCCTGATCCTCAGCAGTTGCGCCAGTTTCGCCTCCGAACCCGGCCCCGCCGCACCCGACCAGCCACCCGCGGTAAAGAAACCTTTCCCGCATATTGCCTGGCGCAGCGATGATGGCCAGAGTTCACTGGATATCGGCGGCGCCTTGCGGGTGAACTACCGGGATGAACACTGGGACACTACCGAGAATAACGGGCGCTTTCTCTTCGATACTTTCCGCATCGATGTCCAGGCCACCCACAATCAGCTGTTCAGCGATGTCGGCTACTGGTTCCAGGATGACGGCAAACGTTCCATCGACCGCGGCTACGTCGGCTACCGCTTCACTCCCAATGCCAACCTGCAGGTCGGCGCACCGTTCAAACCCTTCGGTCTTGAACCTTACCCGCAGTTCGGCTGGAGCTACCACATCCCGTTTTTCATGGGCTATGGCGTCAGCGCCGGTACGGGTCTCAAGTACAGTTACAAGGACAAGGACTGGGACCTGCAACTGGGCTACTTCCCGCGCATGTTGCCCAGCGGCATCCGCTACTCGCCGGAAGTCGGCCGTTATGCCGATCTGGACGACAACGCCGTAGCCTTCACCCAGTCGCGCCAGGACAACGAAAAGCGCAACCAGGTCAACGCGCGGATAGCCCGCACGTTCAGCGGTGATGGCTGGAGAACCGAGATTGGCGCCTCGTTGGCGGCGGCCGAGCTCTACAACGCCACGACCCGCGATGATGGTGACTATTGGGCGGGCGGCGTGCATGCCATCGTCAACGCCGGCCCCTGGACGGTAACCAGCCAGGCCATCCGCTATGAATACGATCCGAAGAACCCCGATGGCGTCAGCAACGACTCGGTGCTGATGGGCGGCAACGGCCTGACCCCGGCCTTCCTCATCGCTTCCAAGGCCACCATCGCTTCGCTAAACGTTGGCTACGACATCTTCACCCCCAGCCTTGGGCAACTGAAGAAGATCAAGCTGTACAACGACTACAGCCGGATGATGAAAGACCAAAGCGGCTGGGACGATTCGCAGATGTTTACCGTGGGTGCGCAGTTCCTGGCCATGCCGATCATGGCCTGGGTCGACTTTACCTGGGCGAAGAACGCCAACCCTTTCGGTGGCGCAGAGAATGGCACCGGCTGGACCAGCACCAGCTCCGTCGGCAGTAACGACTGGTACTACCGCACCAACATCAACATTGGTTACTACTTCTGACGAGAAAGCCGCCCGGCACGTGCCGGGCGGCGATACAGCCTAGTCAGCCTGAAGTTGTGCAGCAGTAACCGCGGGTTTGCGGAACACGAACAACAAGCCGATCACGATCAATCCCATGCCCAACAGGCTCAGCGCTGCCAGGCGATTACCGAAGATCAGGTAGTCCATGACCGCCGTCACCGCGGGCACCAGATAGAACAGGCTGGTGACGTTGACCAGGTTGCCCTTGGCGATCAGCCGGTACAGCAGCAGGGTCGCCAACAGCGAGACCACCAGGCCCATCCACAGCAAAGCGCCGATGAAACTGCCAGTGAGCTCGACATGCAGTGGCTGCAACGGTGCAAACAGCGCACACATCAGCAGCCCGGCGCTGTACTGCAGCGGCAAGGTGCCCATGGGGTTACTGGTGATGCGCTTTTGCATGATCGAGCCAAAGGTCATGCTCGCCAATGCCAGCAGCGCAAAGAGCATCCCCATCAGCGAAACTCCGCCCAGGTTGATGCCCTGAAAGACCACCATGATCAACCCGCTCAAACCCAGGCCCAGGCCGAACAGCCGGCTCCAGGATCGCTGACGCTCCATCAACACCACGGTGAGGATCGGTTGCACACCCATGACCGTGGCCATGACACCCGGGGTTACCTGGGTGTTCAGCGCCAACAAGTAGAAAATTTGATAGGCGCCGAGCAACACGCAACCGGTCGCCAGCGCTTGCAGCACTGCCGCCCGCCCGCGCGGCCAGCGCAACTTGAGCAAGGGCGCGAGCAGCAACAGGCCGCACAAGGCCAGGGCCGAGCGCAGCAGCAGGAAAGCAAAGGGACTGGCATGGGCAAGCCCCAGCTTGGAGACAATCGCCCCGCTACTCCAGAGCAGGACGAACAGGCTGGTGGTGGCCGCCGAGGCCACGGAAGTTTTGGAAAAGACAGACATGTATGCACCTGTATTCGGGCAAAAAGCCGAACGGTGCTGCCCGTGGTGGGCAGCCAACCGTATTCAGTAGGGTGCAGGTGTGACGGGACGCAGCGATTGGCCGCTTAGCCCAGCACTACCACGCCTGGCGGTGCGACAACGCACGCAACCACGCTACTGACAGGTGGTGGGTAGTGACTGATCATGGCCGGCTGCTGACTCCCACGCACAACGACAACCGCGTCGGGCGCGGTAGCGAATACGGTGCTGATTGGGGAAGCTGGCATGAGCAGGTACTTGGTGAGGTGAACTGTGGCTGAATATAGATCAGCCTGTTCAGGACTGGCAAGTCGATAAATTCTCTGTAGGAGCGGATTTATCCGCGATGGACTGCGTAGCAGGCACATCTTTTGGGGCCGCGTTGCGCCCCATCGCGGATAAATCCGCTCCTACAGGGTCAGAACAACCAGCGATACAACAAATAGGCAACCACCACCGCCAGCACCGGACGCAACACCCGGTAAGCCTTCGGATTGGCACGTTTGAACTGTTTGACCTGGCTGCTGATTACGTTGCTGAAACGCTTGCTCCAGGCATACGCCTGGTTGATCCCACCAACGCGCTCGTCATCGGTGTTCTGCGGCGCAGTGGCGCGGCCCAGGAAGGCACTGACCTTACGGTTGATGCGGGTCATCCACGGGCTGTTGAGCGGACGCTCGACGTCACAGAACAGAATCACGCGAGTGGTTTCGGTCTCGTTCTTCACCCAGTGCACATAGGTTTCATCGAACATCACGTCTTCACCGTCGCGCCAGGCATAGGCCTGACCATCGACGTAGATCCGGCAGTTGTCGGAGTTCGGTGTCGACAGGCCCAGGTGATAGCGCAGCGAACCGGCGAACGGATCACGGTGCGGATTGAGGTGGCTGCCACCCGGCAGCAGCGCAAACATCGCGCCCTTGACGTTGGGAATGCTATTGACCAGCTCGACAGTCTTGGGGCACAGCGCTTCGGCCGAGGGCAACGCTTTGTCGTACCACTTCAGGTAGAAACGCTTCCAGCCTTTCTTGAAGAACGAACCGAAACCGGCGTCGTTGTCTTTCTCGGCGGCGCGGATGTAACCCTCGTCGAACAGGTGCATGGCCTCTTCACGGATAACTTCCCAGTTGTCCTTGAGCACATCGAGTTCGGGAAAGCGCTGGCGATCCAGGTAGGGTTTGGAGGGCACGCCGGAAAACAGGTACATCAAGGCGTTATAGGGGGCGAACAGCGCCGAATGGTTGACGAACTGACGCAACATTGGCAAACGCGCCTTGCCGCGCAGGTGCACATACAGCGTGCTGCCGAAAAACAGCAGCAACACACCTGCCTTGGCGACAAAGGAAAAGGTCATGCAACACTCCTTGGAATTTCGATCTGGCTATCGCTGCCGAACTGATCAGGCATGATAAACCGTTCCGGTCCCTGTAAAAATAACCACTACCAGCATTCAGTATTGAGAATTGTGCAATAAACACCGGCGCAATAAATTGCGCCGGGTCAGCGTCAAACGCCTTTACTGCTGGTTCTCCTGGTCGGTGAACAGGTCGCTGAAGAGCATGCTCGACAGGTAACGCTCCCCGGAGTCGGGCAGGATGACGACAATGGTCTTGCCCTGCATCTCGGGTTTTTCCGCCAGGCGCACGGCCGCTGCCATGGCCGCCCCCGAGGAGATCCCGCAGAGGATGCCCTCTTCCTGCATCAGGCGCAGGGCCATGACCTTGGACTCCTCGTCACTGACCAGTTCGACCTGATCGACCATTTTCAGGTCGAGGTTATTGGGCACGAAGCCGGCACCAATACCCTGGATCTTGTGCGGGCTGGGCTTGACCTCCTGGCCGGTCATCGTCTGGGTGATCACCGGAGAAGTGAGCGGCTCGACTGCCACGGAAAGGATCGCCTTACCCTGCGTCTGTTTGATGTAGCGCGACACACCGGTGATGGTACCACCGGTGCCGACACCGGCAACCAGCACATCGACCGCGCCGTCGGTATCGTTCCAGATCTCCGGGCCGGTGGTTTTCTCGTGAATCGCAGGGTTGGCCGGGTTATCGAACTGGGCCGGCATGAAGTACTGGGCGGTATCACTGGCAACGATTTCGCCGGCCTTTTCAATCGCCCCTTTCATCCCTTTGGCAGGTTCGGTCAGCACCAGTTCGGCGCCCAGCGCCTTGAGCACTTTGCGTCGTTCGATACTCATCGAGGCCGGCATGGTCAGCAGCAGCTTGTAACCACGTGCGGCAGCGACAAAGGCCAGGCCGATCCCGGTATTACCCGAGGTGGGCTCGACGATGGTCATGCCCGGCTTGAGCTTACCGCTGCTTTCCGCGTCCCAGATCATGTTCGCGCCGATCCGGCACTTGACCGAATAACCGGGGTTGCGCCCTTCAGTCTTGGCCAGGATGGTCACCCCGCGTGGGGCGATGCGATTGATCTGCACCAGCGGCGTATTGCCGATGGAATGCGCGTTGTCAGCAAAGATACGGCTCATGGCGGGGGTCCTTTTAAGCACCGGAGAGAAAACTTCAAGGGTAAGCCCGCAGCGCCAGTGCGTCCACATCCACCGAACCCCTACCGTTGACGGCGGTCAACCGAACACTACCCCTGTGGGAACTGCAACCGATGAACGTCGAGGACCTCAAGGGCCGGCGCGACGCCCGCTTCCACTTCTTGCAGATTTTGCGTAATGGCTTCATCCAGGCCTTCAACACGCGCTATGAGCAGGTGCCGCCCAAGTCTGAGCAAGTCACCGAGTGACGGTCCATTCAGAGACTGAATGGACCGTCTGCGTTCCCAGTCGACCAGAGCCCGCGTTATAGTCGTGCATGACAATTTTTCTGCCAGGGGCCATGCACCCCGGCACTACGTTAGAGGATCGGTTCATGAAGTTCGAAGGCACCAGCACCTACGTCGCCACAAACGACCTGAAACTGGCAGTCAACGCCGCGATCACCCTGGAGCGGCCGCTGCTGGTCAAGGGCGAACCCGGTACCGGCAAAACCATGCTCGCCGAACAACTGGCCGAATCCTTTGGCGTCAAACTGATCACCTGGCACATCAAGTCGACCACCAAGGCCCACCAGGGCCTCTACGAGTACGATGCGGTCAGCCGCCTGCGCGATTCGCAACTGGGCGTGGACAAAGTCCACGACGTGCGCAACTACCTGAAGAAAGGCAAGCTCTGGGAGGCGTTCGAATCCGAAGAGCGGGTGATTCTGCTGATCGACGAAATCGACAAGGCCGACATCGAGTTCCCCAACGACCTGTTGCAGGAACTGGACAAGATGGAGTTCTACGTTTACGAGACCGACGAGACGATCAAGGCCAAGCAGCGTCCGATCATCATCATTACCTCGAACAACGAAAAGGAGCTGCCGGACGCCTTCCTGCGCCGCTGCTTCTTCCACTACATCGCCTTCCCCGACCGCGAGACCCTGCAGCAGATCGTCGATGTGCATTACCCCAACATCAAGAAAGATCTGGTCAGCGAAGCGCTGGACGTGTTCTTCGACGTGCGCAAAGTACCGGGGCTGAAGAAAAAGCCGTCCACCTCCGAGCTGGTCGACTGGCTCAAACTGCTGATGGCCGACAACATCGGCGAAGCCGTTCTGCGTGAGCGCGATCCGACCAAGGCCATCCCGCCGCTGGCCGGCGCCCTGGTAAAAAACGAACAGGACGTGCAACTGCTTGAGCGCCTGGCGTTCATGAGCCGTCGCGGTAACCGCTGAGCCGGGGGGCAATTGCCATGCTGCTCAATCTGTTCAATGAAATGCGCGCGGCCAAGGTGCCGGTGTCGGTACGCGAACTGCTTGATTTGCTCAATGCACTCAAGCAGCGGGTTACCTTTGCCGACATGGACGAATTCTACTTCCTGGCGCGGGCGATCCTGGTCAAGGACGAGCGCCATTTCGACAAGTTCGACCGCGCCTTCTCGGCCTATTTCAAAGGCCTGGAGAACCTCGACCGGCACCTCGAAGCACTGATCCCCGAAGACTGGCTGCGCAAAGAGTTCGAGCGTTCGCTGACCGACGAGGAACGCGCACAGATCCAGTCCCTGGGCGGCCTGGACAAGCTGATCGAAGAGTTCAAGAAACGCCTGGAAGAACAGAAGGAACGCCATGCCGGCGGCAACAAGTGGATCGGCACCGGCGGTACCAGCCCGTTCGGTTCAGGGGGCTTCAACCCTGAAGGGATTCGCGTCGGTGATGCCGGCAAACGTCAGGGCAAGGCGGTCAAGGTCTGGGACCAGCGCGAATACAAGAACCTTGATGACCAGGTCGAGCTGGGCACGCGCAACATCAAGCTGGCCCTGCGCCGCTTGCGCAAGTTCGCGCGCCAGGGCGCGGCCGAAGAGCTGGATATCGACGGCACCATCGACCACACCGCGCGCGATGCCGGTCTGCTCAACATCCAGATGCGCCCGGAGCGGCGCAACAGCGTCAAGTTGCTGCTGCTGTTCGACATCGGCGGCTCGATGGACGCTCACGTAAAGACGTGCGAAGAGTTGTTCTCGGCGTGCAAGACCGAGTTCAAGCACCTGGAGTATTACTACTTCCACAACTTCGTTTATGAGTCGGTGTGGAAGAACAACATGCGCCGCACCTCCGAGCGCACCTCGACCATGGACCTGCTGCACAAGTACGGCGCCGACTACAAAGTGGTGTTCGTCGGCGATGCAGCCATGGCGCCTTACGAGATCACCCAACCGGGCGGTAGCGTCGAGCACTGGAACGAAGAAGCCGGTTACGTGTGGATGCAGCGCTTCATGGAGAAGTACAAGAAGCTCATCTGGATCAACCCTTATCCCAAGGACACCTGGGGATATACCGCGTCGACCAACATCGTTCGCGAGCTGGTCGAGGACCGGATGTTTCCGCTGACCTTGCGCGGGTTGGAAGAAGGGATGCGTTTTTTGTCCAAGTGATACCGGAACCTGTAGGAGCGGATTCATCCGCGATGGGGCGCAACGCGGCCCCAAAGACTAGGCCTGCTACGCAGTCCATCGCGGATAAATCCGCTCCTACAATTCAAACCGCTGCAAATAATCCCGCTGTTGCTGCCACGCCATCTCCTGCACCACCGGTCTGAACCTCACCACACTCCCCGGCAACATCTGCGCCAGCCGCGCCAGCGCCAACGGCGTCAACGCCCCCAGACGCGGATAGCCACCGATGGTCTGGCGATCATTGAGCAGCACAATCGGCTGCCCATCCGGCGGCACCTGCACCGCGCCCAGCGGGATTCCCTCGGAAATCATCGGCGCCCCCTGATACTGCAATACCGGACCCAGTAACCGCATGCCCATGCGGTCGGCACGGCTGTCCAGGGTCCAATCGCGGTTGAACGCTTCAAACAGGCTTGTGCCGCTGAAGTCGCCGATCTGTGCACCCAGCACCAGATCGAGTGCACTGCTATCGCTCAGGTCTGGCCGCAACACCTCCGGCACAACTTTTAAACCTGGCGCCACACCGTCGTACTCCAACTCTTGCCCCTTGGCCAGCGCCGAACCGAAACCATCAAGCCCGCCCAGTTCCTCACGCACAACGCTGGCACAACTGCCCAGCACCTGCGGCGCGGTAAAACCTCCAGGTGCGGCCAGATAAGCCCGGGCACCCTGCACCGGCTGATTCAGGCGCAGACGCTGGCCTCTGCGCAAGGTAAAGCTGGACCAGGGCTTGAGTGCCTCACCGTCGATACGCGCATCCAGGTCGGCACCTGCCAGTGCCAGACAACAGTCCTGCTCGGCGACCAGACTGAAGCCGCCGAGGGTGACTTCCACCACCGCAGCATCGGCAGGATTGCCCAGCAACCAGTTGGCCCAACGCATCGACACCCAGTCCAGCGCCCCGCCCTGGGTCACGCCCAGATGACGCACGCCAAAACGTCCGGCGTCCTGCAACAGGCACAGCGGTGTACTGGCCTCGATCGACAAGCGGCTCATGCCAAAGCCTCCAGCGGGGTATCGTCACCGCCCAGGTTGATGAAGGTGGCGCGATCCACCGCCACGAAGCGCACCCGGTCGCCCGGCTGCAACAAGCTATAGCCGTCACGCTCACGGTCGAACAGTTTGCTCGGGGTGCGACCGATCAGGTTCCAGCCACCGGGCGATACCGCCGGGTACGCTGCGGTCTGGCGCTCGGCAATGCCCACACTACCTGCCGCCACACGCTTGCGCGGGGTTGCCAGGCGCGGCGCGGCCAAGGCTTCTTCAACCAGGCCCATGAAGGCGAAACCGGGGGCAAAACCAAGGGCAAAGACCTGATATTCCCGTTCGCTATGACGGCGCACAATATCGGCCACCGAGGTGCGGCAACGCTCGGCCAGCAGGCTCAGCTCCGGGCCGACACTCAGGTCGTACCAGACCGGGATCTCGTGCTGGCGCCCGCCGCTGCCGTTATCCGGCTGCAGGTTCTCCAGCGCTTCGCGTACCAGAGTGCGGGCCTGGTCCGGCGACAGTTGCAGCAGGTCGAAATGGACCATTACCGTGGTGTAGGACGGCACCAGATCAATCAACTGTTCGGCGAACACCGCGCGCAAGCGCTGACTGGCCGCCAGCATCCAGGGCATGTTGGTTTCATCGATGGTGTCGAACAGACGCACCATCAGACAATCGATGGCCACCGTTTCAATGCGGTAGCTCATGACGCCACCAGGGCATCAAGGGCCTGACGGATCTGCTGTACCGCCGCGACGGAGCTGTCATTGTCGCCATGTACACACAGGGTCTGGGCCTGCAGGCGCAGGGCGCTGCCATCCACGGCGATCAGCGCCTCGCCACGGGCCAGACGCAGGGCCTGGTCGACGATGCGCGCCGGATCGTGATGCACCGCGCCCGGCAGACGCCGTGATACCAGGTGACCGGCGGCATCGTAGGCGCGGTCGGCAAAGGCCTCGAACCACAAGGTGACGCCATACTCATCACCCAGCGCCTGTGCGGCGCTGTTGTCGGCGGTAGCCATGAGCATCAGTGGCAACTGCCGGTCATAGCTGGCCACCGCTTCAATGACAGCGCGTAGCTTGAGCGGGTCAGCCATCATGTCGTTGTACAGCGCGCCATGGGGTTTGACGTAGGCAACGCGCGTGCCCTGGGTGCGGCAGATGCCATCCAGCGCACCGATCTGGTAGTGCAGCAGGTCACGGATTTCCTCGGCGCTGCAGGCCATGGAGCGGCGGCCGAAGCCGGCCAGGTCCTGGTAGGCCGGATGGGCGCCAATACGTACATTGCTGGCGATGGCCAGGGCCACCGTCTTGCGCATGATCCCCGGATCCCCGGCATGGAAACCACAGGCGATGTTGGCGCAGTCGATGTAAGGCATCACCTCGGCGTCCAGGCCCATGGTCCAGCTGCCGAAACTCTCACCCATGTCGCAATTCAGTAGTAGGCGGCTCACGTCTGTAACTCCTTCAGGCTCGACCTTATTGGGCTTCAAGTTCTTTGCCGCGGGTTTCCGGCAGGCTCAGTGCCGCCAGAATTACCACCCCGTAGGACACCGCGGCAAATGCGCCGATACCCAGGCCCAACGGGATCTTCTGGCTGAGCATACCGATCAGCAGCGGGAAGAACGCGGCCAGGGCGCGCCCGATGTTGTAGCAGAAGCCCTGCCCCGAGCCACGGATTCGGGTGGGAAAGAGTTCGGTGAGAAACGCGCCCATGCCGCTGAAGATACCCGAGGCGAAGAAGCCCAGCGGGAAGCCCAGCCACAGCATCACACCGTCGCTGACCTGCATCTGGGTGTAGAGCAGGACGATGATGAATGAGCCCACGGCGAACAGAATGAAGTTCTTTTTACGCCCCAGCAGGTCGGTGAGATAAGCGCTGATCACATAGCCGATGTACGAACCGAAGATCACCATGGCCAGATAACCGCCGGTGCCGAGCACACTCAGGCCGCGCTCGTTCTTGAGGAAGGTCGGCAGCCAGGAGGTGATGGCGTAGTAGCCGCCCAATGCACCGGTGGTCAGCAGCGAAGCGCGAATGGTGGTGAAGAGCATGCCAGGGGCGAAAATTTCATAGAAATGCGACGGTGCTTCGGTTTTCTCCGCGGCTTTGGCCAGACGGTAGATTTCCGGATCCTTGACCAGGCGGCGGACGAAGATGACAAATACCGCAGGCACAATGCCCAGCAGGAACAGGGCTCGCCAGGCATCTTCAGGCGGCAGCAGGGTGAACAGCACAGCGTAGAGAATCGCCGTCAGGCCCCAACCAATGGCCCAGCCGGACTGCACCATGCCCACGGCCTTGCCACGGTCCTTGGCACGGATGACTTCGCCGATCAGCACCGCACCGGCCGTCCACTCACCGCCAAAACCGAAGCCCATCAGGGTGCGGGCGATCAGCAACTGTTCATAATTCTGGGCGAAGCCGCAGAGGAAGGTGAAAAAGGCGAACCACAGCACCGTCAGTTGCAGGGTGCGTACCCGGCCGATGCGGTCGGAGAGGATGCCGGCGATCCAGCCGCCGAGGGCCGAGGCGATCAGGGTGCTGGTGTGGATCAAGCCGGCTTCGGCGGTGGTGATACCCCACAGCGCGATCAGGGTGGGGATGACGAAGCTGAGCATCTGGGTGTCCATGCCATCCAGGCCGTAACCGATCTTGCAGCTCCAGAAAGTCCGTCGTTCCTGCTTGTTGATGTTGCGGTACCAGTCGAAGGGACCCGCCACTGACCTGGATTTGACCTGTTGCTGCACGCCCGATGGGTTCATGGTTGCCTCAGCTTGTTGGTATTGTTTTAAAGGCGGCGATCTTTGTCGCAACCGTGACCGTCATTTTTCGACCGGGGCGCATTCCCGTCCAACGAGAAAAACCAGCGGTCTGGCATAAGAAAAAATTGATCAGTGAGCGCACCATGAACCTCAAGTTCCTCGAAACCTTCGTCTGGGTTGCCCGTCTCAAGAGCTTTCGCCTCACCGCCGAAAAGCTCTTCACCACCCAGGCGTCGATCTCCAGCCGCATCGCGGCGCTTGAGGCCGACCTCGGGGTCAAGCTGCTGCTGCGCGATTCACGCGGGGTCAGCCTGACGCCCGAGGGCAGCAAGGTGCTTGAATACGCCGAGCAGATGCTCGACACCGCCAAGGCGCTCAAGCAATCGCTGGACAGCGACCGGGCCAAGGTCGGGCGGATACGCCTGGGGGTGATGGACACGGTGATCCATACCTGGATGAGCCCGCTGGTGTCGGAATTGATGGAACGTTACCCGCAAGTTGAAATCGAGTTGGTCGCCGATACCGCGCTCAACTTGCGCGAACAGCTGCAAAAAGGCTTTCTCGATGTAATCCTGCAAACCGACCTGCTACGCCAGGAATCGATCCGCAGCCTGGACCTGGCGCGCTACCCCATGGGCTGGATTGTCGCCAGCCAGTCGATCTACAACCGCGACTATGCCTCCCTCGCCGAGCTTGCCCGTGAGCGCATCGTGACTTTCTCGAAAAACTCCCGGCCACATCAGGAAGTGCTCAGCCTGCTCCAGGCCGAAGGCGTCAGCGCGCCGCGCCTGAACTGTGTGAACTCGGTGGCGGCGATCACGCGCTTGTTGCGTGACGGCTTCGGCATCGGTGCCCTGCCCCCGGCACTGGTCAGTGAAGAACTGGCCAGGGGTGAACTCACCCTGCTGCCGCTGGTGCAACAACCGCCGAGCCTGGAGCTGGTGGTGGCCTGGCAGACCGGGGTCGAGTTGGTCGATGAAGTGGTGGCGCTGTGTCGCAATGTGCTTGAGCGCTATGCCGTCAATGCCGGGCCAGAGCGGATCAAGCTGGTTTAGCGCCAGCTCTCCGCCACCGGTTTGCGGCGCCCGCCAAGCACTACCCAGCCAATCAGCAACAACAGGCTTTCCACCAGCAGCGCCAGCAGCAAGGCACAGCTCAGCCCCCAGGCCAGGGCCTCGGGAGCCAGGAGAATCTGGTAGCTGTAGCCCTTGAGGGTTTCTTCGCGCAGCTGGCTGTCGGCGTTCACCAGCACATGCCAGGTCCGCTGCAGCCACGGCCCCTGGAGGATCTGCCACTCCTGCTCGAACAGGCGATTGCGGATCAACAGGCTATCGATACTGTTGGCATCGCTGTTGAACACCGGATCGTCGCTACTGCGGTAATGACGCACCAGCGCCTGCAGATCGTCATTGAAGAAGCGCCGGGCAGTGCCTTCGAAGCCCTTGAGGCCCTCGCGAGACTCAAGCAGGTGCGCCTCGACCCGCTGGCTGTAGTCATTGATCAGGCCAGGTACCTGCACCCCAACCAGCAACCCGAAGGTGAACAGCAGCAACCGCAGATAACTTCTGAACATGGCTATTCCTTAGCGCTGACCCTGGGCAATGCACTCACCGCGGCGCCACAGGGCCCACTGACCAGGCTCATAGCGCTGCCAGGTCTCGTTCTCGGTCAGCGCCTCGGTGGCGATCACCGTGACCACGTCATTGGGGGTGGTTTCGGCCTGGAAGTCGACAATCATATCGACGTCCTTGAGGCGCGCCGGCCCGAACGGGGCACGACGGGTGATATGCACAAGCTTGGTCGAGCAGAAGCAGAACAGCCAGTCGCCGTCGCTCAGCAGGCAGTTGAACACGCCCTTGCCACGGTACTCGGCGCAGGCCTCGACCAGCACCGGCAGGAGCACTTCGACGGCAACCGGTTCCGGGAAGGCTTCACGTATGCGGTTGAGCAAGTCGCAGAACGCCGCTTCGCTGTCGGTGTCTCCAATTGGCCGATAGAAGGTGGCCTGGCCCTGGAATTCGCCGAGCTGACCGTTATGCGCGAAACACCAGTTGCGCCCCCACAGTTCGCGCACAAACGGATGGGTGTTGGACAGGCAGACCTTGCCAACGTTGGCCTGGCGAATGTGGCCGATGACCACCTCGCTCTTGATCGGATAACGCTGGACCAGGTTGGCCACTTCCGATTCGCAACTCGCCGCCGGGTCCTGGAACAGGCGCAGGCCGCGGCCTTCATAGAAGCCGATGCCCCAGCCGTCGCGGTGCGGACCGGTGCGACCACCGCGCTGCATCAGCCCGGTGAAGCTGAAAACGATATCGGTCGGCACATTGGCGCTCATGCCCAATAGTTCACACATGCTTGGCTGCTCCCGGGCAAATACTACAAGCGCGGCTCAACCCGCGGACGATTACCACCCAGTGGCGCTTCAGGCGGGTTGCGATAGCGGTCACGGTTGTCGGCGGCGAAGGACTCGGCGGCCGGGGCCTCTTCAGCATCGCGTTTGGCTGCGGCCTCGGCCGCTTCACGGCGGGCTTTGGCGCGCTTTTCCAGCGGCCAGCGCAGCACCACGAAAACGCCGTACAGGGCGAAGGCAATCATGCCGTACATGGCCAGGTCGGCGGCGGCGCGCCAGACGTTGCTACCTACCTTGAACAGCAGGTCGAGGGCGGTAATGGCAATGGCGGGGGCGAACTTGTCCTTGACCGGATCAATGATCGTCGGGGTCAGCAGCAAGACTGCCATCAGTACCCGCAGCGGTTCGCGCAACCAGCGCCACATCCAGCGGGTCAGGCGAAAGCCCACCGCCAGGCACCCC
The DNA here is from genome assembly GCA_036643775.1 of Pseudomonas sp. Taxonomy (GTDB): domain Bacteria; phylum Pseudomonadota; class Gammaproteobacteria; order Pseudomonadales; family Pseudomonadaceae; genus Aquipseudomonas. The sequence continues at coordinate 23,862 of JAVXRI010000026.1, read as the reverse complement.
AGGGCAGCCAGGGCGTAAAGGCCCCAGGCGAGCAGATAGTCGTTCTCGGTCATGGTGTCCGTGGCAAGCTAGGCAAATAGACGCTTATGATAAACACATTTGAGCGCGCAGGCGCCCCCCAGCCAAGAGATCCCCGCATGTCCGCAGATGCCACCGCTCCCCGCGCCCCGATTGCCCGCAAAGCCGAAGGCGCTGATCCCTATGCCTGGCTTCAGGAACGCGACAGCGCCGAAGTCATCGACTACCTGAACGCCGAGAACGCCTATCAGCAGGCACAGCTGGCTGACCAGGCCGAGTTGCGCGAGCAATTGTTCGAAGAGATCAAAGGCCGGATCCTCGAAACCGATCTGTCGCTGCCTTCGCCCTGGGGCCCCTATCTCTATTACAGCCGCACCACCGCTGGCGAAGAGTACCCTCGCCACTACCGCTGCCCGCGTCCGGCGGATGACTCGAACACGGTCGACGAAAGCCAGGAAGAACTGCTGCTGGACCCCAACCAGCTGGCCAATGGCGGGTTTCTCTCCCTTGGTGCCTTCAATGTCAGCCCGGACCACCAACGCCTGGCGTACAGCCTCGACACCACCGGCGATGAAATCTACACCCTGTACATCAAGGACCTGACCAGCGGTGCCATCGAGCAGCTGCCTTTCGAAGATTGCGACGGCAGCATGACCTGGGCCAACGACAACCAGACGCTGTTCTTTGCCGAGCTGGACGACACTCACCGCCCGCACAAGCTGCTCCGTCATCGCCTCGGGAGCGGAGGTTGCCAAGTGGTGTACGAAGAAGCCGACGGGCGTTTCTTCCTGCATTGCTACCGCGCCAGCTCCGAACGCCAACTGATCCTGCTGCTCAACAGCAAGACCACCAGTGAGGCCTGGGTGCTCGACGCCGAACATCCCGAGCACGACTTCACCTGCCTGGCGCCACGCGTCGAAGGCCATGAATACTTTCCCGACCACGGCCAGCTCGATGGCCAGTGGCGCTGGTTCATCCGCACCAACCAGGATGGCATCAACTTCGCCCTGTACCAGGCCGGCAGCGAACAGGTGCCGACCCGCGACCAGTGGCAACTGCTGGTGCCCCACCGTGACAGCGTGATGCTCGAAGGCCTGAGCCTGAACGCCAGTGCCCTGAGCCTGAGCCTGCGCGAAGGCGGCCTGCCGATCATCGAAGTCCACCCGCAAGGGCTTGCGTCCTATCGGGTTGAACTGCCGGATGCGGCCTACAGCCTCTACGTGCAGGACAGCCTGGAGTTCGTCAGCACGCGCATTCGCCTGCGCTACCAGGCCCTGAACCGCCCGGCCCAGGTACGCCAGCTGGAGCTTGCCGATGGCGCTCAGCAGGTGCTCAAGGAAACCCCGGTGCTCGGCCCCTTCGACCCCGATGCGTACGTCAGCCAGCGTCTCTGGGCTACCGCCGGTGACGGTACCCAGGTGCCGATCAGCCTGGTCCAGCGCCGCAGCGACCTGGGCAAGCCGGTGCCGCTCTACCTGTATGGCTACGGTGCCTATGGTGAAAGTCTCGACCCGTGGTTCTCGCATGCCCGCCTGAGCCTGCTCGAACGCGGCGTTGCCTTCGCCATTGCCCACGTGCGTGGCGGTGGCGAACTTGGCGAAGCCTGGTACCGCGCCGGCAAGCAGGAACACAAACACAACACCTTCAGCGACTTCATCGCCTGTGCCGAACACCTGATCGCTCAAGGCGTGACGCGTGCCGATCAACTGGCCATCAGTGGCGGCAGCGCTGGCGGCCTGCTGATCGGCGCGGTGCTCAACCAGCGCCCGGACCTGTTCAAGGCGGCGATTGCCGAGGTGCCGTTCGTTGACGTACTCAACACCATGCTCGACCCGGAATTACCCCTGACCATTACCGAGTACGACGAGTGGGGCAATCCTGAGGACCCGCAGGTGTATGAGCGGATCAAGGCTTACGCGCCCTACGAAAACGTCAAGGCCCAGGCCTACCCGGCGCTGTTGGTGGTGGCAGGTTACAACGACAGCCGCGTGCAGTACTGGGAAGCCGCCAAGTGGGTGGCCAGGCTGCGGGTGACCAAGACCGATGACAACCTGCTGCTGCTCAAGACCGAAATGGACGCCGGGCACGGCGGCATGAGCGGGCGTTATCAAGGGCTGCGGGATGTGGCGCTGGAGTATGGTTTCGTCTTTAAAGTGCTTGGCGTGGTGTAAATCGCAAATTCTGTTGTCTGATCGCGAACACAGGATTACGAGGCTTTTGTAGGAGCGGATTTATCCGCGATGGGTCATGTAGCGGCCCCAGAAATTGGACTGCTACGCAGTTCATCGCGGATAAATCCGCTCCTACAATAAAAAGCAGACACCACAAATCAACAAGAAACGACCGCAAATGCCCGAACCGACTCATCTGAACAACGAAATCCGCGACATCCTCATGGATTGCGGCCTGTTCGACCAGCTGCAACCCGGCGACTTTCAGCATGCCGCCGGTTACTTCAGCCTCGCTACCCTCAGCGCTGGCGAAGAAATTTTCGCCGAGGGTGATGCCGGCACGTTCATGTGCATCATCCACCACGGCACAGTCTCGGTGCGCAAAACCGATAGCGAGCAGCGCCAGGTGGAAATCGCCACCCTGCGCAAGGGCCGGGCCTTTGGCGAAATGGCCGTGCTTGACGGCGAACGGCGCTCGGCCAGTTGTGTGGCCGCCAGCGACTGCCAGCTATTGAGCCTGGGCAAGGACTCGCTGGAAAAAATGATCAACGACGCGCCGAAAATCGCCGCCAGGATCATTCGCGCCCTGGCCGTGGCCCTGTCCCGACGCTTGCGCATGCAGGACGGTCAGCGCCTGTCACAGGTCTAGTCGGTTTTCCTGCTCTTGCTGTCCTCGGGCGTCAGCCCCGGCAGCGGCTGGTCCCTGGGTGGCACGGGCACTTTGATCGCTGGCAGCAACGGTGAACCCGGCCGCGCATCACCGGCGCGCGGCACCGTGCTGGGGGTGATCTGCGGGTAAGGGGTCGGCGTCGCAGTGCCCGGCGCGCCCGGCACCGGGGCGATTGGCCGCGGTTGCAAGTCAGCGGCCAGCGTCGGCTGCAAGCTGGCGAGAAACAGGACGGCGATGGTCAGACGGCGCATACGCAGACTCCTAGTAACACCTTCCCACAGGCTACTCCCAAGCGTAGCGGTTTGCCTGTCCGAATAGCCCGTCCTCACGCTAAACTTCAAGGTATAACCGTAACAAGCCCGAGAAAAGGTAATCCCATGAGTTCGCCATCCTCTGCCGCCGCCACCGCACGGCTCGACCGTATCCTCGCCGACGCCAAGCGCGACAAGGAGATGGGCTATCGCGACAAGGCCCTGAAAATGTACCCGCACGTCTGTGGCCGTTGCGCCCGCGAGTTCGCCGGCAAACGCCTGAGCGAGCTGACCGTGCACCACCGTGACCACAACCACGACAACAACCCTCAGGACGGTTCCAACTGGGAGCTGCTGTGCTTGTACTGCCACGACAACGAGCACTCCCGCTACACCGACCAGCAGTATTTCAGCGAAGGTTCCACCAGCAGCCCGAGCATCGCCAAGGCCACGCACAACCCGTTCGCCGGGCTCGCCGGTCTGCTGAAAAAGGACTGAGCGCAATCCCCTGCCCCCACAGTGCCGGCAAGCCCGTATAATCGCGTTCTTTTTTGCGAAGGGCCCCGGCACGTGGCGAACAAACGGTACAGCTGCATTGGTCTGTTCAACCCCAAGTCAGCGGAGAACGTCGGTTCAGTGATGCGCGCTGCGGGTTGCTACGGCGTCAACTCGGTGTTCTACACCGGCAAGCGCTATGAGCGCGCCCGCGACTTCGTCACCGATACCAAGCGCGTGCACTACGACATCCCGCTGATCGGCATCGACGACCTGCAGAAGATCATCCCCCTGGGCTGCACGCCGGTAGCGGTCGAGCTGATCGACGGCGCACGCCCGCTGCCCGAGTACACCCACCCGGACCGGGCGATCTATATCTTTGGCCCGGAAGACGGTTCCCTCGACCCCGACGTACGGGCCTGGTGTGAAGAGACCATCTACATCCCGACCAACGGTTGCATGAACCTCGCCGCCACCGTCAATGTGGTGCTCTACGATCGACTGGCCAAAGGCCTGAACACTCGATCCGGGCCGAAATTCAAGTAATCCGAAGGAACAGCCCGGCGCCTGCGGCGGTCTGCTGAATATCATCGCCCGCCACTGGAGAATGACCATGTCCGATAACAAGACGTTGATCCGCACCCTGCAAGACAAACCCGAGCACAACGTGCAGGGCTGGGAGCGCGCAGGTTCCGTGGCTGGTGGCGTCATCATGGTCGGCAAGGGCCTGCGCCGTGGCGGACTGTTCGGTCTGATTCAGGTGGCCATTGGCGGCGTTGCCCTGGCCCGCGGCATCACCGGTCACAGCTCAGTCAAAAGCCTGCTGGAGCGTGGCCGCAGTGACCTCGACAACTTGCGCGCGAACATCGAGCGCACCGGTGCCGAACTCGAAGCCCTCAAGGCCAGTGCCGACGCCGCCACCCGCAGCGCCACGGTCACCGGTAACGACTCGCTGAAGAACCCGAAAAGCTAACGCAGCAACTTGCTCGACAGCACTTCGGATTCGCGGCCCAGCACACTTTCGCTGAGCTGGATGAACTCCTGGGTACTGACACTGTTCAGGCGCATCAGCGCCCGGGTGACATCGTCCAGCGAACGCTGGTTGTGAGTGTGCAAACGGATTTCCCGGTCCAGCGCCTGCAACAGCAGCACACCGCGCGCGGTCACCGCGCTGTCGGCCTCCTCACCGCGCAGGCTGGTGACTTTGGCGCCGCGCTGTTCAAGACCGGCCTGCAAGGCCTGGTAGCGCTCTTCGGTGATACCGCCGGATCGGCGCAGTAACTCGATGGCGTAGTACTCATTGATGCTTTCACTGAGCCAGTCGCTGCCTTGGCGATCATTGATCTGGGCAAAGACGTGCACCAATTCGCGCAACAACGGACTTGAGCCGTTTTCACTGACCAACGGCCGGCTACTGTGCAGGTAGATCGAATGGTGCCCGGCGCGCGTACCGCGCCACAGATGGTCACGTGCCCCGACCAGCAGCAGCTTTGGCGGATTGCGCGGGAACACCGCCTGCAGTTGCGGCCAGACGAAGGTCAACAGGGTCAGGTTATCCAGCCGACGCATACCCTGGCCCTGCGGAGCTGCAACGCTGACCTCGGTCTCGCCCAGGCGCGCACGCCGGGTGCCGATGGTGCCTGCGACCATCCAGCCGGTGGGGCGGTCGAACAGGCGCGAAACGTTGTCGATACGAAAGCGCTGCTTGCCGATACGTGGCCACGGCGTCTCGACGCTCTTCCAGCCGGTGGGCAGCTCGAAACTCAAGCGTGCTACCAGTTCAGTACCATCCTGTTGGTCAAGACGAGCCGGGGGAACCAGATCGTCGCCGCGAAACAGTGCCCAGTCAGGGGTTAGCCGGGTTTCATAGCTGCCATTGCTCTGGCGATGCGCCAGGTGCACACGGTAAGTGAGCTGGCTCTTGCCCGGTGCCGGTTGCCAGCGCCCGCGCAGGCCATCACCCTGTAGCTGCCACTGGCCATCGGCCTTGAAGTCGCTATAGGCGCCCTCCTTGCCCAGGTCGAAATCCAGACTGTGCACTGCCGTGCCTTCGGCCAGGGTCAGGCGTACTTCGGCTTGCTCGCTCTGGGGAATCAGGCGAACGTGATAGTCCAGATTGACCTTTTTCGCCCAGGCCGGCGAACTGGCCAGCAGGCCCAGGGCCAAGAGCCAATGGCAACGCACACGCATACAGAAACTCCTTGTTCCCCCAGACGCGATACCCGGCAAGCCTGGGCGGCTCAGCCAGCGCGGAAAATCAGATAATCTTCCCAGTCATCTTCGTCAACGCTGTTCTCGCTCAACATGCGTCCGGACTGGGAAATACGCTGCTTGTGCACCTGCTGACGATCGCCACAGACCAGATGGTGCCAGCTTGGCAGGTCCTTGCCTTCGCTGATCAGACGATAGCCACAGGTGGTCGGCAGCCATTTGAACTGGTCGGCCTTGCCCGGCGTCAGCTGGATGCAATCAGGCACCAGCTTGAGCCGGTTCGGGTAGTCGCTGCACTGACAGGTCTTGAGATCCAGCAGTTTGCAAGCAATACGCGTGTAATAAACACTGTTGTCGTCTTCGTCTTCGAGCTTTTGCAGGCAGCACAGGCCACAGCCATCACACAGCGACTCCCATTCCTGGCGGTCGAGCTGTTCGAGGGTTTTACGCTTCCAGAAGGAATCGGCGCTGGCAATCATGTAACGGGTGTCCTGTTTCAATAGAGGCGCCGCAGTGCGGCGGCGCCAGTCTAGGGCGAGTCTTGCGGCAAAGCCAGACCGCTTGTCAGGGCTGGCGCGACACAGTAGTTTGAGCGCCAGTTGCTCCCCACCTTTTCCGCCTTTTCAGGAACTCGCCATGAGTGCTAATCCTCGCGTTGCCGAACATGCCATCGACGATCAGTTCATCAAGCGCTGGTCGCCACGCGCCTTTACTGGCGAACCGATCAGCGAAGCCACCCTGCTGAGTTTCCTTGAAGCCGCACGCTGGGCTCCTTCGGCCTACAACTCGCAGCCCTGGCGCTTCCTCTATGCCCGTCGTGACACGCCGAACTGGGAGCGCTACCTGGGCCTGCTCAACGAGTTCAACCGCAGCTGGGCGCAGCATGCCTCGGCGCTGGTGATCGTGATGTCCAAGACCACCTTCGCAGCACCTGGCGCCAGCGAAGAAACCCCGGCCTTGTGGCACACCTTCGACACCGGCTCGGCCTGGGGTCACCTGGCCCTGCAGGCCAGCCTCAGCGGTTGGCACACCCATGGCATGGCCGGTTTCGACCAGGAGCTGACCCGCAAGGAACTGAAGATTCCTGAGGGTTATGCCCTGCATGCGGCAGTGGCAGTTGGCAAGCTGGGCGACAAGGCCAGCCTGGCCGAAGCCCTGCAGGCCCGTGAAGTACCAAGCCCGCGCCGTCCGCTCAGCGAGCTGGCGGCTGAGGGTGATTTCACCTTGTAAGAACGATGGGTATTTGTGGGAGCTGGCCTTGCCAGCTCCGACATCAATGACTCAATAGCCGCGCTGAAAGTCCACTTCCCCGCGCAGTTCCTCACCCGCCTGATACGCCCGCAGATTCTCGACAAACAAGCGCACCATCGCCGTGGGCGAAGTCGGTGCCGAGCTGTGTCCGGTCAACAGCAAGCCCCAGGCAGTCCAGAACGGGTGGCGAGCCGGCAGCGGTTCCTGACGGCAGACATCGATCACTGCGCCGGCCAGATGGCCCAGTTTCAACGCCTCGACCAGATCACCATCGACCACTGCCACACCGCGCCCGGCGTTGATGAACAACGCATCGGGATTGAAACGGGCAAACAGTGCGGCGTCATACAGGTCATGGGTTGTCGGGGTGTCCGGCAACAGGTTGACGACGTAATCGACTTCACCCACCAAACGCCCAAGCTCGCTCATGGCCGCCACTTCGATAAACGGCGACTGCTCACGGGCCTGGCTGGCGATGCCGTAGAGCTTCACGCCAAAGAGCAGGAGAAACTCGGCAACACGCTGACCGATGTCACCGGTACCCACGATCAACACCCGACGCCCCTCCAGGCTGCGCCCAGGCCGGTCATCCCATTTACGCTCGACCTGACTGACCAGGCGCGCCATGACTTCCCGCTCATGGCCAAGCATATAGGTCAGCACGTACTCGGCCATCACCTGACCGAAGATGCCGACCGCACGGGTCAGGCGATAGTCACGTTGCAGGCCGTCGGCCAGCAGCGGGGTGATCCCGGCCCAGGTCGACTGCAGCCATTGTGGCTGGTGGCCCTGGCGCAACAAGGTCGCCAGCAGGTCCGGCTGCCCCAGCCACACCGGGCATTGAGCGGCCTGATCGGCCAGTTCGGCCGAGTCACCGCTGGTCAGCACTTCAAGCTCCGGTGCAGCTTCACGCAGCAGGCGAGCGTAGAGGGCATGATCCTGTTCAGCGATCAAAACACGCATGTCTTTACAACCTTGGCAGAAACAACGAAGGCCGCCAGGCCTCGGGCCTTGGCGGCATCACAGCAGGCAGGCCGGGTTCAGATCGGGTCGTTGCGGCGCAGCAGCTCTTCAGGCAGGTGCTCGATGTACTCATCTTCGGCGGGCGGCATCTGCAAGTGATAGCCCTGCCCCTCAAGGTTCTCCAGAACCTTGGCGATGTCTTCGCGGGCCAGTTGGCGTTCCGGGGTGAGCACCAGGTCGAAGGCATGCACCGGCTTGCCGAAGAATGGCAGCAGGGCTTCCGGTACGCGCTCCAGACCATCGGCCTTGAGCACATAGAGGTACATTTCGTTTTTGCGTGGGCTCTTGTAGATCGAGCAGATACGTTTCATTGCGATTCTCCAGCACTGGCCAGGCAGTCGAGCAGCGCTTGCCCCATGCGTTCACGGCGCCAGCCACGCAGCGACTCGGGGAGTTGATAGGGTCCGTTGGGGTAGCCGCTCTTGAGCAGCAACTCGAGGATTTTCTTGCGCAACATCAGCTCCGGGGCGATGTTCAGACGCTCGGCCTCGGCCTGGCCGATGGCACGCAGTTGCTTAAGCAACGCCGACGCTTCGATCGGCAGCGGCTCGGGCACCGCCGCTGGCCACTCCGACGGCGGCAGGCTGGCGGCCTTCTTGATCAGTTCGAGGAGGAACTCACCGTCCTGGCGAATGGTGCGCGGGTGCATGTCCTCGATCTTCGCCAGCGCCGACAGCGAGTCCGGCTGGGTGCGGGCCATGGGCCACAAGGCGTTCTCACGGACGATACGGTTGCGCGGCAGGTCGCGGGCGCGGGCTTCGCGTTCACGCCAGGCGCACAGCTCACGCAGTACTGCCAGTTGCGCACGGGAGAGCTTCCAGGCCAGCTTGGCATCGCGGTACAGCTCGTTGGGGTCGGTTTCCCGACGCAACTGAGCCACCAGCTCGGCACCGTCTTCCAGCACCCAGGCGTTCTTGTCGTCCGACAGTTGCGGGCGCAGGCGCTCGTAGAGTTCGGCCAGGTGCACCGCGTCTTCAGCGGCGTAGCTCACCTGAGTCTCCGACAACGGGCGTTGCAGCCAGTCGGAACGGGTTTCGCCCTTGGGCAGCTCGATACCGAGTACTTCCTGGACCAGGCGCGAGTAGCCCATGGAGAAGCCCAGGTTCAGATAACCGGCGGCCAGTTGCGTGTCGAACAGCGGAGTCGGCAGGCTGCCGGTCAGGCGCGAAAGCACCTCGAGATCTTCACTGCAGGCGTGCAGAACCTTGATCACCTGGGTGTCTTCAAGCAGTTCGGCCAGCGGCTGCCAGTTGCTGATCCGCAACGGATCGATCAAAAAGGCACGCACCCCGTCGCCGACCTGGATCAACCCGGCAATCGGATAGAAGGTATCAACCCGCATGAACTCGGTGTCGACTGCCACGAACGGCAGTTTGCGCCACTGCTGGCAGTGTTCGGCCAGGCTGCTGTCGTCGCAAATCCAGTGTATTTCGATGGCCACAAGGCTCTCCCACAAACAATGGCGCGCAGTATATACGCCGCAGGCCATTGCCGGGAAACCGCTCGACCGCTATCCCCGCCTGGCCTGCGGGTTGTTTCAGTGTAGAGCCAGTGTCGGCCGGCAACTGGCAAACAGGTCCAGTTGCTGGTCGTAGAGGCCGGTGCGCACCTGCAACAGGCCAAGCATTGAGTGGAACAGGTTGTCCTGGCTCAGCGGTTCATCGCGCACCTTGTTCAGGCAATCGGTATCGACAGCGAAATCCTGACGGTAGCTGTCGGAGAACCAGGCCAGCATCGGCACATGTTTTTGCTGTTCCGGCGCCAACATATAGGGCGTGCCATGCAGGAACAGGTTGTACTCGCCCAACGACTCGCCGTGATCGGAGAGATAGAGCATGGCGGTGTCGACTTTGTCCTGTTTGCTGCGCAGGATGTCGATCAACGATGCCAGCACATGGTCGGTATACACCAGGGTGTTGTCATAGGCATTGATGATGCTTTGCTCACTGCACTGGTTCAACGCGTTGCTGGGGCACACCGGGGTGAAGCGCTCATATTCCATCGGATAGCGCTTGAAGTATTCCGGGCCATGGCTGCCCATCTGGTGCAACACCAGTACCGTGTCCTGTTGCAGGTTGTCGATCATCGACGCCAGGCCTTGCAGGAGGATCTCGTCATGGCACTCACTGTTGGTGCACAGCGCAGAGTCCTTGGCATTGCTGACATCTTCGAACTGGACCCGGTCGCAGGTGCCCTTGCAGCCCGACTGATTGTCTCGCCAGCGAACACTCAGGCCGGCGCGCTGCAGCACATCAAGCAGGCCCTCCTGATTCTTCGCCTTGCTGGCCTGGTAATCCTTGCGGGTGAAACCGGAGAACATGCAGGGCACCGACACCGCCGTCTCGGTGCCGCAGGAGTGAACATCACTGAAAGCGATCAATCCCGCCTCTTTGCTCAATTGTGGCGTGGTGTCGCGGCTGTAGCCCAGCAGGCCGAAGTTCTGCGCCCGGGCGCTTTCCCCCACCACCAGCACCGTCAATGACTTGCGGGCATGTTGCTGCCAGGCAGGATCGCGCTGAGCGTCTTCACCGATCTTGGCAAAGGGCTTGGCCGCCGTGCCGATCCGCTCACCGACATAACCGATAGAGGCACCGACGACATTGCTGGGCACCAGCATCAGGCGAATCTCATGATGATTGCGAAACAGCGAGGCCAGCCCCTGGTAGTTGAGCAACGCCACAACGCCAAGCAAGGCAATACAGGCGACACTGGCGACCAACTTGCCGAACAGTTCGCGATACCAGACTCGATAATTGATCGGGGTTTTATACAACAGCAACGACGGTACAAAACCCAACAGCACTATATACACGCCAAGTTTCAACGAAAGTAAATCACGCACTTCCGTAGCATTGGTTTCAGCGGTATTGCGCAACATGCCAACATCAATCAATACACCATATTGATTCATGAAGTAAGCAGCACCGGCGCCGAGCAGCAGCAACATCACAAGTACTGGTTTCAATACGCCTCGAAAAGCGACCAAGGTCAAGATCAGGTTGAAGGCACAGAAGATCAGCACCGCGAACGCCAGGCGCAGGAGCATGCCCGAAATGCCGGGCTCCACGACGCTGGACAAATGTTGCCAGAGTACCGAGTTAAAGGCGATCAGCAGGTACAGGCTGGCCAGCAGAGTGACCCATTCGGCCCGCAGGGGTTTGATCTTGAACATGATGCTCGCTTGATGGTTGTTCGGTTAGAGTGCCATTGCGGCACCGCCTTCAGACCCAGCGAACGTTAAGTACAACAGCATCAATTTTTTGTGAAAAAGACGCCAACGTTTAGTGCGATGGCGTCAATTTTAACATTACATTTTTTTCACAATAACCCATTCATTTTTTCACATTAATTGTGCCAGAGCATTAAGCCGGCAAATGTGTTTTGGAATAAGAGTCGCGATCAATATCGAGCACCTCGACGCACAACTGGATATCCACCCCGGCGACGCCCGGGATAGCCTCTTTCAGCACCTCCAGCAGGCTCGCCGACAACTGTCGCTTCACCTCCGGGGAACGACCGCTGAGGATCGCCAGCTTGACATGGGCAAAGGCCCGCTCGCTCAGTGCCGTGCCCACCCGATAACTGGCCAGGGCCACGGCACGGCTCTTGATGTCCAGCTCATCGGCGAACTGGCCGCTTGCGACCAGCGCGTGGTTCAGGCGCAGCAGTAAGCGATCGACGTCAAGTTCGCGCAGGTTGTCGCTGTATTCCACGTGGAGATGAGGCATGGCAAGGGCCTTGAAGTCAGAAATGTTGCAACAGACTACCTCAATCACGAAACCCGACAAACACGACTATCCTCATAGTTCATGACGTCCACCCCAAACCCCGGAGAGGTGAAGAAATGCCGGTAAAGCACGATCTACTCGCAGACCTCAATCTGACCAAAGAGCAGTTCATCGAGAAGAAAAAAACCGACCCGCGGCTGAGCCAGTTGCACGAGGAGTACAACCGCAAAGACGCCGAAGTGGTCGACGCCGAGAATCGCAGCAGCGCCGATGACACCGTCACCCGGCTGCGCAAGGAGCGTCTGAAGATCAAGGACGAAATCGTCGCCCATGTGAAACCCTGAGCGCCCGCAGAATAGTAAAAAGCCCCGCAGGTGCGGGGCTTTTCATTTTGGCGACAAGCTCAAGGCCGGGTCCAGACCACCGGGAACCAGTCTTCGCGCATACGCTCACCGGTTTTCAGATCGATACCGGGGAACGGCGGCGAGGTGCGTCCAGGGCGCTGCACGTAGCGCACATCATCGCCCATGAAACGGGTCGAGAACGCTCGCCGCCGATTGCTGCCATTGTTACCGGCGGCGCCATGCACGGTGCGAAAGTCAAACACCACGGCATCGCCCGGTTCAAGCTCGGGCGAGATGATTTCAAATTCGCCGTTTTCCACATCCGGCATGTCCATGAACAGGCTCTGGCCGGTATCGGCATCCTGGGCCCCATAGAAATCCTTGTTGCTGGCCCAGCTTTTCGGCCGCACCGGTTTGGCCCAGCGATGCGAACCCAGCACTACGCTGAGGGTATTGTGGCGGGTCACCGGATCCAGGGGGATCCAGTAGCTGGCGGTCTGCAAACCATCGACGCAGTAGTACGGCAGGTCCTGATGCCAGGGTGTCGGCTTGGAGGTGCCCGGCTCCTTGACCAGGATATGTTCATGGAACACCTGTACTTCCCGGGACTGCATCAGCTCACCGGCTATCGCTGCTGCCGGCGAGTTGCGCACAAAGTCGGTGAACGCCGGAATGCGCTGCCAGTTGCAGTAGTCCTCGAAAAAGCGTCCGCCTTCGCCGCTGCCAACGTTTTCAATGGCAAAGGCACTGGGCGCGGCCAGGTTCTGCTCGAACCCTTCACGCAAGCGCTCGATCCAGTCACGGAACACGCCGCGCAACACGATTGCACCGTCGCGCTGAAACTGTTCGATATCGGCATTCATCGGAGCCCCTCCTCTCTTGTTGTAGTGACAAAAGTATTGGGCGCTGGCGAACGCACGGTAAACCACAGATTACCTATTCGCCACTATAGGCAATCTGTATGAGGCAGCTGTTGTCAGCCTCCGCCTTTGGCCGGTTAATAGCCTTGCCTGTGTCCTACGGCGCCTTGCTATCCAAGAATAAGAACAATGAGGAGTTACCTGGGATGAACGAAAACAGCACCGCCATGCGACGCGGTCTGAGCACCCGTCACATTCGTTTCATGGCGCTCGGTTCTGCCATCGGCACCGGGCTTTTCTATGGCTCTGCAGCGGCCATCAAACTGGCTGGTCCCTCCGTGCTGCTGGCGTACCTGATCGGCGGCGCGGCCATCTACATGATGATGCGTGCCCTCGGTGAAATGGCCGTGCGCAATCCGGTGTCCGGCTCGTTTGGCCAATACGCCAGTCAATACCTGGGACGTTTCCCGGGCTTTCTGACCGGCTGGAGCTATGCCTTCTCGATGCTGGTGGTGTGCCTGGCAGACGTCACCGCCTTCGGCGTCTACATGAGCTTCTGGTTTCCGGAGACACCGCGCTGGATCTGGGTGCTGGGCATCGTGTTTTTCATCGGCGCGCTGAACCTGTGCAGCGTCAAGGTATTTGGCGAGCTGGAGTTCTGGCTGTCACTGCTGAAGGTCACTGCGATCGTTTCGATGATCCTTGCCGGGGCTGCCGTGCTGATGTTCGGCATCCAGCTCGGTGGTTCCGGCGAGCAACTGGCGTCGGTCAGCAACCTGTGGAGCCACGGCGGCTTTTTCCCCAATGGCGTGGGCGGCATGATCGCCTCGTTCACTGTGGTGATGTTTGCCTTCGGTGGGGTCGAGATGATCGGCATTACCGCCGGTGAAGCCAGGGACCCGCAGCGGGTCATCCCCAAGGCGATCAACTCGGTGCCGTTGCGCATCCTGCTGTTCTACGTGTTCACCCTGTTCGTGCTGATGTCGATCTACCCCTGGACCAGGATTGGTAGCGAAGGCAGCCCGTTCGTGCAGATTTTCAGCGGCCTGGGGATTGGCTCGGCAGCGACGCTGTTGAACATCGTGGTGATCTCGGCGGCGATTTCAGCGATCAACAGCGACATTTTCAGTGCCGGACGGATGATGTATGGCATGGCCCAGAACGGTCAGGCACCGGCCAGCTTCTCGCAGCTGTCGCGCTTCGGCGTGCCGTGGATGACCGTGGTGGTGATGGCCGTCGCGCTGCTACTGGGCGTGGTGCTCAACTACCTGGCGCCGGAAAACCTGTTCCTGATCCTCGCTGCAGTGGTGACCTTCTCGATCGTCTGGGTATGGCTGATGATCCTGCTCTCGCAGATGGTCATGCGCCGCGGCATGAGCGCCGAGGAAGTAGCCGGGTTGAAATTCCCGGTACCGCTCTGGCCGGTAGGGCCTGCCTGCGCCGCAGTCTTTATGCTGTTCATCTTCGGCGTGCTGGCCTGGTTCCCCGATACCCGCATGGCGCTGTACGTGGGGATCGGCTGGCTGGCCTTGCTGTCACTGGGGTACTGGCTGTTCGTGGCGCGCCAACCGGTCGCCGAACTGGCGCAGTCACCCGGTAACTGATCACACCGGGAACAGTTCGCTCGCCCAGTCGAGGAATGCTTGCGCTGCCGGCGAGGGGCGCATGGCGCTGGACTGGGCCAGCACCACCGGCTGCGGGCTCACTGCTTCGAGCAGTGGCCGGCACGCCAGGGGTTGACCGTCGTAACTGCAGTCGGCCACCGGTCGGGTGCAGGACAAGGCCACCCCATAACCATGAGCGACCAGGCCGCGCTGCATTTCGAAGGTCTGTGTCAGTTGCAACGATCCCGGCTGCAGGTCATGCGCCCAGAACAGCGAGAGGAAGTACTCACGGGTCCTGGCGATGTCTTCGAGGATCAGGCATTCATTGGCAAGGTCCACTAGCGACACCCGCTCCTGCAACGCCAGAGGATGGTCGGCGGGCAACAAGGCGTAGGGTTTCAACTGCGCCAGCACGCGCTTTTCAATCGGCGAGTCCAGCCCGACATCATAAGTCAGCGCTAACTCCGCCTTGCCGTCGGCCAGGCGCCGGTTGACCTCGGCAAGGTCCGCTTCGAGCAAGGTGATGGTGACTTCCGGATAACGCTGGCGAAAGCCGCTCAGCAGACGCGGCGCATAGTACGGTCCGAGGTCCTGGAAGCAGATCAGGCTCAAGGCCCCGCGCACGACACTGTGTTCCGCGCCCTTGCCGCCGATCGCTGCGGCCAGGTTCAGCATGTCCCGCGCCTGCTCGAGCAACTTGCGCCCCGCGGGTGTCAGTTCCAGGCCGCGACTGACCTGACGGTGAAAGAGCTTTTCTCCCAGCGTTGCTTCCAGCTGCGACAGCGCCAGCGACACCGACGGCTGAGAGATGTGCTTGGCCCGCGCCGCAGCGCTGACACTGCCCTGCTCGGCGGCAGCGACGAAGTACTCCAACTGGCGAAAGGTGAAGCCGATCATCGCTATGCCCCGAGTGAAGATTGAACCCGCGGGCCATTATGGCCTGTTGCTGCAGGTCGTCCAGCAGCCTGTGGCACCGTGGGACAATAAAAGGTTCTTCACCTTGGGTTTGGGTTTGAGACTGCAAGCTTATCCATTTGGTGTGGCGTTGCTGCCGACCCCTTCCGCCCTTACGGCGGCCTACTTTCCTCTTGGGGAAAGTAGGCAAAGCCGCCTGCTCCTGCATACGGCCCTACGCTGCGCTCCGGGTCCCTTCGCTCCGGTGCCCTCCAGGGGCATCGCGGCCTACGACTTGCTGCGCCAAGTCTACGACTCGCGAACTTCGGCCAAGGCCGAAGGGTGCTGCGCACCAGCCCCCTCCAGACACCTCCACTCAGCCTCCTGAAGTCGCAAAGTTACGGGCAGCGCCTGTGCTGACGCATCTGCGAAAGCAAATCTGGCGAAGCCAGACTGACACCTTGCGGGCAAGCCCGCTTTTGATCTCGCTATTTGTGGGAGCCGGCCTTGCCGGCGATGAGATCGCTGCGGTGTCAGGTAGTGCGCGGCGCTTGTATCGCTGGCAAGGCCAGCTCCCACAGGAACTCAATCACCTTCAACTTCACCCCAAATGGGTAAGCTCGCAGCCAAAACAGCCCAACCCAAGGATCATAGTCCCCAGGATTCCACGAAGAGCCATAAAAAAGGCCGCTGCAATTGCAGCGGCCAAGTAAGACGCAGATCAAGGAGCTTCAAAATCAACGTCGGTGAACCTGTTGCCGGGTGGCGGAGTGTTCACGCCTGGGATGCCCGGGCCAGAGCGGCTGCCAGCGATGGCGCGGTCCAGCTGCAAACAGAATAAGCCGCTGACCTGGCAGGAAAAATAGCCAATTGTGACATTCACTGTTGCACCGCTGGCAACAGTGCAATGCTGCTCACACTAGCGCAGGAGCCTGTGAATGAGTGTGAGCCTTTGTAAGCAGATTCAAGGGGCTGCTTCGTAGCCCATGCGCCAGCTGATCATCTTCGCCGCTGCCAGCAGTTGCTGTGCGGCCGGACCTTGTTCGTCGGCATGGAAGATCGACGTCGGGCCGACCACCGTCAACACCGCGACAATCTGGCCAAAGGCATTGAACACCGGTGCCGAGAGTGCATCGACGCCGGGCATCAACAAGCCGTGGACATGGTGCAGGCCACGCTGGCGGATGCTGGCAAACAGCGCCTCATAGTCACTGGCGCCATGACCCAGGGCACTCAGTTCCTGGTCACGCAACTCGACGGTCTCGCGCTCTGGCAGGTAGGCGCCGAACACCAGCCCGGTGGATGAACTGAGCAGCGGCAGCACCGAGCCGATCTGCGTGACTACGGTAACGGCGCGCACTGCCGGTTCGATGTTGACCACGGTTGCCCCCTGGTTACCCCAAACGGCAATGAAGCAGCTTTCGTTGAGTGCATCGCGCAACTGCGACAACGGCAGGGCTGCGACTTTCAGTACGTCCATCCCGCCCAGCGCGGCGAGGCCCACGCGCAAGGCTTCACGGCCCAGGCCATAGTGGTTGGTGGCAGGGTTCTGTTCGGCAAAGCCGCTGGCAATCAATGCCTGTAAATAACGGTGGACCTTGCTCGCTGGCATCTCGACATGTTCGGCCAGGCGCGACAGCGAGGTCGAGGGTGACAGTTGGGCCAGGGCCTTGAGGATGTCAGTACCGACTTCGGCCGAGCGGACCTTCTGTTTGCCGGTGCTGTCGGCGGGGGAGCTGGCTTTGGCCATGGTGCATTCGATCCGGGTAGTCCAGGTGGGCGTCTTTATAGCTTGACGGTCTTCGTCAATCAAATTACGTTATGCGTAATGTAATTACGATAAAAATAACGCAGAGGTGTTGCTACCGGGAACGGCATGCAGCCAACTGCTATCAACCGGCCTGCATTGGGCCCGGAGGCTCGATGAACCTCGAAAGCACCCCCGTCCTCGACTACTTGAGCGGCTTCGGTAACGAATTCGCTAGCGAAGCCTTGCCTGGCGCCCTGCCGGTCGGGCAGAACTCGCCGCAAAAGGCCCCTTACGGCCTGTATGCCGAACTGTTCTCCGGCACCGCTTTCACCATGGCCCGCAGCGAGATGCGCCGCACCTGGTTGTACCGCATCCGCCCGTCGGCCCTGCATCCGCGCTTTGAGCGCTTGGAGCGACAGTTGGCCGGTGGCCCGCTGGGCGCGGTGACGCCAAACCGCTTGCGCTGGAGTCCACTGGATGTCCCGAGCGAGCCGACCGATTTCATTGATGGCTGGGTCGCCATGGCAGCCAACTCTGCCAGCGAGAAACCTGCCGGTATCAGCATCTACAACTATTGCGCGAACCGCTCCATGGAGCGTGTGTTCTTCAACGCCGACGGTGAAATGCTGCTGGTGCCGGAACTGGGCCGCCTGCGTCTGGTGACCGAACTGGGCGTGCTGGTGGTCGAGCCGCTGGAAATCGCCGTGGTGCCCCGTGGCCTCAAATTCCGCGTCGAGTTGCTCGACAGCCAGGCCCGTGGCTACATCGCCGAGAACCATGGCGCACCGCTGCGCATTCCGGATCTGGGCCCGATCGGTAGCAACGGCCTGGCCAACCCGCGCGACTTCCTCACACCTGTTGCGCACTATGAGGAGCATCAGGGACCGGTACAGCTGGTGCAGAAGTTCCTCGGTGAATTGTGGGGCTGCGAGCTCAATCATTCGCCGCTGGACGTGGTGGCCTGGCACGGCAACAACGTGCCGTACAAGTACGACCTACGCCGTTTCAATACCATCGGCACGGTCAGCTTCGACCACCCGGATCCGTCGATCTTCACCGTGCTCACCTCGCCGACCAGCGTGCCGGGCATGGCCAACCTTGATTTCGTGATCTTCCCGCCACGCTGGATGGTGGCCGAGAACACCTTCCGTCCACCTTGGTTCCACCGCAACTTGATGAACGAGTTCATGGGCCTGATCAAGGGCGAATACGATGCCAAGGCTGAAGGCTTCCTGCCCGGCGGCGCGTCCCTGCACAGTTGCATGAGCGCCCACGGCCCGGATGCGGAAACCTGCGCCAAGGCCATCGCCGCCGAACTGGCGCCAGCCAAGATCGACAACACCATGGCCTTCATGTTCGAGACCAGCCAGGCGCTGCGTCCGAGCCGTCACGCCCTTGAGTGCCCGCAGCTGCAGGCCGACTACGATAGTTGCTGGGCCTCGTTGCCGAGCACCTTCACCCCGAATCGGAGATAACCCATGAATCAGTCCGCTATTGCCCGCAGTTGGGTCGAACACGCCAACGGGCATCGCGATTTTCCGCTGCAGAACCTGCCGTTGGGGATCTTCACCCACAAGGGCCAGGGCAAGCGTTGTGGCGTGGCCATTGGCGATGCGATTCTCGACCTTGAAGGCGTGCTGGCTGCCGGCCTGTTCGACGGCCAGGCGCGTGCCGCTGTCGAGGCGACCTGTGGTGGCGCCCTGAATGCTTTCTTTGCCCTGGGCCGCGTGGCCCGTGTGGCCTTGCGCGAGCGCCTGCTGGAACTGCTCGGCGAGCACAGCGAGCATCAGGCTGTGCTCAAGCCGCTGTTGCTGGTCAGCAGCGAGTGTCAACTGCACCTGCCGGCGCAGATTGGCGACTACACCGATTTCTATGTCGGCATCGAGCACGCCAAGAACGTTGGCAAGTTGTTCCGCCCCGACAACCCGCTGTTGCCCAACTACAAGTATGTGCCGATTGGCTACCATGGCCGTGCCTCGACCATTCGCCCGTCCGGCACCGATGTCCGTCGGCCTAAAGGGCAAACGCTGCCCGCCGGGCAGAGCGAGCCAAGCTTCGGCCCTTGCGCACGCCTGGACTACGAGCTGGAACTGGGCATCTGGATCGGCCAGGGTAACGAGATGGGCGAGTCGATTGCGATCGCCGAAGCGGCTGAACACATCGCCGGCTTCTGTCTGCTCAACGACTGGTCCGCGCGTGACATTCAGGCCTGGGAATACCAGCCGCTCGGCCCGTTCCTGTCCAAGAGTTTCATCTCGACGGTTTCCCCTTGGGTGGTGACCGCCGAAGCCCTGGAGCCTTTCCGTTGCGCCCAGCCTTCGCGCCCAGAGGGTGACCCGCAGCCATTGTCGTACCTGCTGGACAAGCGCGACCAGGCTGACGGTGCCTTCGATATCGAACTGGAAGTGCTGTTGCTGACCGAGCGCATGCGCGAGCAAAACCTGCCGGCTCAGCGACTGACCTTGAGCAATACTTTAAGCATGTACTGGACCGTGGCGCAGATGGTCGCGCACCACAGCGTCAATGGTTGCCAACTGCAACCGGGCGATCTGTTCGGTTCAGGCACGCTGTCCGGCGCCCAACCTGGCCAGTTCGGCAGCCTGCTGGAGATCACCCAGGGCGGTAAAGAGCCGGTGCAGCTGGCTTCGGGTGAGGTGCGCAAGTTCCTTGAGGATGGCGATGAGATCATCTTGCGTGCGCGTTGCGTTGCTGACGGCGTGGCGTCGATCGGCTTCGGTGAGTGCCGAGGCAAGATTCTGCCGGCGCATTGAGAGGGCAGGACCATGGAACTGTTCAACTACTTCCGTTCAACCTCGTCCTACCGGGTGAGGATTGCCCTGGCGCTCAAACAGCTTGAGTACCAGTACGTGCCGGTCAACCTGCTCAAAGGAGAGCAGCGTGAAGAACACTTCCTCGCGCTCAATCCGCAGGGCCGGGTACCAGCCCTGAAGATCGATTCCGGTGAGCTGCTGGTGCAGTCGCCGGCGATCATCGAGTACCTGGAGGAGGTTTATCCGCAACCCGCGCTGTTGCCTGAGGACCCGCTGCGGCGGGCGCAGGTTCGTGGCGTGGCGGCGTTGATCGGTTGCGATATCCATCCGTTACACAACGTCAGTGTGCTTAACCAGCTGCGCGGGCTCGGTCATGACGATGCCCAGGTCAACCAGTGGATCGCCCACTGGATCAGCCAGGGCCTGGCAGCGGTCGAGCAGCTGATCGGTGATGACGGCTTCTGCTTCGGTGATGAACCGGGGCTGGCCGATGTCTACCTGATCCCGCAACTGTATGCCGCCGAACGCTTCCACATCGACCTCAGTGGCTTGCCGCGTATCCGCCGGGTGGCCGCACTGGCCGAGCAGCACGCGGCCTTTGTTCAGGCCCATCCGGCCAGGCAACCTGATACGCCCTGAGTGCCAGGTCAGTGCACGGACGGCGACACGTGCGGTAGTTGGCCAAGCCGTTCGGTCAGGCGCAGGCGCTGGATCGGATCGTCACTGAGCAACAAGGCGTGCTCCAGGTCGAAGCGTTCGGCCTGGGGGCACTCCAGGTGTTGATACAGGGTGGCGCGCGCCATGTAATCACTGGCGAGGGCAGGGCCCAGTTGCAACACCCGTTCAGCGTCCTTGAGCGCCGCCAGGTCATCGTCATGGGTCGAGTGCAACTGGCGCAGGTTGCGTGACAGGCGCTGGAGCATCTGCTTGGGGCTGGCGGTGAGCAGGTGATCGGCAGTCAACTGCAGTTGCGGGCCGAACTGGCGGCCGAGCAGTTCACGGCAATCAGCAGGGTAGAGCCGGCGGCCACCGCAGGGGTCGAGCAGGTGGTCGGCACCGGGTACGCGCAGGAGAAAATGCCCGGGAAAATTCACGCCTTCCAGCGGAATGGACAAGCCATGCGCCAGTTCCAGGGTCAGCAGGGCCAGGGTCAATGGTTGGCCGCGGCGCCGCTCCAGGACTTTGTCGAGCAGGGCGGCCTGGGGACGCAACGGGTGATACTCGTCCTGCTGGAACCCCAGGGCATTGAGCCTGCGCAACAAAGGCTGGGCCAGCTCGCTGAAGGGGAGCATGGGCAGGCCGGCGCTGACCTCCTGTTGCAGCACCTTGACCTGGGCCAGGATGTCCTCCGGGCAGACGCTGCTGTCGTGTTCGGCAGCCACCCACAGCGCCGCCTCCAGCAAGGCAACCGGGTCACGTTCCAGGCAGGCGAGACAGGCTTGGCGTGGGGTCATGAAAATCTCCGCTCAAGCTTATTTTGTAGCGCTGCAAACGCCTTTCGTCCAGTGGTCCGGGTGTTGTCATCAAGCGCCACAGTGCAGCCTATACTGGGATCAGCACCTCACTGAGGAGCCCGCTGATGTTCGCGCTTATGCAAAGCACCCGCACGCAATCGCTGCACCTGTGCGTCGACCCGGCAACCGGCCTGAAGGCTGTGGTCGCCATTCACAGCGAACACCTGGGACCGGCCATGGGCGGATGTCGTTACCTGGCCTATCCAGACGACGACAGCGCCATGATCGACGCCATACGCCTGGCTCAGGGCATGAGCTACAAGGCAGCGCTGGCGGGCTTGCCGCTGGGCGGTGGCAAGGCGGTGATCATCCGCAATCCCCACGTGGAAAACCGTGCGGCGTTGTTCGAGGCCTTTGGCCGTTTTGTCGACACCCTGCAGGGGCGTTTCATTACGGCGGTAGACAGCGGCACCTCCACACTCGATATGGACTGCATTGCCCAGAGCACCCAGCATGTCACCAGTACCACCGCGGCCGGCGATCCATCACCGCATGCCGCCATGGGTGTATTTGCCGGCATACGCGCCACCTCAATGGCACGCCTGGGTAGCGACAACCTGGAGGGCTTGCGGGTGGCTGTACAGGGCTTGGGTAATGTCGGCTATGCCCTGGCTGAGCAACTGCATGCCGCTGGCGCCGAACTGCTGGTCAGCGATCATGACCCGGGCAGGGTGCAGCTGGCCATCGAGCAGTTCAATGCGCGCCCGGTCGCCAACGAGATGCTGATCAGCACGCCGTGCGACATTTTCGCGCCGTGCGGCATTGGGCCGGTGCTCAATGGCCAGAGTGTGATGCAACTGCGCTGCGCGGCGGTGGCGGGGGCGGCGAACAACCAGCTGACCACCTTGCAAGTGGCCGATCAACTGGAGAATCGCGGGATACTCTACGCGCCTGACTACGTCATCAATGCCGGCGGCTTGATCTACGTGGCGCTCAAGCACCAAGGCGAGGACCTGCACACCATCACCGCGCACCTGGCGCGCATTCCATCGCGGCTGACCGAAGTGTTTGCCCACGCTCAGGCCGAAAAGCGCTCACCTGCGCGGGTAGCGCAGATGCTTGCCGAACGGCTGATCTACAGCTGAAGGGGATTACTCGGCGGCAGTGTCTGCGAGTAGCTCGGACAGGGCGTCAGGCTGGCTCTTGAATGCCTTGGCAAAGACGTCGCGGTTCTTGGCCATATAGATGCCAGCATCCTCGACCTGTTGTTCGCTCAGCGACGGGACGGCTTTTTTCAGGACCTCGGCGAGCAGCTCGGCCAGTTCGAGCATCTTGTCGTGACGGTCAGCTTCGGCTTTATCCATGAACAAGCGCTCCAGATCGCGGCTGCTGCGGTATACCACTTCGACGGCCATTCATCACCTCACATGCCTTTTGAATATCGATGTGCTCGACACTGTTTATTTGTACAGTGTTAATGATAGGGTAATCCACACGACTAAGATAGTGGCAATTCAGCATTCTGCTTTGCGCAGCCGCTCGCGCCAGCCTGAACCAGCCTGGCGCGGCACTTTTACAGTTCTTGAAGGTCTTCTTGAACGTGTAGAATTCTGACGAGGCAGTCGAGCCATTCAGTCAACTAAGGATATGCAATGAACGATCAAACATCGCGCCTGAACCGGGAACGGCGCTTTCTGGTGCTGCTGGGAGTGATCTGCCTGGCCTTGATCGGCGGTGCTTTGTACATGCAGGTGGTGCTTGGCGAGGCGCCCTGCCCACTGTGTATCCTGCAACGCTATGCGCTGCTGCTGATTGCCGTGTTTGCCTTTATTGGTGCGGCGATGCCCGGGGTCCGCAGTCTGACCTTCCTCGAAGGCCTGGTGGTCCTCAGTGCGGTCGGTGGCATTGCCGCAGCCGGCAACCACGTGTATATCCTCGCCAACCCTGCGGTTAGCTGTGGTATCGACACCCTGCAGCCGATCGTCGATGGCTTGCCGTTGGCGTCGGTGTTGCCACTGGTGTTCCAGGTCGACGGGTTCTGTTCCACTCCCTATCCGCCGGTGCTGGGTCTGTCACTGGCGCAATGGGCACTGGTGGCGTTTATCCTGACGGCTGTTCTGGTGCCTCTGGGCATCTACCGTAACCGTCGCCAGCCTTAGACAAAAGTCATGTGTTGATGCAAGTCTGTTGTGCAATGGAAGTTTCCTGCGACGTCGCACTTGAGTTGATCTGGATCAAGCCTGAGGCCTTGTAATACAAAGGCTTCAGGGGTATTGAGCGGGGTGCGACAAACTGTCGCGAAGTTGATTTTTCAGACTTGATTATTGTCAATTCTGTAAAAGACTGTTGCTCAATTAGTCATAGTCA
>JAVXRI010000025.1:58696-61428 GCA_036643775.1 Pseudomonas sp. | reverse complement strand
GTCGCGTTGCCGATCAGCTCCGCTCGATCCGCATCACCCGCAACTACACCAAACACGCCGAGGGATCAGTACTGGTCGAGTTCGGTGACACCAAAGTCGTCTGTACGGTCAGCGTCGAGAACGGCGTGCCGCGCTTCCTCAAAGGCCAGGGCCAGGGCTGGCTGACTGCCGAATACGGCATGCTGCCGCGTTCCACCGGCGAGCGTAACCAGCGTGAAGCCGCGCGTGGCAAGCAGGGTGGCCGGACCCTCGAAATCCAGCGTCTGATCGGCCGCTCGCTGCGCGCCGCGCTGGACATGAGCAAGCTCGGTGACATCACCCTGTACGTCGACTGCGACGTGATCCAGGCCGATGGCGGTACCCGTACCGCGTCGATCACCGGTGCCATGGTTGCCCTGGTTGATGCCTTGCGCGTGGTCAAGAAGCGTGGCGGCCTCAAGGGTGGCGACCCGCTCAAGCACATGATCGCTGCTGTTTCGGTTGGCATGTACCAGGGCGAAGCCGTGCTCGACCTGGACTACCTGGAAGACTCGGCTGCCGAGACCGA
This sequence comes from Pseudomonas sp., assembly GCA_036643775.1. Lineage (GTDB taxonomy): Bacteria > Pseudomonadota > Gammaproteobacteria > Pseudomonadales > Pseudomonadaceae > Aquipseudomonas. The sequence goes on along the minus strand of JAVXRI010000025.1, from coordinate 60,881 downwards.
CCTCAACGTGGTCATGACCAGCCAGGGTGGCTTCATCGAAGTCCAGGGCACCGCCGAAGGCGCGCCGTTCCAGCCTGAAGAGCTCAACGCCATGCTGGCGCTGGCGCAAAAAGGCATGGTCGATCTGTTCGAACTGCAGCAAGCCGCACTGGCTGACTGAGTCCGACAAGGCAAGGAGCAGAACATGACCGAGCAACCGTTGCAGTTGCCTACTCCCAATGCCGAGATTCGTCAGTGGGCGATGTTCTGCCACCTGGCCGCCCTGCTGGGGCTGGTCGTGCCGTTTGGCAACCTGCTGGGTCCGCTGGTGATGTGGATCTGGAAAAAGGACCTGGACCCGTTCATTGATGCCCAGGGCAAGGAAGCGCTGAACTTTCAGCTCACCGTGTTCCTGGCCTCGATCATCTGCTTTGCGCTGATGTTCGTGCTGGTGGGGATCGTGCTGTTCGGCATGTTGATGGTTGCCGTGCTGGTTCTCACGATCGTTGCCGGGGTCAAGGCCAATGACGGGCAGCCCTATCGCTACCCGTTGACCTGGCGGCCGATCAAATAATGATCAGTTGAAGGGTTGAAGAAAAAAGGCGAGCCTCGAGCTCGCCTTTTTCATGCCTGCATTTTGACCGTCAGACAGATCGTATTTTCTTGTAGGTTGCGATTTTTCCTGCAAAAAAACGCCGGATCTGACAATGAGATCCGGGTGTTAAGTAGGACGTTTCTGTATCGATTTCTACTGAGTTTTTTGCTGTACATGCCGTGCTAGGTTCCAGGCTTCACTTGCCCAAGGAATCAGTACATGTCTACACGGAACGATCACCCTGCAGCTTCCTTCACCAATGAACTGACCACAGAAGTGCTGGAGACGTTGAGTCCATCGGCACCTCCTGTCACTGCCATCTATCGACTGGCCACTCAAGGCAGCCGAACCCGTGAGGGTGGTGTCATCCGGCACGCCACTTCGCCCATGACTATCACGCTGTCTGGTGACCAGACTGTAGGTGTGGCCCAGACCGGCGACTGGGTCGAGTACCCGGACGGCAGCCAGGCGCAGATCATCACGGGTGCCGGGGAGCACTCGCGGCTGGGCGAGCACAGTGTTGCACTGGTTGGTAGCTTGCTGAGTAACGGCGACGAAATCATCGATACCCTGCAGGACGGTGCAACGATCGTTCAACGAGCAGGCGAATCAATGGCGGATGATTTTCTAGCTGTGGTGGGGTGACCAATGGTCTACCGCATGAATATGAATGGCCGCGGCGCCGGGATGCATGGCGACCAGACTACAACCGGGGCCACCTGCCTCAGCAGCCAGACCTGTCAAACCCAGAACCAGGTTCCCAATCTGCGCCTCGGAGACAGCACCACCCCCTGTCCACAATGTGGTCAGGTCGGGCAGATTGCCGAAGGTTATGACGGCTGGACGATAGAAGGTCTGGCGATTGCCGTTGACGGTGTGCAGATCAATTGCGGCTGCCCGCCGGGCAGCAACCGGCTGATAGCGCCCCTGTATGGTGGGGGCGTTACTGTCGCGGCGACAACGAACGGTTTTTCCGAGCCGGCTCGCCCAGTCGCCCGTTCATCGATGCCCGCATCCGGGTTTGCTCCCACGAGCCACTCCCCATCGGTCGTCGCCGCCCCGCCGGGCACGCTGGAACCTGGTTTTTATGTGGTGCCGCGCAGTATGTCCGGCCAGCAGGTACTGGCACAGCTGGGCGGGGAGAGCCGTTACCTGAGCGCTCGCCTGCACCGGCTTAATCCCACTTTTGCCGAGGGCTTCAAGGCCGGTGAGTTGTTCGTCATTGGCGATCCGAACAACGGCACGGCCTGCACGCGGGAGGAGGCCCAGTTGATGGCTGCTGCTGCGCAGGTCCGCGAGGCGCTGGCGCCGCTCAACGAGGAGGAGGCCAATTTCATGGTCCGCTACCAGGGTGAGATTGCCGGGTTGCTCAGTGGTGCGAGCCAGTCGATGGGGGTTGGTAAAGATATGCTCGACCAGGGGGTGCGGCAGGTCCAAGGCAGCTTGCGTGCGCTTGAGCACCTGCACCAACGCATGTTCAGCACTTATGGGCACCTCAATAGCCCGGAGTTTTTCGCTTCGCGCCAGCAGTTGTTGCGCCAGCTGGATGCGCAGTTGAAGAGCGCGTTTCTCAACAAGCAATTGAATCTGGGCAGCTACGACACCTTGCGT
>JAVXRI010000025.1:277-58675 GCA_036643775.1 Pseudomonas sp. | reverse complement strand
AGCGCCAGGCGAGATTCCGGGTTATGCCACGCATCTGGATCAGGTGGCGAAGACGGCGAAGTACCTGAAGTATGGAGGGCACGTCGGAGTTGCGTTAGGCGGGGGAGCATCGCTGCTCAAGGTGCAGGAGGTGTGTCGTTCCGGAGAAACAGAGGCGTGTAAAAGGATTCGATTTACCGAGGCAGGGAGTTTTTCTGGAGGACTAGGTGGTGGTGCGGTTGGTGCTCTTATAGGAGGTGACGTCGCCGTGGCTGTATGTGGCTTCGCCGCAGTTGCAGGTCCGGTTGGCGTAGGCTTATGTGGAATTGTATTGGTTGGCGGCGGATCACTTATCGGGGCAGTCGGCGGCGAGTCATTTGGGGAGTGGTTGGGAGACAACATTTACGAGGCGCAAGGTGATTGATATCAACACTTGGCCGCCTGGTATTGCGATCGCCTTTGGGTTCGCCCCCTTTGTAATCGGCTTATCCGGTGTAGCGATGAACGCCTACATCGCCCATAGCCGTGACTTCGACATCATCATCGCAAGCCTTCCAAATAGCGTTTGGCTGAAGATGCAGATACCTTTCTGGGGAACAACAAGGTTGAGATCCCGCTGCTATCTGCTCAGTACAATCAGTGGCGCGATGCTCTATCCCAAGTTAAGTGTTCGCTTGGGAATGATGGACGCAGATGATTTACGAAATTTTCCACGCAGGTTGCGGCGTCGGTTACTGGTAGCGTCCTGGCTGGGCATAACGGGTGCAGTTTTGCTCGCGGTAGGTGTTGCCTTGATCAAACTCTCTCCAACACCCTGATTCGTCCAGTCGTAGTTCATGTTAAGTGGAAAACTCGCTGGCTGACTGATTTCGCCCCCATCAGGCACTGGTGTTCTGTTCTAGGCCACTTGCCGGGGGAGTCGGTGTCGGATCATTTGGAGAGTGGATTGGAGACATACTCTACGAGGTGCAAAGTGATTGATATCAATACTTGGCCACCGAGCATTGCAATTGCTTTCGGATTGGCCCCCTTCGTTATAGCTATGTCAGGCGTGGCGATGAACACCTACATGGCCTGCAGTCGTGACTTCGACCTTATCATTTCAAGCCTTCCAAATACTGGCCGGCTCCCGCAGCGGATGCCTTTCTGGGGAGCTACAGATTTCAAATCACGCTGGTATTTGTTGGCTGCAATTGCCGGAGTGATGATCTATCCGAAGCGCTGCATCCGATTGGGCGTGGTAGATGCAGAGGACTTGCGTAACTTTCCACCGAGGCTGCGGCGTCGATTACTGGTGACTGCCTGGTTGGTCAATATCGGGAGTGTCTGGCTTGCGATAGGCGTCGCCCTGATCAAACTCTCCCCAACAAGGTAGGAGGCCAATTTTATGGTTCGCTACCAGGGTGAAATTGCCGGCTTGCTCAGTGGCGCGAGCCAGTCGATGGGGGTTGGCAAGGACATGCTCGGTCAAGGGTTGCGTCAGGTTGAAGGCAGCTTGCGCGCGCTGGAGCAACTGCACCAACGCGCGTTCAGCACTTATGGGCACCTGAATAGTCCAGAGTTCTTCGCTTCGCGCCAGCAGTTGTATCGCCAACTCGATGCACAGTTGAAGAGTTCGTTCCTCAACAAGCAATTGAATCTGGGCAGCTACGACACCTTGCGTCGTGACCTGGGTATCTCCACCAAGAGCCTGGTGCACCACTGGAGTCGCGTCGGTGCGCCAAGTGAGATTCCGGGTTATGCGACGCACCTGGAGCAAGTATCCAAGACTGCCAAGTACCTTAAGTACGGCGGATACGTCGGGATTGCTCTTGGCGGTGGGGCTTCGGTGCTTAAGGTGCAGGAAGTGTGTCGTGCTGGGGACTGAAGAGTGTAAGCGGGTGCGATTTACTGAGCCTGGAAGTTTCTCAGGTGGGTTGAGTGGTGGTTTGGCTGGCGCCTATTTGGGGGGGAGGGCAGCTGCGGCCGTATGTGGTTACGCTGGCGTGGCAGGTGGAGTTGGCATAGCCGTTTGTGGAGTCGTACTAGTTGGAGGTGGATCGCTTGCAGGGGCTGGCGGCGTTGGTTCTATGGGTGAGTGGTTTGGAGACTACCTCTATGGAGTGACCAGTGATTGATATAAATAGCTGGCCTCCAATTATTGTGATCCCCTTCGCTTTACTTCCCTTTGTGATCACCTTTTCAGGCATTGTCATGGAGGTCTGGATGGCCCGCAGCCGCGACTTTGATCTCATCATTGCAAGCCAGCCAAACAGTGTCTGGCTCCAGCAGCAGGTATTGTTCTGGGGGACGACGCGCTTGAAATCACGTTGTTTCGTGCTCAGTACCTTTAGCGGGGCGGTGCTCTATCCAAAGTTATGTGTTCGATTAGGGATGGTGGATGCAGAAGATCTGCGTAACTTTCCGCCGCGCCTGCGACGTCGACTATTGATATCTTCCTGGCTAATAATCATTGGCTGTACCTGGTTTGCGATAGTCCTCGCGTTAATCAAGCTCTCCCCAGCACGCTGAAACCGCAGCCACAAAAAAGCCGACACGAAGTCGGCTTTTTCATCACTAAACGAATCAGATCGTCAGCGTCCAGTCATAGTCCACGATCAGTGGCGCGTGCTGGGAGAAGCGCGGTTGACGCGGCAGGCGTGCGCTACGCACGAAGCGGCGCAGGCCCGGAGTCAGCAGCTGGTAGTCGAAACGCCAGCCCAGGTTGAGCATCTCGGCCTGTTCGTTGTCCGGCCACCAGCTGTACTGGTCGCCTTCACGGCTGACTTCGCGCAGGGCGTCGACATAACCCATGTCACCGACGACGGTGTCCATCCAGGCCCGTTCAGGCGCCAGGAAGCCCGGCGACTGCTGGCCATCGCGCCAGTTCTTGACGTCGAGCTTCTGCTGCGCCACGTACAACGAGCCGCAATAGATGTACTCGCGACGTTTGCGTCGCTGTTTGTCCAGGTACTTGGCGAAGTCGTCCATCAACTTGAATTTCTGGTTCAAGTCTTCGTCGCCGTTCATTCCCGAAGGCAGCAGCAGCGTTGCGATGCTTACCTTGTCGAAATCGGCCTGCAGGTAACGTCCGTAGCGGTCGGCTGTCTCGAAGCCCAGGCCGCTGATGACTGCCTTGGGCTGCAACCGCGAATAAAGCGCCACGCCGCCTTGGGCGGGAACTTCTGCGTCGCAGGCATAAAGGAAGTAGCCATCAAGCTGGAAAGCTGGGTCGTCGAGTTCAAAGGCCGAGGCGCGGGTATCCTGAAGGCAGATGACGTCAGCATTCTGGGCTTGTAGCCAGCTGAGCAAACCACGCTCAACGGCAGCCTGAATGCCATTAACGTTCACACTGATGATCCGCATAAATGGCCCCAAAAATCTCGTGCGTGTATGATACCCGAGCTGTACTCATTTAGCTAAATCCGTGGTATCCGGGACTCTTCATGCAGCCGTATCAGCGCGACTTCATTCGTTTTGCCATCGACCGCGGGGTTCTGCGCTTCGGTGAATTCACTCTCAAATCCGGGCGCACCAGCCCGTACTTCTTCAATGCCGGCCTGTTCAACAGTGGTTCGGCCCTGGCTCAGCTCGGGCGTTTCTATGCCGCGGCGATCGTCGACAGCAAGATTCCGTTCGATGTGCTGTTTGGCCCGGCCTACAAGGGTATTCCCCTGGCGGCAACCACCGCGGTGGCACTGGCCGAGCATCATGACCTCGACCTGCCATGGTGCTTCAACCGCAAGGAAGCCAAGGCGCACGGCGAAGGCGGCAGCCTGGTCGGTGCACCGCTGACCGGCGACGTGCTGATCATCGACGACGTGATCACTGCGGGCACCGCGATCCGCGAAGTCATGCAGATCATTCAGGGGCAGCAGGCCAAGGCCGCGGGTGTCCTGATCGCGTTGAACCGCCAGGAGCGCGGCAACGGCGAACTGTCGGCGATCCAGGAAGTGGAACGTGACTTCGGCATTCCGGTGGTCAGCATCGTTTCGCTGACCCAGGTGCTGGAGTTCCTTGCCGACGACCCGGCGCTCAAGCAGCATTTGCCGGCCGTTGAGGCGTATCGGGCCCAGTACGGGATCTGAGGCAAATAAAAAGGCGACCCCAGGGTCGCCTTTTTATTTAGTTATCGCTGCTTGTCATTGCTGATCAGGGTACCAACACCACTGTCAGTAAAGATCTCCAGCAGCACCGCATTCGGCACCCGGCCGTCGATGATGTGCGAGCTGTTCACGCCGCCCTGTACCGCTTCCAGTGCGCAGCGGATCTTCGGCAGCATGCCGCCGTAGATGGTGCCGTCAGCGATCAGCTCGTTGACCTGCTCGGTGGTCAGGCCGGTCAGCACGGTGCCTTGCTTGTCCATCAGGCCGGCGATGTTGGTCAGCAGCATCAGCTTTTCAGCTTTCAGTGCTTCGGCCACCTTGCCTGCGACCAGGTCGGCGTTGATGTTGTACGACTCACCGTTGGCACCGACGCCGATCGGCGCGATGACCGGGATGAAGTCACCTTTGACCAGCATGTTGAGCAGGTCGGTGTTAACCCCGACCACTTCGCCGACATGGCCGATATCGATGATTTCCGGGGTAGTCATCTCTGGCGTCTTGCGGGTGACGGTGAGTTTTTTCGCACGGATCAGCTGAGCGTCTTTACCGGTCAGGCCAATGGCGCTGCCGCCATGGCTGTTGATCAGGTTGACGATGTCCTTGTTCACCTGGCCACCGAGGACCATCTCGACCACGTCCATGGTCTGCGCATCGGTAACGCGCATGCCATCGATGAAGTGGCTTTCGATCGACAGGCGCTTGAGCAGATCACCGATCTGCGGGCCGCCGCCATGCACGACCACCGGGTTGATGCCGACGGCTTTCATCAGCACCACGTCGCGGGCAAAACCGGTTTTGAGCTCTTCGCTCTCCATCGCGTTGCCGCCGTATTTGATCACCAGGGTCTTGCCGACAAAGCGGCGGATGTAAGGCAGCGCTTCGGACAAAACCTTGGCGACATGGGTGGCGGCATCGCGATCGAGGGTCATGCAGGGCTCCAGTTGGAACAGATAGTCAGTCAGAACTTGGGTTGCAGATCAGGAGCAACGCGCTTCAACTGGGCGCGGAATACTTCCTGGATATGCTGCAATTGAGCGTCGGTATCGGCCTCGAAGCGCAGCACCAGCACCGGTGTGGTGTTGGAGGCGCGAACCAGGCCCCAGCCATGGGGATAGTCGACCCGCACACCGTCAATGGTGGTCAGGTTGGCGTCTTGGCCCCAGTCAGCTTCGCGTTGCAGTGCATCAATGATGCTGAATTTACCTTCGTCGGTCACATCAATGTTGATTTCCGGGGTGGAAATATCATTCGGGAACGCGGCGAACAGCTGTTCGGCATCGATTTTGGCCTTGCTGAGGATCTCCAGCAGGCGTGCGGCACTGTAGATGCCGTCGTCGAAACCGTACCAGCGTTCCTTGATGAAAATGTGTCCGCTCATCTCGCCAGCGAGCAAAGCGCCGGTTTGCTTCATCTTCTTTTTGATCAACGAATGACCGGTCTTCCACATTAGCGCGCGACCACCGTATTGCTCGATCAGCGGGGTCAGGCGGCGTGTGCATTTGACGTCGAAGATGATCTCGGCGCCCGGGTTGCGCTCAAGTACATCCTGGGCGAACAGCATCAGCAGGCGGTCGGGGTAGACGATGCTGCCGGTATTGGTCACCACGCCGACGCGGTCGCCATCACCGTCAAAGGCCAGGCCGAGGTCGGCACCGGTTTCCTTGACCTTGGCAATCAGGTCGACCAGGTTCTCGGGTTTACCCGGGTCCGGGTGATGATTAGGGAAGTTACCGTCGACTTCGCAGAACAACGGGATCATTTCGCAGCCCAGGGCTTCGATCAGCTGCGGCGCAATCACACCGGCCGCACCGTTACCGCAGTCGACGACGACTTTGAGTTTTTTCGCCAGCTTGATATCGCCAGTGATCTGCTGGAAATAACGTTCGAGGATTTCAACCTTCTCGACGCTGCCTTCGCCACGGCTCAGGTCGTTGCGCTTCAGGCGGGTCAACAGGGCCTGGATCTGCTCGTTGGCCAGGGTGTCGCCGGCAATCACGATCTTGAAACCGTTGTAGTTCGGCGGGTTGTGGCTGCCGGTGAGCATGACACCGGACTTGCCGGCCAGAACGTTGGCGGCGTAGTACAGGGCAGGGGTCGGCACCAGGCCGACATCGCTGACCTGGCAGCCAGCTTCGACCAGGCCCTTGATCAGTTGTTCGACCAGTATCGGGCCGGACAGGCGGCCGTCACGGCCTACCGAAATGTTCGGTTCGCCTTGGGCCAGGGTTTGTGCACCGATGGCGCGGCCGATCCAGTAGGCGGTTTCGGCGGTCAGGGTGTCACCGACCACGCCACGGATGTCGTAGGCGCGGAAGATGCTTTCCGGGAGTGCAGGTACCAGGTGTGCCATGTCGTTCATCTCTGGGGAGCTCCAATATCGAGGGCGTGCAGGGCAGGCTCAAACTGAACGCTTTGACGGTCTTTTCGCCAGAGAGTTCGCCATCCTTGGCGCACAGCGGGCAACCGGTGGATCAGTTGCTGCCGGAATGTCCAAAGCCGCCAGCACCACGCTGGCTTTCGTCGAAAGTTTCGACGATGTCGAAATGAGCCTGCACCACAGGTACCAGAACCAGTTGCGCAATACGTTCGCCGACGGTGATGGTGAACGCGGTCTGGCCACGGTTCCAGCAGGAAACCATCAGTTCACCCTGGTAGTCGGAGTCGATCAGGCCGACCAGGTTGCCCAGCACGATGCCGTGCTTGTGACCGAGGCCCGAGCGCGGCAGGATCAGAGCTGCCAAGCCTGGGTCGCCGATGTATACCGACAGGCCGGTAGGGATCAGCAGGGTCTGGCCCGGCTCGAGGACGGTGTCTTCCTTGAGCATCGCGCGCAGGTCGAGACCGGCCGAGCCCGGGGTGGCGTACTGCGGCAGCGGGAATTCGCTGCCGATGCGTGGATCGAGAATCTTGGCTTGTAGAGCGTGCATGCAGAGTTAAACCTGGTTGAGACGTTCGGCGATGAAAGCAACCAGCTGGCGGGCGATCTTGCCCTTGCTGGTCTGTGCGAAGAGTGTTTCGTGAAGCTGGCGATCGATCACGCTGCAGGCGTTTTCCTCGCTGTTGAAGCCGATGCTGGGGTTGGCCACATCGTTGGCGACAATCAGGTCGAGGTTTTTGTCCTTGAGCTTGCGCGCAGCGTAGTCGAGCAGGTGTTCGGTCTCGGCGGCGAAGCCGACGCTGAACGGGCGATCAGGACGAGTGGCGATGCTGGCGAGAATGTCCGGGTTGCGGACCATCTGCAGCAGCAGGCCGTCACCTGTTGTAGGGTCTTTCTTGAGTTTCTGCGCGGCGACTACTTCTGGACGGTAGTCTGCAACTGCGGCCGAGGCGATGAAGATATCGCAGGGCATCGCGGATTCGCAGGCAGCGAGCATGTCGCGGGCGCTGACCACGTCGATGCGGGTGACCCGGTCCGGTGTTGGCAGGTGCACAGGGCCACTGATCAGGGTCACTTTGGCGCCGGCTTCTACAGCCGCTTCCGCCAGGGCAAAACCCATTTTCCCGGAGCTGTGGTTGGTGATGTAACGCACCGGGTCGATGTTTTCCTGGGTCGGTCCGGCGGTGATCACGATGTGTTTGCCGGTCAGCAACTCACGCGAGAAGGTCTCGGCGGCGCACCAGGCAAGGTCTGTAGCTTCGAGCATGCGGCCGAGGCCGACATCGCCACAGGCCTGGCTGCCGGAGGCCGGGCCGAACACCTTGATGTCGCGGCTCTGCAGCAATTCGAGGTTGGCCTGGGTGGCCGGGTCGCGCCACATTGCCTGGTTCATGGCCGGTGCGACGGCCACGGTGGCGTCGGTGGCCAGCACCAGGGTGGTCAGCAGGTCGTCCGCGACCCCTTGGGCCATGCGCGCCAGCAGGTCGGCGGTGGCCGGGGCGATCAGCACCAGGTCGGCCCACTTGGCCAGTTCGATATGGCCCATCGCCGCTTCGGCAGCAGGGTCCAATAGGTCCATGTGCACCGGGTGACCGGAGAGTGCTTGCAGGGTCAGCGGTGTGATGAATTCAGCACCGCCGCGGGTCATGACGACACGCACCTGCGCACCGTGTTCCAGGAGTCGGCGAACCAGTTCGGCACTCTTGTAGGCGGCGATGCCGCCGCCGACGCCGAGAACGATGCGCTTACGATACAGCCGCTGCATAGGCTTGCCTTTTGCTCAGTGATTGCACGCGGCGACGACGCCTCCCCAGGCCGAATCGTCGCGTAAAAAAGTGCGGGTAATGTAGCACAGGGCTGAAACACAGGAGCAGTACCGATAGACAGGGAGTAGCGTATGAGTATCAGGGACTGGCCTGCGGCAGAAAGGCCGAGGGAAAAACTGTTGCAGCGTGGAGCGAGCAGCCTGTCGGATGCCGAGCTGCTTGCGGTTTTTTTACGCACAGGTGTCGCGGGCATGAGCGCCGTCGACCTTGCGCGGCATCTGTTGAAGCAGTTTGGTGGATTGCGGCATTTGCTTGAGGCCGATCAGGCCACGTTTCAGCGCGAAGTCGGCTTGGGGCCGGCGAAATACACGCAGTTGCAGGCTGTGATGGAAATCGGTCGACGGCACTTGGAGCAAGCGATTGTTCGCGACTCGGTACTTCAAAGCCCAAGTGCGGTGCGTCGCTACCTGAAAGCCACACTGCGTCATGAACAGAGCGAAGTTTTCGCATGCCTCTTTCTCGATACCAAGCACCGGCCACTAGGTTTTGAGGTGCTATTTCGCGGCTCGATCGACAGTGCCAGTGTCTACCCCAGGGAAGTTATCAAACGTGCGTTGGCCAACAATGCGGCCGCATTGATTCTTTGCCACAACCATCCATCAGGGGTGAGCGAGCCCAGCCATGCTGACCTGGTATTGACTCGCCGCCTGAAGACGGCGTTGGAACTGGTTGATGTCAGGGTGCTCGACCATCTCATCGTCGGCGACGGCGAGCCCCTGTCGATGGTCGAATACGGCTGGTTCAGCGCGTCGAGCTGACCTTGGCGAAGTCCTGGCGGCCGAACGGACTGACTTGGTAGCCTTCCACGTTCTGGCGCACCAGCGCCGCAGCGGTCGGGTGCGCCAGCGGCAGCCACAGCGCCTGCTGCTGGATCAACGCCTGGGCCTGCTGGTACAGACGGCTGCGCACGCTCTGGTCGGTGGTGGTCCTGCCGGCACTGATCAGCTGGTCAAGGCGCTGGTCGCAGTAGCGGGCAAAGTTGGTCCCGGACTTCACCGCCGCACAGGCGAACTGCGGGCTGAGGAAGTTATCTGGATCGCCGTTGTCACCGGCCCAGCCCATGAACAGCAGGTCATGCTCGCCGGCCTTGGCGCGGCGGATCAGCTCGCCCCACTCGATCACGCGGATCTCGGCCTTGATGCCGATCTTGCCCAGGTCTGCCTGGAGCAGTTGTGCGCCGAGGCTCGGGTTGGGGTTGAGCAGGCTGCCTTGCGGGCGGGTCCAGATGGTGGTGCTGAAGCCGTCTTTAAGACCCGCCTTGCCCAGCAGTGCTTTGGCTTTATCGATGTCGGTGGGGTAGCCCGGCAGGTCCTTGGCATAGCTCCAGGTGTTGGGCGGGAAGGGGCCGTTAGCGGCAACTGCAGTGTCTTCAAATACCGCTTTGAGGTAGCTGGCCTTGTCGAAGGCAAGGTTGATGGCCTGGCGCACTTCTGGCCTGTCCAGGGGCGGATGCTGGCTGTTGATGGCCACAAAGGCGGTCATGAAGGCTTCGGTTTTCTCCACCTTCAAGGCCGGATCCGCGCTGGCAGCGGCGATATCCAGCGGCTTGGGCGACAAGGCGATCTGGCACTCGTTGCGCTTGAGCTTTTGCAGGCGCACGTTGGCATCCGGGGTAATGGCGAAGATCAGCGGATCAACTGCGGGCTTGCCGGCAAAGTAGTCCGGATTGGCCCGGTAACGGATTACCGCATCCTTCTGGAAGCGATTGAATACGAACGGGCCGGTGCCGATCGGTTGGCTGTTGAGCTTTTCCGGGGTGCCGGCCTTGAGCAGTTGATCGGCATATTCGGCTGAATAGATCGAGGCAAAGCCCATGCTCAAGGTCGCCAGGAAGGTGGCATCCGGGTGATCAAGGGTGAAGCGCACAGTCAGTGGGTCGACTGCCTCGATCTGCTTGATCAGGCTCGGCAACTGCAGCGATTGAGCATGCGGATAGCCGCTCTGGGCAATCTTGTGCCAGGAGTGAGCGGGGTAGAGCATGCGCTGGAAACTGAACAGGACATCGTCGGCGTCCAGGCTGCGGCTGGGCTTGAAGTAGGCGGTGCTGTGGAACTTCACCTCGGGGTGCAGCTTGAATTCGTAGATCAGGCCATCGGGCGAGACCGTCCAGCTGTCCGCCAGGCTGGGCACCACCTGACCTTTTGCAGCGTCGAATTCGACCAGGCGATTCATCAGGACGTCGGCGGAGGCGTTGGTGGTGGTCAGCGAGTTGTACTGAACCACATCGAAGCCTTCGGGGCTGGCTTCGGTGCACACACTCAGCGCGGCCGCCTGGGCGAGTGCCGGGCCGAGCAGGATGGCGAACAACAGGGGTAAAGTGGCAACGCGCATGGGGGTTCCTTGGCTGATCGATGGCCCATCTGCCAGTGCAGTCTGGAAAAGTCCTACCCTAGTGCGCCACGTCATAAATGGCCATAGGCTTTTTTACCAATCGTGCGACGAGTGGTCGACACCTTGCCGGGCCAGTCGTTATGCTGCTCCGGCGTGTCGATCAGCAAGTCAAAGCACATCTTCTGTTGTTGTGCTCTGGTCTTTCTGGTATAAAGCAGCGCTCTTTTCTAGGGGCTCGGCTTGTCGCATCTGCTGATTGAGTCGATAAGACCCTGAAGAAACACGGCGCCTAGCGCCAAAGACTGAGAGATTAAGCGGCCAACCCATGCCGGGTTGGGCATGTGGTTTTAGAGGGCTGAGGCATGTCGAGAGTCTGTCAAGTTACCGGTAAGGGTCCGGTAACCGGGAATAACATTTCCCACGCAAACAACAAAACCCGTCGTCGTTTCCTGCCGAACCTGCAGCATCATCGCTTCTGGGTCGAGTCCGAGAAGCGTTTCGTGCGTCTGCGCGTATCTGCCAAAGGCATGCGCATCATCGACAAGCGCGGCATTGATGCCGTTCTGGTCGACATTCGCCGTAACGGCGCTAAGGTCTAAGGGAGAGAATCATGCGTGAATTGATCCGTCTGGTGTCGACCGCTAATACCGGCCACTTCTACACCACCGACAAGAACAAGCGCACTACTCCGGACAAAATCGAAATCAAAAAATTCGATCCGGTTGTTCGCAAGCACGTGATCTACAAGGAAGCCAAGATCAAGTAATTGATCCGGCTGACGAAAAAAGGGCCCGTATCTCACGATACGGGCCCTTTTTTTATGCGCGGTGCACAACCCTGTAGGAGCGGATTCATCCGCGATGGGGCGCGCAGCGGCCCCAGAAGAATCGCGGATAAATCCGCTCCTACAGTTATTTCTGTTCGAACATCACATAGATCTTGCGGCACGGCTCCAGCACTTCCCAGGTGCCCTTGAAACCTGCCGGGATCACAAAGCGATCACCTGCGCGCAGGGTTTTCGCCCCGCCGTCTTCATCGCGCAGTACCGAAACGCCCTGAACGATCTCGCAGTACTCGTGTTCAGTGTAATTGACGGTCCATTGCCCGACCGCGCCTTCCCAGACGCCAGCATGGAACTGTGCGCAAGGGCTGGAATAGTGGTTGTAAACCGCCTGTTCAGGATCGCCCTTGAGCACTTTTTCGGCCGCTGGACGATAGCGCTCAGCCTCGGTGAGGACTTGGGCGAAGTCGATGATCTGGTCAATGCGCATGGCTAAGTCTCTTGTTTGTTTAATAAAATGAACATCAGTAGGCGTTTGGTGCGATTATGTCAAATATATTGATAATTGGGTCGCCAGTGGTTTAGGGTGGCAGGTGCCTGTGCGCGTAGCTCGCCCAGCCAGAATTTTTGACAGTGCCCGTGCCCCCCTCGTGCGGCACTGCACCTTAACAAGAGGAGGAGTTTCGTATGACCACCCTGACTCGTGCGGATTGGGAACAGCGTGCCCAACAACTGAAGATCGAAGGCCGCGCTTTCATCAATGGTGAATACACCGCCGCCGTTTCCGGCGCGACGTTCGAATGCCTCAGCCCGGTCGACGGCCGTCTGCTGGCGCAGGTCGCCAGCTGTGATGACGCCGATGCCCAGCGTGCCGTAGAAAACGCCCGTGCCACCTTCAACTCCGGCGTCTGGTCGCGTCTGGCCCCGGCCAAGCGCAAAGCCACGATGATTCGCTTTGCTGCCCTGCTCAATGCGAACGTCGAAGAGCTGGCGCTGCTGGAAACCCTGGACATGGGTAAGCCGATCAACGACTCGCTGACCATCGACGTCCCAGGTGCCGCCCAGGCCCTGAGCTGGAACGGTGAAGCAATCGACAAGATCTACGACGAAGTCGCCGCGACCCCGCACGATCAGCTGGGTCTGGTGACCCGCGAGCCTGTGGGTGTGGTTGCCGCCATCGTGCCGTGGAACTTCCCGCTGCTGATGGCCTGCTGGAAACTCGGCCCGGCCCTGGCCACCGGTAACTCGGTAGTGCTCAAGCCTTCGGAAAAATCGCCGCTGACCGCCATTCGTATCGCCCAGCTGGCGATCGAAGCCGGTATCCCCGCAGGCGTGCTCAACGTGCTGCCAGGTTACGGTCACACCGTCGGCAAGGCCCTGGCCCTGCACATGGACGTCGACACCCTGGTGTTCACCGGTTCGACCAAGATCGCCAAGCAACTGATGATCTATGCGGGCGAATCGAACATGAAGCGTGTCTGGCTGGAAGCCGGCGGCAAGAGCCCGAACATCGTCTTCGCCGACGCCCCGGACCTGAATGCCGCTGCCGAAGCTGCAGCCAGTGCCATCGCCTTCAACCAGGGCGAAGTCTGCACCGCAGGTTCGCGTCTGCTGGTCGAGCGTTCGATCAAGGACAAATTCCTGCCGCTGGTACTCGAAGCCCTCAAGGCCTGGAAACCTGGCAATCCGCTGGACCCGGCGACCACTGTCGGCGCACTGGTCGATACCCAGCAGATGAACACTGTGCTGTCGTACATCGAAGCGGGTCACACTGACGGTGCCAAGCTGCTGGTCGGTGGCAAGCGTATCCTCGAAGAAACCGGTGGCACTTACGTTGAGCCAACCATTTTCGACGGCGTCAGCAACGCCATGCGCATTGCCAAGGAAGAAATTTTCGGCCCAGTACTGTCGGTGATTACCTTCGACAGCGTTGAAGAAGCGATCAACATCGCCAACGATACCCCGTACGGCCTGGCCGCCGGTGTATGGACTGCAGACATCTCCAAGGCTCACCTGACCGCCAAGGCCCTGCGCGCCGGTAGCGTCTGGGTCAACCAGTACGACGGTGGCGACATGACTGCCCCGTTCGGTGGCTTCAAGCAATCGGGTAACGGCCGTGACAAGTCCTTGCACGCGCTGGACAAGTACACCGAGCTGAAGGCGACCTGGATCAAGCTGTAAGCAGTTAGCCACCGCCCAACCCGGGCATCCTCTGTGGGAGCCGGCGTTGCCGGCGATGCGGCCTGTGTGCTGCGCATCGCTGGCAAGGCCAGCTCCCACAGTGGTTTGTGCAACCCGAAAAGGAGCGCGCGATGCGCTGGGGAACCTATTTCGCCGTGCTGTCGGCGGTGCTCAGTGTCGGCCTGGCGCTGGGTGTGAGCATGCCGCTGGTGTCCTTGCGTCTGGAGAGTTGGGGCTACGGCAGCTTCGCCATTGGCGTGATGGCGGCGATGCCGGCCATCGGCGTATTGCTCGGGGCTAGCCTGTCGAGCAGGCTAGCCGCCCGCTTTGGCACACCGGGGTTGATGCGTCTGTGCCTGTGGGCTGGCGCATTGTCCATCGGCCTGCTGGCGTTGTTGCCCAGCTACCCGCTGTGGTTGGTGCTGCGCCTGCTGATCGGCATGATCCTGACCATTGTGTTCATCCTTGGCGAAAGCTGGATCAACCAGTTGGTGGTCGAACAATGGCGAGGCCGGCTGGTGGCCTTGTATGGCAGTAGTTATGCGCTGAGCCAACTGGCCGGGCCGTTGCTGTTGGGGGTACTGGGTTCGGAAGATGACCTGGGCTTCTGGATCGGTGCCGGCTTGCTGTTGTTGGCGCCGCTGGTGCTGCTGGGGCGTGACGGAGCGCCGAGCGCAGAGGCGTGCAGCGTAACCCTGTTTGATCTGATCGGTTTCTGTCGGCGCTTGCCGGTCATTGCCTGGGCGATTGCCCTGTTCGCCTCATTCGAGGCGATGATTCTGACCCTGTTGCCGGTGTACTGCCTGCAACAAGGCTTCAGTACCGAGATCGCTCTGTTCATGGTCAGCACGGTGGTGGTGGGTGATGCGCTGCTGCAACTGCCTATCGGGGCCCTGGCTGACCGCATGTCGAGGCGTACGCTGTTCAGTGGCTGCGCGATAACCCTGCTGTTGTCGAGCCTGGCCATTCCGCTGATGTTGCAAACCTGGGCGATCTGGCCGCTGTGGGTGTTGTTCGGCGCCAGTGCCGGCGGATTGTTCACTTTGTCGCTGGTGCTGATTGGTGAGCGTTACCGCGATGATGCATTGGTACGGGCCAACGCCCATGTGGCGCAGCTCTGGGGGATTGGCTGCCTGATCGGGCCGCTGGCCGCAGGTGCCGGCAGCCAGTGGGTCAGTGGTCATGCCTTGCCGCTGCTGATGGCCGCCGGCGCTGCCGGACTGGTGCTGCTTGCGCGCCGACCAAATGCCTTCGAGCCCGCCCCGGTCTAGAGCATCCGTTCCAGGCCGACGGCCTTGCTGATCCAGGCATTGAAGCGGCGCCACAGGCCACCGGGCTCAGTGGTCAGGGTGTGCAGCTGGTGATTGTCTTCGGTCACCCAGACCAACTCGCCGTTGACCAGTTGCGGTTGGTAACTCAGCGCCGGGGCCATGCCCTGGACCGCCAGGTCGCGGGTGTACTCGGCAAGCTCGGGGCTGTCGACCAGAACGCCGACTTCGGTGTTCCACAGCACCGAGCGCGGGTCGAAGTTGAACGAGCCAATGAAGGTCTTGCGCCGGTCGAAGATGATCGCCTTGCTGTGCAGGCTTGAATCGGAGCTGCCGTAGATGCGCAGGGCACGCCTGGAGCTGGGGTCGCCCGGCTGGCGCCGCAGTTCGTACAGATGCACGCCATGCTCCAGCAGCGCCCGGCGATAGGGTGCATAACCGCCATGCACTGCGGGTACATCGGTGGCCTCCAGGGAGTTGGTCAGCAATTTGACCGAGACTCCAGCGTCGGCGCGGCTGGTCAGGTACAAGAGACCGGGCTCGCCGGGGACGAAATAGGCCGAGATCAGAATCAGCTCGTGCTGGACGTTGTTCATGTCCGGGGCCAGTTGGTGGGTCATCAACAGTTGTGGGTCTGGTTCATCGCGGGCCAGGACCTTGCTCGGCGCGTCCCACAGCGCCTGGTTGTGGGCCCAGATCAGCTCATTGCGCCAGATACCCAGGCGCGGATTGGTCTGGTAGGACATCAGGCGGTCGTAGAGTGCCTTGCGCTCCATCCGGGCCTCGGCCAATGAAGCTTCCAGGCGTTGACGGCTGGCGCGCAGGTCGTCGGCATCAGGCTGAGTCATGAGGAATTCGCCAATCGGTCGGCTCAGGGCACTGTTCCAGTACTGATCGAAGCTGTGTCCCAGTTGCTCGGCGACCGGACCGACGCCCAGCAGGTCGATATCGGTGAAATTCAGGTTGGGTTCGGCGTCGAAGTATTCATCGCCCAGGTTGCGCCCCCCGACGATGGCCATGCTGTTGTCCACCAGCCATAGCTTGTTGTGCATGCGCCGGTGTTGCAGGTTGAGGTTGAACAGCCGGCCTACGGCGCGGGTCACGCCGGTGCTGCGGCCCAGGTGCAGCGGGTTGAATACGCGGATATGGATGTTCGGGTGAGCGGCGAGGGTGGCCATCTTGTCGTCGATGCCATCGCTGGTGGTGTCATCGAGCAGGATGCGTACGCGCACGCCGCGGTCGGCAGCTTGCAGCAGCTCATGCACCAGGGTGCGGGTACTGAGGCCGTCATGGACGATGTAGTACTGCAGGTCGATGCTCGACTGGGCGTTACGGATTAGCTCGGCCCGCGCGCGGAACGCTTCATTGCTGTTGGGCAGCAGGCGAAAGCCGGAGCGTCCTTCGTAGGCCGATGCCTGGCGTTGTACCGAGCGCCCAAAGGCCGAATCGCTGGCCGGCAGCGCCTGGCTGACTTCCCTTGGCTGGCTGACGCTGGCGCATCCACTCAGTCCAAGCGCCAGCGACAGCAGAAGGGGCAGCGCACGCGGGTTTCTCAAGGCAATGGTCCTTCACGACAGGGGCTTATGGATATCGACCGCGAACGGCGGCGGAAAGTTACCCTTCGCTACCTGCTTCGGCCAGTAGACGAATGGCGGTTTCGCCCACCTTGCGCACTGCCGCCTCGATCTCGGCGGTAGGGCGTGCGGCGAAATTCATTCGCAGGCAGTTACGGTATTTGCCCGAGGCGGAGAAAATACTGCCCACGGCAATCTGCACGCCTTGCCCAAGTAAAGCCCGGTTCAGACGCAGGGTGTCGAAACTTTCCGGCAATTCTATCCACAGCATGAAGCCACCCTGTGGGCGGCTGGCGCGGGTGCCTGGCGGAAAGTAGCGGGTGACCCAGTCGCTCATCTGGTCGCGCGCACGCTGGTACTGGCTACGCATGCGCCGCACGTGCGGGTGGTAGTGCCCGCCTTCGATGAAGTCGGCGATGGCCAGTTGCGGCTGCGTCGCGGTGCAGCCGGTGCTGATGTATTTCATGTGCAGCACCCGCTCCAGGTAGCGACCGGGGGCCACCCAGCCGATGCGCAAACCCGGGGCCAGGGTCTTGGAAAACGAGCTGCAGAGCAGTACCCGACCGTCCTCGTCGAACGACTTGATGGTGCGCGGGCGTGGGTAGGTGTAGGCCAGATCGCCATACACATCGTCTTCAAGGATCGCCACGTCGAAACGCTGGGCCAGGGTCAGCAAGGCCTTCTTGCGGGCCTCGGGCATGATGTAGCCCAGCGGGTTGTTGCAGCTCGGCGTGATCTGGATGAGCTTGATCGGCCATTGTTCCAGGGCCAGCTCAAGGGCTTCGAGGCTGATGCCAGTGATCGGGTCGGTGGGGATCTCCAGGGCTTTCATGCCCAGGCCCTTGAGGGTTTGCATGGCCCCGTGAAAGCTCGGTGAGTCCACGGCGACGATATCGCCGGGTTGGCACACCGCGCGGATACTGGTCGACAACGCCTCATGGCAGCCGGTGGTGACCACCAGATCGGCCGGGCCGAGGGTGCAGCCGGAGTCGAGCATCAGCCGGGCAATCTGTTCGCGCAGGGCCAGGGTGCCGGAAATGGTGTCGTAGTACAGCCCGGGCATGTCCTGGCGGCGGCTGAGCTGGGCCAGGCTGCGCAGCAGGGGCTTGAGGGTCGGGCTGTCGACGTCGGGCATGCCGCGGCCGAGTTGCACCACATCCTTGTTCGGTACGCTGCGGATCAGCTCGATGACCTGTTCCCATTGGGAAATTTCCACCGGCCGTTGTGCGGGACGACTGACGGCGGGCAGGGCTGGGAGACTGCGGTCGCTGGGCACGAAGTAGCCGGACTTGGGGCGCGGTGCCGCCAGGCCATTGTCTTCCAGCAGACGATAGGCCTGCTGCACCGTGCTCAGGCTGACACCATGTTCCACGCTTAACGCACGTACAGACGGCAAGCGGTCGCCGGGACGGTACAAGCCTTGCTCGATGCGGGCGCTGAGCAGCTCGGCAAGGTTGATATAGAGGGTCACGGCATACTCCCGCAGCAGGTGCTGGCTGACTACCAATACAGATGACGAAAAAATACAGCATTCAGTGCGAAAGCTGCCAATTCTGTATGGAAATAATAACTGCTTTTTGAATCTGTAATGCTTTTGCTCAAGCGCGCAAGCTCTTCCTACGGTTTTCAAACCCTGGAGGGTTCAAGCAATGAGCGGTATGAGCGATGTGCGCCTTAAGTTGCATGCTGAAGAACTGAGCCGTGAGCAGCGTCGGCAGCTGTTCAATGTCCCGGCCGGTCTCGGGCCCTGGGGGTTGATGGCGCACCGTTGGTACAGCCGTCGCGCCCTGCTTGAGCTGACACCCGAGCAACTGCTGGATGTTGGCCTGACAGCGGAGCAGGCGCGTGAGGAAGGGCTCAAGCCCTTCTGGCGTGGCTGAAAGCGCTTCGCCGGCAAGGCCGGCTCCCACAAGAGCAGCACAGTTCATGGTGGGAGCCGGCCTTGCCGGCGAGAGGCACTGAAGCCTTTCTCAGACCAGCTCTTTGAGCCGATGCCAGAGCATGCCCAGTGCCAGCAGCGGTGAACGCAGGTGCTTGCCTCCCGGGAAGGTCATGTGCGGCACCCTGGCAAACAGATCGAAACGTCCGCTGTGCTGACCGCTGATGGCTTCACCCAGTAGCTTGCCGGCCAGGTGGGTGGCGTTGAGGCCGTGGCCAGAGTAGGCCTGGGCGAAGTACACGTTCGGCTGGTCCGGCAGGCGACCGATCTGCGGCAGACGATTGGCGCCGATGCCGATCATGCCGCCCCACTGGTAGTCGATGCGCACGTCGGCCAGTTGCGGGAACACCTTGAGCATCTTCGGCCGCATGTACGCGGCAATATCCTGTGGATCGCGTCCGGAGTAGTGGCAGGCGCCGCCGAACAGCAAACGGCGGTCGGCGGAAAGACGGTAGTAATCCAGGGCAACCCGCTGGTCGCACACCGCCATGTTCTGCGGCAGCAGTTCTCGCGCCTGCGCTTCGCTCAAGGGCTCGGTGGCGATGATGTAGCTGCCGGCAGGTAGCACCTTGCCACCCAGGTCGGCATTCAGGTCATTGAGGTAGGCATTGCAGCCCAGTACCAGGGTGCTGGCCTGCACCGAACCCTGTGCAGTGTGTACCCGCACCTGCGAGCCATAGTCGATGCGGGTGACCGCCGATTGTTCGAACAGGCGTACTCCCAGTTTGTTGGCTACCGCAGCTTCGCCCAAGGCCAGGTTCAGCGGGTGTAGATGACCTGAGCCCATATCGATCAGGCCGCCAACGTAGCGGTCCGAGCCCACTACCGTGCGCATCTGTTCCGGTTGCACCAGACGCAGTTCATGGCGGTAACCAAGACTACGCAGTTCCTCGGCGTCCTCAGCGAAGCCCTGCAGGTCCTTCGGTTTGTTCGCCAGGTCGCAGTAACCCCAGGTCAGGTCGCAGCTAATCGCGTGACGTTCAATGCGCTGGCGGACGATATCCACCGCCTCCAGCCCCATCAGTTTCAGCTCGCGCACGCCGTCGCTGCCCAGCACCGAGGTGAACTGATCAAGGCCATGGCCGACGCCACGAATCAGTTGCCCGCCATTGCGTCCGCTGGCGCCCCAGCCGATTTTGCGGGCTTCGAGGAGGATCACGTTGAGGCCGCGCTCGGCCAGTTCGATCGCCGTGTTCAACCCGGAAAAGCCGCCGCCGACCACACAGACATCGCAACTCAACTCGCCCCGCAGCGGCGGATACTCTGGCTGTGGCAAGCTGCTGGCGGCGTAGTAGGAAGCGACGTGAGAAGCGGACGATTGAACAGGGGCGCTCATGGATGAGTCCTGGCTTTAAGTGTTTGGAAAAATTGACGCAGGATAAGCTGCACTTTCGGCACCGGGCAACCATGGGGCAAAATGGCGCCTTATTCTTCCTTCGCCGCAGACCGCCATGAGTTGCAACAGCCACAAGATCCGTTTCCTGCGCGATCAGATCCCGTCGTTCGAGTGCGTCCCCGGTTGCCATGACTGCTGCGGGCCAGTGACGACGTCTACTGAAGAAATGGCCCGCCTGCCGCGCAAAAGCGCAGCCGAGCAGGAAGCCGCCCTGAACGAACTGAATTGTGTGCACCTGGGGCCCAACGGCTGCACGGTGTACGAAGAACGGCCGTTGATCTGCCGGCTGTTCGGTACCACCCCGCGTCTGCCTTGCCCCAACGGCCGTGGCCCGGCCGAAATGATCGATCCCCAGGCCGAGAAGCTGGTGCACCAGTACATCGCCAGCACCCGTCAGGTGCTGGTCTGAACCTCAGTCCGGAATCGGCAGGTTGAGGCTCTCTTTCACCTCTTCCATGACAATGTAACTCTTCGATTCGCGAACATGCGGCAACTTCAGCAGGATGTCGCCGAGTAGCTTGCGGTAAGAAGCCATCTCCGAAATCCGCGCCTTGACCAGGTAATCGAAGTCGCCCGAGACCAGGTGGCATTCCAGTACGTGGGGCAGTTTCAGCACTGCGCGGCGGAATTCTTCGAAGGTGTCGCCTGACTTGTAGTCCAGGCTGATCTCGACGAACACCAGCAGGCTGCCCTTGAGGTGCTGCGGGTTGAGCCGGGCGTTGTAGCCCATGATGATCCCTTCGCGCTCAAGGCGCCGGACCCGTTCGGTGCAAGGCGTGGTCGACAGGCCGACCTTTTCACCCAGTTCGGTAAACGAGATACGTCCATCTGCCTGCAGGATCCGCAGGATATTGCGGTCGATCTTGTCCAGTTCACGTTTGCTTTGGTGCTGGGTTCTCATAGTGGATGCCCCTCCGTAAAAGCCAACCTTGCCGAGAATTCTCGCCAAATATAGGCTTTTATACAGTGAAAAGCACTGGTCATACCTTCCTATACTGCGCGCATCTATGCCATTAACAACAAATGTCAGCGGTACGCTGCGTCGAGGGTAATCAACATGCGAGTTCTGGTACTTGGTAGCGGTGTAATCGGAACCGCCAGTGCCTACTATCTGGCACGGCAGGGTTTTGAAGTCGTCGTGGTCGACCGTCAACCGGCCGTCGCCATGGAAACCAGCTTTGCCAACGCCGGCCAGGTCTCGCCAGGCTACGCCTCGCCCTGGGCTGCGCCGGGCGTGCCGCTCAAGGCCATCAAGTGGCTGCTCGAGCGCCATGCACCCCTGGCAATCAAGGCCACTGCTGACATCGACCAGTATCTGTGGATGGCGCAAATGCTGCGCAACTGCACCGCCAACCGCTATGCCGTGAACAAAGAGCGTATGGTCCGTCTGTCCGAGTACAGCCGCGACTGCCTCGACGAGCTGCGCGCCGAGACCGGTATCGCCTACGAAGGCCGTACCCTGGGCACCACTCAGCTGTTCCGCACCCAGGCGCAACTGGACAACGCCGCCAAGGACATCGCTGTCCTCGAGCAGTCCGGTGTTCCTTACGAAGTACTCGACCGTGAAGGCATTGCCCGCGTCGAACCGGCCCTGGCCAATGTCACCGATATCCTCGCTGGCGCCCTGCGTCTGCCCAACGACCAGACCGGCGACTGCCAGCTGTTCACCACCCGCCTGGCGGAAATGGCGATCAAGCTCGGTGTTGAATTCCGCTTCGGTCAGGACATCCAGCGCCTGGATTACGCGGGCGACCGCATCAATGGCGTGTGGATCGACGGCAAGCTGGAAACCGCCGACCGCTACGTGCTGGCGCTGGGCAGCTACTCGCCGCAGTTGCTCAAGCCGTTGGGCATCAAGGCCCCGGTCTACCCGCTCAAGGGTTACTCGCTGACCGTGCCGATCACCGATCCGGCCATGGCCCCGACCTCGACCATTCTCGACGAGACCTACAAGGTCGCGATCACCCGTTTCGACAATCGTATCCGCGTTGGCGGCATGGCGGAGATCGCCGGTTTTGACCTGTCGCTGAACCCGCGTCGACGCGAAACCCTGGAAATGATCGTCAACGATCTTTATCCTCGTGGCGGCGACCTGAGCCAGGCCAGTTTCTGGACCGGCCTGCGTCCGACCACTCCGGACGGTACGCCGATCGTAGGGGCCACGCCGTTCCGCAACCTGTTCCTCAACACCGGTCACGGTACACTGGGCTGGACCATGGCGTGCGGTTCCGGCCGCTTGCTGGCCGATCTGATCGCGCGCAAAAAGCCGCAGATCAGTGCCGAAGGCCTCGATATTTCTCGTTACGGAAAACACCAGGAGCCTGCAAAACATGTCAGTCCAGCGCCAGCTCACCAATGAGCGCATGAGTCAGATCGTTACCCACAATGGCACCGTCTACCTGGCGGGCCAGGTGGGCGACGACATGAACGCGGGGATTGAGCAGCAGACCCGTGAAACCCTGGCCAACATCGAGCGTCTGCTGGATCTGGCGGGCACCGACAAGAGCCGCTTGCTCTCGGTGACCATCTATCTGAAGGATATCGATGCGCACTTCCTGGGCATGAACAGTGTCTGGGACACCTGGCTGCCAAAAGGTGTCGCGCCTGCTCGCGCCACCGTTGAAGCCAAGCTGTGCGAGCCGGAAATCCTCGTAGAACTGTCGGTAGTGGCTGCACTGCCGTAAGCGCAATCCCTCACCCGGTGCCGCTGGCGGCCCACAAGCTGCGATTGAGCACCGGGCTTTTTACTCTAACCAGACTGCCCAGAAGGCTGCCGTCATGCGTCCTGCCCGTGCCCTGATCGATCTTCAAGCCCTGCGTCACAACTATCAACTTGCCCGCGAACTGACCGGTGCCAAAGCCTTGGCCGTGATCAAGGCCGATGCTTATGGTCACGGTGCCGTGCGCTGCGCCCTGGCCCTGGAGCAGCAAGCCGATGGTTTTGCCGTAGCCTGCATCGAAGAAGCGCTGGAGCTGCGTGCAGCCGGGATCAAGGCGCCGGTGTTGCTGCTCGAAGGCTTTTTCGAAGCCAGCGAACTGGAGCTGATTGCCCAGCATGACCTGTGGTGCGTGGTGCATTCGCTGTGGCAGTTGGAGGCGATTGAACAGGCGCGCATGAGCTCGCCGGTCACCGTCTGGCTCAAGCTCGACAGTGGCATGCATCGGGTAGGCTTGCACCCCAAGGATTATCAGGCGGCGTATCAGCGCCTGCTGGCCAGTGGCAAGGTTTCTCGCATCGTGCTGATGAGCCACTTCGCCCGCGCCGATGAACTCGACAGCGCTGCCAGCAGCGATCAGGTCGCGGTGTTCCAGGCCGCCCGCCAAGGCTTGAGTGCTGAAGTCAGCCTGCGCAACTCACCGGCAGTGCTGGGTTGGCCGAACATTCCCAGCGACTGGGTGCGTCCGGGCATCATGCTCTATGGCGCCACCCCGTTCGAAGTGCCGCAGGCCGAGGCGGCCCGCCTGCAACCGGTGATGACCCTGCAATCGCGAGTCATCAGTGTTCGCGAGCTGCCAGCCGGTGAACCGGTGGGTTATGGGGCCAAGTTCATCAGCCCGCGTCCGACCCGGGTCGGCGTGGTTGCCATGGGCTATGCCGACGGCTACCCACGCCAGGCGCCAACCGGCACGCCGGTGATGGTGGCGGGCAAACGCAGCCAGTTGATTGGCCGCGTGTCCATGGACATGCTCTGCATTGATCTGACCGACGTGCCGGAAGCCGGCATCGGCAGCCCGGTAGAATTGTGGGGCAAGAATGTGCTGGTCAGCGATCTGGCCCAGCAGGCGGGAATGATTCCGTACCAGATACTCTGCAACCTCAAACGCGTACCGCTGGACTATATCGGCGATTGAGGCGCCAAAGCGGACGGGCTGCGGGTCGAAGTGTTGTAAATACTGAACGCTGTTGCGATGATATCGTTCAATTTCGACCCCACTCGTTCGTTTAGGAGTGCTACAGCATTGGACGTCGGTGAACGACTGCAAGCCATTCGCAAGCTCAAGGGCCTGTCCCAGCGTGAACTCGCCAAACGTGCGGGCGTCACCAACAGCACGATCTCGATGATCGAGAAGAACAGCGTCAGCCCTTCAATCAGCTCGTTGCGTAAAGTGCTGGGCGGTATCCCCATGTCCATGGTCGAGTTCTTCTCCGAAGAGCTGCCGCCGGAAAACCCCACGCAGATCGTCTACAAAGCCCATGAGTTGATCGATATTTCCGACGGTGCGGTGACCATGAAGCTGGTCGGCAAGGCGCATCCGAGCCGGGCGATCGCTTTTCTCAACGAAGTCTATCCACCGGGTGCCGATACCGGTGAAGAGATGCTCACCCACGACGGTGAGGAGACCGGCATTCTCCTGGAGGGGCGCCTGGAGCTGGTGGTCGGGCTGGAAACTTTTATCCTCGAGGCGGGCGACAGCTACTATTTTGAAAGTACCAAGCCGCACCGTTTCCGTAATCCGTACGATGAGCCAGCCCGGCTGATCAGTGCGGCGACCCCGGCTAACTTCTAAGGCGTACGGCACGCGGCGGATTGTCGCGGCTAAGACCCTTTGGACACTAGGGTTGTTTCGGTATGGCAGGGTTCCCGTTATACTTGCGCCGCCTGCGAAACCGTGGCCGCGGGCGTGACTAGCCACCATGAGGGTGTACGTGTGAATCTAATCAAGAAAATGCTGGCCGTACCAGCTGCCGTATTGGCCCTTTGGGCAGTCAGCGCAACAGCTGCGACCAACGACGACATCGCCAAGCGACTGGAACCGGTCGGCCAGGTGTGTGTACAAGGTCAGGAATGCAAGGGAATGGAAGTTGCTGCCTCCGCAGGTGGTGGTGGTGCCAAGACCCCGGATGAAATCATCGCCAAGCACTGCAATGCTTGCCACAGCACCGGACTGCTCGGCGCGCCGAAGATCGGCGACACGGCTGCCTGGAAAGAGCGCGCCGACCACCAGGGTGGTCTGGACGGTATCCTGGCCAAGGCAATCACGGGCCTGAACGCCATGCCGCCTAAAGGCACCTGCGCCGACTGCTCGGATGACGACCTCATGGGTGCCATCAAGAAGATGTCCGGCCTGTAAACCGGCGCTTCGCCAACAAAGCCCGCCACGTGCGGGCTTTGTCGTTTTTAGCGCTGGCCTGGGGAGCAATCTCGGGCCATGCTCGGTCCAACCTGCAAGGATGACCGGGAGGCGCAGATGGCGCACAGCTGCTCGATCGAAAAGGCCGTAGATGAAGTGCTGGCGCGTTTGCCAGCGCATATCCATATGGGCCTGCCACTGGGCTTGGGCAAACCCAACGCCTTCGTCAACGCGCTGTATGCGCGCATCCGCCAGTTGACCGAACGGCGCCTGACGATCTATACCGCGCTCAGCCTGGGACGCCCCGATCTGGGTGACGGCTTGCAACGGCGCTTTCTCGAACCCTTCATCGAGCGCGTGTTCGCCGACTATGAAGAACTCGAGTACCTGAGCGACCTGCGCAAGGACCGGCTACCGGCCAACATCCGCGTCGAGCAGTTCTTCATGCAGCCTGGCAGCCTGTTGCACAGTGCCACGGCCCAGCAAGACTATGTCAGCAGCAACTACAGCCACGCCGCGCGGGATATCAATGCCAAGGGGCTGAACCTGGTGGCCCAGCTGGTGGCTGAAGATCCACAACACCCGGATCACCTCAGCCTGAGTTGCAATCCGGACATCACCCTCGACCTGTTGCCGATGATCCAGCGTCGCCGGGCAGCCGGGGAGACCATCCTTCTGCTCGGCCAGGTGCATGCCGAGCTGCCGTATATGCCCGGCGCTTCGGAAATGCCCCGGCAGGATTTCGATGTGCTGATTGATGCGGTCGAGCACAGACGCCTGTTCTCGACACCGAACATGCCGGTCACTACTCAGGATCATTTCATCGGCTTGCACGCCAGCACCTTGGTGCGTGACGGCGGCACCTTGCAGATCGGCATTGGTGCCATGGGCGATGCACTGACCGCCGCACTCCTGGCCCGAGAGGCTGAAAGCGCAGCCTATCAGGCGTTACTCGCGGACATGGATCTTCAGCCATGGCAGCAATTGATCGCCCGTGAAGGTGGCATCGAACCCTTTGCCCATGGGTTGTATGGTTGCAGCGAGATGTTCGTCAACGGCCTGCTGGCGCTGCTGGACGCGGGTATCATCCGGCGCCCGGTCGATGGCGGTGTGTTGGTGCACGGTGGCTTCTTCCTCGGCCCCCAGGCGTTTTACCAGCGCTTGCGCGACATGCCGCTGGAAACCCGCAAGCGCATTGAAATGCGTGCTATCAGCTATATCAACGAGCTGTACGGTCAGGAGTCGCTCAAGCGCTCGCAGCGCGTCGATGCACGCTTTATCAATACAGTGTTCACCATGACCCTGATGGGCGCTGGGGTTGCGGACCAGCTGGAGGACGGGCGGGTGCTCAGTGGTGTCGGCGGCCAATACAATTTCGTCGCCCAGGGCCATGCCCTGGAGGGCGCGCGGTCGATTCTGCTACTGCGCAGCTGGCGCGAAGCGGGCGGTGAGGTCAGCTCCAATCTGGTCTGGAGTTACGGCCATTGCACCATTCCCCGGCACCTGCGAGACGTGGTCGTCACCGAATACGGCATTGCTGATCTACGGGGGCAAACCGATGCCGAGACCATTCAGCGCTTGCTGGCGATCACTGACTCGCGCTTTCAGTCCGGGTTGATCGAGCAGGCGCAGAAAGCCGGCAAGTTGCCGCCCGGATTCAAGCTGGAACCACGCTTTACCGACAACACACCGCAACGCCTGCAGCGCTTGCGCGACGGCCATGCACAGTTGTTCCCCGAGTATCCGCTGGGCAGTGATTTCACCGATGAGGAGCGCGATCTGTTGCGGGCGTTGAACTGGCTCAAGAGCAAGTTCAAGTTGAGTGAGGTGTTGCAGCTGGGCAGGGCAGCACTCGACGCACCGGCGCCTGAGGCTTATCCACAACAACTGGCGCGCATGGGACTGCTGCAGCCGCAGGGGTTCAAGGAGGAACTGTATCAGCGGTTGTTGCTGGCGGGGTTGCAGGCTACAGCGGTTACTTGAGGGCCAATCGCCGGCAAGGCCGGCTCCCACAAGGGTTCAGGGTCAACCCGGTTTCCTGTGGGAGCCGGCCTTGCCGGCGATGAGGCCGCGGCGGCTTACTCGATGAAAGTAACCACGCCGTCTTTGAGCGACTTGACCCGAGCCAGCGATTCAACGCGGTAGCCCTGGCTGTCCAGCTCGGCACGGCCGCCCTGGAACGACTTCTCGATGACGATACCCAGACCGGCAACGGTAGCGCCCGCTTGCTTGATGATCGAGATCAGCGCCTGGGAGGCTTTGCCGTTGGCCAGGAAGTCGTCGATCACCAGCACGCGGTCGCTGCTGTTGAGGTGGCGCGGGGAGATCGCCACGGTGTTTTCGGTCTGCTTGGTGAAGGAATACACCGAGGCGGTCAGCAGGTTCTCGGTCAGGGTCAGCGACTGGTGCTTACGCGCGAAAATCACCGGTACACCCAGCTTCAGGCCGGTCATCACCGCCGGGGCAATACCCGAGGCTTCGATGGTGACGATCTTGGTGACGCCGGAGTCGGCGTACAGCCGGGCGAACTCGTCGCCAATCAGTTGCATCAGCGCAGGGTCGATCTGATGGTTGAGAAACGCATCGACTTTGAGAACCTGATCGGAAAGCACGATGCCTTCTTCGCGAATCTTCTGGTGCAGTGCTTCCACTGTGGTATTTCCTCGATGTAGCAAGAGTGGCTACGGCAGTGCGCCGCAGCAAAGGTTGATTATCTAACGTTTCAGCATGGCGCGGATATCGGCCAGTGCATTATTGCCGCGTGCCGCCTTCACTTCGGTGGGCGCATCGTCCAGGCCTTCCCAGGCCAGGTCGTCGTCGGGCAGTTCGTCAAGGAAGCGGCTCGGCGCGCAATCGATGATCTCGCCGTACTGCTTGCGCTTGGCGGCAAAGGTGAAGGCCAGGGTCTGACGAGCACGGGTAATGCCCACGTAGGCAAGACGCCGTTCTTCTTCGATGGTGTCGGCTTCGATGCTGGAACGGTGGGGAAGAATCTCTTCTTCCATGCCCATGATGAACACGTAGGGGAATTCCAGGCCCTTGGACGCATGCAGAGTCATCATCTGCACGCCTTCGGCACCGTCTTCTTCCTCCTGCTGACGTTCGAGCATGTCACGCAGGACCAGCTTGCCGATGGCTTCCTCGATGGTCATCTCACCGTCTTCGTCTTTCTCGAGGGTGTTTTTCAACGCCTCGATCAGGAACCAGACGTTACCCATGCGGAAGTCTGCGGCTTTGTCGCTGGAGCTGTTGGTGCGAATCCAGTTCTCGTAGTCAATGTCGGTGACCATGGTGCGCAGGGCCGCGATCGGGTCTTCCAGCGCAACCTGCTCGCGGACATTGTCCATCCAGCGTTTGAAGCGCTGCAGGCGATCGGTGAAGCGACTGTCCAGATGCTCACCGAGGCCCAGCTCCTCGCTGGCGGCGTACATCGAGATCTTGCGTTCGGTGGCGTAGTTGCCGAGCTTTTCCAGGGTGGTCGAACCGATTTCCCGGCGTGGTACGTTGATCACCCGCAGGTAGGCGTTGTCGTCGTCCGGATTCACCAGCAGGCGGAAGTAGGCCATCAGGTCTTTGACTTCCTGGCGTCCGAAGAAGCTGTTGCCACCGGACAGGCGATACGGCACCTGATGGTGCTGCAGCTTCAGCTCGATCAGCTTGGCCTGGTAGTTGCCGCGGTAAAGAATCGCGAAGTCACTGTAAGGACGGTCGGTGCGCAGGTGCAGGCTGAGGATTTCCATGGCCACCCGTTCAGCCTCGGATTCCTCGTTCTTGCAGCGGATCACGCGGATCTCGTCACCGTGGCCCATCTCACTCCACAGCTGTTTCTCGAACGCATGCGGGTTGTTCGAGATCAGCACGTTGGCGCAGCGCAGGATGCGGCTGGTGGAGCGGTAGTTCTGCTCGAGCATCACCACTTTCAGCGACGGGTAGTCGTCTTTGAGCAGCATCAGGTTTTCCGGCCGCGCACCACGCCAGGCGTAGATCGACTGGTCGTCGTCGCCGACCACGGTGAACTGATTGCGCGTGCCGATCAGCATTTTCACCAGCAGGTACTGGCTGGCGTTGGTGTCCTGGTATTCGTCCACCAGCAGGTAGCGCACCTTGTTCTGCCACTTTTCGAGGATGTCGGCGTGTTCCTCGAACAGCTTGACCGGCAGCAGGATCAGGTCGTCGAAGTCCACTGCGTTGAACGCCTTGAGCGTGCGCTGGTAGTGGGCGTAGACGATGGCGGCGGTCTGCTCTTTGGGATTGCGCGACTTCTCCAGGGCCTCGGGAGGCAGGATCAGGTCGTTCTTCCAGGCACCGATCATGTTCTTGATCTCGTCGACGCCGTCGTCGCCGGAGTATTCCTTCTGCATGATGTCGGTCATCAGGGCTTTGACATCGGTCTCGTCGAAGATCGAGAAACCCGGCTTGTAGCCCAGCCGTTCATGCTCCTTGCGGATGATGTTCAGGCCCAGGTTGTGGAAGGTCGACACGGTCAGGCCGCGCCCTTCGCCTTTGCGCAGCAGGGTACCGACCCGCTCTTTCATCTCCCGCGCGGCCTTGTTGGTGAAGGTCATGGCCACGATGTACTGCGCACGGATGCCGCAGTTCTGGATCAGATGCGCGATTTTGCGGGTGATCACGCTGGTTTTGCCGGAGCCGGCACCGGCGAGCACCAAAAGAGGGCCGCCGACGTAGTTCACGGCTTCTTGTTGCCGGGGATTGAGTCGGGACATGACGAGAACCGGGGACGCCTGAAAAATAGCCGCGCATTTTAGCAGGGGTAGAAGTTTTCTGCCGCGACCGTCTGACAGTGTGACGTACCACTCGATCTAAATTTGCCGCTTTTGATACTTTCCCGCAGGATGCACGGCGAAACCTGCGGGATGTCGGCAATGGAGTGGCGCGACTTTAAGTGAAAATCATTTTCACTAATGGTTTAGGATGAGCCTCTCGCTGCCCATTGTCATTTGACTGTGTCCACGTCCTAAGGAGCCAGCTTGTCTACGCCTGTCGAACCCTTGCGTTTGCTCTTGCTGGCTGATGAACCCGAATGGGCCGCAGCCCTGCGTGATTGCCTGGCGCCGCTGGCGGGCAGTGCAGTGATGTTGACCGCACCGGACTGGGACGCTGTCGACAGCCTGTTTGCCAACGATCGCAACGCAGTGGTGCTGGCCACCCCGCAGCGCCAGCCGGCGCCTGGACGTTGCATCTTGCCGATGGTGTTGTTGCTGGAGCATGAGCCACAGGTACCGCCGCCGGGCGTCAGCGACTGGCTGGTGCTGGACCAGTTCGGTGCCGATACCTTGCGCCGCAGCCTGCGCCATGTGCGCGAGCGTGGCGTGCTGGAGGCCACCTTGCAGCGTCTGGCCGAGCAGGACCCGTTGACCGGCATCGCCAACCGCCAGGGGTTTCAGACCCTGTTGGCCGCGCGTCTGGCCGACAACGAAGGTCGTGGTGTCGCCCTCGGTCACCTGGACCTGGACAACTTTCGCCGTGCCAACGACGCGCTTGGCCATCAAGCCGGCGACCGCCTGATTTTGCAGGTGGTCGGGCGCCTCAAGAGCCAGCTCGAAGCAGGCGATCAGGTCGCGCGTCTGGGCAGTGATGAATTCGCTCTGCTGATCGACACCCGACGCGAGCCGCAGCGCGCCGAGTGGATGGCCGAACGCATTACCGAAGCGCTGGCCGAGCCCTACTGGGTCGATGGCGAGAGCCTGCTGCTGGGCTGCAGTCTGGGTGTCGCCCATGCCCGTGCACAGGGTGGCGCAGACCCGCTGATGTGGCACGCACACATCGCCATGCAGCAGGCCAAGGGCACCCAGGGCTGCACCTTTCACATCTTCAACGAGCGCATCAACCGCAACGCGCGCAGCCTCGCCGATCTGGAAAGCGAGCTGCGCCGCGCCTTGCGCCGCGACGAACTGGAACTGCACTACCAGCCACGGCTGGACATGGCCGATGGGCGCATTGTCGGCCTGGAGGCGCTGGTGCGCTGGCGCCATGCCGAGCGTGGACTGTTGCCGCCCAGCGAGTTCGTGCCCTTGGCCGAGCAGAGCGGGCTGATCGTGCCCTTGGGCTACTGGGTGATTTCCCGTGCCTTGCGCGATATGCAGGCGCTGCGTGAACAGGGCCTGGCGCCGCTGCACATGGCGGTGAATCTGTCGTTCCGCCAGTTTCAGGACAGCCAGTTGCTGGCGACCCTGAGCCGCCTGATCATCGAGCATGGAGTCGATGCACGTTGGCTGGAGTTCGAACTCACCGAAACCGCGGTGATGCGCCGTAACGATCTGGTCGAGCAGACCATGGATGCGCTGGGGCGTCTGGGTGTGCGCTTTTCTCTCGATGACTTTGGCACCGGCTTTTCGTCTTTCGTCCACCTCAACAGCCTGCCGATCACCTTGCTCAAGGTCGATCGCAGTTTTGTCGGTGGTATGGAAAAGCGCGAAGAGAACCGCAAACTGGTGCACGCCATGATCAACCTGGCGCACAACCTCAACCTCGAGGTGGTGGCCGAAGGTGTGGAAACCCCGGAGCAGATGGACCTGTTGCGCAGCTTCAACTGCGATCAGGTGCAGGGCTTCCTGATCAGCCGGCCATTGCCGATTGATGAGTTGATGGCGTTTTTGCTCAGTGGCTCGGCGCGGCAGTCGGTGGCTTTGTAACCCTGTAGGAGCGGATTTACCGGGACGCCGGACCGCCGCGATGGGGCGCGTAGCGGCCCCAAAAGATAGGCCTGCTGCGCAGTCCATCGCGGATGAGTCCGCTCCTACACACCGCTTTAAATCGCTGAAGTCGCAGCGTTGTTCACGCCACCCGAGCGCCCCAACATCCGCTTCATCCGCCACTCGAACGCCAGGGTCAGGCTCACCGCCGCACAGGCCAGGCCCAGCGCCAGGCCCCACCAGACGCCAACCGCGCCCATACCGAGGGTGAAGGCCAGCAGCCAGGCCGCGGGAGCACCGATCACCCAGTAGCAGAACAGGCCGACCAGGAAAGTGGTCTTGGCATCCTTGAGGCCACGAATCGAGCCCATGGCGATGGTCTGCACACCGTCAAACAGCTCAAACCAGGCTGCAACCATCAACAGGCTCACGGCCAGCTGGATGATGTCGGCAAAGGCCGGGTCACCGTGGTCGAGGAACAGCCCCACCAGCGGGTCCGGCAACAGCCAGAAGAGGATGGCGAACATCAGCATCATCGTTGCGCCGAAGCCGATCCCGACCCGCCCGGCATGCCGCGCACCGAGCAGATTGCCCGCACCGTAGTAGAGCCCGACGCGCATGGTCACGGCATAAGACAGCCCGGCCGGGATCATGAACGCGGTGGAAACGATCTGCAGGGCGATCTGGTGGGCTGCCAGTTCAGTGCTGCCGAGTACGCCCATGCACAGCGCGGCAAAGGCGAACAGGCCGACTTCCACGGTATAGGTTCCGCCAATCGGCAGGCCCAGGCGCCAGAGTTCGCGCAGGGCCGGCCAGGAAGGGCGGCTCAGGCCCTTGCGGATCGGATAAGGCGTATACGCCGGGTGCCAGCGGATATACAGGGCCATGGCCACCGCCATGCAGTTGGCAACCACGGCGGTGACCAGGCCGATACCGACCAGGCCCAGTTTCGGCAAGCCGAACATGCCTTCGATCAGCGCATAGTTGAGCAGGAAGTTGGCCACGGTACCAACCAGGCTGATGACCATCACCGGTGTCGAACGGCCGATGGCGCTGGTAAAGCCACGCAGGGCCATGAAGCTCAGGTAGCCGGGCAGGGCGAACGGCAGCAACAGCAGGAACTGGGCGGCGGACTCGACGTTTTCGGGGCTCTGGCCGAGCAGCAACAGCACCGGTTCCAGGTTCCACAGTGCCAGTGCCGCCACCAGGGCCATGACCCAGGCCAGCCAGAGCCCGGCCTGGGTCAGGCGGGTGGCGCCGGCGATATCGCCGGCACCTTTGCGAATGGCTACCAGGGTGCCGACTGCGGCGATTACCCCCAGGCAGAAAATCGACACGAACGAATAGCTGGCCGCACCCAGGCCACCACCGGCCAGGGCTTGGGGGCTGATGCGGGCCATCATCAGGGTGTCGGTCAGCACCATCAGCATGTGGGCCAGCTGCGAGGCGATCAGCGGACCGGCCAGGCGCAACAGGGCCTTGAGTTCATGAGTGGGTGCGGCCTGCATTGAATCGTCCTTTTCTGACACTGCTATGGGAAGCGTGAAATTCTCATCTTTTATGCGGTTAATCGCAAAAGGATAAAAACGATCAGTGGCATGATTAAAACTCATGTCAGTATGATGCTGTGCATTGTCCTGAGCCCCTGCGGAGGACTCGTCCATGTCCCGTCGTTTACCGCCGTTATATGCCTTGCGTGCCTTTGAAGCGGCTGCCCGGCACAGCTCTTTCACCCGTGCCGGGGATGAGTTATCGATCACCCAGAGCGCTGTCAGCCGCCATATCCGCACGCTGGAAGAGCATTTCGCCTGTCGCCTGTTCGTGCGCAACGGGCGCAGTTTGCAGCTGAGCGAAGCGGCCCGGCTGTTGCTGCCCGGCGTGCGTGAAGGCTTTGCCGCGCTGGAGCGCGCCTGCAACACGCTGCGCAGCGAGGACGACATCCTGCGCATGAAGGCGCCTTCGACACTGACCATGCGCTGGTTGCTGGCGCGGCTCAGTCGCTTCCGTCATCTGCAGCCAGGCAATGAAGTGCAGCTGACCAGCGCCTGGATGGATGTCGATCATGTCGATTTCAATCATGAGCCCTTTGACTGCGCGGTGTTGCTTGGCGATGGGCGCTTTCCGCCTGACTGGGAAGTGTCGCGGCTGTTTTCCGAACTGCTGATCCCGGTCGGCGCCCCGGACCTGCTAGCCGAGGGCCCTTGGGACGCCAAGCGCCTGGCTGGCATCGAACTGTTGCACCCGACACCTGACAAGCGAGACTGGCGCAGCTGGCTGGCGCGCATGGGGCTGACGGACAAGGTCTCACTCAAGGGCGGACAGGTGTTCGATACCCTGGAGCTGGGCATGATCGCAGCCGCGCGGGGTTACGGTGTGTCCATGGGCGATTTGCTGATGGTGGCTGAAGATGTGGCCCAGGGGCGTTTGAGCCTGCCGTGGCCGACCGCGGTGGCCAGTGGGCTGGACTATTACCTGGTGTGGCCGAAAACCCGCCCGGGTGGTGAGCGGCTGCGGCGCTTGAGTGATTTTCTACAGGGGGAGGCGGATGCGATGGACCTGCCGAAAGTGGAAATCCTGGGGACTGCTGCGCAGTCCATCGCCGGCAAGGCCGGCTCCCCCACCGATCTGTAGGAGCTGGCCTTGCCGGCGATGGGCCGCAACGCGGCCCCTGGGTCTCACAGCCCGGTCAGATCCAGCGCCTTGGCACACGCTTGCAACGATCGCTGCTGACTCTGCGCATACAGCTCCAGCTCATCTTGCACCGACGTGCCCAGCGCCTGTTCAAAGGCATCGCGATTGGCGTTACTGCCATATTCGCTCTGTGCATCATCCCCGAGGTTGGACTGGAAGATCCCCGCCGCGCTCACCGGCAGGAAGTCTTCATACACCAGGGCCTCGAAATGCACATGGCCGGCGTCGATCAGGCCATCCAGCGAAGTCGGGCGGCCTGCGTCGCCACGTGCCGCCAGCCCACGCTCGGTCGGGAAGTAACGGAAATACGCCAAGCCCTGCTCACGCATCTGCGCGAGGTCGTCCGGGAATGCCTGGAAACTGTCCTTGAGCAGGTTCATGTAGCGTTCAGCATTGGCTTCTGCCGGCACTCCGCCCAGCGCCTCGCGGGCGGCATCAAGCAGTTGGTCATACAGCTGGCGCCCCTTCGGCGTCAGCGCTGCGCCACGCTGTTCGATTTCGCCGAAGCGTGCCGTGTGACTGCCGCCCGCAGCGCCTTGCTGGTCACTGAAGGCGACCTTTTCCTGCAAGGCCTTGAAGCTGGTCTGGCGCAGCAGAATCGGGTAGCGACGCGGTGGCGGGCCTTCAATCACGGCCTTGGGTGGAATGCCCTTGGCCGGCATGCCCGACTGGATCGCATCGATATCCAGGGTGCGCGGAGTCAGGTGGTTGATGTGCGGGCCCTTGAAGGCCACCACATCGGCGATCAGGCGGTGTTGGTCATGCAGCTGTTGATACTGTTCGGCAGTCACCGTGGCGTCGTGGTGCCAGCGGAAGGTGTGCAGTGCCTCGTCGACAAAGGTGCTGGCATCGTCGGCATTCAGACCGCCATCACCTTCGAACTGCTGAATCAGCTCCAGCGCGCGTGGGGTGAAGATCTGCCGCTTGGCGAGGATCTGTCGTGACAGCTCGCGCAAGGCCGGGTTGTCGATCAGTTCCAGGCGCAATAGCGAGGTGAAAACCCGGAACGGGCTGATGTGCAGTGATTGTTCGTGAACGGCACGGAACGCAGTGGAATGCACCGGTACGCCAGCCGAGCTGAGGTCGTAGTAACCCACTGGCTGCATGCCCATTACCGCGAACAGGCGGGCAATGGTTGCCAGTTCTTCGGCACTGCCGACGCGGATGGCGCCGTGACGCTCCTGGTCCAGGCGCTCGATCTCGCCGGTCCAGCGCAGGGCCTGAGCTACTTCGGGCTGTTCGGCCATGACCTGCTGGTTGATCTCGCTCACCAGCGACAGCAGGGTGCCGTACAGCGGCACTTCCTGTTTGTACATGAGCGACATGGCGGCCGAGAACTGCGCGCGAATGCTGTCCGGGCTGACGAAATCTTGAGCGGGCATCGAAAGCTTCCTGGTGAAGTGGGCACCCCTACATGAAAGCGAGGAATGCACTGCTCCCGCAAGCGAAAAAAAGTCGATCAGTCATTCCGTTATTTCTTGATCCTTGGGTGCCAGTTCGGCGGCGACCCAGTCGACCAGTGCACGCACTTTCGGCACTTCCGCCGCGTGTTCGGCAAAGGCCAGAAAATGTGAGCCGTTGCTGCGCATGCTGTGCTGCCAGGGCACGATCAATTTGCCTTCGGCCAGCTCCTGAGCCACCAGGTAGCGTGGCACCAGGGCTACACCACAACCGGACTGGGCAGCGCTCAGGCTCATATAGAAGGTGTCGAAGCGTGGCCCGTGATAGCTGTGAGCCGAATGCAAACCTTGTTCAAGGAACCACTCGTGCCAGGCCTCCGGCCGCGAAGTGCTTTGCAGTAGCACCAGTTCGGAGAGTTCGCTGGCGTCTTTCAGCGTGCGCCCTTGCAACAGTTCCGGCGCGCAGACCGGCACCACCTCTTCACCGAACAGCTCTACGCAGGTCGCCCCGGGCCAGGTGCCCTGACCAAAGAAGAACACCACGTCGGCCTTGCCCTGCAACAAGGCGAAGGGCTCCATCTC
Source organism: Pseudomonas sp. (assembly GCA_036643775.1). Lineage (GTDB taxonomy): Bacteria > Pseudomonadota > Gammaproteobacteria > Pseudomonadales > Pseudomonadaceae > Aquipseudomonas. The sequence continues at coordinate 22,539 of JAVXRI010000025.1, read as the reverse complement.
ATTGCGGATATCCAGGTGGATGTTCGGGTGGCGCTTGCCGAAGCCTTTGAGGTGCGGAATCAACCAGCGCACGCCAAAACTCGGTTGAGTGGCTACCTTCAATACTTCGGTTTGCTCGCCATAAGAGAGGATATAGCGGCTGGACATGTCGACCTGGGTGAGGATCTTGTTGACCTCGGCCAGGTAAAGCGCGCCTGCTGGTGTCAGTTGCAGGCGGCGACGGATGCGCAAGAACAGGTGATGACGCAGCATCTCCTCAAGTTGCGCGACCTGTTTGCTCACCGCGCTCTGGGTCAGGTGCAGTTCTTCGGCAGCGCGGGTGAAGCTCAGGTGCCGGGCGGCAGCCTCGAAACACTGCAGGGCGGCCATCGATGGCACCAGACGTTTGGACATAGCGGTCTCTATGCGGGTAGATCATTACCTGGCGGAATGATATGCAGAATAAAGGTCGTTTGTTGCGCCAGAGTGATCGGATTAATACTGATCCGGATCACTAATTCAACCACTCATCGCATGCAGGAGAAGAAAATGGTTGATGGACTGCTTGACCGCCTTGGTGTCCCGGCCAGTGCCTACACCCACGGCAACCATCCCGTTCACACCCCTATCGATGGCAGCGCGATTGCCTCGGTGCACCTGGAAAGCAAAGCCCAGGTCGTAGCCAAGATCGACAAGGCCGAGCAAGCCTTCCAGGCCTGGCGCACTGTGCCGGCCCCGCGCCGCGGCGAACTGGTGCGCCTGTTCGGCGAAGTACTGCGTGAGCACAAGGCCGACCTGGGCGAGCTGGTCTCGATCGAAGCCGGCAAGATCACCCAGGAAGGCCTGGGTGAAGTGCAGGAAATGATCGACATCTGCGACTTCGCCGTTGGCCTGTCGCGCCAGTTGTACGGCCTGACCATCGCCTCCGAGCGTCCTGGCCACCACATGCGTGAAACCTGGCATCCGCTGGGTGTGGTTGGGGTCATCAGCGCCTTCAACTTCCCGGTCGCGGTCTGGGCCTGGAACACCTCGCTGGCGCTGGTCTGCGGCAACGCCGTGGTCTGGAAGCCGTCGGAGAAGACGCCGCTGACCGCACTGGCCTGCCAGGCGCTGTTCGAGAAAGCCCTGAAAGCCTTTGGTGATGCACCGGAAGGCTTGAGCCAGCTGATCATCGGTGATCGCGAAGCCGGTGAGGCCCTGGTCGACGACCCGCGCGTGCCGCTGGTCAGCGCTACCGGCAGCACCCGCATGGGCCGCGAAGTCGGTCCTCGGGTTGCCGCACGCTTTGGTCGCAGCATCCTCGAACTCGGTGGCAACAACGCCATGATCCTGGCGCCTAGTGCCGATCTGGACCTGGCCGTGCGTGGCATCCTGTTCAGCGCCGTCGGTACAGCCGGTCAGCGTTGCACCACCTTGCGCCGCCTGATCGTGCACCGCTCGATCAAGGACGAGGTGGTGGCGCGGGTCAAAGCCGCTTACGCCAAGGTGCGTATCGGTGATCCACGCAAAGACAATCTGGTCGGTCCGCTGATCGACAAGCTCTCCTTCAGCGCCATGCAGGACGCCCTGGCCCGTGCCCGCGACGAAGGCGGTCAGGTGTTTGGCGGTGAACGCCAGCTGCAGGAGCAATACCCGAACGCTTACTACGTGACCCCGGCCATTGCCGAGATGCCGGCCCAGAGCGCCGTGGTGCGTCACGAGACCTTCGCACCGATTCTCTACGTGCTGGCCTATGACGACTTCGAAGAGGCCTTGCGCCTGAACAACGAAGTGCCACAAGGTCTGTCTTCGTGCATCTTCACCACTGACCTGCGTGAAGCCGAGCGCTTCCAGAGTGCGTCGGGCAGTGACTGCGGTATTGCCAACGTCAACATCGGCACCAGCGGTGCAGAAATTGGTGGTGCTTTCGGTGGCGAGAAAGAAACCGGCGGCGGCCGTGAGTCGGGTTCCGATTCGTGGAAAGCCTACATGCGTCGGCAGACCAACACGGTGAACTATTCGCGTGAGCTGCCGTTGGCTCAGGGGATTGTGTTCGACTGAGTTTGGTAATCGCGGGGTAGGAGCGGATTTACCGGGACGCCGGACCGCCGCGATGGACTGCGTAGCAGTCCCGATTTTTGGGGCCGCGCTGCGCCCCATCGCGGATGAATCCGCTCCTACAGCGAATAACAAGAACAATGAAGGAAGCCGGCCATGCCAGAGCTGCGTCAACAATGTCTGTGGGAACACGTAACCAGGCTCGCTACGCCGGTCGATAAACTGGCAACCGAACTCAAGGCCGACGTCTGCGTCATTGGCGGCGGCATTACCGGGCTCAGCGCCGCACTTCACCTGCTGGAAGCGGGCAAATCGGTCGTCCTGCTGGAGGCCTGGAAAATCGGCCACGGCGGCTCCGGGCGCAACGTCGGTCTGGTCAACGCCGGTACCTGGATTCGTCCCGACGATGTCGAAGCAACCCTCGGCCAACAGCAAGGCAGCCGCCTGAACAAGGTGCTGGGTGAAGCGCCGGCCGAAGTCTTCGCCACCATCAAGCGCCTGGGCATCGACTGCCAGGCACACAACACCGGTACCCTGCACATGGCCCATAACGCCACGGGCATTGCCGACCTCGAAGCGCGTCATGAGCAGTGGAGCCGTCGCGGCGCCGACGTCGAGCTGCTGACCGGTGCACGTTGCGAGGAATATTGCGGTACCGACAAGATTTCCGCCGCGCTGCTTGATCGCCGCGCCGGCACCATCAACCCCATGGCCTACACCCAAGGCCTGGCCGCAGCGGTCACCCGCCTGGGTGGGCAGATCTTCCAGCAGTCAGCGGTCGAAGGCCTGGAACGTGAAGACCGTGGCTGGCGGGTGAAAACCGGTAATGGCTCGGTCAGTGCCGACAAGGTAGTGATCTCCACCGGCGCGTACACTGAAGGCGACTGGACCACCCTGCAGAAGCAGTTCTTCCGCGGTTACTACTACCAGGTCGCGTCGGTGCCACTGCAGGGCGAAGCCGCCGACAGTGTGCTGCGCCATGGTCAGGGTTCCTGGGATACCCGCACAGTGCTGAGCAGTATCCGTCGTGACGACGAAGGCCGGCTATTGCTCGGCAGCATGGGCCGGGTCGATAACAAGCCAGGCTGGTTCATCCGCAGCTGGGCCGACCGTATTCAGAACCACTACTTCCCGCAGTTGGGGAAGGTCGAGTGGGAAATGCACTGGACCGGCTGCATCGACTTCACCCCTGATCACCTGATGCGCCTGTTTGAACCCGCACCGGGTCTGGTAGCCGTCACCGGTTACAACGGCCGCGGCAACACTACCGGTACTGTAATCGGCAAGGCGTTCGCTCAGTTCCTGTTGCACGACACTCCGGATGTCCTGCCCATCCCGTTCTCGGCAATGAAACCTGTATTGGCACCAGCGCTGCGTGCCGGCTTCTACGAAACCGGATTCTCGCTGTATCACGCCGGGCAATGTCTGCGCGTGGTGCTCTGACCGCTACTTGTGCAGCCAGCTGAGAAAGCCGCCTTTCTTGATGGCTGCCGGTTTCTGTTCCAGCAGTGACTGGCGGGTTTGCTGGCGGATGCGTTGCAGCTTGATCAACGCCGTCTTGACCTCACCCCGTTGTTCCAGGCAACTGCGCACTTCTTCCTTGTCGATGCGATAGAGGATGCAACTGGTCAGGGTGCGGAACTCGGCAGTGGAGTCGTCCGTCTCCAGCAGGCCTTCCAGGCCCAGTACCTCGCCGGGCCCCATGCGTCCGGCCTCGATTTGCTTGTCGCCATCACGGATGCCTGCCGACACCACGCCGGTACCGATCACCAGCAGGTAGTCCGAGCTGTCACCCACCCCGAGGATCACCTGGTCAGGCAGGTATTCCACCGCGGTCATGCGCTGGCTGAGGCTGTCTTTTTCCTCGTTGCTCAGTGAGCGGAAAATCCGCACATCTTCAAGCAATGCGCGCTGGCGATTCCAGGTTTGCGGCGTCAGGGTGTCGCTGTTCCACACCACACCTGCGGCTTCCAGGTGACGGTGGGCGAGGTCGAACATATGGTTGCGCACTTCAACTTTCTGGCTCATGGAACTGACGAAGCCACTCGCTTCGTATTCCACCGATTCCAGCGTCGAGCTCTTGATCGTGGCTTTGGGCGCTGGTGTGGTGAGCAGCGAGCGGGTGCCCTGCAGGGTTTTCTCCAGGGCATCGAGCACCCGCCGCGGGCGCACCTTGGCCGGAACCACGACGCTGATGGAAACGCCGTGCACATCGTTGGGCTGACTGAAGTTGAGCAGTTTGGCCTTGGCCGCAACCGAGTTGGGAATCACCGCCATGCTGCCGTTACCGGTGAGCAGGCGGGTGGCACGCCAGTCGATGTCGATCACCTTGCCTTCGGTGCCGTCGATGCTGATTGAATCGCCGATCTGGTAGGGGCGGGTGGTGTTGAGGACGATGCCGGAGAACACATCGCTGAGCGTGCTCTGCAGGGCCAGACCAATGACGATGGCCATCACCCCGGAGGTCGCCAGCAGGCCTTTGACCGGCAGTTGCAGGACATAGGCGGCTGCAGCAACGATGGCGACCAGGAAGATCACCGCACCCAGCACATCCTGCAGCAATCGCCCGGTATGGCCGCTCCGTGACCCCAGAACGACCCCCAACACTACCGTAATTGTCCGCGCCGCAAACAGCCACCAACCGATCGCCAGCACGGTTGCCAGCAAGTGGCGCGGTACATCCTCGACCCAGGGCGCGGCTTGCAGCGGGCTGACCCCGGCACTGATCAGCACCCAGGTGAACAGCAGGAATACGCCCAGCCGCAGGCCGATGCGCAAGGGGCGCCGGGTGACCGGAGTCACCTGCCAGAGCAGAAGATCGAGCGCGATCAGGGTAATGCCGATCAGCAGCGGGTAACTCTGGGCAAAGGCGAACATACCTGTCTCACGACGCGGGGATGTTGCTAGTAAAGAGCAGGTTGGCGGCAATTACTACTGGCGCGTGGGGTCAGAACATCACGTAGACGCTGGCGCTGGTCTGGTCGAGGTCGATATCGCCAACTTTCAGCACTTCCTGCTCCAGACGCACGCCGATATTACGGAATACGTCGACCTCGACACCGAGGCCGTACGTCATGTCCAGGTCACTGCTGTCGCCCGCTACATCCTTGTCAGCGTCCCAGGCGTGGACCCCGGCGCTGGCGAACATGCGTATGCGTTGGCCGATCGGGAAACCGAGGTGAGCGGTGGCCTGCAGCGAATGGCCTTCGAAGTCACCGTGGTCACCGTCGAATTTGCCCAGGTCCACCCAGGCGCCTTCCAGTGCCAGGTACGGGTTCAGTCGGTAACCGACGAATGCCTTGTAGGCGTTGTCGTCGTCACTGAGTTGATGCTCGTCGGTTTCTACCCGGGTCAGGCCACCGCCCAGATACAGGCCACGGTCATCTGCCACGGCATTCAGAGAAGTGAAAACAAAAAGAGCGGCTACAAGCGGTTTTGCGAATTTCATCGTTCGTCCAATGTGGTTGGGTTGATGGAGGAGGGTCAGGCCGCGGGCTTTGTCTGGAACTCTCTGTCCAGGCGTTCGCGGATCAGCTGCGCAGCGGTGTCCATGGCCGGATAAACGTCTTCAACGACAGGCCCTTGGTCTTGTCCGATGTTCCTGCCACTGGCACGGTCCACGGCCTGGCCAAGGATTTCACCGGTCAGGCTGTCGCTGACGTCGCTCTTGAAGAACAGGTAAAGGGTTTCGTCGCGCACACCTGTGGCGTGCAGGGACAGGCCAACCAGCATGCCGATGGGGATGTATTCGGTGACGTTGGGATCACGCGGCGTGCGCTCGATATCGGCAATCGATACCTGGAGCGTCAGCGCCCCGGAAGTGGGCTTATCGACCAATCGATAACCGGCAGCGGTCAGTTGTTTTTCCAACTGAGTTCGGAAGTGCAAGCGAAGTTTGTCTGCATCACCAGAGAACTTGGCAAGGCGCGGATCGCTACTGTCGAACGAAATGGTTTTCGGCAAGTTGATGAAGATGGCCTTGTCGTGGTCTTTTGACATAGGCACATCTGATTTTTTCCAGGCAACCGTACCGTCATAGTGTTCGATGACGTGCAGTGGCGCGTTGGATTGTTGTTGTTCCGGCGTTATTGCAGTGTCGATGCTGGGCGCCATCGAACAGCCAAACAAGCTCAGCGAGAGCAACAACAGCGAAAGCGTTTTAAAAGACATGGAAGTTCCTGTTGACGTCACGTTGAGGTGACCGACGTCTGCGCACTCTGGGCCGCGAGTGCGGAAAACAGGAATCAAAAATTGTTATTTATGGCCTGTAGAAGCTGGCGGGCGGCATAGGCCGCTGCCGGCTATCAGTTGTTCATGCACCTCATCCGGTCAAGCTCAAGGAAGTAGTAACACAGGGCATCACTCTCGGTGGGGATGATGACCAGGCTGAGAATCGAGCCGAGCCTGAAGTACTGGCGAGCAAACAGCAGATCGGAATGGCGGCTGACGTCGAACAGTTCGGTCTGGCTGCTGGCCTGGATATCTTCAATCTTGATTTTTACCCGCCAGCGCGAGGTGTCCACCAGTGAGGCACCGACGGCAACGTGCCGCTCTTTGTCCGCCAGACGTTCAAGTACACTGATGACCGCGCTGGGTTCACTGATGGTGAGTGCCTCTTTGGACTCCATGACATCTTGTCCGATAAAGTTGCGCCCCTCTGAGCGATAAGGCTGGCTGTTGATATAGGGGCGGGGCAGTGTAACCACCAGCATTATCAGGCAGGCCAGAAAGATAGCGGCGATAACCAGCCAGTGGTGCCATGTAGTTCGAATGTTGTTCATTGTTCGGTTACGCATTTTTTTAACATGGTGATGAGCTGCTCATCCTGGAGGTGGAACTCAAGGTTATAAGTGCGCCCTGTTGCTCTTATGCACGATAAGTTCACGCGTGAACCCTTACGGCTGATAAATACCTGGCCTTTGATATTTTCTTCGGGCATAGCTAAAGCAAGTACATCCGCTTTGAGTTTATTAACTTCTTGCTCGCTTTTGCCGACTGCTGAAATTGCAAGTTCGCCTTGTTTAATGACCGCAACATGCAATTCGCTTACAGGTTCGTACCAGTTATATAGTCGCCAGATGGAAAAGAGTGCAAATACAGCCGCAGCCAGATAACCCAGACGGACTGCCATTCCAATTCCTTGGTGCTTTTCAGGCGCCGGTGCAGGCGCAACTGTGTCCGTGATGCTTGCCTGCGATGGCTGCTCTACCGGCGGTTCTGCAGTTTTGGCTTGAAGGCCCACGTAACCGCTATTGAAGCGGTAACCGCGGCGCGGCACGGTGATCACTATCTCATGATCCTTGCCATCACCAAGGATGTTTCTGAGCATGAATATTGATTGGTTGAGGCTGCCTGGCGAGACGACGCGGTCATCCCAGGCGAACTCCAGAATGGCCTCGCGCGAACAGATCGCCCCCGGCTCCAATAGCAGAAGTTCGAGTATTCTTGACTCTGCGCGTGCCAGGGTTAATTCCTCTGGGGTACCCTGTATTTTGCTGATGGTTATCTTGCAGTGCTCGGAATTGAATTCCACAAGGTCGCTGTTTTTTAGTCGGAAATTGTAGATCATCAAGCACTACGCGCGTTGTGGAATTCCTTACTATTATAGTGGTCGTTATCAGCGAAGCAAGTCGATGGAGGGCGCTTGCTATCGGCAGAGTGTATTAATAAAATAGTGGGAGCTATATATTTCAATGTTGAAATAATTGCTCATGCGGTAGTTGTCGGTCGGTACTGCAATGCTTCGGCAAGATGAGCACGGGCAATGCCCCTGGCCTGCTCAAGATCGGCCAGTGTCCGGGCCACCTTCAACAGTCGATGGGCGGCGCGCAGCGACAGCATCAGACGTTCACAGGCGGCTTCCAGCCATTGCTGGTCGGTTGTGGATAACTCGCAGTGCCGGCGTAAGCCCGGCAGATCGAGAAAAGCATTGGCACAGCCCTGGCGCTGGTGCTGGATCGCTCGGGCGGCGGCGACCTGGGCGGCGATGCTGGCGCTGCTTTCGCCATTGCTGCCTACGGGGCACAAGGCCGTGGCTTCACGGGCGACGGTCAAGTGCAGGTCGATGCGGTCAAGCAGCGGGCCGGAGAGCTTGTTGCGGTAACGCTGGATCTGATCGCTGCCACAGCGGCAGCGGCCGGTGGGGTCGCCGAGATATCCACAGGGGCAGGGATTCATCGCCGCGACCAGCTGGAAGCGTGCGGGAAAGCGGATTTTGTCCTTGGCCCGGGCGATGACGATTTCACCGGACTCCAGTGGCTCGCGCAGCACCTCCAGCACCCGCCGTTCGAATTCCGGCAACTCATCGAGAAACAGCACGCCGTGATGGGCGAGGGTGATCTCGCCGGGTTGCGGGCGACTGCCGCCGCCCACCAGCGCCGCTCCGGAAGCCGAGTGATGGGGGTGTCTGAAAGGGCGCTGTGGCCAACTGCTGAGCGGCACATGACTGGCTACCGATTGAATCGCTGCCACTTCCAATGCCTCGCGTTCATCCAGCGGCGGCAGCAGGCCGGGCAGGCGGCTGGCAAGCAGGGTTTTACCGGTGCCTGGTGGGCCACTGAACAGCAGGTTGTGCGCCCCTGCCGCGGCAACCAGCAGGGCGCGTTTGGCGGCTTGCTGGCCCTGTACTTCATTCAGATCGGGATACGGCCGGACCTGCAGTAGCAAACCATTGGCAGCGTAGGGGGTGATCGGTGTTTGCCCATTGAGGTGTGCTACCAACTCCAGCAGATGCCCGACTGCATACACCACCAAGCCCGACGCCAGGCAGGCTTCCTCGGCATTCTCCAGGGGGACTACCAATGCCCGCCCGGCCTCCCTGGCCGCCAAGGCGGCAGGCAGCACGCCTTGCACCGGGCGAATGGCCCCCGATAGCGCCAGTTCGCCAAGGCATTCCAGCTCGCCAAGGGCGCTGACCGGAAACTGCCCATTGGCGGCGAGTATGCCCAAGGCAATCGCCAGGTCGAAGCGTCCGCCATCTTTGGGCAAGTCTGCTGGAGCGAGGTTGAGGGTGATACGTCGCGCTGGAAACTCCAGGCCCGAATTGAGGATCGCGCTGCGCACCCGGTCTTTGCTTTCCTTGACCGTAGCCTCAGGCAAGCCGACCAGGGTCAGCGCCGGCAGACCGTTGGCCAGATGAGCTTCAACGCTGACAGCCGGGGCCGAGACACCCACCTGGGCGCGACTGTGGACAAGGGCGAGGGACATGAGCGCTCCATGATCGATGCGGGGCCGCGTCCTGCGGCTTTGCAAGGATAGTGGGGCGAGGAAGCTGGGAGCGGGCAAGAGTGATTCCGGGTTTTACCGGCCTGGGCTACAACCGCTGTCCGGACCCGGAATCACAGGGGTGGCTTATGCAAAGCTGACGTTTGTACGCTGCTGTCCGTTGATCACTTTCGCGGCGGAAATCAGCTGGTATGGAATTTCCACGAACGGGATGTCGGAGTTGGTCAGCGCCATATCGACGAGCTGGACCATGACCGAGTTCTTGCGGACCAGAATCACATCGGACCAATCGGTGTTGGTCATGGCGAGCGGGATGAAGTCGCTGCGCTTGAGGAAACTGCTCAGCGCTTCGAGCACGCCAAGATTCTGCTTGGTGCCGTTCAGGCTGTGGCAGCAGTCGTTGAGCAGGATGAAACCGTCGTCGGCTACCAGGTCCTGGTAATACATCATGTCGCGCAAGATGTATTCGTACTGGTGGTTGGCATCGATGTAGACCAGGTCGAACTTGTCGATGCCGGTTTTCGGCTTGATCTGTTCGATAGCGCCGATGGTGTCGGCACGAATGGTGGTGACGTTGTCCTTGTCGAGGAACTTGCTCAGGCATTCCTGGTAGAGGCGATCCCAGGTCGCCGGATCATGCATCGGACCACCGTAGTAGTAGGCATAGGCGTCGACCGGCTCAAGCCATGCCGGCAGCGGATCGAACGGACTGTACTGGGAGTTCGCCACCGGGCTCCAGCTGTCGATCAGCACCATCTTTTCCGGCGTCAATGCGTTGTACAGTTTGAGCGCATTTTCTCCCCGCAGCACACCGAGTTCGGCGATGACAGGCTGCTTGTCGCACGCTTGGAAGACGGCGTTCAGCACGTGATAGAAGATCTCTCGATGGGTGATGCAGACTTTCATGGGGTACCTGCTTTCCTGAAGGGAGAGGCCGCAGCGCTCAAGTCTTCGGTTATCGGCAGGTGAGGAATATTCCTTGAGGCTGATTGCCTTGATCAGCTTGTAGCCGTTTTCTGTCAGACCATTGAAAATATCAAGAATGCCGATTTGTTTCTGGATCCAATCGTCGGTCAGAATGTATGCGTCACGGATATGTAGCGGTCGATGGCTATAAGGGACAGGGGCGCCAACACGCGTTGGTAGATCCTGTAGGTATCCGCGTTACGGTGGCAGCTAAGGAAGGCTTTATGATTTCACTGGATGAACTTTTGACCATGTCAGGGCTTGCATGCAAACGCAATTGGTTTGAAGCACTCAAGGTCAACACCACTGCGTTGGGTTGCGATGGATTGCTGTTTGCGTTGAAACCGAACAACAATGCCGACAGCTCACAGGCGGCACTATTGAGCGACTATCCACGGTCCTGGAGAGAGACGTACGATGCCAGAGATTACGCCCATATCGATCCGGTAGTCTCGCACTGCCTGTCCACAACAACCCCCATTGTTTGGCAAGATGGCATCTTCAAAAGCGCCCAACAACTCAAGTTTCGAGAGGAATCGAAGGGGCATGGTCTTGTGCAGGGCGTCAGTATGCCGCTGCATACTGCGGCAGGGCAGGTGGGCGTGTTGAGCGTCAGGCTGGAGTCGGTACCCCAGCGTCAGCTGAAATATCATTTGGCGCGCATTCTCCCAGGATTGGCACTGATAAGGGATTACGCCGTGGATACGTTTCTGTCGCTGGCTGATGAGCAGGAGTCCGATCATGTCGTCGAACTCACACAACGTGAACTGGAAGTGCTCAAGTGGAGCGCGTTCGGCAAGACGACGTGGGAGATCGCCCGGATACTGAGCTGCTCCGAGGCCAACATCAATTACCATTTTGCCAAGGTAAGGAACAAGTTCAACGTCGGTTCAAGGCGGATGGCAATCGTCAAAGCGCTGCAAACCGGTTTGCTGGAGTTCTGAGCGCGGTAAAACTCAGACCAGCGCTCTTTCCTCGATTTGTTGCAGCACCTGATGCCTGAGCGTCGGCTCCCAAACTTCATCCCACTGGCGTACATAAGATTTACGCAGCTCCAGTATGGCGGGGGCATTGAGATCGAAATCTGCATTGATCAGGTCGATCTGCCTGGCCTTGGTGTAGGTCATGAAGGGCGAGGCACTAAGGCGCTCGGCGTCGGTATCGACACCCAGTTGTTGGGCGCAGTAGAGAGCGGCCGTGAGCGACTCCTGCTCAGCATGATGGACACTTACAATTTCCGACTGTACCCGTGCGGCATTCCACACCGGTTCCTCAAAGATATGCTGATAGACATCAACGGCAATATCGCAGTGCTCGATCTCTTCGGCAAAGTGGTAAGCCAGCAGATACAGAATCCCGAGGTTCCCTGAGAGTGTGCAGGTGCGTGCGAAGTTGGCGTTGGAAAACAGCTGTTCGAAAAAGATGAAACTGGAGATGCAGTTCTTGCTCTCAAACACGGCAATCTTGAGCAGGGCGTCCTTGATGGCGCAGGACTTTCCTTCGGTGATACCTCGCATGATCGGTTTGTAGTGCGCTTCGTGATATGACTGCAGGTACGGATAGATGCGCGGGTGGAAGGCGTCCTTGCTAGCAGGAGGCTTGCACAGGAATGCGTTCAAGTGCTTGTGCGCCTTGGCGTGGTGCATTTCCTGGGTCAGGAAGGTCTGCTCGTGCCCCAGCAACGCCTGATCGTCGATGTACGGCCTGGCGTATTTACTGACGAAGTTGCAAAAGTACTCGATGTATTCCAGGTAGAACGAATAGCCCAGTCCAACCAGCGAGGTCTGTTCGTCATAAGCCCAACGGAAGTCGAAGTCCGCACCAATGGCCATGGCTTGTTTGATGTCGAACGGTATTCTTCGGATTTTCATGATGCGTCCTAGTATGTCCAGGTGAGAGGGCGCCCGGCGCGAGCCAGTGCCCTCTCTTGGTTTGGGTTACAGAAACAGGATTCCGTCTTCTTCCTTTGCGCTGTAGACAGCCCTTGTTTTACCCAGACCCTTCACCAGGAACGAGACATGCTGAGCGCGGATCTGTTCGATCGTATAGGGATTGTGCTCACCGAAGATCTGATCCATGAGCTGCGTTTTCTTTCTGACGATACGATCAATTGCACCTTCCCCCCGCTTGGCCGGCATGAACAACTGCATGAGTTTGTTCTGACCTTCAAAGTAGGTCTCGTGGACCATCGCGTTGTGATAGGTCAAGCCCGTGTCAATCACCGCCAGGGAGCGATCGAGGTGGGCCGGATCGGATTTGACCAGTTCCTCGATAACGGCGGCCCAAGCCTGAGTATGTCGGGCCTCGTCTTTCATGATGTTGGTGATCACATCCTGAAGAGCAGGGTGATGCACCTGGCTGCGCAGGTCCCGATACAGCTCGGTGTTGACCACCTCACCAAACAGGTGGGCAAAGGTGTAGCTATACAGATCCCAGTATTTGCGATCTTCAAAACACCAGATGTACTTCTCGGAGTACTCGCGCGTCGAGAGCGTGTTTACATAGTTCAGGTCGCCGGTGGTGACATAGTGATAAGCCGTCGACAAGGCTATTCCGTGACGCATCTCTTCATAGGCGATGATGTTGACGTAGGCCAGGATCTGGCCCCAGTCGTTTGCCAGCGCCTTGGGGTAACCATTGCGCACTTCTGCCAGCAGAAGATCGTAGAACTGGGTGGCGGAGGCCTGGCCCGAGTACTCGCCGTCTGACAGGCAATCGAGCAGTTTGACCAGTTCCCTGTCGTGATCGTCCAACTCTGTCAGCCAGTTCCATTGGTAACGTTTGGCGTCCCAGCGTTGTTCGTCGGACAGACAGCCAAAGTTGACGATAGTACTGATTCCGGACATGCAGATACTCCCTGTATAAGGCAGGTGGAAAGATGATGACGTGCGATCAGCAGCTCATGCCGCCATCGACGACGAGTGTCTGGCCTGTGATGTAGGCAGCGCCGTCACTCAACAGGTAGCAGACCAGGGAAGCGACTTCAGCCGGCGTGCCCAGGCGCTTGAGCGGAATGCTCTTTTTGATGGCCGGCAACGCGCCTTGCAGCTGGCTGGTCATATCGGTTTCGATGAAGCCCGGTGCAATGCTGTTGACGCGAAGGTTGAATCGCGACACTTCCAGCGCCAGTGAACGTGTCATGCCCATCAGCGCTGCCTTGGTCGCTGAATAGGCGGTCTGCCCGACGTTCCCTTTCACTCCGGAGACCGAGCTGATGGTCAGCAGGCAACCCTTGCCTTCGGCCATCATCGCGCCAAGAAAACCTCGCGATACCAAGAAAGCAGGGAACACGTTGTTGCTGAACATCCGCGTCAACTGCGCTTCACTGATGCTGGAGAACAGCATGTCTTCAGCGATGCCGGCGTTGTTGATGACCGCGTAGGGAGCACCATGGCGGGCAATCAGCAACTGAGTGACATCGTTTACCTGGCTGGAGTCGGAGACATCGCAATGCACTGCTTCGGCATGCCTGCCAGGCAGGCTATTGATTTGCTCGACCAATTGAGCGGCCTCGGCCAGGCTCGATTTGTAAGTGAACACCACGTCGTAGTCGAGGCTGGCGGTGCGCACGATTTCAGCCCCGATGCCGCGCGAACCACCTGTTACGAAAATCCATTCGCGTTTCATGCCTGTTCCTCGAGTAAGTTCGCGATCAACCCCATCTCGACCGCGAGCAGCGGTTGCTCCCGTTGGTAGAGCATGAAGACGACGGAGCCGAAGATGGAGTCGTTGACGCGGACCAGATCCTTGCCTTTGACGCTGTAGTAAATTGATTCGAACTCGGGGTCCTCTGCCCATTGCGCCTGCAACAGCGACAATGAGTGGGAGATCTGATAGACGACGTAAGGCCGTTGCTCGGAAATGCCCTCGCTGGCCAGAAAGCGTTGTACGTCGCTGGCTAATGCGGTCTTGCGGTTGTCTTCGATGTAGATCGAAAACAGGATTGCATCCCAGAAGACGGCGGGATGAACTTCGTTTCCGATAGTTCTATGCAGCAAGGTCTGTTTCTCTCGCAGGGCGTCGGCACTGAAGCGCTCAAGAATCGGGCGCTTGTTCTGCGGTGCAACAGCCGCCAGGATGTCAGGGTCGATCCGCGATTTAGCGCTGCCGCTATACAGTGAGCGACCCTCAGCGGAAACCTTCAGGCGCTGGGGCGGATCCGCGGTGTAGCTGACCTGCTGGTGAAGCGGTATGGCGTGTTTCAGGTGAAGCTTGATTTCCCTGGGGTGGGAGCACTCCGCGGCTTCGGTGGCCAGATGGTTCTTCAGCGGCATCATTGCAAGCATGCCGTGGACGATCCGTCCTGGATGGCCGTTGGCGATAGCAAAGTCGGTGTCGAAGTGCACCGGGTTGCGGTCACCGGAAAACTGCGCCCAGTTTTCCAGATCCACTTCATTGAATTGACGGTGCATGTCACGAGTACCTGCTAACGACAAGGCAGCTATTTGCGCCGCCGAAGCCGTAGTTGATGTTCAAGACATTGTCGACGCGGTCCAGATATCGGTGTGTGTTGGGGATGTAGTCCAAGTCACACTCGGGGTCGGTACGGTTCAGGTTGGTGGTCGCAGGCGCCATACCGGTCAGGATCGTTTTGATGCAGAAAACGGTCTCGATCGCTCCGGCCGCTGCAATCAGGTGACCGGTGTACGATTTGGTGCTGGAGATGGGAATGCGGTGAGCCTGTTCACCAAAGACCTTCTTGATGGTGTTGGTCTCGTTCAGATCGTTGAGTTGGGTCGAGGTACCATGGGCATTGATGTAGTCGATATCGGCCACGCCCAGGCCGGCGTCCTCGATGGCCATCTGCATCGACATCGAACGGCCAAGCAAATCTGCGGCGGGCGCGGTGATGTCGTAGGCATCGGAGTAGTTGGCATACCCGCCAATCTCGGCGTAAATGGTCGCGCCGCGCTTGAGGGCCTCATCCAGATCTTCGAGCACCAGCACAGCGCTGCCTTCGGAAAGTACGAAACCACTGCGATCCGCGCTGAATGGACAGCACGCTTTCGCTGGATCCTGTTGCTCCTTGCTCAAGGCTCCGAGAATATCGACTGACCAAACGTTGTAAGCGCCGGTAATACTTTCGCTGCCACCCGCTATCATGCATTTCGCGCGGCCGTTGCGAATCAGCTCGCACGCGTCGCCAATGGCGATGTTGCCAGTGGCACAGGCGGCTACCAACGTGTTCTGGTAGCCGCGCATGTTCCAGGCCATCGAGGCCGATCCGGTCCACACACTGTGCATCGAGAAAATGGTGCTTAGCGGTGAGGCGAGGCCTGTTTCGACATACATGTCATTGTTGTCGATGGTGGAGTCGACGCCTCCCCAACCAGTACCAAAAATGACACCCCTGTCGAACGGCGAATAGTGTTTATCCATCGTCTCGATCGGGTTGTCACCGAATGCCATTTGCATCGCCTGCTCGGAGGCGGCCATGCCGATTCTGGCAAAGCGCGGCAAGTTTTTTGCGATGCGTTTGGGCACGGCCTTGAGCGCGATGGGAAAGTCGATTTTCCCGAAGAACTTGGCGGTTACAGAGGCATCCGCCATCGGGTGGAGTGCGTACCCCAACTGATAGTCCTTGATCGCCCCCCAGATTTCATCAGTGTTGCGGCCCAAGGCACAGATAGAGCCAAACCCGGTAACGACGACCCGCTTTTTATTTTGCACGTTGAGCTCCTTTCAAACATAAAGTCCATGCGTTTGAGTGATCGGCAGGACTAAGCGCGTGCGGCGTTGCAGAACTGGTACAGATCAGCCATGGTGTTGAGGTTCGCGGCGGGCAGCTTGTTGACGTCGATGCTGATGCCGAGCTCTTTCTTCAGGGCCACCTGAATGCTCACGTAATCCAGGCTGACCAGGTGAATGTCGCTGATCAGGGTCTGCGGGTTGATCTGCTCGATGTCAAAGTCGGTCAGTTCGCCGATGACGTTGTTGATCACGTTTTCGATGCTCATTTTTCTGCTCCTGCAGTCACGGGTTTATTGGCACTTCCGGCCATGATTTCATTCATGATCTTGCGAACCTCATCAGTCATGGGAACCTCCATCGAGAAGGTGTTATCGATTACTGTGTAATCGATGTAGCCCATGCGCGCGATCGGGCGGATGTTTTCAATATCAACGCGCCCTTCGGGGGTTATGTAGTTGTCGTTGATGTGGACACGCACCACTTCGCCGATAATGACGTCGACCGTGCCCAGCTCTCCATTGCCTTTGACGACAGTGGTCGAGACGTAACGGCATTCCAGTTGGCAGGGGCTGTCTTTCACCATGGGTACATCGGAGAGATCCGCCTTGATCTTCTCCAGACCGGCCAGTTCAAATTCACTCTGGTCCGAAGGCACGATCATTGCCGAGATGTTGACGGCTTCTTTCAGCGCTTCGGTGGCCATGTTCCAGACAAACCAGCCTGTTTGCTCTGCATTGACTGCCGAGTCCTTGCGCTGTCCGGTCGGATAATGGTTAGCCGAAAACATCACCATGGGGGGGTCGAATGTAATGATCCCGCATTGACTGAAAGGCGCAAGGTTATCGTTGCCCTTATCGTCAATGGATGAAATCCAGGCGATTGGGCGCGGCACTACACAGCTACGAAATGGTGTGTACGGTAATGGACAGTTGTTTTCCTGCGGATCATATTTCATTCACATTCATCCGGTGTTCGCGGGAGGGCATGTTTGCAACTGTTAATAATGGCGGTCAAGCGCAACTGGCGTTGACTAGTAGAATTGATAAAGTCAGACTTTCGAGTGCGTTGGTGATTGTTTAAATACAGCCGTATTCGCCGCAATATTTGATGTGTTCAACTATTTTTTTGCGGCGCGCCTATAGGTGACTAGTAGAATTGATAGTTATCTTTTTGGCAGGTTGTCTTACGTTTCAGCATGACCGTAGTGCGGGGTTTTCTCGCGCTGAAATGCATCCTGATTGAAAACAACAGATAGCCGTGCGCCGACCGCCTGAGTCAGGCAGAGAAGGGGACTGATGCAATGACGAGGGTTCGAGCAGGTTGGCGAAGGATCAAGCGGGGATAGGCGCACCAGGGCGGATTACGCCCCGGTGCAGCCGGTGGCGGGCTTAGCAGCCCACGCGGAGTGTTTCGTGGTGCATTGTGCAGTTAACCTCGCCAGGCCTTGAGCAGCAGGCTGGCGTTGACTCCGCCGAAACCGAAACCGTTGCACAGAGCGTACTCCATTGGCATGGGGCGTGGCTCTGCGAGCACTAGGTCAACGTCCGCGGCATCCTCGTCTGGTTTGAGGCAGTTGAGATTGAATGGCGCTATCTGGTCTGCGAGCGATTTGGCAGTAAAGATGCTTGCCAGTCCGCCCGCAGCGCCCAGCAGGTGGCCGGTGGATGATTTTGTGGAAGACACGGCTACTTTCCTGGCGCCGAACACGGCCTTGATCGCAGCCAGTTCACCCTTGTCGCCAACCGGCGTGGACGTTGAATGAGCGTTGATGTAGCTCACCATGCCGGGCTCAATCCCCGCCTGCTCCAGCGCGGTACGCATGCATTGCTGGGCTCCAGCGCCATCCTCGGGCGCAGCAGTGACATGGTAGGCGTCTGCGCTGGTGCCGTAGCCGACGATTTCGGCGAGCGGCGTAGCGTTGCGGGCCAGGGCATGTTCCAGGGTCTCGATAACCAGTACACCGGCACCTTCGGCAATGATGAAGCCTTCGCGGTCCGCATCGAACGGACGAGAGGCTTTTTCAGGCTGATCGTTAAAGGAGGTGGCCATAGCTTTTGCCGCCACGAATCCGCCGATGCTGACTTCGTTGATGCAGGCCTCGCTACCGCCGCAGACCGCCACATCTGCTTCTCCGTTACGGATCATGCGTACCGCGTCACCGATCGCCTGAACGCCAGCGGCGCATGCCGTGGCAGGCGCGCCCAGAGGCCCTTTGAAACCATATTTGATCGAAACCTGGCCAGCAGCCATGTTCACCAGAAAACCAGGCACAGTGAAGGGAGAGATGCGTCGGGCACCGGTGGTGTTGATAGTGTTGACGGTGTCCCGGACAAAATTCAGTCCGCCAATACCTGAGGCGATAATCGTCGCCGTGCGTTTCTTTTCTTCTTCGCTGGCAGGCTTCCAGCCAGCCTGATCGAGCGCTTCGCTAGCGGCCGCCAAGGCGAAAATGATGAATCGGTCCATGCGTCGTGCATCTTTGGCGCTCACGAATTGATCGACGTCGAACCCAGCTTCGGGATCAATGCTGCGATCCACAACGGTGCCTGCAATAGTCACGGGTAAGTCGCCGAGCGGCTCGATTCGACGGACACCGGATTGACCTGCCAGCAAGCGTTTCCAACTGTGCTCGACACCCGTGCCCAGCGGCGAAACGGCGCCCATTCCCGTGATTACAATGCGCTTTGCCATGCGTTGAACCCCTCTATCTCGATGTCTGACTATTCGCCAGCCTTGCTGTCGTTAGGCCGCAACTGTGGCTTGAACAAATGCGGCATTTGATAGCTGCCGGTGCAACAGGTCAACCCGTCGCGGTACTCGACTATCAGAACTGATAGTCGATGTTGGAGAATGCTGGAGTAGCGTCTAGGCTAATCGGCTTTGTTTGTTTTTCGCGTACCTGAATGCCAAGGCTGCTGCAGGTAATATCGCTCAGTTCAACGCGCAGGGCGATCGCGTTTTCGATACCAATGCGTATCGCCGGACCGAACCGACTGATGTCCAGGCCTTTTTGCCTGAGTAGTTTCTCGACACCTAAGGTGGTGACGGTGACAAATTGTTCGACGCCCTGTTCAAGCGCAAACTCAATCAATGCCTTGATGGCGAGAATCGAGTCAGTGGATAAGCTATGGGATTTTTTCTCGCGCGGCAGGATGGCGAAGCGGCTCAGTTCCCATATACGGTGCGAGTGAGGTGCTTGCTCGCCATGTAGTAATTCTGGAAAGGTATCCTTGAGCATGTAAGGTCCGGTCGTTGGAAGAATTCGCCAGCAGCCGAACAGCTGTTCCGATTTGGCGCCATCCTCAAGCAGGAGATAGTAAGGGTCCAGCGCGTCATAGCCATCAATTTCCATATCCGCAATGATCGATACATCCCAGCGCTTGCGGTCTTTGAATACGTGTGCGCGAAGTTTGTGCATGCGTGTCAGGCGAGCGTCATCCAATGTCCTGCGTGTTCCAATTTCAATAGTCATTTGAACCTCCTTTGAGAGGTGCCATTATTTGACTATCCTGGGCTCAGGTTAACTAGCAAAACTATTAGTGGTGAATGCAAGGCGATAGCGTGAGGCGGGTGCCAATTGTCAGGGCAAGATCAATGTATTATTAATTCGACTATCAATTCTGTTAGTGGTGATTTCCTTTCTTCGGAAAAACAGGCTGGATAATACCTTCTGTTAATTATTACCACGGTGGTCAAGTATGAAATTTCGTGACCTGATCGAAGCCAGTCACCTGCAACATCGCCCATTAGTTGTCCCCGAGGAATGGTCGCAGGGGCGCACAGTTTTTGGTGGCCTGGTAGTTGCCTTGGCAAACGAAGCAATGCTCGGGTACGTAGCCCATGGCCGAGTTCTGCGATCGCTGGCGGTGGCATTCGTGGCGCCGGTCAGCACAGACCAGCCATTGTTTTTCGAAGCGGAGGTATTGCGTGAGGGAAGCGCCGTCACCCATTTGCACTGTCGCGTGATCCAGCGCGAGGAGACCGTCACATCCATCCATGCTTGCTATGGTGCGCAGAGGCAGTCTGCACTGTTATTGCCTGGGCAGGCGCAGTTTGAGCTGCCTACCCTCGAAGGGTGCACGCAGTTGCCCTTTCTGCCTGGGGTCACACCTCGTTACCTCCAGCATTTCGACGTTCGCTGGGGCCTGGGAGAAATGCCGTTCACCGGGGGCGCGTCCACAACGACGGGGGGCTGGATCCGCTTCAAGGATGAGTCCGGGGAGGCTTCGTTGAGCGAGTCGCATTTGCTCACCATGCTGGATGCATGGCCTCCTTCGGTGCTTTCACTGTGCAAGGGTGCGGTGCCTGGGTGCTCCCTTACATGGAGCATAGAGCTCGTCCAGCCCCTTGCGCCGCAGCCTGCCAATGCATGGTGTGCGATGGCGCTCACGACCGAATATGCGCTGCACGGCTACAGCGCCTGTTCGGCTGCGTTACGGTCTGCGGACGGCCAACTGTTGGCACTGGGCCGCCAGACGGTGGCAGTTTTCGGCTAGGTCTGGCAGGCGCCTGGACCGCGAAGGCGAAACGGCCTGCCTTGGGTCACTCTTGTGTGGGCGGTGCCAGGCGCGCTTCCATTTCGGCTACCTTGGCTTCCAGCGCTTCAAGACGGGCGCGGGTGCGGGCCAGGACCACCATCTGACTGTCGAATTCTTCCCGGCTGACCAGTTCCAGTTTGCTGAAGCCGCTTTGCAGCAGGGCCTTGAACTGGCTTTCGAGTTCGGCGCGAGGTTGCGAGGTATCGCCGCTGAACAGGCGCGAGGCTTGGTCGCTCAGGGCATCGAGAAAGGCTTTGGGCGCGAGCATGTTCGGCTATCCGCTGTATCCAAGAGGGGCGCCAGTGTAGCACGCAGTTTTGCCGCCCTTGAGCTGCACGCTTTTTGCGCATCGCGGTGAATCGCCGTGCACCGTAATTGTGCAGAGAAACGGTACTGGCGACTGGCCAATGACTGGTGATTGACGCAAGTGCCTGTAATTGGACGATTTAGCGGATCTGGCAAGGTTTCTGCTAAGACCTTGGTGACCCATGCACTGATGCAGTCACCGTGACGAAGCAAGGTGCAGGCGGAGCATCAAGCGGTTTCGGTCGACGACGCGTTACAAAGCCAGGCGCTGCGCTTAGACTTGAGTCGGGTTTGTTTTCCTGGGGCAAGTCCACCAATTCGGGAGAGAGTTTCATGAAGCTAGTCACTGCCATCATCAAGCCGTTCAAGTTGGACGACGTGCGCGAGTCGCTGTCTGAAATCGGCGTGCAGGGTATTACTGTCACTGAAGTCAAAGGCTTCGGTCGGCAGAAGGGCCACACCGAGCTGTATCGCGGTGCTGAGTATGTGGTTGATTTCCTGCCAAAGGTGAAGATCGACGTCGCCATCGACGACAAGGATCTGGACCGGGTCATCGAAGCGATTACCAAGGCCGCCAACACCGGCAAGATCGGTGACGGGAAAATTTTCGTGGTCAATCTGGAGCAGGCGATTCGCATCCGTACCGGCGAAACCGATACCGACGCGATCTAAAAAAAGCCTCACCAAACCCCAACGCCCCAGGAGATAACAACATGACTCTGCGTCAATTCGCAGGGCTAGGAGCCCTTTTGTCCCTCGTAATGCCCGGCCTGGCCCTGGCAGAGGAGGCAGCCCCCGTACTCAACTCCGGCGACACCGCCTGGATGTTGACCGCCACAGCCCTGGTGCTGTTCATGACCATTCCGGGTCTAGCCCTGTTCTACGGCGGTATGGTGCGTTCCAAGAACGTACTGTCGGTGATGATGCAGTGCTTTGCGATCACCGGCCTGATCAGCGTCCTGTGGGTGGTTTACGGCTATAGCCTGGCATTCGATACCACCGGTATGGAGCAAGGTGTAGTCAACTTCAATTCCTTCGTTGGCGGTTTCTCCAAGGCGTTCCTCGCCGGTGTCACCCCAGCGAGCCTGACCTCT
The DNA here is from genome assembly GCA_036643775.1 of Pseudomonas sp. GTDB lineage: Bacteria > Pseudomonadota > Gammaproteobacteria > Pseudomonadales > Pseudomonadaceae > Aquipseudomonas. The sequence continues at coordinate 704 of JAVXRI010000025.1, read as the reverse complement.
TCGGCGGCGTTGTTCCCTGAAGCGGTATTCATCACGTTCCAGATGACCTTCGCGATCATCACTCCGGCGCTGATCGTCGGTGCCTTTGCCGAGCGTATGAAGTTCTCGGCAATGCTGATCTTCATGGCCATCTGGTTCACCCTGGTCTACGCGCCGATTGCCCACATGGTCTGGAGCGGCAACGGCGGCCTGATGTGGGACTGGGGCGTACTCGACTTCGCTGGCGGCACGGTGGTGCACATCAACGCCGGTATCGCCGGGCTGGTTGCCTGCCTGGTGCTGGGCAAGCGCAAAGGCTTCCCGACCACGCCGATGGCGCCGCACAACCTCGGTTACACCCTGATGGGCGCGGCCATGCTGTGGATCGGCTGGTTTGGCTTCAACGCCGGCTCCGCTGCGGCCGCCAACGGTACGGCGGGCATGGCCA
>JAVXRI010000025.1:0-267 GCA_036643775.1 Pseudomonas sp. | reverse complement strand
TGGATGTTCGCCGAATGGCTGACTCACGGCAAACCAAGCGCACTGGGCATCGCTTCCGGTGTGGTCGCAGGCCTGGTCGCCATCACCCCTGCTGCCGGCACTGTCGGCCCGATGGGCGCTCTGGTGATCGGTCTGGTAGCCGGTGTGATCTGCTACTTCTGCGCAACCAGCCTCAAGCGCAAACTCGGCTACGACGACTCCCTGGACGCCTTCGGTGTGCACGGCATCGGCGGTATCGTCGGCGCGATCCTCACCGGCGTGTTCGCC
>JAVXRI010000024.1:0-62599 GCA_036643775.1 Pseudomonas sp. | reverse complement strand
GACCTACGGCTAAGGGTACGGCGGCCAAGACTGCGAACTTCGACGACCGAGCCCCTGCGAACTGCAGTCGGGCCTCATCAGCGAATCACTTTCAAACCGGAGTATAGACAGCGACCTCGACCACGCAACGCGATCGCAGCATTCAAACAAGCAAGGTTAAACGTTTGCGCGCCAGGCCGCGGTTTATCTGGGGTGAGAGCACAATGATGGCATTTCGATATAACCTCTGACTATAAGCGGTTCCGGTTTATGCCAAATGCGTCTTAGACGTTTTCAGAACCGAGCTACCTTATGTCTTCCGTTTGTCACGCCTTTACCCTGGAGTTGTCATGAACATCGCCGCTTTGCGCGAGCAGATCACCCGTGCCCATCAACATGAGACCGAAACCGGCCAACTGAAAGAACAACTGATCAAACAACTGCCGCACCTGCATCCTTCGATCCAGCTGCCGGAAAGCGACGCCCAAGGAGCGTTGGCGCGCTTTGTCAGCGCATATATCGAACAGGTTCCAGAAATGCTCGAGGCGGCCAATGAAGTCGCCCGTGAAGCAGGCATCGAGTCGCAGATCAAGCCCGTGCTGAAAATCGCCGAGCAGTATTTCCTGCAACCGCCAGCCATCACCAACACCCATCTGGGCCTGGGTTGCCTGCTGGACGAAGCCTACCTGGCACATCGCCTGGTGGAAGAAGTGAACGACCTGTACATCAAGCACTTCAATCAGCCACTGATCCCGTTGGACACCACCGTGGCAAATCTGATCGCCCATCAACTGATCGGCGAAGAATTCGCCAACCAGCTGGATGAAGTCGTGCACCACTCGGTAGACGAGATGCTCAATGACGAGAGCTTCGCCCTGGAGTCGGTCGAGCAATACCGCGACAAACTCAGCAGCCCGGACACAGGCGCCGCGTGGAAACGCTGGCCGTGCCTGTCGCGGCAGTTGGGTGTGGGACTGGAGCTGGATCAGTCGGCTTGAAAGTAGCTATGTCCTGTAGGAGCCAGCCTTGCTGGCGATGCCCGGCATAGTCGGGCAAGAGGCGGTACTGAACCGTGCCCCATCGCCGGCAAGTCCGGCTCCCACAGAGATTCTTAGTAGCGACCTCGTGGCGTTGCACAAGGGATTGGCTGGCCTGCGGTCAGCGGCATGAAACTATCGCTTGCAGCGTCGTAAGCCTCGATCTGACTGGTTTCGATGTCATAGATCCAGCCATGAATGAACAGTTGACCGGCCGCCAGGCGTGAGGCCACCGAAGGATGGGTGCGCAGGTGGTGCAACTGGGCAATGACGTTTTCCTTGGTCAGCACCTGCATGCTTTCGTGCTCGCTACCACAGGAACAGTTGTCCTCGACCACCGTGCGGGCGACCTCAGCATGGCGCAGCCAAGCCTTCACCGTCGGCATCTTCTCGAGGCTCTGAGGGTTGAGCACCGCACGCATGGCGCCGCAATCAGAGTGTCCACACACTATGATGTGGTGAACGCCGAGGGCCAGAACAGCGTACTCAATGGCCGTGGACACACCGCCGTTCATCTGCCCGTAGGGCGGCACAACGTTACCCACGTTGCGGGTGACGAACAGATCGCCGGGAGAGCTCTGGGTGATCAACTCGGGGACGATGCGCGAGTCGGCACAGGTGATGAACATTGCACGAGGCTTTTGCGCGGTGGCGAGCTTCTTGAACAGCTCTTGCTGTTCAGGAAAGACATCGTGATGAAAGCGCAGAAAGCCGTCGACGATATGCTTCAGGGCGGCATCGGCGCTCTCGGTGGGTGTTTCCGGAACTACCTTGGATGGGTCCTTGACGGGCATGATTCATCCTCTTTGACGGTGTAGGTTACGTTCATGTTACCGGGTTGATGATTCGAAAAAACCATGTCATTTGGATGAATTGCGAGCACCAACAATCACATCCATTGTTGGCTGAATTTCTACCTCACCCGGCGAAAGAGAATCAGAGCAGTGACATCTGCCCACCAGGAGGACAAAACGCACTGCAATCAAGCGAATAACCGTCGCGCTGGTTCAGCTCGAAACGACGCATTGCCTTACTGAATCGCTGAGCCAACAACTCGGCAAACACGCCCTCACCGCGCATCCGTGCACCAAAGCGGCTGTCGTACAACTCGCCGCCGCGGCTCTGGCGGATCAGGCTCAACACATGGTTGGCACGTTGCGGGTAATGATCCTGCAACCATTGCTCAAACAATGGTGCGACCTCCAGCGGCAGGCGCAGCATCATGTAGGCCGCGCTCAGGGCGCCATTGGCCTTGGCGGCCTCCAGCAACTGCTCAAGTTCGCTGTCGTTGATCATCGGGATCATCGGCGAGCACAACACCCCCACCGGAATGCCGGCCTCACTAAGCACCCGGATCGCCCGCAATCGTGCCTTGGGCGCTGCCGCACGTGGCTCCAGCGTGCGTTTGAGTTCATCGTCGAGCGTGGTCAGGCTGATCATCACCGCCACCAACCGCTGCTGGGCAAGTTCAGTGAGCAGGTCCAGGTCACGCAGGATAAGGGAGCCTTTTGTGACGATGGTGACCGGGTGGCGATAGCGAAGCAGTACCTCGAGCAATTGGCGGGTCAATTTTTGCTCGCGCTCGATGGGCTGATAAGGGTCGGTGTTGGAGCCCAGGTTGATCGGTGCACAGACATAGCCCGGCTTACTCAGTTGCTGTTCAAGCAGTTCGGCGGCGTTGGTCTTGGCGATCAGCTTGGTTTCGAAATCCAGCCCCGGAGACAAGTCCCAATAGGCGTGACTAGGCCGCGCATAGCAGTAGATACAACCATGCTCGCAGCCGCGGTAAGGATTGATCGAGCGATCGAAGGGCAGGTCGGGGGAGGTGTTGCGGGTGATGATGCTCTTGGCGGTTTCGATGCGCACTTCGGTTCCCTGGGTCAGGGGCACTTCCTGGTACCAGCCGTCGTCTTCGGCCACTGAGCGACTGGCGGCGAAGCGGTTGTGGGGGTTGCTGGTGGTGCCGCGCCCCCGTAGCGGTCCTTGAGGTGGGAACATCAATGGAAACCCCGAATACTGTTTCTATATACAGTACTCGGAGTGAATTTCAGTTTCCACTACCGCTGAGCAGTCAGTCGGCGCTGACGACTGATTGCGCACGCTCAAGGAAGGCCTGAATGGATGCCGACATTGATCGCGAGGCCCCCGGTGCCAGCAGTTCATGTCGCATTACCTGCCCCAGGCGCCGATCGCAAACGCCATGTTCCTTGAACCAGGCAAACACCTCGGTGGCGTGCTCTTCGGCCCATAGATAGCAGTAGTAACCCGCCTCGTAGCCAGTGACCATGTAATCAAAACCATTGGCAGAGCGATCATTGCGTGCCAACGGCAGCACCTGGGTACAGGCATAGACGTCCGCGGCCACTTGCTCGATGCTGCGCCCATCACCGTGGCGACGATGCAGTTCAAAATCGAGCAGCGCCCGCTTCAGTTCCTCAGCCTGCTCCAGCCCGCGCTGGGTTTCTCTTGCTTCCAGCCAGTGCTGTACGTCGACCCGGGAAGCACGTTCGCCATTGCTCAGGTGCCTGGAAATGGACTGCATGGCCTGAGCCGACCAGCACCATTGCTCCAGGAGTTTGCCAGCGAACTCGGTCAGGCCGTGGCCCAGCTCATGAATACTGTTCAAGCGCCTGTGGTCATTGGCCATCAATACCTGATGCAGGCAATGATGGAATTCGTGGAACAGTTTGCGCAGGTCCAGATGCCCGAACAGCATCCCTTCGGTTGCGTAGTCGCCAAACAACACCGCCACAGGTCGCGAGACATCGCCATCGGCATCGACGTGTCGATTACGCATGGCGAATGACCAGGGCCAGGCCGGCTTTCCTGGTCGGGCAAACGTGTCGAGGTAGATATGGCCCAGGACTTCCTGCGCTTGGGCAATTTGCAATACCCGTACTTGCGAGTCCCAGACCTCTGCCTCGACGGCTTCTATCGAAATGCCATACAGCTGCCCGGTCAGCTCCATCAGACCTTTCAACGCCGTCTCATACGAAAAGTACTCACGCAGGGCTTGATCAGGGTCGGCCCTCTCACGCTGGCGCATCTTCTGCGCGTAAAACTCATAGTCCCATGGCTGCAGATCATCACAGCCCTGCTCCGCGGCAAAGGCACGCAGCTGATCGGCCTCACGCTCCAGCCGCGGCCGATCGCGGGCAATCAGTGTGTACAAGAACGTTTCAACTTCAGCTGTCGATTGCGCCGCCTTGGTTTCCAGGCTGAGTTCGGCAAAATTGCCGAAACCCATGAGCTGCGCCTTTTCGTGGCGTAACCGCAGCAATGCCTGCAATACCGGAGCATTGTCGTACTGGGATTGCCCCGGCACCTGATCCGAGGCTCGCGTGGCATACGCCAGGTACAGCTCTTTACGCAGCTCACGACGCTCGGCATAGCGCAGGATGGTTTGGCAGGCGGTCTCATCCAGCGTCAGCAGCCAGCCACCGTGCTCGCTGGCTTGAGCCTTGTGCTGCATGATTGCCAGGTCGGCAACCGGCACGCCTGCCAGCTCACCGACATCAGTGATGTGCCTGCTCCATTGCTCTGATGCCATGCCGATGTTTTCGCGGAAACTCGCCTCCAGGCCAACAATGGCTGCTACCTGGCGGGCAAATAGTGCTTGGTCGGCGACAGCAAGATTTGCCCCCTCGAGATGAAAATCTCGAAGGATGATCTTCAGTACGGCTTTCTGCTCATCAGAGAGGTTGGCAGTATCGAGCCGCTTGTAGGCGTTGAACAGCGCATCGCACCGGTATTTCTCGGCGCGATAGGCGCTTCGCTCAGCATCACAGGCATCAACCGCCGTGCCCCACGCTTCGCTGGTAAAGGCCAGCGGCACCACTACGTAAAAAGCATCGTCCAGCCGCTGATCCAGCGCATCGACAGCCAGCACCAAGCCGTTCCAGCTCGGTGTATCAGCTTCGCGCTCGAGAATGCTCGCCAAGGCAGTGCGGTTTTCTTCGACGATGTGTTGTATTGCCGGCTGAAGGTCTTCTACCTGTACCTGTGCGTAGGGGAACAGGTCGAACGGTTGCAGCAGAGGATTGGGACGGGTCATGGCTCACGCGTTGGGTAGATGGGCAAGACCCACAACCTAGCGCCTGAAAAAGCTCAAACTCATCTAGATAACTACAGCAGGTCGGCGCCTCGATAATGCTATCGAGGCGCCGCAACAGCTTACTCGGCCGGTTTCTTCAACTTGGGGTTGGGGAAGAACTGCACCGTCTGCACCTTGGCTTCGGCCGGTTTCACCTCGATCTTGTTGACCCGGGTGCCCAGTTCTTTCGGCACCGACAACCCTTGTTCGTTGAGAGTGTCGGAGAACCCGCAAGCCACACATTCACGGTGTGGAACGCTGTCTTCGCTCCACATCATCAGTTTGTCCGGCTCGCTGCACGCCGGGCAGACCGCCCCGGCGATAAAGCGTTTCTTGGTTATCACAGGCCCATCACTCATGCCGCCACTTCCTCACTCAGGCCACAATGGCGCAAGAGTGCATCGATTGACGGCTCACGGCCACGGAAGTCGACGAACAGCAGCATCGGCTCCTGGGAACCGCCGCGCGCCAGGATCGCTTCACGGAAGGCACGCCCGGTTTCGGCGTTGAGCACGCCTTCTTCCTCGAAACGCGAGAACGCATCGGCCGAGAGCACTTCAGCCCACTTGTAGCTGTAGTAACCCGCGGCATAACCGCCGGCGAAAATATGCGCAAAGCTGTTGGGGAAGCGGTTGTACGCCGGTGGACGCATGACCGAAACCTCATCGCGGATGCCTTCGAGCACTTCCAGCACGCTGCGGCCGTCGCCATGACTGGCATGCAGTTCGAAGTCGAACAGCGAGAACTCCAGCTGGCGGACCATCATCAGCCCGGACTGGAAGTTCTTCGCCGCCAGCATCTTCTCCAGCAGGTCCTGAGGCAGGGCAGCGCCGGATTCGTAATGAGCGGAGATCAGCGCCAGGCCTTCAGGCTCCCAGCACCAGTTTTCCATGAACTGGCTTGGCAGCTCCACGGCATCCCAGGCCACACCATTGATCCCGGAAACGCCGGCATGTTCGATGCGGGTCAGCAGGTGATGCAGGCCATGACCGAACTCGTGGAACAGGGTAGTGACTTCATCGTGAGTGAGCAGCGCCGGCTTGCCAGGGGCTGCCGGGGTGAAGTTGCACACCAGGTTGGCCACCGGGCTCTGCAGGACACCCGCTTCGGTACGGCGGCGGTCGCGCGCGCCGTCCATCCAGGCACCGCCACGCTTGTTGGCACGTGCATAGAGGTCGAAGAAGAAGCGGCCGACGTGGTGGCCGTGTTCCTTGATTTCGAACAGGCGCACATCCGGGTGCCAGGTATCGAAGTCCTTGAGCTCGGCAATCTCGATGCCATACAGGCGCTGGACGATGGCGAACAGGCCGGAGAGCACTTTGTCGATGGGGAAGTAGGCACGCAGGGTTTCCTGGGAAACGCTGTAGCGTTGCTCACGGAGTTTTTCGCCGTAGAAACCGCTGTCCCAACTCTGCAGATCCGGGCAGCCCTGTTCGGCGGCATAGGCCTTGAGCTGGGCCAGGTCCTGGACGGCAAACGGCTTGCTGCGCTTGGCCAGGTCACGCAGGAAGCTCAGCACCTGGTCGCTGGACTCGGCCATTTTGGTGGCCAGGCTCAGCTCGGCAAAGTTGGCGTAACCGAGCAGTTCGGCCAGCTCCTGGCGCAGGTCGAGGATCTCGCGCATTACCGGGCCGTTGTCGAACTGGCCGGCATTCGGGCCTTGATCGGAGGCGCGGGTGCAGTAGGCGGCGTAGATCTCTTCGCGCAGCGCGCGGTCTTCGGCGTAGGTCATCACCGCGTAGTAGCTGGGGAATTCCAGGCTGATCAACCAGCCTTCGAGCCCCTTGGCCTGGGCAGCAGCAGCCATCTGCGCCTTGGCCGAATCGGTCAGGCCAGCCAGCGCGGCTTCATCGGTAACGTGCTTGGTCCAGGCTTGAGTGGCGTCGAGCAGCTGGTTGGAGAAACGGCTGCCCAGCTCGCTGAGCTTGCTCTGCACTTGCGCGTAACGCTGCTGCTGATCGGCCGGCAGGTCGATACCCGATAGGCGGAAGTCGCGCAGGGCGTGTTCGAGAATAGTCTTTTGCGCGACATCGAAGCCTGCCGCTTCAGGGCTGGCGATCAGCGCTTCGTAAGCCTGGAACAGCTCACGGTTCTGGCCAAGTTCGGTGGCATACGCGCTCAATGCCGGCAGGCAGGCCTCGTAAGCTTCGCGCAACTCGGCGCTGTTGCACACGGCGTTGAGGTGACTGACCGGGCTCCAGGCGGCGCCCAGGCGGTCGTTGAGTTCGTCCATGGCCAGCACCAGACCGGCCCAGCTTGGGTTCTGGCCCTGGGTCTTGAGGATTTCGGCAATGGCGGTACGGTTGTCGGCCAGGATCTGTTCAATCGCCGGCTGCACATGCTCGGCACGGATTGCCGAGAAGGGCGGCAAGTCATAAGACTGCAGTAGCGGGTTGTTCGCACTCACGGTTAAACACCTTGGCAGAAGAAACACCGGACCATCTTAATTACAATCGACGCCGACCGCAGCCCTATCAACACTAAAGAGAACCCCTATCATGGCCATCCGCAGCTTCCAGAACCATTCACCGCGCCTGGGCGAGGGCGCATTCGTCGACCGCAGCGCCGTAGTGCTGGGCGATGTCGAGATTGGCGCGGACAGTTCGGTGTGGCCGCTGACGGTAATCCGCGGCGATATGCACCGCATCCGCATCGGTGCACGCACCAGCGTGCAGGATGGCAGCGTGCTGCACATCACCCATGCCGGGCCGTTCAACCCGGACGGCTTCCCGCTGCTGATCGGCGATGAAGTAACCATTGGTCACAAAGTCATGCTCCACGGCTGCACTCTGGGCAACCGGATCCTGGTGGGTATGGGCACCACCATCATGGACGGTGCGGTGGTCGAAGACGAAGTGATCATCGGCGCTGGCAGCCTGGTGCCACCGGGCAAGCGCCTGGAAAGCGGCTTTCTCTATGTCGGCAGCCCGGTCAAACAGGCCCGCGCCCTGAGCGAAAAGGAACGTGCGTTCTTTCCCTACAGCGCCAGCAACTACGTGAAACTCAAAGACCAGCACCTGGCCGAAGGCTACCACCTGCCTGAGTGAACCTGCCTACAGCCATTAGCGAGAAAACCATGCACCAGCAAAATATCCTCTTCGACCTCGACGGTACCCTGACCGACCCGCGCCTGGGCATCACCCGCTCGATCCAGTACGCCCTGGCCAAGCTCGGCATCGATGAACCGGACCTGGCGCGCCTGGAACACTTCATCGGCCCGCCACTGCTGCAAGCGTTCATGCAGTTTTACGGCTTCGACGAGGCCAAGGCCTGGGATGCAGTGAACTTCTACCGTGAACGTTTCAAAGTCACCGGGCTGTACGAGAACCTGGTGTTCGAGGGCGTCCAGCCGCTGCTCGAAACCCTGAACGGGCAGGGCCGGACGCTGTACATCGCCACGTCCAAACCCTGGGAGTTTGCTCGTGAGATTGCCCGGCATTTCGAGTTCGATCATCACTTCAAGGTGATCTACGGCAGCGAACTCGACGGCACTCGTACCAACAAGGTCGAGCTGATTGCCCACCTGCTGGCCGTGGAGTCGCTGGACCCGGCGCAGACCCTGATGATCGGCGACCGCAAGCACGATCTGATCGGCGCCCGCAGTAATGGCCTTGAGGCGGTAGCGGTGGGCTATGGATTTGGCAGTCATGAGGAATTGGCCGCTGAGCAACCGGCTTATCACTTTGCGACGTTGGCCGAACTGCACCAGGCCTTTCAACGCGCCTGAAGGCCTCATCGCTGGCAAAGCCAGCTCCCACACCATGAACTGCACCCCGAAAGCTGGATTGGTGTCCAGCTTTTGGGGTCAGTTCATCCATCAGGGCTGATCACTTGTCCTTGTAGGAGCCGGCCTTGCCGGCGATGCTTTTCAAAGCCTGATGCCGCTGTTCAAGCGGCAACCTACTCAAGGTTTCGACCTGCTCATAAAACACCTCCCAATCCCCACCTGACTGGGTAAACAACCCCGCAAACGCCGGCACCCACTGGTCATACAATCCAAACGGCAGCAGCTTGGCATTGTTCATCGGCGCGTTGATCCAGGCGTCATAGCGTCCTTTGCCACCCCACTGGCTATCGCGCAGTGCCCGGTAATCCCGACGCAAGCGCTCGAATTCAGCCTGTTTGCCCGCGCGTTTGGCTGCTTCGGTCAATGGCGCCGCATACAGTGTCTTGAGCCGCTCCCGGCTGGCCAACACCAACGCGACGAACTGGTCGCGCTGCTGACTGTCGTCCTGTGTTTGCGCCTTCAGGCCACGGGAAGCACGCCACTGACGGGTGCCTTCCTGCTCGACGAAGGTGGCGAAGGACTCATTGAAGGCCGTGTCGTCCTGCACATACAGCCGCTGATGTGCCAGTTCATGGAAGATCACGCTGGCCAGACGCTCGTCACCCCAACCGAGCATGGAGCTGAGGATCGGGTCATCGAACCAGCCCAGGGTCGAATAAGCCTCCACACCGCCGACATACACATCCAGCCCCTGCTGTTTCTGCAACGCCGCCGCACCGCGGGCAGCGCCCTGGCTGTAGTAACCGCGATAGGCAACGCAACCGGCAATCGGGAAGCAGTAGGTCTGGGGTTCGAGAGAAAACTCCGGGGTGGCAAACACGTTCCAGACCACAAACGGCCGGCCAATGTCGGCATACACACGGTAACTGCGGTTGTCCGGCAGCTTGAGTTGCTCACTGGCGAAGGCCCGCGCCTGCTCGGCGTGCACCAGGTGCTGGCGCAGTTTGGGCGCAGTGGCGGGGTCCGCGACCAGCTCGGCTACCGGTTTACGGGCCTGCAACAGCTGCAACTGACCAGTGGCCAACTGCCCGTAGTAGTCGAGGCTGGAACAACCGTTGAGCAGCCCGAACGCCAGTAAGGGAACCAAGTAGCGAAAAAAATGGTCGAGTGCCCCATGACTTGAGCGCAATAAAAGAAATAGTCGAAGCATTCGCGTCCCGTCATCCGCTCAAGAGCTCATCAGCTTCAAGACTATCCTGCCCGGCTGGAGTTTTGCCATGCGTACACTGCTTGTCATCAGTGCTCTTCTGCTTCTGTCCGGCTGCGCCGGGTTGCTGTTGCCTCATCCCGACCCCAACCAGGCCTGGATCGACCTCGCGTCTGGCCAGGACGATACCTTGCATGCCGTGGAAGTGGACGACCGGGCCTGGGCAGACAATCGCTATTTTGAAGTTTCGCCCGGCAGCCACGAACTGACGGTGCGCTACCTGTTCCCGGTGACCCCCAGCAATATTGGCCCGGTCAGCGAACCGCTATGGCGCGATTGCCAGTTGAATGTGAAGTTCAAGGACTTCAACGCCGGGCAACGCTATCAGCTCGAAGCCGGCAGTATCGGCTTTCGTCCGTGGGCCAAGCTGTATGACGAGCAACGCAATGTAGTCAGTAAAGGGCTTCCGGCAGGCTGCCAGCGCACCTGAGCAGGCGAATGGCGCTATGCTTGTACTTTAGTAGTTCGCAAGCGGGAGTTCGCCATGCGCCAGCCAATGATGCTGATTGCCCTCAGTACCCTGGGGGCCTGCGCCAGCCCCTTGCCACCTGTTGATAACAAGCAGGCCTGGGTCGACCTCTACACCATGACGCCTGGCAAACTGTTGATGGCTGACCGCCTGGATGGTGAACGCCTCAAGGACGGGCGCTTCTTCCAGGTCACGCCGGGCAAGCATGAGCTGACCGTACGCTTCGATTTCGAAGTGTATTCCGGTGGCTTTTCAATGAACCCGGTGGAGCGCACCTGCTACCTCAAAGTGCGCTATGACCACTTCGAGGCCGGACAGCGTTATCGCCTCGAAGCCCGGGCGCCAGCTATGCAACCCAGCGCCTATCTCTACGACGCGCAGCGCAAGGTCGTCGCCGAAGAAGCCAACGATATTTTCTGCGTACCCTGACGCCTAGCGATCATTCTTCTGGTAGATGATTTTCCTGGTGCCACCCTCACAGCTGCCGACCACCATGTTCTGGTCGTGGACCTCTTCGTTCTTGACGATTTCCAGGGTATAGGAACTCACATTATTGGCTTGGATCTTCGCTTCGATCTCGGCCTTGAGTTCTTCGCAATTCTTCGGCGCAGCCAGCGCAGAGGTCGCCAGCAGCGAAGCCAGCACAGCGATTGCAACACGGGTCATGGGACAGCTCCTTGTGGCGGCAGAATATCTGCCGACGCCCATTTGACCACAAGCAGGTATCCCGGTTCTGCCCTCTCCCTTGTGTGATCACGTTCAGCACGATTGCGCCCTTGGCATTGAATCTTGAGGAAGTGCCCATACAGAGTTAAAAAGGCCATCGCGCAATGCCGGCCAATTGACTGTCCAGGAGGCTTAACTGCCCATGAAGCGACTTGCGGATATCAAATTCTCCACCCTCGACCTGGTACCGGTTCGCGCAGAAGGTAGCCCGGCGCAGTCTCTGCGCAACTCGCTGGACCTGGCCCGGCATGTGGAAAAGTTCGGCTACAACCGTTTCTGGGTTGCCGAGCACCACAACATGGACGGCATCGCCAGTTCGGCCACCGCAGTACTGCTCAGTTACCTGGCCGGGGGCACTTCGACCATCCGCGTCGGCGCCGGTGGCGTCATGCTGCCCAACCATGCTCCGCTGGTGATTGCCGAGCAGTTCGGCACCCTGGAAAGTCTGTATCCCGGTCGCATTGACCTTGGGCTGGGACGTGCGCCGGGTTCTGACCAGATGACCGCGCGTGCGTTGCGCCGTGAACGCTCCGGCAGCGCCGACGATTTCCCCGATGATGTCGAAGAACTGGTGCGCTACCTCGGCCCACGCACCCCGGATCAAAAAGTCATCGCCGTGCCCGGCTACGGCACCGAAGTACCGATCTGGCTGCTCGGTTCCAGTCTGTTCAGCGCCCAGCTGGCCGGCATGCGCGGCCTGCCTTATGCCTTTGCCTCACACTTCGCCCCACGCTACATGCACGAGGCCATCCGCACCTATCGCAACCACTTCCAGCCCTCGGCGGTGCTCGACAAGCCCTATGTGATGTTGGGGGTGCCTCTGGTCGCTGCCGACACCGACGAGCAGGCCAGTTACCTGGCGACTTCGGTGTATCAGCGGATTCTCGCCCTGATGCGCGGCCAGAGCCTGGTGCAACGGCCTCCGGTAGAAAGCATGGACGGCCTGTGGTTGCCCCATGAGCGCGAGGCGGTAGGCGACTTCCTGGGATTGGCAATGGTCGGCGGACCCGAGAAGATCCGCGCCAAGCTTGATGTCTTGCTGGAGCAGACTCAGGCAGATGAACTGATCTTCACCTGCGACCTGTATGAGCATGCCGACCGGATTCGGTCCTATGAGCTGCTGGCGCAAGTCATGCGCGGGAACTGAGGGCCTCATCGCCAGCAATGCTGGCTCCTACACTGTGGGAGCTGGCATTGCCAGCGATGAAGCACCGCTGCGTTGAGCGTATGTCCGGCTCAGCCGCGCTTGTAGACGATTTCCTTGGTGCCGCCTTCGCAGGTCCCGACGACCTTGCCACTCGCGGCAGCACCCTTGTCGACGATCTCCAACGAATAACCGCTGACGCCCTTGGCATCAAGCTTGGCAGCTATTTCGCCCTTCAATTCTTCGCACGGTTTGCCCGCGGCAAGCGCAGTGCCCGCCAGCGCCATCAAACCCAGTGCCACTACCAACTTCTTCATCGATCGCTTTCCTTGTTCAGATCAAAGTGGAGGATGGCGCCGGAACCCGTCCGGGCGCCTCTAGACTGTGTAACTCAATTGACCCGCACAAGCCAGTGTCATGCTTTCAGCTATTGACGATACGGAACCCCACCTTGAGCGTTACCTGAAAGTGAGCCGCCTTGTTGTCCTTGATGTGCCCGCGGGTGTCGACCACCTCGAACCACTCAAGGTGCTTGATGCTTTTGCCAGCTTCGGCCAGGGCATTGTTGATGGCGTCTTCTATGCTGGTGGGCGACGAGCCGACAAGTTCGATTTTCTTGTAGGTGTGATGGTCCGACATTATCCGTCTCCTTTTCCAATGTGAACTTTGAGACTAGCAGCGTCGGACCGTTTTACCTGCGAGGGGCAAATTCCCGAAAAAGTTCGACTGCACTTTCTCGTCCTGGCGAAGTCGGAACCAGAACAGCTCACTCACACCTCGAAGGAGAGCCACCATGGCCAACCATTCGCTGCGTAAAGCGTCGCTGCAAAGCATGGAAGCGGAGATCGAAAGCCTGCTCAAATCGTTGGAAAGCCTCAAGGATGACGCCTCGGATGAGTCGCGCAAAACCCTCAGGACGCTCAAAGGCAATGCCGAAAACGCCTTGCGGCATTCGCGCAGCCTGCTCAGCGATGCCTACGAAGACGTGAAAGCCAAGACCCGCGAAACTGGCCTGGCCACTCGCGACTACGCCCAGGAACACCCCTGGACAACCGCCGGTGTAGCGGTAGGGGCGCTGGGCCTGCTCGCGGCTTACCTGCTGTGCAAACGCGGTAACTAATCGGTCTGGCGCGCCAGTTCCGCTCGCAACCACTGAGCCAGCTGCTCGGCGCGCCCATCTGCGGCGCGTCGCGGCACCCACAACGCCAATGCCGCCTGGGTCTGGCAAAAGCCCCAGGGCGCAGCCAGGCGCCCGGCACGCAAGTCATCGGCCACCAGCGGTTGCGGGGCAATGGCCACGCCCAGACCGGCAACAGCCGCCTCAAGCAAGTAATACAGATGCTCGAAATCCTGGCCGTAATGCAGCGCCTCAGGGTTGATACCCTGTTGTTTGGCCCAGTTCGGCCACGCCTGGGGCCGGGAACTGGTCTGTAGCAGGGTTTCTTCCAGCAAGGCTTCAGCCGGCGCCTGCTGCAAGCGGGCGAACCCGGCAAAATGCGGACTGAGTACCGGGCCGATGTGCTCCTGCGCCAGGACGTAAACCTGCATATCCACAGGCCAAGGTGGCTCAGCGAACACCAGCAGGGCGTCCAGGCCCGGACGACGCGGATCCAGATCACCCTCACCTGCGGACAAGTGCAGGCGCAGCTCAGGCAGATCCGCCTTGAGCCTGCCCAGCCGCGGAATGAACCAGCGCGCCAGCAAGCTGCCCGAGCAACCCAGTACAAAAGGCGCGTCGGCGCCGCTCTGACTCAGTTCGCCGCACACACTGCGCAAGCGATCAAAGGCGTCAAAGCTTGCATCGCGTAAGCGCAGTCCTGCATCTGTGAGTTTAATGCCACGTCCGTCTTTAGCGAACAGACTCACCCCCAGATGCTCCTCCAGCACCTTCAATTGCCGGCTCACGGCACCATGTGTAACGTGCAATTGCTCGGCAGCCTGGCTGACGCTGTTCAGCCGGGCAGTGGCTTCGAACGCCCTGAGGGCATTGAGGGGAGGCAGGTCCTGGCGCATAACGTGTGAGTTTTCCTGACATGTTCAAGCAATCTTATCGGTTTTCAGCCGAGCGTGTCGTGGGTAGAGTAAAGCCATTCCCAGTCTTCACTACGCCCTGGAGCGACCCATGACCCAGACCAACTTCCGCGCCGGCCCCGATGCCAATGGCCTGTTTGGCGCATTCGGCGGCCGCTACGTGGCTGAAACCCTGATGCCGCTGGTGCTCGACCTTGCCCGCGAGTACGAAGCCGCCAAGGCCGATCCTGAATTTCTTGAGCAACTGGCCTACTTCCAGCGCGACTACATCGGCCGTCCAAACCCGCTGTACTTCGCCGAACGGCTGACCGAACACTGCGGTGGTGCAAAGATCTTCTTTAAACGTGAAGAGCTCAACCACACTGGCGCGCACAAGGTGAACAACTGTATCGGCCAGGTTTTGCTGGCCAAGCGCATGGGCAAAAAGCGCCTGATCGCCGAAACCGGTGCCGGCATGCACGGTGTCGCCACCGCGACCGTCGCTGCCCGATTCGGCCTGCCGTGCGTAATCTACATGGGCGCCACCGACATCGAACGCCAACAGGCCAACGTGTTCCGCATGAAGCTGCTCGGCGCCGATATCGTGCCGGTGACCTCCGGTACCGGCACGCTCAAGGACGCCATGAACGAGGCCCTGCGCGACTGGGTCACCAACGTTGATGACACCTTCTACCTGATCGGCACCGTTGCCGGCCCACACCCGTATCCAGCAATGGTGCGCGACTTCCAGTCGATTATCGGCAAGGAAACCCGCGCCCAGTTGCAGGAGAAGGAAGGGCGCCTGCCCGACAGCCTGATCGCCTGCGTTGGCGGCGGCTCCAATGCCATGGGCCTGTTCCATGACTTCCTCGACGACACTAGTGTGCAAATCATCGGTGTCGAAGCCGGTGGCCATGGTGTCGACACCGACAAGCACGCTGCCAGCCTCACCGGCGGTATTCCGGGCGTGCTGCACGGCAACCGCACCTACCTGCTGCAGGACGCCGATGGCCAGATCACCGACGCCCACTCGATTTCCGCCGGCCTGGACTACCCAGGCATCGGCCCTGAACACGCCTACCTGCATGAGGTGAAACGCGTCGAGTACGTCAGCATCAACGACGAAGAAGCCTTGGCTGCGTTCCACACCACCTGCCGCCTGGAAGGCATCATTCCGGCCCTGGAAACCTCCCACGCCCTGGCCGAAGCGATCAAACGCGCCCCGACCCTGCCCAAGGATCACCTGATGGTGGTGTGCCTGTCCGGACGTGGCGACAAAGACATGCAAACCGTGATGAGCCATATGGCTGCCCAGGAGAAACAGGCATGAGCCGGATCGAACAACGCTTCGCCGAACTGAAGGCCGAAGGCCGCTCGGCACTGGTCACCTTCATCACTGCCGGCGACCCTGGCTATGATGCCTCGCTGGCGATTCTCAAAGGCTTGCCAGCCGCTGGCGCCGACGTAATCGAACTGGGTATGCCGTTCACCGATCCGATGGCCGACGGTGTGTCCATCCAGTTGGCGACCTTGCGTGCCCTGGAGGCCGGCCAGACTCTGGCGAAAACCTTGCAGATGGTCCGCGAATTCCGCGTCGACAACCAGACCACGCCAATCGTGCTGATGGGCTACTACAACCCGATCCACCGCTTTGGCGTTGAGGCCTTCGTCGCCCAGGCCAAGGAAGCCGGTGTGGACGGTCTGATCATTGTCGACCTGCCGCCCGAGCATGACGCTGAGCTGGCGACCCCGGCCCAGGCTGCCGGCATCGACTTCATCCGCCTGACCACCCCGACCACCGACGACGTGCGCCTGCCGCGCGTACTGGAACGCAGCTCGGGCTTCGTCTATTACGTTTCGGTGGCGGGTGTCACCGGTGCCGGCTCGGCGACCAGTGAGCAGGTCAGCAGCGCCATCGAGCGCCTGCGCCGGCATACCGACCTGCCGATCAGCGTCGGCTTCGGTATCCGTACGCCAGAGCAGGCAGCAGCCATTGCCAAACTGGCTGATGGCGTGGTGGTCGGTTCGGCGCTGGTCGACAAGATTGCCCAGGCCAAGTCAGCAGATCAGGCTGTGGGTGATGTGCTGGAGCTGTGCTCGGCACTGGCCCAGGGTGTGCGGGGCGCGCGCAAGGCTTAACACCACTGGTGGGAGCGGGCTTGCCCCGCGATGCGATTTGATTGAGGCACCGCAATCGCGGGGCAAGCCCGCTCCCACCAGCTATTCGAAGATCGACAGATCAAGCGGCCGAATTGCCCCCATCCAGATCGCATGATCGCGATGATCCGCCAAATCATCTCCGGTCAGCGGATGCAGGAACACCACCAGCCCATGGCGATACAGCGCCAGCCAGGGCAACACTACCCCCACCACTTCAGGCCCGAAGGCCAACTGGCAGCTCCAGTCCGGATGCGGCCCGACCGGTTTCTGATGCATCCGCCCCATACTCACCCCAAACAGCTTGGCAGCCTCTTCACAGAGCAGCCGCGCCTGTTCCATGGTGCTGGCGTCGTAGTAAACGTGGGCGTGATACCCCTTGATCCTTTGCACGAAAACTCCTGAATCACAAGAACCCCCAAGGCATCCAGGGGTCAAATGATCACCCGCCTGAAAGGGAGTGACCTGGTGAAAAATGCCGAAACCCCAGTGTTCAAACTGATCCTGATCGGAGGTTTGAGCAGCCTGGGCAGCGCCCTGATGGCCGAGCTGCTCAAGCGCCAGCATGAAGTGATCGCCGTGGTCAAAGACCTCAACACCCTGGCGCCACGCCCGGGCCTGCACTTCAAGATCGGCGGTCTGAACACCGCTGCGCAAGCGGAACAGAGCGTCGCCGGTGGCTCGGCGGTGATCTGCCTGCTGGCGGCACTGGCTGCCGATGACTTCGCCACACAGCTGCGCATGAGCCGGGCCTTGGTTGCCGGGATGTCCCGCACAACTATACGCCGGCTGTTGCTGGTGGGCGATTTCAGCGTGCTCGACAATAGCGAAGGGCACAGCGAGCAGCAACGGGCGTGTGCCGACCAGATCGTCGACCTGCTACAACGCAGCCAGCTGCACTGGACTCTGGTCAACTCGCCGCAACAAGTCGCCGGTCTGGGCATCGAGCATTTCCGCCAGACCCACGGCACCCTCGAACCCGGTCTTGCCGAGCCGCTACAGCGCCTGGCCCGGGTTGCCGCTGCCATGGTCGATACCCTTGAGCTGAAACTGCACCATGGCGAACATGTGAACTTCGTGTTCTGACGCGCTTGCGCTTTGCGGCTTGCACGCAAACGTAAGAGACCGCACCCTTAACGGCCTTTACTCGCGATAGAGCATGTCCATGGCCTGGCCTGATCGCCACCGTCTACTGCCGTTTCTCACCTGGCTGCCCCGGCAAACCCGCGCCAGTGTGCGGCGTGATGTGCTGGTTGGGTTGAGCGGGGCGATCCTGGCATTGCCGCAGTCCATTGCCTACGCATTGATTGCCGGCCTGCCTGCCGAGTACGGCCTGTATGCGGCTATCGTTCCGGTGCTGATTGCCTGCCTGTGGGGCTCGTCCTGGCACCTGATCTGCGGGCCGACGGCGGCGATATCCATTGTGCTCTATACCAGCGTCAGCCCCCTGGCAGTCAGCGGCAGCGACGACTACATCACCCTGATCCTCTTGCTCACGCTCCTGGCCGGACTGTTTCAGTGGCTACTGGGGCTGTTGCGCTTCGGCGCGCTGGTCAACTTCGTTTCGCAATCGGTGGTGCTGGGCTTCACCCTCGGCGCCGCCGTAGTGATCGCCCTGGGGCAACTGCCGAGCCTGATGGGGATGGACCTGCCCAGCCAGGCCACCGCCCTGAAAACCCTCGAAAGCCTCCTGGAACACTCAGGCGAAGTAGACTGGCCTTCATTGGGACTTGGGCTGGGCACCCTGGTACTTGGCATAACGCTAAAGCTGCTACGGCCGCGCTGGCCCGGCCTGTTGATAGCCCTGGCGATTGCCAGCCTGCTGGTCTGGTGGCTGCCGGGGGTATTCGCTGATGTGCAATTGGTGCCCGGATTCGTCGGCCAGTTGCCGCCCCTGAGCCCATTGCCGCTACTGGACGTCGAGCTGATCCTGCGCCTTCTGCCAAGTGCCGTGGCGGTGGGTATGCTGGGGTTGGTGACCAGCCTGTCGATTGCCCGCTCGCTGTCGTCACGTTCGGAGCAGTTGATTGACGCCAACCAGGAGATCCGCGGCCAGGGCCTGTCGAACATGGTTGGCAGCTGGTTCTCCGGTTACCTGTCGTCAGGCTCCTTCACCCGTTCCGGGCTGAGTTATGACGCCGGTGCCCGTTCGCCGCTGGCTGGGGTGTTCTCAGCACTCTGGGTAGCGCTGTTCGCCGTGGCCGGCGCGAGCTTGATCGCGCATATTCCGATTCCGGCGATGGCCGGCAGTATTTTGTTGATCTGCTGGGGGTTGATCGACCATCGGGCGATACGCGCGCTGTTCCGGGTCAGTCGCTCAGAGTTTCTGGTCATGGCCCTGACTGCTGCGGCGACCTTGTTGCTGGAACTGCAGACCGCCATCTACGCCGGCGTGCTGGCGTCACTGTTTTTCTACCTGAAACGCACCTCGCGGCCGCGTGTACAGCACGCCCGCGAAGGTGATTCAGACGTGTTGCGGGTGGGCGGGTCGATCTTCTTTGGCGCCAGCCACTACCTGCAGGTGCGTTTGCAACGCTGCCAGGGACCGGATGTAGTAATCGATGCCCGGCAGATCAACTTCATCGACTTTTCCGGCGTCGACATGCTCCACCGCGAAGCCCGCCGCCTGGGCCGTGCAGGCGGCAGCCTGACGCTGCATCGGGCGCGTCCGCAGGTGATTGAAGAGTTACATAAGCTGGAAGGGGCAGCGCACTGCCCGATTCGCTTCGAGGATTAACCGCGGGCCAGCTGACGACGAAGTTCGTCCAGTACCGGGGCAGTATCCGGACGCACGCCACGCCAGATGAAGAACGCTTCGGCTGCTTGCTCGGCGAGCATACCCAAACCGTCCAGCACCTTCGCCGCCTTGTATTCGCTGGCCCAGCGGCAGAAGGGCGTCGGCTCTTTGCCGTACATCATGTCGTAGCACACGGTTTTACCCGGCTCGATCAGGCTGGCAGAGATCGGCGGCAACTCACCGGCAAGGCTGGCGGAGGTGGCATTGATGATCAGGTCGACCGGCTCTTGCAGCCAGCTGAAACCACTGGCGGCTACCGGGCCCAGGTCGGCGAACTCACGCGCCAGCTGCTCGGCTTTTTCCACAGTACGGTTGGCGATCACCAAGGAGGCGGGGTTGTGCGCCAGCAACGGCTCCAGAACGCCGCGAACGGCACCACCGGCACCGAGCAGCAGGATGCGTTTGCCCGTCAGCTGCACTCCGGCGTTGACTGTCAGGTCACGAACCAGCCCGGCGCCATCGGTGTTGTCGCCCTGCAGGCTGCCATCAGCCAGCTTGCTCAGGGTGTTCACCGCGCCAGCGCGCTGCGCCCGTGGCGTCAGGCTATCGACCAGGCGATAGGCCTCTTCCTTGAACGGCACGGTGACGTTGGCACCCAGGCCCTGCTTGAAGAACCCTTGGGCACACATGCTGAAATCATCCAGCGGCGCGAGCAACGTGCTGTATTCCAGCTGCTGACCGGTCTGGTCAGCAAACAGGCGGTGGATCAACGGCGACTTGCTATGGCCGATCGGATTGCCGAATACAACGTACTGGTCCATTCACGCGGTTCCTGAGTCAAGGTCGGGCAGGGCCGGAAAAGTTATCCACAACGGTTCAGTGGCTAGCCTTGGCTTCGCCAAGCCAGTCACGATCCTGCAGGAAATACTCGGTCAGGCGCGCTTCTTCGCTGCCGGGTGCTGCCTTCCAATCGTACCCCCAACGCACTTGCGGTGGCAGTGACATCAGGATCGATTCGGTACGACCACCCGATTGCAGACCAAACAGGGTGCCACGGTCGTAGACCAGGTTGAACTCGACATAACGGCCGCGACGGTATTCCTGGAACTCACGCTGTTCGGCAGTGTACGGCTGGTCTTTGCGACGCTGGACGATCGGCAGGTAGGCCTCGACATAGGCATCACCGATGGCGCGCATGAATGCGAAGCAGGTGTCGAAGTCCCACTCGTTCAGGTCATCGAAGAACAGGCCGCCAATCCCGCGCGGCTCGCCGCGATGCTTGAGGTGGAAGTACCGGTCGCACCAGGCCTTGTAACGCGGGTAGACATCGGCACCGAACGGCGCACAGGCGCGCTCGGCCACCTGGTGCCAGTGCAGGCAGTCTTCTTCGTTGCCGTAGTAGGGCGTCAGGTCGAAACCGCCACCGAACCACCAGACCGCTTCTTCACCTTCCTTCTCGGCGATGAAGAAACGCACGTTGGCGTGCGAGGTCGGCACGTGCGGGTTGTGCGGGTGAATAACCAGCGACACCCCCAGCGCTTCGAAACCACGCCCGGCCAACTCTGGCCGATGGGCGCTGGCCGAAGGCGGCAAGCCGCTGCCGAAGACATGCGAGAAATTCACCCCGCCTTTTTCGATGACCTTGCCTTCACCGATCACCCGGGTCCGTCCACCACCGCCTGCTTCACGCGTCCAGGCGTCTTCGACAAAGCGGGCACCGCCGTCTTCGGTTTCGAGGGCGGCACAAATACGGTCTTGCAAGTCGAGCAGGTAGGCTTTCACGGCCTCGGTGCGGCTAGTCATCAGGTCACCTGGAAGCGGGCATGAGCAAATTCGGCGCGTAGCATACCACCGGCGGCAGGCTGGCCGCAGTTGACGGCGATCAAGCAAAGGCGTCCGATAGGGGTTTTGCGAACCCGACAGGAGAGTGCAGATGGCCAAGCGTATTCAGTTCAGCCAGCATGGGGGCCCGGAGGTCCTGCAACTGGTCGATTTCGAACCTGCCGCACCCGGTCCGCAGCAGGTCCGCGTGCGCAACCAGGCCATCGGCCTGAACTTTATCGACACCTACTTTCGCAGCGGCCTGTACGCACCTCCAGCGTTGCCTTCGGGGTTGGGCACGGAGGGTGCCGGGGTCATCGAAGCCGTCGGTGACCAGGTCACGCGACTCAAGGTCGGCGACCGCGTGGCTTATGCTGGGGGCCCGCTGGGCGCCTACAGCGAAGTGCATGTGCTGCCGGAGGCCAATCTGGTCAAGCTCCCCGACAACATCAGCTTCGAACAGGCCGCGGCGGTCATGCTCAAAGGCCTGACGGTGCAATACCTGCTCAAGCAGACCTACGCCGTGCAACCGGGCGACACCATCCTGTTCCACGCCGCTGCCGGTGGCGTTGGCTCACTAGCCTGCCAATGGGCCAAGGCGCTGGGCGCCAAACTGATCGGTACCGTCAGTTCCGCGGAAAAAGCCGAGCGCGCTAAAGCACTGGGGGCCTGGGCAACCATCGATTACAGCCGTGAGGATGTCGCGCAGCGTGTTCTAGAGCTGACCGACGGCAAGAAGTGCCCGGTGGTCTATGACGGCGTTGGCCAGGACACCTGGCTGACCTCACTGGACTGCCTGGCGCCACGCGGCCTGATGGTCAGCTTCGGCAATGCTTCGGGAGCGGTCAGCGGGGTAAACCTCGGCATCCTGGCGCAGAAGGGCTCGTTGTATGTCACCCGGCCGACGCTGGCCAGCTACGCCAACACTGCCGAGAACACCCAGGCGATGGCCGATGATCTGTTTGCGATGATTGCCAGCGGCAAGCTGACGGTGGATATCCAGCAGCGTTATCCGCTGAGCGAAGCGGCCAAGGCGCAGACCGAGCTGTCGGCGCGCAGGACGGTGGGGTCCACGGTGTTGTTGCCTTGAGATTGCAGTGAATTCATCGCCGGCAAAGCCGGCTCCCACAGATTCAGGTTCACACCGATCTGTAGGAGCCGGCCTTGCCGGCGATAGGGCTTATCAACCCGCCCGAACCACTTCGCCGGTCACCAGGTCACGGATCACACTGGGGTTACGCCGCCCACCCAGTGCACCACCCAGGACCAGGTCCAGCTGCCCGCGGAAGTACTGCTCTACGCGCAAGCGTGACTTCGCTGCAGGACGCCCCTGAGGGTTGGCCGACGTCGATACCAGCGGCCCGACCAGAGAACACAGTTCACGCACCACCGGATGGTCGCTGACCCGCAGGGCTACGGTGTCGTGCACGCCGGTAATCCACTGCGGCAACATATTCTGGTGCGGCACCAGCCAGGTGTTCGGGCCAGGCCAGGTGCTGGCCATGCGGTCGAGCCAGACTTCCGGGAAATCTTCGAATAAAAAGTCGAACTGGCGGATGTTGTCGGCAACCAGGATCACCCCCTTGTCGACCGAGCGCGACTTGATCGCCAGCAGGCGATCCACCGCTTCCTCGTTCCACGGGTCACAGCCCAGGCCCCAAACGGCCTCGGTTGGGTAGGCAATCACCGCACCGGCCCGAATTTCACGCGCGGCTTGTTGCACACGCCAACTGCTCACCATTGAACTCACTCCGCATTAAGGCTAACCAGCAGTGTACTTAGGCAGGCCGGGCAAACCAACGCCCAGCTTCATTACAAACCCGTCCGGCCACCTCAAGTTCGGTCAGTGCCGCCAGTACCCTGGGCAACGGCCAGCCGCTGCTGATGGCCAGTGCTTCGCTGGTGTGTGGCGCTGCCAGGAGCAGACCCTCAAGTGGGTGGCGAGAATCATCCCCTGTGCTGGACGCCATGGGCGGCAGACGCTGCCAGCCCTGCAGGGTGTCCATGATCTGATCGACGCTCTCCACCAGCAATGCGCCGTCACGAATCAGTTGGTGACAACCCTTGGCGCCAGGATGATGAATCGACCCGGGAATGGCATAGACCTCGCGACCTTGCTCTGCCGCCAGCCGCGCGGTGATCAGCGAACCACTGGCCAGGCTCGCTTCCACCACCAGCACGCCCAGTGACAGGCCACTGATGATGCGATTGCGCCGGGGAAAGTTGCCCGCCACCGGCCCGGCATCGAGGGGAAATTCGGAGACCACGGCGCTACCTTGTTCGATCATGGCCGCCGCCAGCGCCCGATGGCGTTGTGGATAAAATTTCTGCAGACCGGTGCCCAGCACCCCGACAGTCTGCCCGCCGACGTCCAGGGCAGCCTGATGAGCGGCGCCATCGACCCCCAGCGCCAGACCGCTGGTGATCACAAATCCACCTTGGGCAAGGTGACGGGAAAAGGCCGCTGCGGTGTCGAGCGCCGGGCGCGATGCGCGGCGGCTGCCGACAATCGCCAGCTGTGGTTTTTCCAGTAACGCGGGGTTGCCAGCCACGAACAGCAAGGGCGGCGCGGCATCGATTTCAGCCAGTAATGCAGGGTAGGCGGGGTCGTCCCACATCAGCAAATGCTGGTCGCGCCGCTCTAGCCAGGCCAATGCAGCCGCAGCGCCATCGCGCACGTCAGTGCTGCGACGGGCTTGGGCACTGGCATCGGGAAGCCCCAGCGAAGCCCAGGCACCGGCCGGGGCACTGAGCGCTGCCGATGCGCTGCCGAAGGCCTGCAGCAGTGAATGAAAGCGTTGCGGGCCAAGTGCGGGCAAACGATGCAGACGCAATCGCGCCTCAAGTTCGGCGGGTGAACAGTCCCGGTAAGCAGTGTGCGACATAACGATCATCCTTGATCGAACGAGTTGATCGCACCCTGCACAAGCTGTGGATAACTCTGTTGATAATACTTTGACAACCGGTTGAAGGATTTCCCTCAGCGGCAGTCCTTCAGGCTTGCCGAAGCAAGGCTTGCGGGTGCCTGAAACCTTAGCTGACCTTTGCCAGGTGCCGAATGCGCCGAATCCCTTTATTATGTGTACTCATGTTTGTTATTCATCGCACAGTGCAGCTCATACGCTTATGGCCATTCTGAACATCCTCGAATTCCCGGACCCGCGCCTTCGCACCATCGCCAAACCGGTGACCGAAGTCGATGACAGCGTTCGCCAATTGATCGATGACATGTTTGAAACCATGTACGAAGCCCCTGGCATCGGCCTGGCGGCAACCCAGATCAACGTGCACAAGCGCATCGTGGTCATGGACCTGAGCGAAGATCGCAGCGAGCCACGGGTGTTCATCAACCCCGAGCTCGAGATGCTGACCGACGAAATGGACCAGTACCAGGAAGGCTGCCTGTCGGTGCCCGGCTTCTACGAGAACGTCGACCGCCCGGTGCGGGTCAAGGTCAAGGCGCTGGATCGCGATGGCAAGCCCTACGAGCTGATCGCCGAAGGCCTGCTGGCGGTGTGCATCCAGCACGAATGCGATCACCTCAACGGCAAGTTGTTCGTCGATTATCTGTCGACGCTCAAACGTGACCGGATCAAGAAGAAGCTGGAAAAACAGCATCGCCAGCAAGCTTGATCTCCTCTTTCCAAAGGCTTGCTCCGGCAAGCCTTTTTCTTTTTAAGCGAGAACTCCATGCGCATTGTCTTTGCAGGCACCCCAGAGTTTGCCGCCGAACACCTCAAGGCCTTGATCGACAGCCCTTATGAAGTGGTGGCCGTCTACACCCAACCGGACCGTCCGGCCGGGCGCGGACAGAAACTGATGCCCAGTGCCGTCAAGCAACTGGCTGTGGATAACGGCATCCCGGTCCTGCAACCACCCACCCTGCGCAATGCCGAAGCCCAAGCTGAACTGGCGGCCCTGAAGCCGGACCTGATGGTGGTGGTCGCCTACGGCCTGATCCTGCCGCAAGCGGTGCTGGATATCCCGCGCCTGGGCTGCATCAACAGCCATGCTTCGCTGCTGCCACGCTGGCGCGGCGCCGCGCCGATCCAGCGCGCGGTCGAAGCCGGCGATAGCGAAAGCGGCGTAACCGTGATGCGCATGGAAGCCGGGCTGGATACCGGCCCGATGCTGCTCAAGGTCAGCACCCCGATCAGCGCCACTGACACCGGTGGCACTTTGCACGACCGTCTCGCCGAGATGGGCCCGCCAGCCGTGCTGGAAGCTGTAGCCGGCCTGGCCGCCGGCACACTGCAAGGTGAAGTCCAGGACGATAGCCTGGCCACTTATGCACACAAGCTGAACAAAGACGAAGCACGCCTGGACTGGAGCCGTCCGGCTGTTGAGCTGGAGCGCCTGATCCGTGCCTTCAATCCCTGGCCAATCTGCCACAGCACCCTCAACGGTGAAGCGCTGAAAGTGCTCGCTGCCAGCTTATCCACAGGCAGCGGTACGCCAGGTGAAATTCTCGGCGCCAGCAAAGACGGCCTGATCGTCGCCTGTGGTGAGCAGGCACTGTGCCTGACCCGCCTGCAACTTCCAGGTGGCAAGGCACTGAACTTCAGCGACCTGTTCAACAGCCGTCGCGAGAAATTCGCCACCGGTACGGTGCTCGGTCAATGAATCCACGTCTGGCAGCCGCCCGCGCCCTGGCGGCAGTACTCAGCGGCAAGGCTTCCCTGAACAGTTCGCTGCCGACGCAACTGGACAAGGTCGAGGTGCGTGACCGTGGCCTGACCCAGGACCTGGCATTCGGTACCGCGCGCTGGCAGCCACGGCTCTCGGCCCTGGCCGAGCGGCTGCTGCAAAAGCCGTTCAAGAGCGCCGACGCCGATGTCGAAGCCTTGCTGCTGGTCGGCCTGTATCAATTGCTCTACACCCGCGTCCCCGCGCATGCGGCGATCGGTGAAACCGTAGGCTGCGCCGACAAGCTGAAAAAGCCCTGGGCCAAGGCCCTGCTCAATGCCGTGCTACGCCGTGCGCAACGCGAGGGCAGTGAAATCCTCGCCGAGCTGGAACGTGACCCGGTAGTGCGCACCGCCCACCCGCGCTGGTTGCAGAAGTCGCTCAAGGCCTTCTGGCCGGAGCAATGGGAAGCCATTTGCACCGCCAACAACGCTCATCCGCCGATGATCCTGCGGGTCAACCGCCGTCATCACAGTCGTGATGCCTACCTGGACCTGTTGCGCGAAGCGGGGCTGGAAGCCAGCGCCTGCCACTACAGCGTCGATGGCATCCTCCTCGCTCAGGCCTGCGATGTGCGCGGCCTGCCTGGATTTGAGCAAGGCTGGATCAGCGTTCAGGATGAAGCCGCACAGCTGGCCGCCGACCTGCTCGACCTGGCACCCGGTCAACGCGTGCTCGACGCCTGCTGTGCGCCTGGTGGCAAGACCTGCCACCTGCTAGAAGCCGAGGCAAAACTGGAGTCTGTGGTCGCTATCGACCTCGAAGCCAAGCGCCTGACCCGGGTTCGGGAAAACCTCGATCGCCTGGGCCTGGATGCCCAGTTGATTGCCTGTGATGCCCGCGATACCACCAGCTGGTGGGACGGCAAGGGTTTCCAGCGCATCCTGCTCGATGCACCTTGCTCGGCCACCGGTGTGATTCGCCGTCATCCCGATATCAAGATGACCCGTCAGGCTGACGATATCCCGGCCCTCGCCGCCTTGCAGGGTGAACTGCTCGACGCCCTGTGGCCGACCCTCGAAGTCGGCGGCATCCTGCTGTATGCCACCTGTTCGACCCTGCCGACGGAAAACACCGAAGTGATCGAAGCCTTCCTCGCCCGCACCCCAGGTGCCCGCGAGCTGGACCTGGCGACCCAGGCCGGCCTGCGTCAGCCCCATGGCCGCCAGTTGCTGGCCCAGGAAGGCGGACACGATGGCTTCTACTATGCCAAGCTGATCAAAATCGCCGCCGCGCGCGGATAACAAGAGAAGGGAAGAGCGGATGAAGATCATCATCCTGGGCGCAGGGCAGGTCGGCGGTACGCTGGCCGAGCACCTGGCCAGCGAAGCCAACGACATTACCGTGGTCGACACCGATGGCGAGCGCCTGCGCGACCTCGGCGACCGCCTGGACATCCGTACCGTCCAGGGCCGCGCCTCGTTCCCTACCGTTCTGCGCCAGGCCGGTGCCGACGACGCCGACATGCTGGTGGCGGTGACCAACAGCGACGAGACCAACATGGTCGCCTGCCAGGTCGCCTACACCCTGTTCCACACTCCGACCAAGATCGCCCGGGTGCGTGAGTCGGCCTACCTGACCCGCGCCGGGCTGTTCGACAACGAAGCCATTCCCGTCGACGTACTGATCAGCCCCGAGCAGGTGGTGACCCACTACATCAAGCGCCTGATCGAGCATCCAGGGGCCCTGCAGGTAATCGACTTCGCCGGAGGCAAGGCCCAGCTGGTGGCGGTCAAGGCCTACTACGGCGGTCCGCTGGTTGGCCAGCAGCTGCGCCAGATCCGCGAACACATGCCTAACGTCGATACCCGCGTGGCAGCGATCTTCCGCCGTGACCGGCCGATCCTGCCCCAGGGCGATACGGTGATCGAGGCCGACGATGAAGTGTTCTTCATCGCCGCCAAAGCCCACATCCGTGCGGTGATGGGTGAGCTGCGACGCATCGATGAAACCAACAAGCGCGTGGTCATCGCCGGTGGCGGGCAGATTGGCGAGCGCCTGGCCGAGGCGATCGAAAGCCGTTACCAGGTGAAGATCATCGAGATGAACCCGGCGCGCTGCCGCTACCTCTCCGATACCCTGGACAGCACCGTGGTGTTGCAAGGCAGTGCCTCGGACCGCGACCTGATGCTCGAAGAGAACATCGCCGAAGCTGACATCTTCCTGGCCCTGACCAACGATGACGAAGCCAACATCATGTCCTCGCTGCTGGCCAAGCGCCTGGGCGCGCGCAAGGTGATGACCATCATCAACAACCCGGCCTACGTTGACCTGGTCCAGGGTGGCGATATCGATATCGCCATCAGCCCGCAGCTGGCCACCATCGGCACCTTGCTCGCCCACGTGCGCCGTGGCGACATCGTCAGCGTGCACTCACTGCGCCGCGGTGCAGCGGAGGCCATTGAGGCTATCGCTCACGGTGATTCGAAGTCGAGCAAGGTCATTGGCAAAGCCATTGAAGATATCGCCCTGCCGCCCGGAACTACCATCGGCGCGATCATTCGCGATGAAGAAGTGCTGATTGCCCACGACGATACCGTGATCGAAGCGGGCGACCATGTGATCCTCTTCGTTGTGGATAAAAAGTACATCCGTGACGTCGAGAAGCTGTTCCATGTAGGGTTGAGCTTCTTCTGAAGGAGCAGAACATGCGTGAATCACTGGAAAAGATGCTGGCCAAGGGTGTGGATAATGCCCTGCTGCGCTTCGGTCTGGGCAAGGCCTGGCTGGATGAAGGCAACGGCGCCGAAGCCGCTGTGCATCTGCAACGCTGCGTCGAGTTCGATCCGAAGTATTCGGCGGCGTGGAAGCTGTTGGGCAAGGCCCATCAGTTGCAGGGCGATAAAGCGGCGGCACGCCTGGCCTGGGAGCAGGGGCTGGAAGCGGCCAAAGCTCATGGCGACAAGCAGGCCGAGAAAGAGATGACTGTGTTTCTAAAGAAGCTGGATAAGGCCCTGTAGGAGCTGGTTTACCTGCGATCGGCGGCGAAGCCGTCGTAAATCCTGAGTCCCGGTTGCACCTGGCAAACCGAGGACTCAGGTTTTGCGGCCGCTGCGCGCCCGATCGCAGGCAAGCCAGCTCCTACAAGAGCCCTCAATACCAGCGCGCCTCACCCGGCGGACGCTTCTTGAAGCGCTTCATGCTCCACATGTACTGGCTCGGATACGCCGCGACATAACGCTCGACGACTTTACTCATCGCTGCGCAGGATTCGGCGGTGTCAGTGCTGTACATGGCTTCGGGCGCCGCTTCGAGGATCACCTTGAAGCCGGAACCGTCCGGCAGGCGCAGGGCATGCAGGAACACCCCGACTGCCTTGCCGCCAGCCAGCATGTTCGGCACAAACTTGCTGGTCAGCGCCTTGGTGGCGAAGAACGGCACGAAGATCCCCGCCGACTCGGCCGGCTCCGGATCTGCCGGAATGCCCACCTGCCCACCTTTGCGCACTTCCTTGATGATGCTCAGGATGCCTTCCTTGGTGGAAGCCGCCACGCGGTTACCCAGCTGTACGCGCTGTTCGCGCAACAGGTCATCAACCGCCTTGAGCTTGGGCGGACGGTAGAAAATGATCGGTTTGCACTGGTTGCAATAGAAGTGGTTGAGCACTTCCCAGTTGCCCAGGTGGCTGGTGATGCCGACCACGCCCTTGCCCGAGGCCAGAGCGGCCTGTAGCACTTCCAGGCCTTCGACTTCGCGCACCAGGTCCAGTGAACGCTGGGCCGGCCAGATCCAGGCGCAGGCGCTTTCGGTGAAGGACTTGCCGATGTCCATCAACGTACGACCTACCAGTTGCTCACGCGCTACCGGGTCCATCTCCGGAAAACACTTGGCCAGGTTGATGCGCACCACCTCGCGCGAACTGTTCGGGACCTTCCACATGATCCAGCCGATCGCCGCGCCGACCCGCTGTACCGCGCCCCAAGGGAGCTTGGCAAACAACCGCAACGCCCCGACCATCAAGGCGCCTTTGAACTTATCCACAGGCTGGTTCCTCTTTCTGCAAGCCGGCCATTGTACCCCTCAGCGCAGCAGAGCGGCGTAGCGATCACAATCGGTGGTGTGGTCCATGACCATGCCGGTAGCCTGCATGAAGGCATAGCAAATGGTCGGGCCGACAAAGGTGAAACCGGCTTTCTGCAGCGCTTTGCTCATCGCCTTGGCTTCATCGGTAACCGCCGGGACGTCGCTGCGCTGGCTGAAATGATTGATTTTCGGCACGCCTCCGACAAATGACCACAGCCACTCACCGGGATTGTCCAGCGCCAGCCAGGCTTTGGCATTACGCCGCGCGGCATTGAGCTTGAGGCGGTTGCGGATGATGCCGGGATCGAGCATGCGCTCCTCGATTTCCTCATCGCTCATCTGTGCCAGGCGCTGCGGATCGAAGCCGAACAGCACCTCGCGGTAGCGTTCGCGCTTCTTCAACACGGTGATCCACGACAGCCCGGCCTGGAAGCCTTCGAGCAGCAGCATCTCGAACAACTGCCCCGCTTCACGCTGCGGCGTTCCCCATTCCTGATCGTGATACGCCTGGTAAAGCGGATCGTCGGTACACCAAAAGCAACGTGGCATAAAGCTCCAAGGGTAGAGGCTCGGGCGAATCGGGTTATACTCCCGCTCTTTATATTCGCAGCCCTAGAAACAGGTGAATTTCGTGAGCCAGCCTACGCCAGCCGTGCGTACCTTCCAAGACTTGATCCTCGCCCTGCAGAACTACTGGGCCGAGCAAGGTTGTGTGGTGCTTCAGCCCTACGATATGGAAGTAGGCGCCGGCACTTTCCATACCGCCACGTTCCTGCGCGCCGTCGGCCCGGAAATCTGGAACGCCGCCTACGTACAGCCGAGCCGTCGCCCGGCTGACGGTCGCTATGGCGAAAACCCCAACCGTCTGCAGCACTACTACCAATTCCAGGTGGTGCTCAAGCCGAACCCGGCGAACTTCCAGGAACTGTACCTGGGCTCGCTGAAGGCCATCGGCCTGGACCCACTGGTCCACGACATCCGTTTTGTCGAAGACAACTGGGAATCGCCGACCCTCGGCGCCTGGGGCCTGGGCTGGGAGATCTGGCTCAACGGCATGGAAGTCACTCAGTTCACCTACTTCCAGCAAGTGGGCGGCATCGAGTGCATGCCGGTTACCGGTGAAATCACCTATGGCCTGGAACGTCTGGCCATGTACCTGCAGGGCGTCGACTCGGTCTACGACCTGGTCTGGACCGACGGTCCGTTCGGCAAGGTGACCTACGGCGACGTGTTCCACCAGAACGAAGTTGAGCAGTCGACCTACAACTTCGAACACGCCAACGTCGAGAAGCTGTTCGAACTGTTCGACTTCTATGAAAGCGAAGCGAACCGCCTGATCGAACTGGAGCTGCCGCTGCCGACCTACGAAATGGTCCTCAAGGCCTCCCACACCTTCAACCTGCTCGACGCCCGCCGTGCCATCTCGGTAACCGCGCGCCAGCAGTACATCCTGCGCGTCCGTACCCTGGCCCGCGCCGTGGCGCAAAGCTACCTGCAAGCCCGCGCCAAGCTGGGCTTCCCGATGGCGACCCCTGAATTGCGTGATGAAGCATTGGCCAAGCTGGAGGCTGCACAATGAGTGCTCAAGATTTCCTGGTTGAACTGGGCACCGAAGAACTGCCGCCCAAGGCCCTGAGCGCCCTGGCTGACGCTTTTCTCGCCGGTATCGAGAAAGGCCTGCAGGCCGCTGGCCTGAACTACACCGGCAAGCAGGTCTACGCCGCGCCGCGCCGTCTGGCCGTGCTGATTCGTCAACTGGACACCCAGCAGCCGGACCGCAGCATCAACGTCGACGGCCCGCCCCGTCAGGCCGCCTTCGACGCCGAAGGCAACCCGACCCAGGCAGCCCTGGGCTTTGCCAAGAAGTGCGGCGTAGAGCTGGCGGAAATCGACCAGAGCGGCGCCAAGCTGCGCTTCTCCCAGCACATTCCGGGCAAGGCTACCGCCAGCCTGCTGCCGACCATCGTCGAAGACTCGCTGAACGACCTGCCGATCCCGAAACGCATGCGTTGGGGTGCACGTAAAGAAGAATTCGTGCGTCCGACCCAATGGCTGGTGATGCTGCTGGGCGACGAAGTCGTCGACTGCACCATTCTTGCCCAGACGGCTGGCCGTGATTCTCGCGGTCACCGCTTCCATCACCCGGAAGACGTGCGTATCACGGCCCCGGCGAACTACCTGGAAGACCTGCGCAAAGCCTACGTACTGGCTGATTTCGCCGAGCGTCGCGAGCTGATCAGCAAGCGTACCGCCGAACTCGCCATGCAGCAGGAAGGCACCGCCATCGTGCCGCCTGCGCTGCTCGATGAAGTGACCGCGCTGGTCGAGTGGCCGGTGCCGCTGGTCTGCTCGTTCGAGGAGCGTTTCCTCGACGTGCCGCAGGAAGCCCTGATCACCACCATGCAGGACAACCAGAAGTACTTCTGCCTGCTGGACGTCGACGGCAAGCTGCTGCCGCGCTTCATCACCGTGGCCAACGTCGAAAGCCGCGATCCGAAGCAGATCATCGAAGGTAACGAGAAGGTCGTGCGTCCACGCCTGACCGACGCCGAGTTCTTCTTCAAGCAAGACAAGAAGCAGCCACTGGAAAGCTTCAACGAGCGCCTCAAGAACGTGGTGTTCCAGGCTCAGCTGGGTAGCGTCTTCAACAAGGCCGAGCGCGTTGCCAAGCTGGCCGCGTTCATTGCCCAGCGCATTGGCGGCGACGCCCAGCGCGCAGCCCGTGCCGGCCTGCTGTCGAAATGCGACCTGGCGACCGAGATGGTTGGTGAGTTCCCTGAAATGCAGGGTGTTGCCGGCTACTACTACGCCCTCAACGATGGCGAGCCAGAAGACGTCGCCCTGGCCCTGAACGAGCAGTACATGCCGCGCGGTGCCGGTGCCGAACTGCCATCGACCCTGACTGGCGCGGCCGTGGCCATCGCCGACAAGCTCGACACCCTGGTCGGAATCTTCGGTATCGGCATGCTGCCAACCGGCAGCAAAGACCCCTATGCCCTGCGTCGTGCAGCGCTGGGCGTGCTGCGTATCCTGATCGAGAAGCAGCTGGACCTGGACCTGAACGAAGCCGTGAGCTTCGCCGTTACCCAGTTCGGTAGCAACGTCAAAGCTGCAGGCTTGGCCGACCAGGTACAGGAATTCGTCTTCGACCGTCTGCGTGCACGTTACGAAGACGAAGGCATCGACGTCGCCACCTACCTGTCGGTACGGGCACTGAAGCCGGGTTCGGCACTCGACTTCGATCAGCGCGTACAGGCCGTACAAGCCTTCCGTCAGTTGCCTGAAGCCGCTGCCCTGGCCGCGGTGAACAAGCGCGTGTCGAACCTGCTGAGCAAGGCCGAAGGCGCGGTAGCGACCACGGTCGAGCCGAAGTACTTTGACAATGCCAACGAGTTCTCCCTGTACTCGGCGATCCAGCAAGCTGACCAGGCCGTGCAGCCAATGGCTGCTGCGCGTCAGTACAGCGAATCGCTGGCGCGTCTGGCGGCCCTGCGTGAACCGGTCGACGCCTTCTTCGAGGCGGTGATGGTCAACGCCGAAGACGCTAATGTGCGGGCCAACCGCTATGCCTTGCTCAGCCGCCTGCGCGGTCTGTTCCTGGGCGTGGCCGACATTTCGCTGCTGGGGTAAGTCTTGAAGCTGCTGATTCTCGATCGTGACGGAGTGATCAACCAGGACTCCGACGCCTACATCAAGTCGCTGGAAGAATGGCTACCCATCCCCGGTTCGATCGAGGCCATCGCGCAGTTGAGCCAGGCCGGCTGGACGGTGGCAGTCGCCACCAACCAGTCCGGCATCGCTCGCGGGTACTATGACCTGGCAACCCTCGAGGCCATGCATGCGCGCCTGCGCATGCTGGTGGCCGAGCAGGGTGGTGAGGTTGGCCTGATCGTTTATTGCCCTCATGGCCCGGACGAAGGCTGTGATTGTCGAAAGCCCAAGCCGGGCATGCTGAAAACCATTGCTGCGCATTACCAGGTGGATCTGGCCGGGCTGTGGTTTGTCGGTGATAGTA
This sequence comes from Pseudomonas sp., assembly GCA_036643775.1. Taxonomy (GTDB): domain Bacteria; phylum Pseudomonadota; class Gammaproteobacteria; order Pseudomonadales; family Pseudomonadaceae; genus Aquipseudomonas. The sequence continues at coordinate 28,708 of JAVXRI010000024.1, read as the reverse complement.
AGGGTGACCTGGAAGCCGCATTGACCGTCGATGCTCAACCGATTCTGGTAAAAACCGGAAAAGGCGAGAAGACCCTGAGCAAGGGAATTCCACAAGGAACATTGATTTTCGATGATCTGGCAGCCATCGCCAGAGAACTTATCCACAAATAGGGCGTCTGCGAACCAGGCGCACTTTTACTAGGCGGGCAAGCCCGCAACGGTACATGCCGCTATGTCGATCCTGCAGGCGATCAGAATTTTTCTTTTTTACCTGCTGCTGGGTACCAGCTCCTTGCTGTGGTGCACCCTGAGCTTTTTTATCGCGCCGTTTCTGCCATTCAGCGCCCGTTATCGCTTCATCAACGTCTACTGGTGCCGCTTCGCGCTGGTGCTGGTGCGGATTTTCCTGAACATCAAGGTCAAGGTCAGCGGGGCGGAAAACATTCCCAAGCAACCCTGTGTGATCCTGTCCAATCACCAGAGCACCTGGGAGACCTTCTTCCTGTCTGCGTATTTTTCACCGTTGAGCCAGGTGCTCAAGCGTGAATTGCTGTACGTGCCGTTCTTCGGCTGGGCCATGGCCATGCTGCGACCAATCGCCATTAACCGTGACAACCCCAAGGCTGCGCTCAAGCAAGTGGCCAGCGAGGGCGACAAGCTGCTCAAGGATGGCGTCTGGGTACTGATCTTCCCGGAAGGTACCCGTGTGCCGTTCGGCCAGATCGGCAAGTTCTCCCGCGGCGGCACCGCCCTGGCGGTAAATGCCGGCCTGCCGGTTCTGCCGATCGCTCACAACGCTGGCAAGTTCTGGCCCAAGCAGGGTTGGAACAAACGCGCCGGTACCATCGAGGTGGTGATCGGTGCGCCGATGTACGCTGAAGGTACTGGCCCTCGCGCTATTGCCGAGCTCAACGACCGGGCCGCAGCCTGGAACGAACAGGCTCAGCGCGACATGGGTTCACTGCCTGCACAAGCCCCGAACGCCGCTCAGGGCGTTGCCTGACGATCTGTGGATAACTTGTGTACAGTATTTGGATCTTTCTCTAAAAAATCAGCTAAGTGATTAATTTACTTACTTATTTCTCTGTATGACTGTTTTCTGAAAATCGTGCATAAGTTTTTCAGCGGCATAAAAAAACCGGCGCTTACGCCGGTTTTTTTGTACCTGTGAAAATCAGACCTTATCGATGTCCACATCCCGGGTTTCTTTCAGGCAGAACAGCCCGACCACCAGGCTGATACCGGTGATCAGCACCGGGTACCACAGCCCATAGAAGATGTCGCCGGTGTACACCACCAGGGCGAACGACACCGTCGGCAGGAAGCCGCCAAACCAGCCGTTACCGATATGATACGGCAGGGACATCGAGGTGTAGCGGATCCGGGTCGGGAACAGCTCGACCATCACCGCCGCCAGCGGGCCGTAGGTCATGGTCGCGATCAGGATCATCGCCACGATCAGCACCACCACCATGGTTTCGTTGACACTGGCAGGGTCAGCTTTGGCCGGATATCCCGCTTTGTCGATAGCAGCCCGCAGCGCCACCTCATCGAAGCCGTTGATGCGCTGGTCACCCACGGTCACCACCACTTCGCTACCGGCAGCGGCGGATTCAGAGCTGTAGGGCAGGCCTTGCTTGACCAGGAAGGTCTTGGCCTTGTCGCACGGACTGTCAAAGCGCGCCTTGCCAACCGGGTCGAACTGGAAGGTACAGCTTTGCGGGTCGGCCATGACCACAATCGGCGATTGACGGCTGGCGGCGTCGATCTGTGGGTTGGCGTAATGGCTCAGGGCTTTGAACAGCGGGAAGTAGAGCAGGGTGGCCAACAGCAGGCCGAGCATCAGGATCGGCTTGCGGCCGATGCGGTCCGACAGCCAACCGAAGAACACGAAGAACGGCGCGCCGATCACCACACTGATAATCAGCAGGGTATTGGCCTGGGCCGGGTCCATCTTGAGCATCTGGGTGAGGAAGAACAGCACGTAGAACTGCGCGGTGTAGAAGGTCACGGCTTGCCCGGCGTTGATACTGAACAGAGCGGTGAGAACGATCTTGAGGTTGGCCCAGGACCCGAAGGACTCACGAATCGGCGCTTTACTGATTTTACCCTGGGCCTTCATTTTCACGAAGGCAGGCGATTCGTGCATGCTCATGCGAATCCAGGTGGAGATCGCCAGCAGTACGATCGACAGCAGGAACGGCAGGCGCCAGCCCCAGACTTCGAACTGATCACCACTGATGTAGCGGCTACCCAGCACCACCAGCAGCGACAACAGCAAACCCAGTGTCGCTGTGGACTGGATAAAGCCGGTATGGAAACCACGCTTGCCCGCTGGCGCATGTTCAGCCACATAGGTCGCAGCGCCGCCATACTCACCGCCCAGGGCCAGGCCTTGAAGCATGCGCAGGATCACCAGAATGATCGGTGCGGCGATACCAATGCTGGCGTAAGTCGGCAGCAGGCCGACCGCGAAGGTCGACAAGCCCATCAGCACGATGGTCACCAGGAAGGTGTACTTGCGGCCGATCATGTCCCCCAGGCGCCCGAACACCAATGCACCGAAGGGCCGCACCAGGAAGCCTGCGGCGAAGGCCATCAAGGCAAAGATAAAGGCAGTGGTATCGTTCACCCCGGCAAAGAACTGCTTGCTGATGACCGCGGCCAGTGCCCCATAGAGAAAAAAGTCATACCACTCGAAGACTGTCCCGAGGGATGACGCGAAAATGATCTTGCGCTCTTCACGGCGACTGTTGCTGACCGTAGCGGCGCCCTGCTCCTGAATGTAATCCGACATCGTTGCTGTCCTCGGCCTCAAGGCCCCAGTGATTATTTTTGTTGTTCCACTGTCGACGCCGGCAGACCGCGTCCGGCGTCGTTGTTGCTACGCACCCTGATCAGGGCGTCGGTATTGCGCTTTGTTCATCGGTCCGAGCTGTGGATAACATTCCCCGGGTAATCAGTTGTGCCGCCTTTTCGGCAATCATCAAGGTAGGTGAGCAGGTATTGCCGGAGACAATCTGCGGCATGATCGAGGCATCGGCGATGCGCAGCCCCGGCACGCCATGCACGCGCAACTGGTCGTCGACCACATCCAGCGGGCCATTGCCCATCCGGCAGGTTCCGACCGGATGGAAAATGGTGGTGCCGATCTGGCCAGCGGCTTCATGCAGTTGTTCTTCGCTTTGCAGGTCTGGCCCGGGCAGGTATTCGCGCGGGTTGAACGCCGCCAGGGCAGGGGCCTGGACAATCTTGCGGGTGATGCGGATGGCCTGGGCGGCAACACGCAAGTCTTGCGGGTCGCTCAGGTAGTTGGGATCGATCAGTGGCGCATCGTCCGGGTTGGCCGAACGTATGTCGATGCGGCCTCGGCTCGCCGGGCGCAGGTTGCACACAGAAGCGGTAAAAGCCGGAAAGCGATGCAGCGGTTCACCGAAGCGCTCAAGCGATAGCGGCTGCACATGGTATTGCAGGTTGGCTGAAGCCTGCTCCGGTCCGGAGCGGACAAACGCGCCCAGCTGACTCGGCGCCATCGCCAGCGGGCCGCTGCGGTCATACAGATAGCGCAGCCCCATGCCCAGCTTGCCCCAGGCACTATTGGCGACCTGGTTGAGTGTGCGCGCACCGCTGACCTGGTAGATCAGGCGCAGTTGCAAGTGATCCTGCAGGTTGCCGCCAACCCCCGGCAATTCGTGACGGACAGTTATCCCCAGACTTTCCAGCAAACCACGCGGGCCAATGCCGGATCGTTGCAGGATACCGGGCGAGCCTACGGAACCTGCGCAGAGGATGATCTCGCGGCGGGCGCTGAAGTTCTGCCAGCTACCTTGCCAGCGCGCTCTTACCGCCGAGGCGCGACCAGCGTCGAGAATCACCTGATCGACCAGCACATCGGTCAGTACAGTCAGGTTAGGGCGTTTGAGTATCGGCCGAAGAAAGGCCTTGGCCGAATTCCAGCGCACGCCGGAACGCTGGTTGACCTGAAAGTATCCACAGCCTTGGTTATCCCCACCATTGAAGTCGGCCACGCTATCGATGCCGCTTTGTGCAGCCGCTTCGCGGAAGGCATCGAGAATCGGCCAGGAGTAACGTTGCTGCTCGACCCGCCACTCGCCTGCATTACCGTGCGCATCACTGGCCCCGCCGAAATGGTTTTCACTGGCCTTGAACAGCGGCAACACGTCTTTCCAGGCCCAACCGGCGTTGCCTTGCTCGGCCCAGCGGTCATAGTCAGCGGCCTGGCCACGCATATAGATCATGCCGTTGATCGAGGAACAGCCACCAAGCACCTTGCCCCGTGGATAACCCAGAGCGCGCCCTTTCAGGCCAGGCTGGGCTTCGGTCTTGAAGCACCAGTCGGTACGCGGGTTACCGATGCAATACAGGTAACCCACCGGAATATGAATCCAGGGATAGTTGTCTTTGCCGCCCGCTTCGAGCAACAACACCCGGCAGCCAGGATCGGCAGACAAACGATTGGCCAGAAGGCATCCGGCAGGACCGGCACCGACGACCACATAGTCGTAAACAGGATCGGCTGATGGCATGGGCAACCTCGCGCCTGATTATTATTCTTGTCCTGGTCCATGTTATTGATTAATTTCGAGATGAAAACGTTAGATTTCACTCAAGTGCTGTGCGTTTTAACACAACGTTCGTGAACACCTTATTCACAAGGAAAAGCATGTTCGACTGGAATGATCTGCGGTTTTTTCTCGAGTTGCAGCGTAGCGGGCGCCTGCTGACAGCGGCCAAGCGCCTCAACACGACCCACAGCACCGTGGCCCGGCATATCGACAATATCGAGCAGAGCCTGGGCACCGCCTTGTTCGTCCAGCACGCCCAGGGCTACGAACTGACGCCCTCCGGTCAAGCCCTGCTCAAGCATGCCGAAGCGATGGAAAACGTCGCCCTGCTGGCCCAAGAAGAGATCACCCAGGCCATCACGCCGTTAGGCAAGATCCGCCTGGGCGTAACCGAAGGCATTGGCATCATGTTCTTCACCCCGCGCATGGGCAGCCTGTTCGAGCGCTATCCGGGACTGGAAGTGGAACTGGTCGCCGTGCCGCGTTTTGTCAGCATCCTCAACCGCGAGGCAGAAATCAGCATTCACCTTGAGCGGCCCAATGCCGACCTGCTGATCACCCGCAAGCTCACCGACTACCGCCTGGCGCTGTACGCCAGCCCCGAATACCTGGCCCAGGCGCCAGCACTGCATCATCGTGAGGACCTGGCCAAGCACAGTTGGATCGGCTACGTCGACGACCTGCTGTTCAGTCAGGAGCTGCTGTTTCTCAACAGTTTCTGCCGGGCGCCCAATGTGGCGTTTCGCAGCACCAGCGTGATTGCTCAGCAACAAGCGGCCCGTGCCGGACTGGGCATTGCCGTACTGCCCAACTACATGGCCCGGCATGACCCGGCACTGGTACGAGTGCTGCCCAGTGAAACCATCCAGCGCAGCTACTGGATCTGCACCCGCCGCGAACTGCACAAGTCGGTACGCTTGCGGGTGGTCTGGGATTTTCTTCTGGCGTTGTGCGCACAGGAGCAGGATGCCTTGCTGGCGGAGTAAGGCTCATCCGTTCAGGGTTTTCACCACCAACAGCACCGCCGCGCAGATGCCGACTGCGGCGAACAACTGTTGCAGCCGAGGACCCGCCAGGCGACTGGCAAATTGTCGGGCTACCAGCAGCCCCAGTACCGCGCCGCCGGCAAACGGTGCACCGACGCTCCAATGCATTACCCCGCCGACGCTGGCGCTGACTACGCTACCGGTGGACACCAGCGCGATCACTGCCAGCGAGGTGGCAACGATGCTTTTCATGTCCAGGTTGGTGTAGCGACTGAGTGCCGGGATGATCACAAAGCCACCGCCGACCCCGAGCAAGCCCGAAAGCAGCCCGAACAATACGCCGGTGAATGCCAGCGCACGGGCACAGGGCAGGGTCCAGCGCAGGCGCCCCTGCAAGGGGTTGAGCACACACGGCATGACCGTGCGCTTGCCCAGCGGCGGCTCGCCGCGCAACTCGCGACGGGCTTTGAGCAGCATGCGCCCGCAGGCATACACCAGCACCAAAGCGAAGGTCAGGGCCAGCGGTGCGTTGGGAAGCTGATGCGCCAGCGTCAGTCCGAACGGCGCCGCCGCGATACCGATCAGCGCGACAAAGACGGCAGCCCGATAACGCACCACGCCTTGGCGCAATCCCAGCACCGCACCGACAGCCGCCGCCATACCCACGGCGAGCAGACCGACCGGCGCAGCCTCGACCATCGACAGGCCCAGGCCGAAGACCAGCAGTGGCACGGCGAGAATACCGCCGCCCGCGCCGGTCAACGCCAATACCGCACCAATGATCGCGCCCAGTCCTGCAGCAACGAATGGCTGTTCGATCACTGCCCAACCTCAACTGCTGTCTGCGGTTTGGCCAGCCACTCGCGGCCCTTGAGCATGCAGCGCCAGTACAGCGGCGGCAGGATCTGCGCTTTGAGGAGCCAGGCCAGGCGGGTAGGGCGACGACCATCGAGCAACCAGCGCGGAAAGCTCGGCGCCAGCTTGCCGCCATAGGTGAACTCGGCGAGCACGATCTTGCCGCGCTCGACGGTCAGCGGGCAGGAACCATAACCATCGTAGTGGGCCAGCTTCGGCAAACGACCAAGCGCGACCAGCAGGTTGTTGGCCACCACCGGCGCTTGCTTGCGCGCGGCGGCAGCGGTCTTGGCGTTAGTGGTGTTGATGCCGTCACCCAAGGCGTGGATGTTGGCGAACTGACGATGACGCAGCGTTGCCGGGTCGACATCAATCCAGCCGGCAGCATCGGCCAAGGGACTGTTGCGGATGAAGTCGGGGGCAACTTGTGGCGGGACTACATGCAGCATGTCGAACGCTTGCACACAGGTTTCGCTGCTGCCGTCGGGCAAGGTTCGTACAAAAGTGGCTTGCCTGGCCGGGCCATCGACGGCAACCAATCGATGGGCATAGCGCAGATCCACAGCGTACTTGTCGATGTACTCCATCAGGGCGGGTACATAGTCCGCCACTCCGAACAGCACCGCGCCAGCATTGAAGAACTGCGCCTGAATGTTGCCCAGGCGACCATTGCGCAACCAGTGATCACACGACAGGTACAAGGCCTTCTGCGGCGCCCCTGCACATTTGATCGGCATTGGCGGCTGGCTGAACAGCGCGCGGCCCTCGCGCAGGTTCTGCACCAGCTGCCAGGTATAAGGGGCCAGGTCATAGCGATAGTTGGAGGTCACGCCATTTCGGCCCAGGGTCCCGCTCAGGCCTTCGATGGCATCCCAGTCAAGCTTGAGGCCAGGACAAACCACCAGTTGCTCGTAGCTCATCAAGCGCCCGTCATCCAGTTTCAGCGCCTGCGCATGAGGGTCAAAACTTTCGACCCGGGCCTTGATCCAGCGAACACCGGAGGGGATGGTCGAGGCCATGCTTCTGGCGGTACTGGGCGCGTTGAAAATACCCGCACCGACCATCGTCCAGCCGGGCTGATAGTAATGGGTGTCGGAAGGATCAATCAGGGCGATGTCGAGCGAAGGGTCACGGCACATCAAGCTTGAAGCCACGGCGACACCGGCAGCCCCCGCGCCGACAATCAGGACCTTGTGGTGATCGCCTTTCGGCGATGTGGTGTGAGCAGGCATGGCAAGGTATTCCTTTAATAATAATTCTGGGTACAACTCAGAGCGCGTTGAGCGGGATCTTCAGGTAGCGCACTCCGTTATCTTCAGGTTCGGGGAGCTGGCCACTGCGCATGTTGATCTGCACCGAAGGCAGGATCAGCACCGGCATCTCGAGGGTGGCATCGCGGGCTTCGCGCATGGCAACGAAACTGTCTTCGTTGATGCCTTCGCGCACATGGATATTGCTGGCACGCTGTTCGGCCACTGTGGTCATGTAGCGCAGTTCGCGGCCACCCGGCAGGTAGTCATGGCACATGAACAATCGGGTATCAGCGGGGAAGGCGAGTATGCGCTGGATCGAGCGATACAAGGTGCGAGCGCTGGCGCCGGGGAAGTCGCAACGGGCGGTGCCGTAGTCAGGCATGAACAGGGTGTCGCCGACAAAGGCGATGCTCTGGCCATCGACCTCCACCACATAGGTCATGCATGCCGGTGTGTGCCCGGGGGTATGCAGGGCACGCGCCTGCAGGTTGCCGATGGCAAATGCCTGGTCATCGCCGAACAGCACATCGAACTGACTGCCATCGCGGGCGAAACCGCTATCGGCATTGAACAGTGCACCGAAGACTTTCTGCACCTGGGTGATCTGGCTACCGATTGCAATCTGCCCACCCAGCGCCTCTTTGAGGTAGGCCGCAGCGGACAGGTGGTCGGCATGCACATGGGTTTCCAGTATCCACTGAACCTTGGCACCCAGTTCGTTCACCCGACTGATCAGCTTGTCTGCTGACACGCTGCTGGTACGCCCGGACTTCGGATCGTAATCCAGCACACTGTCGATCACTGCACAGTGCCCACTACTGCGGTCCATCACCAGATAGCTGATGGTCGAGGTCGCACTGTCGAACAGCGCTTCCACATACAAGTTGCCGCCGATGATCATTACCGCTCTCCAGATATTCCGTGTGCCATGGCGTTGAGCCCTGTGCGCATTGGTCAGGCTGTCATCAAGATGCGTGCCATCGTTCAAGCGCCCATTTTCTCAGCCAAGGCCCCCACTTCATTGACTGTCAGGCACACGGCCTGTCACAGACTGCCGATATTGCTGTCAGGTCATGGCAGTCCCTGGCAGTTTTTGGCAGTCCCTCTCGCCTTCAGTTAAGCTGCTCGCGTGCTTTCCCTGGTGCCTTATGTCTTATTCCTCGCGAAATATTCCCGATCCTGCTGTCCAGGCGCTGGTGTCTTATCTCGAGCACGACGCTCAACCGACCATCGTGCTGGATACCGACTACAACATTCTCGCCGCCAACGCGGCCTACCAGCGTCAGTTCGGTGTTGAAGGCCAACCGTCCATCGGCGGTAAATGCCACCGGGTTTCCCATCACTACGCCGTACCCTGCGATCAGGCCGGCGAGCTGTGCCCGATGCGCAAGGCCTGGGACAGTCGCGCGCCAGAGCGAGTGTTGCATGTCCATCACACCCCACGCGGCCCTGAACATGTGGACGTCGAACTACGCCCGATCCTGGATCAGCAGGGTGAAGTGGTGGCCTTTGTCGAGCGTCTCACCAGCATTGCCGTCGCTTCCGCTCAGCCTCAGCAACAAGGCCTGGTAGGGCGCTCGGCTGCTTTCAAAACGTCTTTGTCGAGCTTACAGCGGGCGGCGCCGGCACAAATTCCAGTGCTGTTGCAAGGTGAGTCCGGCACCGGCAAAGAACTCTTTGCCCGGGCCTTGCACCTGGGCAGCCCACGCGCCAACGGCCCGCTGGTGGTGGTCGACTGCACCGGCCTGACCGAGTCGTTGTTCGAGAGCGAGTTGTTCGGTTACGAGAAGGGCGCGTTCACCGGAGCACTGCAGCGCAAGATCGGCCTCGCCGAAGCGGCCCATGGCGGTACCTTGTTCCTTGATGAAATCGGCGAAGTACCGCTGGCCATGCAGGTCAAACTGCTGCGCCTGATCGAGTCCGGCAGCTTTCGTCCGGTCGGCAGCCTGCGCACGGTCCACTCGGACTTCCGCCTGGTCTCGGCCACCCACAAGCCGCTCAAGGAAATGGTCGCAGCAGGCAGCTTTCGTGAAGACCTCTATTACCGCATCAGCGGCTTCCCCATTCGTTTACCTTCGCTGCGCGAACGCGTCGATGATCTGCCATTGCTGATCGACAGCCTGCTGCAACGTCTGGCCGGCAAGGCAGCACCTCAGGTCGATGGCGAAGCGTTAAAGCTTCTCGGCCTGCACAGCTTTCCCGGAAACATCCGTGAGCTGCGTAACATCCTCGAGCGGGCGCGGTTGTTTGCCGACGACGGCGTTATCCGTGCCGAACATTTGCCGGCAGATCTACGCCGCGGGATCGACAATCCGCAAGCTTCAGTGCGACGGCGCAGCAAAGAAAATCTTGGGCAACTCGCACAGGCCCTGGAGAGCTTTGACGGCTCTCGTAGCGAATTGGCCCGGCATCTGGGCTTAAGTGAGCGGACCCTCTACCGCCGCTTACGTGAACTTGGGCTTTGATCCCGCAGGGCATGGACCGAGGATGAACAAACGGTTTCATTTGATCGTGATCATCCGGCAGGGCACTTTTTCTTCTACGCTGAAACTGCTCACCCGCTGCGGAGAGCTTTCCATGCGTCGATTGCCGAGTCGGTAACCCGTTGGGTGCGAGGGCGCCTGACGTTCCGCTCTGTCTTTTCTGCCACAGGAGCATCGTCATGTCTGCCTGCCTTCACAGGGCGATCCTGCTCACCATCGCCATGCTCGTGCTCTTGGGCTGTTCCGAAGAGGATGCTCCACCCAAGGCAACGTCCACGGCGCCCGCAACGACCGTACCGGCTGCCGCACCCGCTGCGGTACCAGCCACTCCGACGACGCAAAGCGAGGCGGTGTTCAGCACCGAACAGCTGGATCAAATGCTTGCACCGTTGGCGTTGTATCCAGATGCCTTGCTGGCGCAGGTGCTGATGGCCACCACCTATCCAGGCAATGTCGCCGACGCGGTTGTCTGGTCCAAGGCGCATCCGAACGTCAGCGGTGATGCCGCCGTCAAGCAGGTCGCTGACCAACCCTGGGACCCCAGCGTGCAATCGTTGGTGGCTTTCCCGCAGGTGTTGGCCACACTTGGCCAGGACCCGGTCTGGGTGCAGCGAGTCGGCGATGCCTTCCTCGCCCAGCCCGACGCGGTGATGAACTCGGTGCAGCGCCTGCGCGCCAAGGCCAAGGCCGCTGGCCACCTGGAATCCAACGAACAGCAGACCGTTATCGTGCAACCCTCAAGCGCCCCCGCAGGCGGCACGAGCACGGTGGTGCAAGGTGCCGCGCCGGCACAAACCATCGTTATCCAGCCGACCAACCCGCAGGTTGTATATGTCCCAAGCTACAACCCCTCAGTGGTGTACGGCAGTTGGCCCTATCCATCCTCCCCACCGGCGTATTACCCGCCGTCACCGGGATATGCCATCGGTACGGCATTGGCCACCGGCCTGGCTTTCGGTGCTGGTGTAGCGATCGTCAATTCGCTGTGGGGGGATTGTGACTGGGATGATCATGACGTCGATATCAACGTTAATCGCTACAACAATATCAACAACGTCAACCGCAGGCTCGATGCCAACCAGAACAACTGGCGCCATAACCCTGTGTATCGCGACGGCGTTCCGTACCGCGACCAAGCCAGCCGAGCCCAGTTCGACCGTCGTTTACCTGGCAGCGCACAGCGCACAGCCTACCGCGGTGACACGCCGGCCCGTGTCGAAGACCGCGCGCGAGCCCGTGAAAGCCTCGCACAACGTGGCATCGAAGCACCGGCAACCACTAACCTTGAAGCCCGCCAACGGGTGCAGAGTGCCGACCGCGAGCGCGCCCAGCAAAGTCTGGAAAAACGTGGCATCAACGAGTCCGGCAGCGCACGCGAGCGCGCCCAGGTTGCCGACCGCCAACTGAAAAATGACGGTCAGGCCCGCCAGCGTGCGCAGGCGCCCGTGCAGAATCGCCAGCAGCAGCCAGTGCGCAACCAACAAGCACGCCAGCAAGTCCGCCAGCAACATGCTAGCGCCCAGGCGCCCCGCAACAACGCGTTGGCCGGTGTGCGCAACCCTTCGCAGTCACGCATCGCAAGCAATCGTGGCCAGGTCAGCCAACGGAGCTTGAACCGCCCCTCAGCAGCGGCGGCGGGCCATCAGGTGCAACGACCAGTGCGGATGCAATCCGGCGGCGGCGGCGGCCGTCGCCGTTGAGAGGAGAGTCAGACATGAATGCTGCTAGTCGATTTGCGCTGGTTCTGCTCCTGTTCTGGACGTCCAGCAGTTACGCTCAACAACATTTCCCAAACCCGGAGGCCGCCGGCGAAGCGCTGGTGCAGGCGCTTGGTAGCGAAAAGGCCGATGACCAACAGTTGGCGAACTTGCTCGGCAACGACTGGAAGAGTTACATCCCGACCAAGAACGTCGACCGTAAAGATGTCGACGCCTTTCTCTCCCTCTACAAGGAAAAACATCAGGTTCAGCCCGACAGCCCGGAACGTGCGCATCTGGTCGTCGGCAGCACGTCCTGGGTATTCCCGATTCCCATCAGGCACAGTACTGGCGGTTGGACTTTCGACACCAAAGCCGGCGCCAAGGAGATTCGCCTGCGCCGCATCGGGCGCAACGAACTGGCGACCATTCAATCAGTGCGCGCCTATCACGACGCGCAGATGGATTACGCCGAGATTGATCGCAATGACGATGGCATCCTCGAATACGCGCAGAAGTTCATCAGTAGCGATGGGCACTTCGACGGCCTGTACTGGCCGGAAGAGGAGGGTGTCGAGGAAAGTCCGCTTGGGCCGCTGTTCGGTGATGCCGCGAAAGGGGACGACTGGCACGGCTATCACTATCGCATCCTCGCGGCCCAAGGCCCTTCGGCGCCGGGCGGCAGCTATGACTACAAGATCGGCAATCACATGACCCGCGGCTTTGCCGTCATCGCCTGGCCGACGGCCTACGGGGATACTGGCGTGATGAGCTTCATGATTAGCCACGACGGCGAATTGTTCCAAAAAGATCTCGGCCGAGACAGCGCCAAGCTAGCCGCTGCGTTTACGCGTTTCGATCCTGACAGCAGTTGGGACGAAGTAAAGGACGAGGAGGACGCGCGCTGAATCCAGTGGAAATCAACGCAAAAAAAAGCCCGCGTGAGCGGGCTTTTTGCTGCAGCTTTTCGGTGAACCTACACCTGATCAGAAGTCCAGGTTAGACACCGCCAGAGCGTTGCTTTCGATGAACTCACGACGTGGCTCAACTGCATCGCCCATCAGGGTGTTGAAGATCTGATCGGCAGCGATCGCGTCTTCGATGGTCACCTTGAGCATACGGCGTACGGTTGGGTCCATGGTGGTTTCCCACAGCTGGTCAGGGTTCATCTCACCCAGACCTTTGTAGCGCTGGATGGTGTGACGCTTGGTGCTTTCGGTCATCAGCCACTCGAGTGCTTCCTTGAACTCGGTGATTGCCTTCTTGCGCTCGCCACGTTGCACGTAGGCACCTTCGCCGAGCAGGGTGCTCAACTGTGCGCCCAGGGCAGTGACGGTGCGGTAGTCGTTACTACCGAAGAAGTCACGGTTGAAGGTGACGTAGCTGGCCAGGCCATGGGAGGTGATTTCAACTTCCGGCAGCCAGACATTACGTTCTTTGTCTTCACGCAGGCTGGCCTTGTACAGCAGGCCCGACTTCTCGCTGGTACGCAGACGCTCTTCGAATTTACCCAACCATTCCTGCATGGCAGCGTGGTCACCCAGCTGCTCCAGGGAGACGGCCGGCAGGTAAACGAAGTGCTCGGTCAGCTCCTGAGGGTACAGGCGCGACAGACGCTTGAGGGTCTTCATCACGGTACGGAATTCGTTGACCAGGCGCTCCAGCTCCACGCCGGAAACCGGTGGTGCCGATTCGTCCAGGTGCAGGCTGGCGTCTTCCAGAGCCGACTGGGTCATGTACTCTTCCATGGCCTCGTCGTCTTTGATGTACTGCTCCTGCTTGCCTTTCTTGACCTTGTACAGCGGCGGCTGAGCGATGTAGATGTAGCCACGCTCGACCAGCTCCGGCAGCTGACGGAAGAAGAAAGTCAGCAGCAGGGTACGGATGTGCGAACCGTCAACGTCAGCATCGGTCATGATGATGATGTTGTGATAGCGCAGCTTGTCGATGTTGTACTCTTCGCGACCGATACCACAGCCCAGTGCAGTAATCAGCGTGCCCACTTCCTGGGACGAGATCATCTTGTCGAAACGTGCTTTTTCGACGTTGAGGATCTTGCCCTTGAGCGGCAGGATGGCCTGGGTTTTGCGGTTACGACCTTGCTTGGCCGAACCACCTGCGGAGTCACCCTCCACCAGGTACAGTTCGGAGAGGGCAGGGTCCTTCTCCTGGCAGTCAGCCAGTTTGCCTGGCAAGCCGGCAATATCCAGCGCACCTTTGCGGCGGGTCATTTCCCGCGCTTTACGTGCAGCTTCACGGGCACGCGCAGCGTCGATCATCTTGCCGACAACAGCCTTGGCTTCGTTCGGGTTCTCCAGCAGGAAGTCGGAGAAGTACTTGCCCATTTCCTGTTCCACGGCAGTTTTCACTTCCGAGGAAACCAGTTTGTCTTTGGTCTGCGAGCTGAACTTAGGATCTGGCACCTTCACCGAGATGATCGCGGTCAGACCTTCACGGGCGTCATCGCCGGTGGTCGCAACTTTGTTCTTCTTGGCCAGGCCTTCCTGCTCGATGTAGTTGTTCAGGTTACGGGTCAACGCCGAACGGAAGCCGACCAGGTGAGTGCCACCGTCGCGCTGCGGAATGTTGTTGGTGAAGCACAACAGGTTCTCGTTGAAGCTGTCGTTCCACTGCAGGGCGATTTCCACGCCCACACCGTCTTCACGCTGAACACTGAAGTGGAAGACTTGGTTCACCGGGGTCTTGTTGGTGTTCAGGTATTCAACAAACGCACGCAGACCGCCTTCGTACTTGAAGTGCTCTTCTTTGCCCGAACGCTCATCCTTCAGCAGGATGCCAACACCCGAGTTGAGGAACGACAGTTCGCGAATCCGCTTTGCCAGAATGTCCCAGCTGAAGTGGATGTTCTTGAAGGTTTCGGCCGAGGGCTTGAAGTGAATAATGGTACCGGTAGTTTCACTCTCACCAACGATGGCCATCGGGGCTTGAGGAACACCGTGAACATATGTCTGTTCCCAGATCTTGCCGCTACGGCGAACAGTCAGGATCAGCTCTTCGGAGAGGGCGTTAACCACAGACACACCTACACCGTGCAGACCGCCGGATACTTTGTAGGAGTTGTCGTCGAACTTACCGCCAGCGTGCAGGACGGTCATGATGACCTCGGCGGCGGATACGCCTTCCTCTTTATGCACGTCGACTGGAATGCCGCGACCGTTGTCGCGAACACTGATGGATTCGTCCGGGTGGATAGTTACGGTAATGTCATCACAGTGGCCGGCGAGTGCCTCGTCGATCGAGTTATCGAGCACCTCGAACACCATGTGGTGCAGGCCGCTACCATCATCGGTGTCGCCAATGTACATACCGGGACGCTTGCGCACGGCATCTAGCCCTTTCAGCACTTTAATGCTGGAGGAGTCGTACGTTTGATTTTCGCTCATGCCTTCACTCCCGATGGTCGTGGGTCTGGGTGATACGGCCCTGTTCCACGTGGAACAAAGCAACTGGCGTTTCCGTCTGCCAGCCTTCCCTCAATAATTCGTGATCTACACAGGTGATAAACACCTGGCAGCGTAAGTCTTCCAACAAGCGACAAAGTGCGTGGCGATGCTGCTCGTCCAACTCAGACGGCAGGTCATCCACTAGATAAATACATTGGCCGCGTCGAGCCTGGCTGACCAAATGCCCCTGGGCGATGCGTAACGCACAGACCACAAGTTTCTGCTGGCCCCGAGACAAAATATCGGCGGCGTTATGAGCGCCGAGTCTCAAGCGCAAATCAGCGCGTTGTGGTCCGGCTTGGGTGTGGCCCATGTGCTGATCTCGTTGCAAGGACGAAGCGAGGACTTCACTGAGCTCTCGATCCTTATCCCAGCCACGGTAATAACTCAGGGTCAGCCCTTCGAGTTCGACCAAATCGCTCAGGGTTTGCTCAAAGACGGGCTTCAAGGCCTTGATGTAATTTCGGCGGTATTCATCTATTTCAGCACTGGCCAGGCACAGTTCCCGGTCCCAGGCCGCTTGCGAAACAGCGTCAAGTGTACCATGCCGCAACCATGAGTTCCGCTGCCGCAAAGCCTTCTGCAGGCGTTGCCATGTGGCCATGAAGCGGGGTTCCACGTGGAACACCCCCCAGTCAAGGAACTGCCGGCGAATTTTCGGTGCGCCTTCGAGCAAGCGAAAGCTGTCCGGGTTAATCAATTGCAGTGGCAGAATCTCTGCCAGTTGCGCTGCACTACGAGCATTCTGCCCGTCGATGCGAATAGTGAACTCACCCTGCCGATCCCGCGAAATACCCAGGTTGCTGGAGCCACCCTCGCTAAGCTCGACTTGGCCGAATACGGTACAAGCTAGCTGCTCATACTGGATCACAGGCGTAAGGCGAGTGCTGCGAAAGGACCGGGCCAAGCCCAGCAAATGAACGGCTTCCAGCACGCTGGTTTTTCCGCTGCCGTTGGCGCCGTACAGAATATTGATGCGGGGGGAGGGAGAGAAGGTCACCGGGTGCAGGTTACGCACCGCGGTGACAGAAACGCGACTGAGGGACATCTAGAGTCTGCTGTACAAATTACAGACGCATCGGCATGACAACGTAAGCGGAGTCGTCGTTGTCAGCTTCCTGCAGCAGGGCGCTGCTGTTGGAATCCGACAGGATCAGGCGAACTTGCTCAGTAGTCATGACACCCAGTACGTCGAGCAAATAGCTGACGTTGAAGCCGATTTCCAGCGAGCTGCCGTTGTAGTCGACGCTGATTTCTTCTTCCGCTTCTTCCTGCTCAGGGTTGTTCGCCTGGATCTTCAGCTGACCATTGGCCAGTTGCAGACGAATACCACGGTACTTCTCGTTGGACAGAATGGCGGTACGGCTGAACGCTTCACGCAGCGCCTGACGATCACCGACTACCAGCTTGTCGCCACCTTTTGGCAGCACACGCTCGTAGTCCGGGAACTTGCCGTCGACCAGCTTGGAGGTGAAGGTGAACTCACCGGTGGTGGCACGAATGTGGTGTTGACCCAGTACGATGCTTACCTTGCCATCGGGCTCGGTAAGCAGGCGCGCCAGCTCAAGGATACCTTTACGCGGCACGATGACCTGGTGACGGTCGGCCTGGCCGATGTCGGCACTCATCGAGCACATGGCCAAGCGGTGACCGTCGGTAGCCACGGCACGCAAGGTGTTGGTGGACACTTCCAGCAGCATGCCGTTGAGGTAGTAACGCACGTCTTGTTGGGCCATGGCGAAGCTAGTGCGCTCAATCAAGCGGCGCAGACGGCTTTGTTCAAGGCTGCAGGTCAGCGACCCCGGACCTTCCTCGACAGTCGGGAAGTCATTGGCGGGCAGGGTCGACAGGGTGAAACGGCTACGCCCGGCCTTGACCACGATCTTCTGCTCGTCAAGCTTGATGTCGATCAGCGCATCGCTTGGCAAGCTTTTGCAGATATCCATCAGCTTGCGCGCAGGTACGGTGATTTCGCCTGGCTCGGCAGGCTCTTCCAGTTGAACACGGCCAACCAGTTCCACTTCCAGGTCAGTACCGGTAAGTGAAAGCTGCTGACCCTGAACAACCAGCAGTACGTTGGACAGTACCGGCAAGGTCTGGCGGCGCTCGACGACGCCTGCGACCAGTTGCAGGGGTTTCAACAGGGCTTCGCGTTGAATGGTGAAATGCATGGTCTAGTCCCTTGCCTTAATAAGCTGCGCTGACGTCAATCACGTCGTCAGAGTCCGCAGCAGGTTCTTGTAGTCCTCGCGGATATCCGCGTCGGATTCCTTGAGTTCGTTGATCTTGCGGCACGCGTGCAACACGGTGGTGTGGTCGCGGCCGCCAAAGACGTCACCGATTTCCGGCAGGCTGTGGTTGGTCAGTTCCTTGGACAGGGCCATGGCCACCTGACGTGGCCGGGCAACCGAACGGGAACGGCGCTTGGACAGCAGATCGGAGATCTTGATCTTGTAGTACTCGGCAACAGTGCGCTGGATGTTATCCACACTCACCAGTTTGTCCTGCAGTGCCAGAAGATCCTTGAGCGATTCACGAATCAGCTCGATGGTGATGTCACGTCCCATGAAGTGCGAGTGAGCGATGACCCGCTTCAGCGCACCTTCAAGTTCACGGACGTTGGAACGAATACGCTGAGCAATAAAGAAGGCCGCGTCATGCGGCAAGTCTACCTTGGCCTGGTCGGCCTTCTTCATCAGAATCGCGACACGGGTTTCCAGTTCCGGCGGCTCGACCGCTACGGTCAGGCCCCAGCCGAAGCGCGACTTCAGCCGCTCTTCCAGCCCTTCAATCTCTTTCGGGTAACGGTCACTGGTCAGGATTACCTGCTGACCGCCTTCGAGCAAGGCGTTGAAGGTGTGGAAAAACTCTTCCTGGGAGCGCTCTTTGCGGGCGAAGAATTGAATGTCATCGATCAGCAATGCATCCACCGAACGGTAGAAGCGCTTGAACTCGTTGATGGCATTAAGCTGCAGCGCCTTGACCATATCCGCAACGAAACGCTCGGAATGCAGGTAGACCACCTTGGCATTCGGATTCTTCTTGAGCAGGTGGTTACCCACAGCGTGCATCAAGTGCGTTTTACCCAAACCTACACCGCCATAAAGGAACAGCGGGTTGTAGCCGTGCTTGGGGTTGTCAGCGACTTGCCAGGCAGCTGCCCGCGCCAACTGGTTGGATTTACCTTCGACAAAGTTCTCGAAGGTAAACGTGCGGTTCAGGTAGCTGGTGTGCTTGAGCGCACCTTCGACCTGCACGGTGCGCTGTTCGGTGCGGCCACTCGGTACCGGAGCCGCATTGGACTCGCCCATGGAGTCGAAGCTGTCACGCGAAGGCGCTTGCTCCACTTCGGCCACAGCCGGTGCAGCAGCAGCCACGGCGACAGGTTCTTTGACCACCGCCGTTTGTGCAGCCTGGGACGCCGCGACAGCGGCAGCCAGCGGTGCATTGGGAGCGGCACGAGGCGCCGAGCTGCGTCTGCTGCCTATTAATAAAGAAAGGGCAGGCGCAATGCCGTTGCCATGCTCGCCCAACAGCTCAAGCAGACGGCTCAGGTATTTTTCATTGACCCAATCGAGAACGAAACGGTTGGGCGCGTAGACGCGCAACTCGTCGCCTTCGGCTTCGACCTGTAGCGGACGGATCCAGGTGTTGAATTGCTGGGCAGGCAGTTCATCGCGCAGAAGCTCCACGCACTGCTGCCAAAGTTCCACTGACACGGATATCCCCTGAGTTGAAAGCCGGTGAGGCAAAAACAAGCCCCCATTGTACCGAGCACCAGCGCAGTTATCCACATGCAGCTGCGTTGAGGATGGCGATAAATCAGCAGCTTAGTGACCAAAATGGCCTTTGCACACTGTGAATAAGCTCTGTGGATAACCGCACCTGAGGTCTTTGCACAACTGGGGGTTGAAATCGGTGGATAACCGCCCTGTGGATAACCATCAATTTGATCCACAGCTTTTCCGAGGCTTCGACACAGTCAGAGCACCTCTTCTCGACAGCGTTTCAATTCTCTGTACATAAGGTAGATAAAGGGCTGTAGCGTTCTATCCACAGATATCGTCGACATAAGCTTTATAAGATTTACAGAAAAGCTTTAAATAATTCCTCTCTCTTTTTTTTATGTTTAAGCATGTGATCGTTCTGTGCCCTGAGCCGCTTTGCGTAAATGGACGATTTCCCGTCTATAAGGAAAAGCTGGTTGGAAATTGACCTATGGCTGCGCTTTCTCTAGAATCGCCGGTCTCTTAAAACGGGGGCCATTCCGGCCCGTAGTCGACGAACCAGGTAACACGCCATGAAACGTACTTTCCAACCAAGCACCATCAAGCGCGCTCGCACTCACGGTTTCCGTGCCCGTATGGCCACCAAGAACGGTCGTGCCGTTCTGTCGCGTCGCCGTGCCAAAGGCCGTAAGCGCCTGGCAGTTTGATTTTTCGGCACTGGTGGTGAGTCAGGACTTCAGTCGGGAAAAGCGTCTGCTTACCCCCCGACACTTCAAAGCGGTCTTCGACTCCCCAACCGGCAAGGTTCCAGGGAAAAACCTGCTGCTCCTTGCTCGCGAGAACGGTCTGGATCACCCCCGCCTGGGGCTTGTGATCGGGAAAAAGAGCGTCAAGCTCTCCGTTCAACGCAATCGCCTGAAACGCCTGATGCGCGATTCGTTTCGCCTGAACCAGCACTTGCTTGCAGGTTGGGATATCGTGATCGTCGCGCGCAAAGGGTTGGGCGAGATTGAAAACCCAGAATTGCACCAACATTTTGGCAAGCTCTGGAAGCGCCTTGCACGCAGTCGGCCCGCTCCAGTGGTTAACACCGACTCTGTGGGGGTAGACAGTCAAGATGCGTAAACTGGCGCTCGTTCCGATCCAGTTTTACCGTTATGCCATTAGTCCACTGATGGCCAGTCACTGTCGTTTCTACCCCAGTTGCTCCTGTTACGCGTTAGAAGCCATCGAAAATCATGGCCTTTTACGCGGCGGGTGGCTAACCGTTCGTCGCCTGGGGCGTTGCCATCCGTGGAATGCCGGCGGTTTTGACCCGGTTCCGCCAGCTCCCTCTTCCCGTTCTTCTTCGATAGCCGAGTAATCATGGATATTAAACGCACGATCCTGATCGTCGCCCTGGCAATCGTGTCCTACGTCATGGTCCTTAATTGGAACCAGGACTACGGCCAGGCTGCCCTGCCGACTCAGAATACTGCTGCCAGCAACGTTGCCCCGGCCTTGCCGGACACCGCGCAGGCCGGCAACGCTGGCGCCAGCGCCGATGTGCCGAGTGCCAACGCTGAATCCAGCCCTGCCGAACTGGCTCCGGTTGTCGTCAGCAAAGACCTGATTCGGGTCAAGACTGACGTCCTCGACCTGGCTATCGATCCAAACGGTGGTGACATCGCCCAGTTGATGCTGCCGAAGTATCCGCGTCGTCAGGATCATCCGGACATTCCGTTCCAGCTGTTCGACAACGGCAGCGAGCGTACTTATCTGGCCCAAAGCGGCCTGACGGGTACCAATGGCCCGGATGCGCGTCCGACCGGTCGCCCGCTGTACGCCGCTGATCAGAAAAGTTATCAAATGGCCGAGGGTCAGGACCAACTGGTCGTTGATCTGAAGTTCAGCGATAACGGGGTCAACTACATCAAGCGCTTCAGCTTCAAGCGCGGTGAATACGACCTGACCGTTACCTACCTGATCGACAACCAGAGCGCACAGCCCTGGACCGGTAACCTGTTTGCGCAACTGAAGCGCGATGCAAGCTCGGATCCATCCTCGAGCACTGCGACCGGTACCGCGACTTATCTGGGGGCGGCCCTGTGGACAAGTTCGGAACCCTACAAAAAAGTGTCGATGAAAGACATCGACAAGGGAAATCTGAAAGAAAATGTTTCCGGTGGCTGGGTAGCCTGGCTGCAGCACTACTTCGTTACCGCCTGGATTCCAAACAAGTCTGACAACAACATTGTCCAGACCCGCAAGGACAGCCAGGGCAACTACATCATCGGTTTCACTGGCCCGGCGCTGAACGTAGCGGCTGGCGGCAAAGGCGAAACCAGCACCACGCTGTACGCCGGTCCGAAGATCCAGGACAAGCTCAAAGAGTTGTCCCCAGGTCTGGAACTGACTGTCGACTACGGCATTCTGTGGTTCATCGCTCAGCCGATCTTCTGGCTGCTGCAACATATCCACAACCTGCTCGGCAACTGGGGCTGGTCGATCATCGTCCTGACCATGCTGATCAAGCTGCTGTTCTTCCCGCTGTCCGCCGCCAGCTACAAGTCGATGGCGCGCATGCGTGCCGTAGCACCAAAACTGGCTGCGCTGAAAGAACAACATGGCGATGACCGGCAGAAAATGTCGCAAGCCATGATGGAGCTGTACAAGAAAGAGAAGATCAACCCGCTGGGTGGCTGCCTGCCGATCCTGGTGCAGATGCCGGTCTTCCTCTCGCTGTACTGGGTACTGCTGGAAAGCGTCGAGATGCGTCAGGCGCCGTGGATGTTCTGGATTACCGACCTGTCGATCAAGGATCCGTTCTTCATCCTGCCGATCATCATGGGCGCGACCATGTTCATCCAGCAGCAGCTGAACCCGACTCCACCGGATCCGATGCAGGCCAAGGTGATGAAGCTGATGCCGATCATCTTCACCTTCTTCTTCCTGTGGTTCCCGGCTGGTCTGGTGCTGTACTGGGTTGTGAACAACTGCCTGTCGATCGCACAGCAGTGGTACATCACTCGCACCATCGAAAAGGCTGCCAAGAAAGCCGCTGCATAACGGGTTAGCCAGCTAACCTGTGGATAAACGCCCCCTCGTGGGGCGTTTTGCTATCTGTCGTTTTTTGTCGTGAGGCCTTCGAGCATGAACACTGTGCGTGAAACCATTGCCGCCATCGCTACCGCCCAGGGACGTGGGGGTGTGGGAATCGTACGGCTTTCCGGGCCCCTGGCGCAGCAAGCCGGGCTGGCTATCTGCGCAAAATCACTGACGCCGCGGCACGCCCACTACGGCCCGTTTCGCGCTGACGACGGCCTGGTCATCGATGAAGGCATCGCGCTGTTCTTCCCTGGTCCAAATTCCTTCACCGGTGAAGACGTACTGGAACTCCAGGGCCACGGTGGTCCTGTAGTGCTGGATATGCTCCTGCAGCGCTGTGTACAACTGGGCTGCCGACTGGCCCGCCCGGGTGAATTCAGCGAACGTGCATTCCTCAATGACAAGCTCGACCTGGCCCAGGCCGAGGCGATCGCCGACCTGATCGAAGCCAGTTCTGCACAGGCGGCGCGCAATGCGTTGCGCTCGCTACAGGGGGAATTCTCCCGTCGTGTGGATAACCTCACCGAGAAACTGATCAGCCTGCGGATCTATGTCGAAGCAGCAATCGACTTCCCGGAGGAAGAAATAGACTTCCTCGCCGATGGCCATGTGCTGGGCATGCTCGATGACGTGCGCGCGAATTTGTCCACAGTGCAACGTGAAGCCGGGCAGGGCGCGTTACTGCGCGATGGCATGACCGTCGTGATCGCCGGCCGGCCGAATGCCGGTAAATCGAGTCTGCTCAACGTTCTGGCGGGGCGCGAAGCGGCCATCGTCACCGACATTGCCGGCACCACCCGGGATATCCTCCGTGAACATATCCACATCGATGGCATGCCGCTGCACGTTGTGGATACTGCCGGGCTGCGCGATACCGACGACCATGTGGAAAAAATCGGTGTTGAACGTGCGCTCAAAGCCATCAACGAAGCCGATCGCGTGTTGTTGGTGGTCGATTCCACCGCGCCCGAGGCCAGTGATCCCTTTGCCTTGTGGCCGGAATTCCTCGATCTTCGGCCAGATCCGGCCAAGGTCACGCTGATTCGTAACAAGGCTGACCTCAGTGGTGAGGCCATCGCCATGGAGGAGAGTGCCGATGGCCATGTCACCATCACCCTCAGCGCCAAGGATTCCGACATGGGACTCGAGCTGCTGCGCGAGCACCTGAAGGCCTGCATGGGTTATGAACAGACCGCTGAAAGCAGCTTCAGCGCCCGCAGGCGCCATCTGGAGGCGCTGCGCCAGGCCAGCGCACATCTGGAACACGGTCGCGCCCAGCTGACCCTTGCAGGTGCCGGTGAACTGCTGGCCGAGGATCTGCGTCAGGCGCAGCAAGCCTTGGGCGAAATCACCGGTGCATTCAGTTCCGACGACCTCCTGGGTCGAATCTTCTCCAGTTTCTGCATCGGCAAGTAAGCGTCTTTATCCACAGCCGGGCCTGCAACGGGCCTGGTTGCTGAACTTCTTCCTTCAATTTTCCCTTCCTTCCAGGACTGCCAATGTGCGAGTCCTGCCTTCTCGCCTGCACGTCTATCCACAAATCTGTGAAATAAGCCCTGTGGAAAACCCGCCTTCAGCTCCGTTGATAACTGGCCTTCAAGGCTGGAGATAACTCCGCCTGTGGGTAAGTAGGTGTTTCATCCACAGGCTTAAAGCGCTTATCCAGAACCCTCATGGCCACTAGACCACAGGGTTTTGAATCTCTGTACATAAGGTAAATAAAGGCCTGTAGAGCTTTATCCACAGAAATGTGCCTCAGTAAGAATAAACATAAAAACAAAGCTTTAATAAATTTCTCTCTCTTTATTTCTATTGCTCGCCACTCATCCACAGCCTGGTTAAATTTTGTGCAAAAGGTTCCTTTAGAGGGGGGTAAGTCCCTATACTTGTGCGTTATCCCTATCTATTCCCGAAACAGGCACGAGGTGCGTGGTGGATTTCCCTTCCCGTTTTGAAGTGATCGTCATCGGCGGCGGCCATGCCGGTACCGAGGCTGCGCTTGCGTCTGCACGCATGGGCGTAAAAACCCTGCTGCTGACCCACAACGTGGAAACCCTCGGTCATATGAGTTGCAACCCGGCCATCGGTGGCATCGGCAAGAGCCACCTGGTCAAGGAAATCGATGCGCTCGGCGGCGTCATGGCGCTCGCCACTGACAAGAGCGGTATCCAGTTCCGCGTTTTGAACAACCGCAAAGGCCCGGCCGTGCGCGCTACTCGCGCCCAGGCCGACCGCGCCATCTACAAGGCGGTAGTACGTGAGATTCTCGAGAACCAGCCCAACCTGTGGATATTCCAGCAGTCCTGCGATGACCTGATCGTCGAGCAGGACCAGGTACGCGGCGTAGTGACACAAATGGGTCTGCGCTTTTTCGCCGACTCGGTGGTGCTGACTACCGGTACCTTCCTCGGCGGACTTATCCACATTGGTCTGCAGAACTACTCCGGCGGTCGCGCCGGTGATCCGCCGGCAATCGCCCTGGCCCATCGCATGCGTGAATTGCCGCTGCGTGTCGGTCGGCTGAAAACCGGCACACCGCCACGTATCGACGGACGCTCTGTCGATTTCTCGGTAATGACCGAGCAACCAGGCGACACGCCGATCCCGGTGATGTCGTTCATGGGCGACAAGGCCATGCATCCGCGCCAGGTCAGTTGCTGGATTACCCACACCAACGCCCGTACCCACGAGATCATCGCCTCGAACCTCGACCGTTCGCCGATGTACTCGGGAGTCATCGAAGGCATCGGTCCGCGCTATTGCCCGTCGATCGAAGACAAGATCCATCGCTTTGCCGACAAGGAAAGCCACCAGGTGTTCATCGAGCCGGAAGGCCTGAATACCCACGAGCTGTATCCGAACGGGATATCCACATCCTTGCCGTTCGATGTGCAGTTGCAGATCGTTCGTTCGATCCGCGGCATGGAGAATGCCCACATCGTGCGTCCGGGCTACGCCATCGAGTACGACTACTTCGATCCGCGTGACCTCAAGTACAGCCTGGAAACCAAAGTCATCGGCGGTCTGTTCTTCGCCGGGCAGATCAATGGCACTACCGGCTACGAAGAAGCCGGTGCGCAAGGCCTGCTCGCCGGTACCAACGCCGCACTGCGTGCGCAGGGCCGCGAAAGCTGGTGCCCGCGGCGTGACGAAGCGTACATCGGGGTGCTGGTCGACGACCTGATCACCCTCGGTACCCAGGAGCCGTACCGCATGTTCACGTCGCGCGCCGAATACCGGTTGATCCTGCGTGAAGACAACGCCGACCTGCGCCTGACCGAAAAAGGCCGCGAGCTTGGCCTGGTCGATGACCAGCGCTGGGCTGCGTTCTGCGCCAAGCGCGAAGCCATCACGCTGGAAGAGCAGCGCCTGAAATCAACCTGGGTTCGCCCGGATACTGCTCAAGGTCAGGCCATTGCCGAGAAATTCGGTACGCCGTTGAGCCACGAATACAATCTGCTCAATCTGCTGACCCGCCCGGAAATCGACTACGCTGGCCTGATGGAAGTAACCGGCGGCAGCGAGATTGACCCGCAAGTGGCTGAACAGGTCGAGATCAAGACCAAATACGCCGGTTACATCGACCGGCAACAGGAAGAAATCGCCCGGCTGCGTGCCAGCGAAGATACCCGCCTGCCCGACGATATCGACTACAGCGGTATTTCCGGACTGTCCAAGGAAATTCAGAGCAAGCTCGGTCAGACCCGACCTGAAACTATGGGCCAGGCTTCGCGTATCCCCGGTGTGACCCCGGCGGCGATTTCCCTGTTGCTGATTCATCTGAAAAAACGCGGCGCAGGCCGCGAGTTGGAGCAAAGCGCTTGAGTTCTCAGGTCACCCCTCAACACGCCGAAGAGTTGTCCACAGGTGCCCGCCAGCTCGGTGTCGAGCTGAGCGAGGCGCAGCATGCGCAATTGCTGGCCTACCTGGCCTTGCTGATCAAGTGGAACAAGGCCTACAACCTGACCGCCGTGCGCGATCCGGACGAAATGGTTTCCCGCCATCTGCTCGACAGTCTGAGCGTCATGCCGTTTATCCACAGCGAGCGCTGGCTCGATGTCGGCAGCGGTGGCGGTATGCCGGGTATTCCCCTGGCAATCCTGCACCCGGACAAAAAAGTCACGGTGCTCGACAGCAACGGCAAGAAAACCCGCTTCCTGACCCAGGTGAAACTGGAGCTGAAGCTGGACAACCTGACAGTTATCCACAAGCGGGTCGAGGAGTTCCAACCGCAACAGCCTTTCAGCGGAATTGTTTCCCGTGCTTTCAGCAGCATGGAGAACTTCACCAACTGGACGCGCCACCTTGGCGACGAGCAGACGCAGTGGTTGGCAATGAAAGGGCTGCATCCTGCCGATGAGCTGGTAGCATTGCCGGCAGATTTCAGAGTAGATAGCGAGCAGGCCTTGACCGTTCCGGGTTGCCAAGGCCAGCGCCATCTGCTGATACTGCGCCGCACGGCATGATTGGGAACACAAGCAAGAATGGCTAAGGTATTCGCTATAGCGAACCAGAAGGGTGGTGTGGGTAAGACCACCACCTGTATCAACCTCGCAGCATCGCTGGTCGCGACCAAGCGCCGGGTGCTGCTGATCGATCTCGATCCACAGGGCAACGCCACCATGGGTAGCGGTGTGGATAAACACGTCCTGGAACATTCGGTCTACGACCTGTTGATCGGTGAATGCGATCTGGCCCAGGCCATGCACTTCTCCGAGCACGGTGGTTACCAACTGCTGCCAGCCAACCGCGACCTGACCGCCGCGGAAGTGGTGCTGCTGGAAATGCAGATGAAGGAAAGTCGCCTGCGTACCGCACTGGCGCCAATCCGCGAAAATTACGATTACATCCTGATCGACTGCCCGCCGTCGTTGTCGATGCTGACCCTCAACGCTCTGGTGGCTGCCGATGGCGTGATCATTCCGATGCAATGTGAATACTTTGCCCTGGAAGGCCTGAGCGACCTTGTGGATAACATCAAGCGCATTGGCGAGCGCCTGAACCCGCAGCTGAAGGTCGAAGGCCTGCTGCGGACCATGTACGACCCGCGCCTGAGCCTGATCAACGATGTGTCTGCGCAGCTCAAGGAACACTTCGGCGACCAGCTCTACGACACGGTGATCCCGCGTAACATTCGCCTGGCCGAGGCGCCGAGTTTCGGCATGCCGGCGCTGGCGTATGACAAGCAATCGCGCGGTGCCCTGGCTTACCTTGCCCTGGCCGGGGAACTGGTACGTCGTCAGCGCCGTCCCTCACGCACTGCACAAACAACTTAAGGAATCCGCATGGCCGTTAAGAAACGGGGTCTCGGACGTGGGTTGGATGCACTGCTCAGTGGTCCTACCGTCAGCGCGCTCGAAGAGCAGGCTGTAAAGGTCGACCAGAAAGAACTGCAACATCTGCCGCTCGACCTGATCGAGCGCGGCAAGTACCAGCCACGTCGCGACATGGACCCGCAAGCGCTGGAAGAACTGGCTCAGTCGATCAGGAGCCAGGGCGTGATGCAGCCGATCGTGGTGCGCCCGATCGCCGACAACCGCTTCGAAATCATCGCCGGTGAGCGCCGCTGGCGCGCCAGCCAGCAGGCCGGTATGGACACCATCCCGGCCATGGTCCGCGATGTGCCCGATGAAGCGGCCATCGCCATGGCGCTGATCGAGAACATCCAGCGTGAAGACCTCAACCCGGTGGAAGAGGCCATCGCCCTGCAGCGCCTGCAGCTGGAGTTCCAGCTGACTCAGCAGCAGGTTGCGGATGCTGTCGGTAAGTCGCGGGTAACCGTGGCCAACCTGCTACGCCTGATTTCCCTGCCGGAAGTGATCAAGACCATGCTCTCCCATGGCGATCTGGAGATGGGACACGCGCGGGCGCTGCTTGGCTTGCCGGAAGAACAGCAGGTAGATGGGGCGCGTCATGTTGTCGCACGTGGTCTGACCGTGCGCCAGACCGAAGCACTGGTTCGCCAATGGCTCAATGGCAAGCCAGAACCGGTCGAACCGGCCAAACCGGATCCGGACATTACCCGCCTTGAACAGCGTCTGGCAGAGCGTTTGGGCTCGGCAGTACAGATACGGCATGGCAACAAGGGCAAAGGCCAGTTAGTTATCCGTTACAACTCGTTAGATGAGTTGCAAGGTGTGCTAGCTCACATCCGCTGAAACAATTCCTTTTGTAGCGCGTAGTCGGAAATCACTACCCGGCAGTTGAATAGGGGTTAAACCGCCCCTATACTCTGCGCGCATTTTGTCGGCACAAATTATGCCAAGTCATAGCTGACTGGTTGGTCGACTTTCGAGGAGCAGTTGTGATGGAAACCCGCACGCCAAACCGCTTGCCTTTCCATCGCTGGGCGGTTTTTCCGGTACTGTTGGCTCAATGTGTCGTGTTTTTGCTGGCAACTTTGGTGTTGTGGCAGTGGCACGGGGCGGTCAGTGGATATTCAGCACTCTGCGGAGGGTTGATTGCCTGGCTGCCAAATGTGTATTTCGCCTGGAAGGCTTTTCGTTACACAGGAGCCAGGGCAGCGCAGGCTATCGTCAAGTCGTTTTACGCTGGCGAAGCAGGCAAATTGATTTTGACGGCAGTGCT
>JAVXRI010000023.1:0-64215 GCA_036643775.1 Pseudomonas sp. | reverse complement strand
CATGCTGGACGCTTACCTGGATGGTCGTATCGATCGTCTGTCCGTGGTATCGAACAAGTTCATCAATACCATGACGCAAGCCCCGACGGTCGAGCAGTTGATTCCGTTGGTTGCAACCCCGGATCAAGAACTCAAGCACCACTGGGACTACCTCTACGAACCTGACGCCAAAGAGCTGCTGGACGGCCTGATGGTGCGTTACGTGGAGTCGCAGGTCTACCAGGCGGTGGTCGAGAACAACGCAGCTGAACAAGCTGCCCGGATGATCGCAATGAAGAACGCCACCGACAACGCCGGCGACCTGATCAGCGAATTGCAGCTGATCTACAACAAGGCGCGTCAGGCTGCGATCACCCAAGAGATCTCGGAAATCGTCGGCGGCGCTGCCGCGGTTTAACGGTTCAAATATTCAGAGGATCCAGCTATGAGTAGCGGACGTATCGTTCAAATCATCGGCGCCGTCATCGACGTGGAATTCCCACGTGACAGCGTTCCGAGTGTGTATAACGCACTGAAAGTACAAGGCGCGGAAACTACCCTGGAAGTTCAGCAGCAGCTGGGCGACGGCGTGGTCCGTACCATTGCGATGGGCTCGACCGAAGGCTTGAAGCGCGGTCTGGACGTTGCAGACACCGGCGCAGCCATCTCCGTACCTGTCGGTAAAGCGACCCTGGGCCGGATCATGGACGTCCTGGGCAACCCAATCGACGAAGCGGGTCCGATCGGTGAAGAAGAGCGTTGGGGTATCCACCGCGACGCACCATCGTTCGCTGACCAGGCAGGCGGCAACGACCTGCTGGAAACCGGCATCAAGGTTATCGACCTGGTTTGCCCGTTCGCCAAGGGTGGTAAAGTTGGTCTGTTCGGTGGTGCCGGTGTAGGCAAAACCGTAAACATGATGGAACTGATCCGTAACATCGCCATCGAGCACAGCGGTTATTCCGTGTTCGCCGGTGTGGGTGAGCGTACTCGTGAGGGTAACGACTTCTACCACGAGATGAAGGATTCCAACGTACTGGACAAAGTGGCACTGGTTTACGGTCAGATGAACGAGCCGCCGGGAAACCGTCTGCGCGTAGCACTGACCGGCCTGACCATGGCTGAGAAGTTCCGTGACGAAGGTAACGACGTTCTGCTGTTCGTCGACAACATCTATCGTTACACCCTGGCCGGTACCGAAGTATCCGCACTGCTGGGCCGTATGCCTTCGGCAGTAGGTTACCAGCCGACCCTGGCTGAAGAGATGGGCGTTCTGCAAGAGCGTATCACTTCGACCAAGGAAGGTTCGATCACCTCGATCCAGGCCGTATACGTACCTGCGGACGACTTGACTGACCCGTCGCCAGCGACCACCTTCGCCCACTTGGACGCCACCGTCGTACTGTCCCGTGACATCGCCTCCCTGGGTATCTACCCAGCGGTCGATCCACTGGACTCGACTTCGCGCCAGCTGGACCCGAACGTGATCGGCAACGAGCACTACGACACCGCTCGTGGCGTTCAGTACGTACTGCAGCGCTACAAAGAGCTGAAGGACATCATTGCGATCCTGGGTATGGACGAACTGTCCGAATCCGACAAGCAACTGGTATCCCGCGCTCGTAAGATTCAGCGCTTCCTGTCCCAGCCGTTCTTCGTGGCAGAAGTCTTCACTGGTTCTCCAGGCAAATACGTTTCCCTGAAAGACACCATTGCTGGCTTCAGCGGCATCCTCAAAGGTGACTACGACCACTTGCCAGAACAAGCGTTCTACATGGTCGGCAGCATCGAAGAAGCCGTCGAGAAAGCCAAGAAACTGTAATCCCGGCGCCCCGCAAGGGGCGCTAATCAGGTTGAGGCAAGCAGATGGCTATGACAGTCCATTGCGATATCGTCAGCGCGGAAGGAGAGATTTTCTCCGGCCTGGTCGAGATGGTGGTTGCGCACGGTAACCTGGGTGATCTTGGTATCGCTCCAGGCCACGCGCCGTTGATCACTAATCTGAAGCCAGGTCCGATCACGCTGACCAAGCAGGGTGGCGCCCAAGAGGTGTTCTACATCTCTGGTGGTTTCCTCGAGGTCCAGCCGAACATGGTCAAGGTGCTTGCCGATACCGTGCAACGTGCTGCTGACCTGGACGAAGCTCAGGCTCAGGAAGCCCTCAAGGCTGCTGAGAACGCCCTGCACGAAAAAGGCGCGGAGTTCGACTACGGCGCCGCCGCCGCACGTCTGGCCGAGGCCGCAGCCCAGCTGCGTACCGTCCAGCAGATCCGCAAGAAGTTTGGCGGTTAATCCGTCAGCCACTTATTGTGCGATTGATAAAAAAGGGTAGCCTCGGCTACCCTTTTTCTTTTTCTGATTTTTCTCCCCCCGGTCTTTCACTGACCGCCTAGGATTGGTAGCCCGTCAATGTCTCTCGATATCGTTATTCTCGCCGCAGGCCAAGGTACCCGGATGCGCTCTGCGCTGCCCAAGGTACTGCATCCGGTCGCTGGCGACTCCATGCTCGGCCATGTTATCCACAGCGCCCGTCAACTGCAGCCGCAGGGCATTCATGTGGTGATCGGGCACGGTGCCGAGCTGGTCCGTGAACGACTGGCGGCGGACGACCTGAATTTTGTCCTGCAAGACAAGCAGCTGGGTACCGGCCACGCTGTAGCCCAGGCGCTGCCGGCCCTGAGCGCAGAAACCGTGCTGATCCTCTACGGTGATGTGCCGCTGATCGAAGTCGACACGCTCAAGCGCCTGCTGGCACAGGTAACCCCGAAGCAGCTCGGCCTGCTTACCGTTACCCTGGACGACCCGACAGGCTACGGCCGCATAGTCCGTGACGGCCAAGGCCAGGTCGCGGCGATCGTTGAGCACAAGGACGCCAGCGACGCGCAAAAAGCCATCAATGAAGGTAATACCGGCATCCTGGCGGTACCGGCTGCACGCCTGGCCGACTGGTTGGGCCGTCTGTCGAATAATAACGCCCAGGGTGAGTACTACCTCACCGACGTGATTGCCATGGCGGTTGCCGATGGCCTGGTGGTTGCCACCGAGCAGCCACTGGACCCGATGGAAGTGCAGGGCGCCAATGATCGTCGCCAGCTGTCCGAGCTGGAGCGTCACTACCAACTGCGCGAAGGACGTCGCTTGATGGCTCAGGGTGTGACCCTGCGTGATCCGGCGCGTTTTGACGTGCGTGGCGAGGTGACCGTGGGTCGCGACGTGCTCATCGATATCAACGTCATTCTCGAAGGCCGTGTGGTCATTGAAGACGACGTGGTGATCGGCCCGAACTGCGTGATCAAGAACAGCACCTTGCGCAAGGGTGTCGTGGTCAAAGCCAACAGCCATCTTGAAGGCGCGATCATGGGTGAAGGCAGCGATGCTGGTCCGTTCGCTCGCCTGCGTCCTGGCAGCGTGCTGGAAGCCCGTGCCCATGTGGGTAACTTTGTCGAACTGAAGAACGCTCACCTCGGTGAAGGCGCCAAGGCCGGTCACCTGACTTACCTGGGCGATGCCGAGGTCGGTGCGCGGACCAACATCGGTGCCGGCACCATCACCTGCAACTACGATGGCGCGAACAAGTTCAAGACCATCCTCGGTGAGGATGTGTTCATTGGCTCGAACAACTCGCTGGTTGCGCCTGTGGATATCCTTGACGGCGCCACAACTGCTGCCGGTTCGACCATCACTCAGAACGTTGAGGCGGGTCAGCTAGCCGTCGGCCGCGGACGCCAGCGCAATATCGATGGCTGGAAGCGGCCGGAGAAGATCAAGAAGAGCTGAGTTATGCACAGCTGAGCAGAAAGGCCGACTTGATTGTGTATAAGTCGGCCTTTCTGTTTTCTGCATGAGCGCAACGGTTCCTGAATGCCTCTGTGGATAAGATTTATACACACCTGAGCGGGAAGCTGACTTTGGCAACGTGAGGTCCGACCTACGACCGCTTCGCGGCCGATCGCCGGCTGCCGCCAGCTCCACAAGAGCCGTGCCCATTACTATCTCGCGCTGTGGGAGTGGGCTTGCCCTGCGATCAGTTTAGGCTCAAGCACTTTTGAAGCCAGGCATACCGTTTTTGGCTCGCCATTCCTTGACTTCATTCACAACGCTTTCTGGGGTAGGTTCAATATTATTTTCTGGGTAATAAATTAAATCCGAACCAGATGGGTGTCCTGCAATACGATTGAACTCTCCTACGTAGTAACCATGTTCTTCTTCAGATTTATCAGCGCCATTGAATATTTCTCGCACCAAGCCAAGAAATTCGGCTTCTGTGTAATCGGATAACATCTTATTGGACATCTGATTTTCCTCCAGAATGGATCTCAATATGGCGTTTCGGCGTTACGATAATCAAGTTATCCACATCATACACAGCGCCTCCTTTTGAAATGTGTCTTATATGATGTATCTCGAATTTTATTCTTTCACCAACCATTTCGTTAAGAGTTGTGACAGGGGCTTTACCGTCGGAAAGTAACGAAATATTGGAACTGATAAATTGCTTTGAGAGCACCGGATCAGCTGCCACGGCTTCCCAAAACGCTTTCCTGAACGCATCAAAGCTACTGAACTCTCTCCCACGCAATTGTTCTGCAACCTGGACTGGAAACCCAGCTCCGGATGACTGCGATGCGGCCTCCAGCCATCTTCCGGAAATCTCCTGGCCAACCCCCGTTACAACGCCAGGCTCGTACCGGCGACTCTTGAAAGCGACATAGATCGGCTTGAGCCCGGAGTCGGCCGGGAACCAGACAATGTAGTCATCGAAGTCCAGGTCGACAATTGCTGGAAACGTTTCAATCTGTGGCTGAATCGGTGCGATCGTAACGCCCGGATACACAGGCACTTCGGGGTTTACTTGCGGGTTTTCCGTTGAACTGTTCCCGGGGGCCACGATGGGCGTCCAGGTCAGGTGTCGGGCTGGCGTATCGTTGGTTGTCAGGCCGTAGGTTGCCGTTGTCGGGTCCCATTGCGCAGTGACGCTGCGCACCGAAGGCGAAGCTCCACTGGGGCCTGTGGCGGCCAGAAAGTAGCTTTCCCGTTGATCACTCAGGTTGGAGCCGATCCGCACCGGCAAGTCGATCGCGCTGGCAGTGCCGGATTGCCCATCTTGCTCGGCCGCCGGGTCGAGATCTGACAAGGGCACGCTGATGACGAAGCGGTCGGCGTTACCGAGCTTGGGGGCGTACAGGGTAAGTGTTGCGAAGGTTGCGATGAGTGCGCCTGGACCCGCCGCAGCGACGGTTAGCAGTCCAGAAACCGCGGCGCGTATTGCCGCACTCAGGGCAAGAGCGGTTGTCCCGGCTTCAGCGACAACACCGGCCGCCCCGATAATGAAGGGACGGGCCGCCGCCAGCGCACCGACAGCCGAGAATGTGTTGGCTGCTTTGATCTGCGCCAGAGCAGCTTCCTGCTCGGTTTTGAGGCGTTGCTCCTCTTCCCGGCGTCTTTGCGCTTCGGCTTCCTGTTGGGCTTGCTCGGCCAGCGCTGTTGCATGTTGGGCGGTGAGCGAGGTTTCTCGCTGGTTAAGCTGCCTCAATGCTTCTGTCACAAGCCTGGCTGAATACCCTGCGGAATAGGACTGCGCCCAGACCGGAAAGATGTCATGAATCTCCTGAATCGGAGTGACATCAAGGTCTCGCTGCGCAATGGTATTGATGAAGTCCTGTCGGCTCTTTGTCAGTGGATCGCTGGAAAAAAACAGATTTGCTTGAGACTGTATTTGCGGCAGTGCCAGATTTCGCTGATCAATTAATTGCCTGACGGCATTTAGCTCTGTTGCGATAGTGGTTGTAAGTGAAAAATCTAACGGTGCACCGGCAGCGGCGATTGTGCTGTTGATGTCTGACTCAATGATCGAAGTCAGCAGTTGCAGTTGATGAGTGAATTCAGCGGCAAAACCAGCCTTGCTGTTTTCCGTCGTATCGATCAACCAATCAATGGCGCCGGCTATTTGCCGTTCTACATAACCAGGTATACGTGATCGGGGATGAAGCGGTGACCAGTCATAGCCAGCACCTGTACCGAATCGTATATAAGTTTGTTTACGGTAAGCGTTGACTTCTATCGGCGGTAAAAGTAATGGTTTTCCTTTTCCCTGAGACATACAGTTGCTCCTTTGGACTGTAGGTCACAGGCTAAAAAGTCAGGTAGTTACTCAGGCGGTATATAGTTGTTGTTCCAATCGTTGAATGGAGGGGCTTTTCCACGCTGCCGCGATGGAGTGTGGTCTTCTTCGCGTGGGTGCTGTGGATAAGGTGCGCGTGTCGGAAAATTGCCAAACCCTGCTTGACGGATCGAAGGCTTTAGGTTTTGATTGGCATCTCTATCTTTCGAATCGAAACTTAAGCGCACAATGTCGAAACGAAACACCCCGCAGCGTCGTCACAATATCCTCGCCTTGCTCAACGAGCAGGGAGAAGTGAGCGTTGATGCGCTGGCCAAACGTTTCGAAACCTCGGAAGTGACCATTCGCAAGGACCTCGCCGCCCTGGAAGCCAACGGCTTGTTGCTACGTCGCTACGGTGGTGCAGTGACCATGCCTCAGGAACTGATCGCGGATCAGGGCCAGCCTGTTTCGCTTTACAAGCAGGCGATTGCCCGGGCGGCAGTCGGACGCATCCGTGAACATGCGCGCATCATTATCGACAGTGGCAGTACCACCGCAGCGATGATTCCCGAACTGGGCCACCAGCCGGGCCTGGTAGTGATGACCAACTCGCTGAATGTGGCCCGTGCCTTGAGTGAGCTGGAACACGAACCCGTACTGTTGATGACGGGTGGTACCTGGGATCCGCATTCCGAATCTTTCCAGGGTCAGGTCGCCGAGCAAGTACTTCGTTCATACGATTTCGACCAGTTGTTCATTGGCGCCGATGGCATCGACCTGGCGCGCGGCACAACGACTTTCAATGAGTTGCTTGGCTTGAGCCGGGTCATGGCCGAAGTGGCCCGTGAAGTGATTGTGATGGTCGAGTCGGACAAGGTTGGGCGCCGGATTCCCAACCTCGAGCTGCCCTGGGGCAGCGTCAACACCCTGATTACCGATGAGCGCTTGCCCCTTGAGGCGCGCGAACAAATTGAAGCCCGCGGCGTCCATGTGATTTGTGCCGCACTCTCCAAGGAGCATATCTAATGTGTGGAATCGTTGGCGCCGTCGCCGAACGTAATATCACCAGTATCCTGATCGAAGGCCTCAAGCGCCTGGAATACCGCGGTTATGACAGCGCAGGCCTGGCGGTCTACAGCCAGCAAGGGACCCTGGAGCGTCGTCGTAGCATCGGTAAGGTCAGTGAACTGGATGCCGCTGTCGCCGCCGATCCGCTGGTCGGCCAGTTGGGTATTGCCCACACCCGTTGGGCGACCCACGGTGCGCCGAGCGAGCGCAATGCGCACCCGCATTTCTCCGGTAGCGATCTGGCGGTGGTGCATAACGGCATCATCGAGAACCACGAAGAGCTGCGTGAAAAGCTCAAAGGCCTGGGTTACCTGTTCAGTTCCGAGACTGACACCGAAGTCATCGTTCATCTGCTGCACCACACGCTGAAAAGCGTTCCCGACCTGGCTGACGCGTTGAAGGCTGCGGTCAAGCAACTGCACGGTGCCTATGGCCTGGCGGTGATCAGTGCGCATCAACCTGACCGTCTGCTCGCAGCCCGTAGCGGCAGCCCGCTGGTGATTGGCCTGGGCCATGGGGAAAACTTCCTGGCATCGGACCAATTGGCCCTGCGTCAGGTTACCGACCGCTTCATGTACCTGGAGGAAGGCGACATCGCCGAGATCCGCCGCAACCAGGTGACCATCTGGGATCTGGCCGGTAACCAGGTCCAGCGCGAAACCGTGCAATACCACGAAGGCGCCGAAGCCGCCGACAAGGGCACCTATCGCCACTTCATGCTCAAGGAAATCCACGAGCAACCAACCGTGGTCCAGCGCACCCTGGAAGGACGCCTGGGCAACGACCACGTCATGGTCCAGGCGTTCGGCCCGCAAGCCGCCGAACTGTTCGCCAAAGTCCGCAACGTGCAGATCGTCGCCTGTGGTACCAGCTATCACGCCGGTATGGTTGCGCGTTACTGGCTGGAAAGCCTGGCAGGTATTCCGTGCCAGGTCGAAGTGGCCAGCGAGTTCCGCTACCGCAAGGTAGTCGTGCAGCCGGACACCCTGTTCGTATCGATTTCTCAGTCTGGCGAAACCGCCGACACCCTGGCGGCATTGCGCAATGCCAAGGAACTGGGTTTCCTCGGTAGCCTGGCAATCTGCAACGTTGGCATCAGCTCGCTGGTACGTGAGTCGGATCTGACCCTGCTGACCCAGGCCGGTCCGGAAATCGGTGTGGCCTCGACCAAGGCATTCACCACTCAACTGGTGTCGCTGATGCTGCTGACCCTGTCCCTGGGCCAGGTACGTGGCACGTTGGCGGCTGGTGTCGAAGCCGAGCTGGTTGAAGAGCTGCGTCGCCTGCCAGCGCGTCTGGGCGAAGCCCTGGCGATGGACGCCATCGTCGAGAAAACCGCCGAGCTGTTCGCTGACAAGCACCACACGCTGTTCCTGGGCCGTGGCGCGCAGTTCCCGGTGGCAATGGAAGGTGCGCTCAAGCTCAAGGAGATTTCCTACATCCACGCCGAAGCGTATCCGGCCGGTGAGCTCAAGCACGGCCCGCTGGCTCTGGTTGACAGCGATATGCCGGTGGTTACCGTGGCGCCGAACAACGAACTGCTGGAGAAGCTCAAGTCCAACCTGCAGGAAGTGCGCGCCCGTGGCGGTGAACTGATTGTCTTTGCCGACGAACACGCTGGCATGAGCAATGGCGAAGGCACTCATGTGATTGCCGTGCCGCACATCATCGATGCCCTGGCGCCGATCCTCTACACCATTCCGCTGCAACTGCTGTCGTACTACGTGGCCGTGCTCAAAGGCACCGACGTCGACCAGCCGCGTAACCTGGCGAAATCGGTAACTGTAGAGTAACGATCGCTGCGGTTAACCTCAGAACCCCCGTTTATCGGGGGTTTTGTGTTTTTGCCAGTTCATCGGTCAAGTCGGCCGAATGCTGGCCTGGATCAATAGCTGCCGTGTCTGCTTCGCATACTGTGAAAAGTCCATTTTCCCTTTTCACGGATGAAAGGTGCTATGCAAACACTGGATCGAAAACTCGATATCCAGCCCCTGGCGCGGGCTGACATGACCATCCATCTCAACGGCCAGCCGGTTGAAGTAGCTTGCGGGGAAACGGTGCTCACCGTGCTCAACGCCGTGGGTTTGCGTCAGGTGGCGCGCAATGACCACGCGCAACTGAGCGGTGCTTTTTGCGGCATGGGCGTATGCCACTGCTGCCTGGTTTCAATCAACGGCCGGCCCAAGCGCCGTGCCTGCCAAACCGTGGTCCAGCCTGGCATGCAGGTGGAAACCCTGAGCAACCGCTTTGCCGGACAGGAGGCGCCATGAGTCTGCGTCCGGTGATTGTCGGTGGCGGTTCGGCAGGCATGGCCGCTGCCATTGAGCTGGCGCGCCACGGTGTGTCCAGTGTGTTGTTCGATGAAGCCTCGCGGCCGGGCGGGGTGGTGTATCGCGGACCGCTGCGCGCAGGCGTTGACCTTGGCTATCTGGGAGCGCGCTACAGCAAGGCCCTGAAGGCCCTGCACAAGGAGTTCGCCTCCTGTAGCGAGCGAATCGACCTGCGCCTCAACACCCGGGTAGTCGGCGGTGACGAGCAGCGTCTGATGGTGCTCGATGCCGAAGAGCAACTGCAGGAGATCGAGTACTCGCATCTGCTGCTGGCGGCGGGTTGCCATGAGCGCAACGTGCCTTTTCCTGGCTGGACCTTGCCCGGCGTACAGCTACTCGGTGGCTTGCAGCTGCAGATCAAGAGCGGTGTGGTCAAACCGCTGGGCAGTACAGTGATTGCCGGTACCGGTCCGTTGCTGCCACTGGTGGCCTGCCAACTGCACGCGGCCGGGGCGAAAGTCGTCGGTGTCTATGAGGCCTGCGCGTTCGGCAAGATCGCCAAGGAAAGTCTGGCGCTGTTGAACAAACCGCAGCTGTTCCTCGATGGCCTGAGCATGCTCGGCTACATGAAGCTAAACGGCATTCCGATGTATTACGGCTGGGGCGTGGTCGAGGCCAAGGGCGAAGACGAACTCGCTGAAGTCATCGTCGCGCCTTACGACAACAACTGGCAGCCTGACCACAGCCGCGCCCAGCGCGAGCCTGCGCAAACCCTGGCGGTAGGCTACGGTTTCATCCCGCGTACCCAGTTGAGCCAACAGTTGGGGCTGGAACATGGCTTCAATGAGGACGGCTACCTGCGTGCCCAGTGCAACGTCTGGCAACAGAGTAGCCAGCAGCACATTCATCTGGCCGGTGACATGAGCGGTATACGTGGCGGTGAGGCTGCCATGCTGACCGGGCGCATCGCCGCGGTGTCGATTCTGCTGCAGCGCCAGGTGCTGGACGCCGAGCAGGCCATCGAACTACGAGAGCTGTACCTCGGCCAGTTGGCTGCCATCAAGCGCTTTCGTGCCGGGGTAGAGCGTTTTACCCAGCGCGGTACCCGGCAGATCGAATTGCCCCGGGCCGATACGGTGATCTGTCGCTGCGAACATGTCACCCGTGCAGATATCGATCTGGCTTTGGAACAGGGTGTGCAAGACATGGCTGCGTTGAAGATGCGCACCCGGGTGAGTATGGGGGACTGTCAGGGACGTATGTGCGTCGGCTATTGCAGCGACCGTTTGCGCGAGTCCACGGGCCGCGCTGACGTCGGCTGGTTGCGCCCGCGCTTTCCAGTCGATCCGATCCCTTTCTCGGCATTCCAGCAACCTGGCGCGGAGGTCTGACGCATGAACAGAACCTATGACGTAGTGATTGCTGGCGGTGGGGTCATCGGCGCTTCCTGCGCCTACCAGTTGTCCAAACGCAAGAACCTGAAGATTGCCCTGATCGATGCCAAGCGCCCCGGCAACGCCACACGTGCTTCGGCCGGTGGCTTGTGGGCGATAGGCGAGTCGGTTGGCCTGGGTTGCGGGGTGATTTTCTTTCGCATGATGTCCAGCCAGCACAAGCGCCAGGCCCAGGGTGCGGCGGTGGCGGTGGATGCCAGCACCCCGCACATCCTGCCGCAATCGTTCTTCGACTTTGCCCTGCAGTCCAATGCACTTTATCCACAGCTGCACCGTGAGTTGATCGACCGTCACGGCATGGACTTCAAGTTCGAGCGCACGGGCCTCAAGTATGTGATCTACGACGATGAGGACCAGATGTACGCCGAGCATATTGTCGCGCAGATCCCGCACCTCGCCGATCAGGTGCGCTGGCTCGACCGCGACACCCTGCGCCAGAACGAACCGTCGGTCAGTCATCAGGCACGGGGTGCCCTGGAGTTTCTCTGCGATCACCAGGTCAGTCCTTTCCGTCTGGCCGACGCTTATATGGAGGCGGCGCGACAGAACGGCGTGGACCTGTTTCACAACACCAATGTCACCGGCGTGCTGCACCAGGGCTCACGGGTCAGTGGAGTGCAGACCGCCGAAGAGGGGACCTTTCATTGCCAGACCCTGATCAATGCCGCAGGTGCCTGGGCGGCTGACCTCAGTGAGCAGGCTACCGGCCTGCGTATCCCGGTCAGCCCGGTTAAGGGCCAGATCATTCTGACCGAGCGCATGCCCAAGCTGCTGAATGGTTGTCTGACCACCAGCGATTGCTATATGGCGCAGAAGGACAACGGCGAAATCCTGATCGGCAGCACGACCGAAGACAAGGGGTTCGACGTCAGCAATACCTTCCCGGAAATCAACGGTCTGGTTCAGGGCGCCATTCGCTGTATTCCGGAGCTCGCGCAAATCAACCTCAAACGTACGTGGGCTGGCTTGCGGCCAGGGTCACCGGATGAGTTGCCGATCCTCGGGCCGGTGCCGGAAGTTTCCGGTTACCTGAATGCCTGTGGACACTTTCGCACGGGTATTCTGACTTCAGCGATCACCGGAGTGATGATCGACAAGGTTGTGCATGGCGAAGATTCGCCTGTGGATATCACCCCGTTTCTGGCGCAACGCTTCCATGTAACGCCTGTGGATAAAAACATGGCTGTGTTCGGCTGAGCCTGGTATGACCGACCCTAGAGGTCGGTCATACGTTCGATCAGGTTCAGGCAATGTCTGACCTGTGGAGAGTTATCCCCAACCCTGCGACTGAGAATGATGGGTGAAACTGCCGCTGACTCGCTCAGCGGTGCATAAACGATATCGTCGCGGTGCTGGCGCTGCACCGAGGCAGGCACCAAAGTTATCCCCAGGCCTGCGGCCACCAGTCCGAGAGCGGTCTGCAATTCGTTGGTCCACTGGATCACCTGAACACTCAGCCCCTGGCTGGAAAACAACGCCATGATGTGATCGGCGTAACTTGGGCGTGGAGTGGCGGGGTAGAGGACGAAGGGTTCAAAGGCCAGGCGCACAAGATCAATGGGGTGGCCGATCAGTGGATGGCCACAGGGCAGGGCAACCACCAACGGGTCTTCGCGCAATACCTGCTGATCGATGGCGGGGTCATTGATGTGAATGCGGCCGAAGCCGATATCGATGCGTCCGGCTTTCAAGGCTTCCACTTGTTGCAGGGTGATCATCTCCTGCAAGCCCAGCTCCAGCTCTTCGTTGCGCCGGAGTTGGCGAATGAGCTCAGGCAGCAAGTCATAAAGGGTCGAGGGGGCGAAACCGATGCGCAGCCATTGGCGTTCACTATTGGCGATGCGCCGGGTGCCTTCGGAAATCTGCTCTAGTTGGTCGAGCAGCATCGCACTTTGTTCGTAAAAGTAGCGTCCGGCCTCGGTCAGGCGCAACGGACGGCTGCGCTCCAGCAGTTCGACCCCCAGGGTTTCCTCCAGTTGACGGATCTGCCGGCTCAAAGGCGGCTGGGCAATGTGCAGTTGCTCGGCGGCGCGGGTGAAGTTCAGGGTCTGCGCGAGCACCCGAAAGTAACGCAGATGGCGCAGTTCCATGATACCTCCAGGGTATTGTTACCTACTCAACAGATATTGGACTGCCTGCCAGTGCTGACGCAAGCTGATGCCCTGTGGATAACCAGACCCTGTGGATATCGTCCGCCAAGAACAAGAAGAGGGCAGCCCATGAGCAGCCACCTGTTGAGCGAGCGCAGCTGTGTGTTCCAGCGCGCCGACCCTTATGCCGTGTCCGAATACGTCAACCAGCATGTCGGTGGCCATAGTCTGCGCCTGCCCAGAACCGGCGACCTGCAAGCGAGCATCAACCACCGCAAGTTTGCCAGCCTTGACCTGTGCCGCCTGAGCTATGGCGGCAAGGCGCGGATTACCTCGCCGGCTCTGGGCACCCTCTATCACTTGCAGATATTGCTCAAGGGTCATTGCCAGTCCAACTGTCGGGGCAATGAGCATTACTACGTGCCCGGTGAGCTGCTGCTGATCAACCCGGACGATCCGGTCGACCTGACCTATTCGGCGGACTGTGAGAAGTTCATCCTCAAGTTGCCGGTCAGCCTGCTGGAGCAGGCGTGCCTGGAACAGCGCTGGCAGGTGCCCGACGGTGGCATTCGCTTCAATCGCGCGCGTCATGCCACCGGCGAACTGGAAGGCTTTATCGGCCTGCTCGGCCTGGTGTGCGAAGAAGCGGAGTCCACTGACTCGTTGCTGCAGGTACAGGAACATTACGGGCGCATCGTTGCCAGCAAACTGCTCAGCTTACTTGGCAACAATGTTCAGCGTGGTGAGCCTGCGCAGCAGCCACACTCGTTCGAGCAACTGGCAGCCTATATCGATGCACACCTGGACCAGGACATCAGTGTTGTCCAATTGATGAATGTGGCGCGAGTCAGTGAGCGCTCCTTGTACTCGCTGTTCGAGCGCCATGCCGGGTTGTCGCCCAAAGGCTATGTGCGTCAGCGCAAACTTGAGCGGATTCATGCCGCATTGCAGGACCCTGCAAGCCCGGTGCGCAACGTGACCGAAATCGCTTTGGACTACGGTTTCCTGCACCTGGGCCGCTTTGCCGAAAGCTATCGCCAGCGTTTCGGCGAACTGCCTTCGGTCACCTTCAAACGTCATCGCTGACCCCTGATCAGCCCTTGCGCAAACTGGATAGCGATTCGCAGGAAACGGCTATTGGCTCTTTTGTACTGCTCCTAACCTGAGGCTGCGAACACTGCTCGGCGGGTTTGCCACTCGGGTTTCGATAACAACAACAAAAGAGACACGCCACATGCGAGCTATCGATATCAATGGCCTGATCGATCAGGCGAAGTTCAATACCTTCCACTGGCGTGTGCTGTTCTGGTGCGCGCTGATCATCATCTTCGACGGCTATGACCTGGTCATTTATGGCGTGGTGTTGCCGGCGTTGATGCAGGAGTGGGGCATGACCCCGCTGCAAGCTGGCGCCCTGGGCAGCTACGCCCTGTTTGGCATGATGTTCGGTGCCCTGGTGTTCGGACCGTTGTCCGACCGCATCGGTCGCAAGAAAGCCATCATGATCTGCGTGATTCTCTTCAGCGGTTTTACCGTGCTCAATGGCTTCGCCCGCAACCCCACGGAATTTGGCATCTGCCGCTTCCTGGCGGGTTTGGGCATCGGCGGAGTCATGCCCAACGTGGTGGCGTTGATGAACGAGTACGCGCCTAAACGTATGCGCAGCACCCTGGTCGCCATCATGTTCAGTGGCTACTCGGTGGGTGGCATGCTCTCGGCGGGCCTGGGTATCGTGTTGTTGCCGGCCTTCGGTTGGCAGTCGGTGTTCTATGTAGCGGTCATTCCCTTGCTGCTGTTGCCGTTGATCCTGCGCTTTTTGCCGGAGTCCCTGGGCTTTCTGGTGCGCCAGGGGCGTACCGAGCAGGCCAGCCAATTGCTGCAACGGGTCGAACCCAGCTACCAGCCACAGGCAGGTGACCGTCTGGAAGTGGTCACAGGCGTTGAAGCCGGTGGTTCTGTGCCGCAGCTGTTTCGTGAAGGCCGGGCATTGAGCACCTTGATGCTTTGGGTCGCGTTCTTCTGCTGTCTGCTGATGGTCTACGCCCTCAACTCCTGGCTGCCAAAACTGATGAGCAATGCCGGTTACGGTCTGGGATCGAGCCTGGCCTTCCTCCTGGTGCTCAACTTCGGGGCGATTTTTGGCGCGGTCGGTGGTGGCTGGATTGGCGATCGGTTCAAGCTCGACCGCGTGCTGGTGGTGTTCTTCGCGCTGGCGGCGATGTCGATCAGCCTGCTTGGCTTCAAAAGCCCGACACCGGTGTTGTATCTACTGATCGCGATTGCCGGGGCCACCACTATTGGTACGCAGATCCTGGCCTATGCCTGTGTCGCCCAGTTCTACCCGATGGGTATCCGCTCCACCGGGCTTGGGTGGGCATCGGGGATTGGTCGTAGCGGGGCCATCGTCGGCCCGATCCTCGGCGGCCTGCTGCTGGGTATCCAGTTGCCACTGGCGCTGAACTTCATGGCCTTTGCGGTGCCGGGTGCGGTGGCGGCGGTGGCGATGATGGTGTTTGCCAGCCGTGGCACCGCCAAGCAAAGGGCGCCACTGCAATCAGCGGCCTAGCCAACATCCGTACGGGCGCAACTGTCTTTGTAGGAGCGGATTTATCTGCGAAAGCCGCAAGCGCGACGCCGAACCGAGCCTGCTGCGTAGTCCATCGCGGCGGCCCGGCGTCCCGGTAAATCCGCTCCTACAGGTCTGCGGTATTTTGGAGCAGTCAGGCTGCGGTCTGGACACCGCCATTCTCAAGTCAAAAACAACAATAAAAAGAGCACGTCATCATGAACAACCTCCGTCCAACCGGGTTGCTGTCTTTGTTCGCCCTGAGTTTCACCACCCAGGCCGCTGAACCTG
Source organism: Pseudomonas sp. (assembly GCA_036643775.1). Taxonomy (GTDB): domain Bacteria; phylum Pseudomonadota; class Gammaproteobacteria; order Pseudomonadales; family Pseudomonadaceae; genus Aquipseudomonas. The sequence goes on along the minus strand of JAVXRI010000023.1, from coordinate 48,394 downwards.
ATTTCTTCAAGGACGCCACCGCTACCCTGCAGGCACGTAACTACTACTTCAGCCGTGATTTTTCCGGCATCGTCGGCGCCAACCAGCAGTCCAAGGCCGAGGAGTGGGGGCAGGGCTTCATCCTCAATTTCAAGTCGGGCTACACCCCGGGAACCATCGGTGTTGGCGTCGATGCCATAGGCCTGCTCGGCCTCAAGCTCGACAGCAGCCCGGACCGTACCGGCACCGGCCTGTTGCCGGTACAGGATGACGGCCGTGCCGCTGACGAATACAGCCGGGCGGGAGCGACCTTGAAGCTGCGCTATTCGAAGACCGAACTGAAGGTCGGTGAGCTACAAACCAACCTGCCCATCCTCCAGTACAACGACTCGCGCCTGCTGCCGCCCACTTATCAGGGCGCCAGCATCAGCTCTGCCGAAATCGACGGCCTGACCCTGCAGGCCGGGCACCTGAGTTCCACCAGCCTGCGCAACGAATCAGGCGACGAAAAAATGATCGCCATGCTCGGGCACCTGCCCCAGCGTCAGGCTGATAGCGATGCCTTCAACTTTGCCGGTGGCGACTACAGCTTCAATGCCAACCGCAGCACCCTGAGCCTTTGGTATGGCCGTCTGGAAGATATCTATCAACAGGGCTTTGTCGGCCTCAAGCACAGCCAGCCGGTGGGTGATTGGGTGCTCGGTGCCAACCTTGGCTACTTCAGCGCCAAGGAGCAGGGCGAAAGCCGCATTGGCGATATCGACAACCAGGCGTTCTATTCGCTGCTGTCGGCTAAGCGGGGCGGGCATACCTTCAGCGTTGGCTACCAGGGGATCTTTGGCGAGAACGCGTTTCCTCGAGTGTTTCCGAACATTTCGCCACTGGGTAACGAGGTGCCGACCTATGAGTTTTCCTATGCCGACGAGCGCTCCTGGCAGGTGCGCTATGACTACGACTTTGTGGCCATGGGGGTTCCGGGGCTGACGGCAACGGTGCGGTATTTGAAAGGCAATAATGTCGACACCGGGCTGGGCTTCGAGGGCAAGGAGCATGAGCGTGATCTGGACATTGGTTATGCAGTACAGAGCGGTGTGTTAAAGGGGCTCGGAGTGCGTTTGCGCAATGCCATGGCGCGGTCCAACTACCGCTCGGATATCGATGAGAACCGGGTGATCCTGACGTATACCTGGACATTGTTGTAAGGCTCCTCCGGTGGGAGACGGTGATGCTTTTGGAAACACACCGTCCATCCCTCGATTGGTCGAAGGCCCGCGCTATCGCTTAGACTCCCAGGATAACTACAACGAGTGTCCTGGTATGGAGAGTCCCCTGCTCAGCGAGCGCAGCCGGGTTTTCGATCGTGCCGATCCTTATGCCGTGTCGACCTACGTCAATCAGCATGTGGGGGTGCATCACATCCGCCTGCCGCGTTACGGGCATCCCGAGGCGTGCCTCGATCATCGCAAGTTCGCCAGCCTCGATCTGTGCCGGATCAGCTACGGTGGCGAAGTACGGGTGATGTCGCCGGCGTTGGAAAACGTCTTTCACCTGCAGATCCTGCTGCGTGGCCATTGCCTGTGGCGGCGTGGTCGTGCCGAGCGTTTGCTGGGCCCGGGCGAGTTGCTGTTGATCAATCCGGACGAACCGGTCGACCTGGCTTATTCCGCCGACTGCGAAAAATTCATTCTCAAGCTGCCCAACCGCTTGCTGGAGAGTGTCTGCGATGAACAGCGCTGGCAGCGTCCAGGCGAAGGCGTGCGCTTTCTCCAAAGTCATTACCAATTGCTGGCGCTGGAAGGATTCGCCGGGCTGCTGGCCATGGTCTGCCATGAAGCAGAAGCCAGTGAGCCGCTGTTGCGGGTGCAGGAGCACTACAGCCAGATCGTCGCCAGCAAGATGCTGACCTTGATGCCGACCAACGTCAGTCGCGAGGCACTGACTAGCCAGGCCGTGACCTTCGACCGGATTGCCGGCTACATCGAGGGCAACCTCAAGCTGGATATCTGCAGTGAACAACTGGCGCGTCAGGCCAGCATGAGCCTGCGTTCGTTGTATGCGTTGTTCGAGCGCAATGCCGGGACCACGCCGAAAATCTACATACGCCAGAAGAAGCTCGAACGCATCCACGCCAGCCTCGCCGACCCCAACTGCCCGGTGCGCAGCATCACCGAACTGGCCATGGATTATGGCTTCGTGCACCTGGGCCGCTTCTCGGAAAACTACAAGTCGCTGTTCGGCGAACTCCCCTCCGATACCCTCAAGCGTCGTTCCTGACACTTTGCAGAAAACGGATAAAGGTCTGCACAAAGCGGATATTTGCCGTCCCCCTCGCTCCCTAACCTGACATGGCCTGAACACAATAACAACGGAGGCCCCGGCCATGTCCCTGGGATTCGATTACCTTAATTCCCTGCTTGAAGAAGATCAGGAGAAGGGCGTCTTTCGCTGCAAGCGCGAGATGTTCACCGACCCCCGTCTGTTCGATCTTGAGATGAAACACATCTTCGAGGGCAACTGGCTGTACCTTGCCCACGAGAGCCAGATTCCTGAAAAGAACGACTTCCTCACCACCACCATGGGGCGCCAGGCGATCTTCATCGCGCGCAACAAGGACGGGGTGCTCAATGCTTTCCTCAATGCCTGCAGCCACCGCGGTGCGATGCTCTGCCGGCACAAGAGCGGTAACCGCTCTTCCTACACCTGCCCGTTCCACGGCTGGACCTTCAACAACTCCGGCAAGCTGCTCAAGGTCAAGGATCCGGTCGATGCCGGCTACCCGGCGAGCTTCAACTGTGAAGGCTCCCATGACCTGACCAAAGTGGCCCGTTTCGAGTCCTATCGCGGTTTCCTGTTCGGTAGTCTGAATCCGGACGTCGTGCCGCTGGTCGAGCACCTGGGCGAGTCGGCAAAGATCATCGACATGATCGTCGATCAGTCGCCGCAAGGCCTGGAAGTGCTGCGCGGTTCGTCCTCCTACATCTATGAAGGCAACTGGAAGCTGACCGCCGAGAACGGCGCCGATGGCTACCACGTCAGCGCGGTGCACTGGAACTACGCCGCCACCCAGAACCAGCGCAAACAGCGCGAGGCGGGTAGCGAAGTGAAAACCATGAGTGCTGGCGGCTGGGCCAAGAGCGGGGGTGGTTTCTACTCCTTCGACAAAGGTCACCTGCTGCTCTGGACCCGTTGGGCCAACCCTGAGGACCGTCCGCTGTTCGAGCGCCGTGATGAGCTGGCCGCCGACTTCGGTCAGGCCCGCGCCAACTGGATGATCGAGAACTCGCGCAACCTGTGCCTGTACCCGAACGTCTACCTGATGGACCAGTTCAGCTCGCAGATCCGTATTGCCCGGCCGATTGCCGTGGACAAGACCGAGATCACCATCTACTGCATCGCGCCGAAGGGCGAGAGCGCCGAGGCCCGGTCCCAGCGCATCCGTCAGTACGAGGACTTCTTCAACGTCAGTGGCATGGCCACTCCGGACGACCTCGAAGAATTCCGCTCGTGCCAGATGGGTTATCAGGGTGGGCGTGGCTGGAACGACATGTCCCGCGGGGCTACCCATTGGGTCGACGGCGCCGATGCCGCTGCGCAGGAAATCGACCTGCGTCCGCAAATGAGCGGTGTGCGTACTGAAGACGAAGGCCTGTTCGTGCTGCAACACAAGTACTGGCAGGAAACCATGCTCAAGGCCCTCGCCGACGAGCAACAGCTGATCCCGGTGGAGGCCGTGCAATGAGCATTTCCTTCGAGCAAGTGCGCGACTTCCTCTACGAAGAAGCGCGTTACCTGGACGACAGCCAGTGGGACAACTGGCTGGAGTGCTACGCCGCCGACGCCACCTTCTGGATGCCGGCCTGGGACGACAACGACCAGCTTACCGAAGACCCGCAACGGGAAATCTCGCTGATCTGGTACGGCAACCGTGGCGGCCTCGAAGACCGCGTGTTCCGGATCAAGACCGAACGCTCCAGTGCGACCATGCCCGACACCCGGACCTCGCACAACATCAGCAACATCGAGATCGTCCAGCACAGCGCCGACCAGTGCCAGGTGCGCTTCAACTGGCACACCCTGAGCTTTCGCTACAAGACAGTGGACAGTCACTTCGGCACCAGTTTCTACACCCTTGATGTGCGCGGCGATCGGCCGCTGATCAAGGCCAAGAAAGTCGTGCTCAAGAACGACTACGTACGTCAGGTCATCGACGTTTACCACATCTGAATCCAGTATTTCTGCGAGGTGTGCCATGCACAAGATCGCCTTGAATTTCGAGGACGGGGTCACCCGTTTCATTGACGCCACTGCTGACGAAACCGTGGCCGACGCCGCCTACCGCCAGGGCATCAACATCCCGCTGGACTGCCGTGATGGCGCCTGCGGTACCTGCAAGTGCTTTGCCGAGACCGGTCGTTACGACCTGGGCCAGGAATACATCGAAGATGCCTTGAGCGAGGAAGAAGCCGCCCAGGGTTATGTGCTGACCTGCCAGATGCGCGCCGAAAGCGATTGCGTGGTGCGCATTCCGGCATCGTCGCAGGTGTGCAAGACCGAGCAGTCCAGTTACCAGGCCAGCATCAGCGCGGTGCGCCAGCTGTCCGATAGCACCATTGCCCTGTCGATCAAGGGCGATGCCCTGAGCCGTCTGGCCTTCCTGCCCGGGCAGTACGTCAACCTCGGCGTACCTGGCAGCGAGCAGACCCGTGCTTACTCGTTCAGCTCGCTGCAAAAGGACGGCGAGGTCAGCTTCCTGATCCGCAACGTGCCGGGCGGCCTGATGAGCAGCTTCCTCACAGGTCTGGCCAAGGCTGGCGACAGCATGACCCTGGCTGGTCCGTTGGGCAGTTTCTACCTGCGTGAAATCCGCCGCCCCTTGCTGTTGCTGGCGGGCGGTACCGGGCTGGCGCCGTTTACCGCGATGCTGGAGAAGATCGCCGAAGAAGGCAGTGAGCATCCGCTGCATCTGATCTACGGCGTGACCAACGACTTCGACCTGGTCGAGCTTGATCGTCTGCAAGCGCTGGCAGCACGCATCCCCAACTTCAGTTACAGCGCCTGCGTGGCCAACCCCGAAAGCCAGCACCCGCTCAAGGGTTACGTCACCCAGCACATCGAGCCGCGTCACCTCAACGCAGGCGATGTCGATGTGTACCTGTGCGGCCCGCCGCCGATGGTCGAAGCGGTCAGCCAGTACATCCGCGAACAGGGCATTACCCCGGCGAACTTCTACTACGAAAAATTCGCCGCCGCCGCTGCCTGAACCCGTTTTATGGGGCCGGTCGCATCGTGCGGGTACGGTCGGTCCCTTTTTTATTCGAGGTTGTCATGAACAACAGATTCGACAACAAGGTCGCGCTGGTTACCGGCGCGGCGCAGGGTATCGGCCGCCGCCTGTGTGAGCGCTTGCTCGAAGAAGGCGCGACGCTGGTGGCCGTGGATCGCTCGGAACTGGTCCACGAGCTGCAAGGCGAAGGTGTGCTGACCCTGACGGCAGACCTGGAGCAATACGGCGATTGCAACCGGGTGATGGCCGCAGCGGTGGAGCGCTTCGGTCGCCTCGATGTGCTGGTCAACAACGTTGGCGGCACCATCTGGGCCAAGCCATTCGAGCATTACGAAGCGACGCAGATCGAAGCCGAAGTACGCCGCTCGTTGTTCCCCACCCTGTGGTGCTGCCATGCGGCATTGCCCTACATGCTTGAGCAGGGACACGGCGCCATCGTCAACGTTTCCTCGATCGCCACACGCAGCGTCAACCGCGTGCCGTACGGCGCAGCCAAAGGTGGCGTGAATGCCCTGACCGCCTGCCTGGCGTTTGAAACCGCTGGCCGCGGCGTGCGGGTCAATGCCACGGCGCCCGGTGGCACCGAAGCACCGCCACGCCGGGTGCCACGCAACAGCGCCGAGCAGAGCAGCGACGAGAAAGTCTGGTACCAGCAGATCGTCGACCAGACCCTCGATAGCAGCCTGATGAAGCGCTACGGCAACCTCGACGAGCAGGTTGGCGCGATTCTCTTTCTGGCCTCCGACGAGGCTTCCTACATCACCGGCACGGTGTTGCCGGTTGGCGGCGGCGACCTCGGCTGAGCGCCCTCTGGAGATCTCGATGAGTCATCCCCTGATTGAACGCATCTCGACGCTGATCGTCGACCTGCCCACCATTCGCCCGCACAAGCTGGCGATGCACACCATGCAGCAGCAGACCCTGGTGATCATCCGTCTGCAGTGTTCGGATGGCATCGAAGGCCTTGGCGAGTCCACCACCATTGGTGGTCTGGCCTACGGCAACGAAAGCCCGGAAAGCATCAAACAGAACATCGACAGCTACTTTGCGCCACTGTTGATCGGCCAGGACGCCAGCAACATCAACGCGGCGATGCAGCGCCTGGACAAGGTCATCAAGGGCAACACCTTCGCCCGCTCCGGGATCGAAAGCGCCTTGCTCGATGCCCAGGGCAAGCGTCAGGGCCTGGCCGTAAGCGAACTGCTCGGCGGCCGCGTGCGGGACAGCCTGGAAGTGGCCTGGACCCTGGCCAGTGGCGACACTGCCCGCGATATCGCCGAGGCCGAGCAGATGCTCGACCTGCGCCGTCACCGCATCTTCAAGTTGAAGATCGGCTCCAACGAAGTCGCTCATGACCTCAAGCATGTGATCGCGATCAAACGCGCACTGGGCGAGCGCGCCAGTGTGCGGGTCGACGTCAATCAGTACTGGGACGAGTCTCAGGCAATCCGGGCTTGCCAGGTGCTGGGCGACAACGGTATCGACCTGGTCGAGCAGCCGATCTCGCGCATCAACCGTGCCGGTCAGGTACGCCTGAACCAACGCAGCCCGGCACCGATCATGGCCGATGAGTCGATCGAAAGCGTCGAGGATGCCTTCAGCCTGGCAGCCGACGGCGCCGCCAGCATCTTCGCCCTGAAGATCGCCAAGAACGGTGGCCCGCGTGCCGTGCTGCGCACCGCGCAGATCGCCGAAGCCGCCGGCATCGCCCTGTACGGCGGAACCATGCTCGAAGGTTCGATTGGCACCCTGGCCGCCGCCCATGCCTTTGTCACCCTGAACAAGCTGACCTGGCACACCGAGCTGTTCGGCCCGCTGCTGCTGACTGAAGAGATCGTGAACGAAGCGCCGGTGTATCGCGACTTCGCCCTGCACGTACCACGCACCCCGGGCCTGGGCCTGACCCTGGACGAAGAGCGCCTGGCGTTCTTCAGCCGCAAGTAAGGAGAGATGCCATGTTGTTCCACGTGAAAATGACCGTGAACCTGCCCCTGGACATGGACCCGGCCAAAGCCGCGCAGCTCAAGGCCGATGAGAAAGAGCTGGCCCAGCGTCTGCAGCGCGAAGGCAGCTGGCGCCACCTGTGGCGTATCGCCGGGCACTACGCCAACTACAGCGTATTCGACCTGCCCAGCGTCGAGGCGCTGCACGACACCCTGATGCAGCTGCCGCTGTTCCCCTACATGGACATCGAGATCGATGGCCTGTGCCGCCACCCGTCATCGATCCACAGCGACGACCGTTGAACGCGTAACGCCGATAACAACAATTCGAGGTACATATCATGACCGTGAAGATTGCTCACACTGCCGATGTCCAGAAATTCTTCGAAGAAGTCAGTGGCCTGAACAACGACCTGGGCAGCCCGCGCATGAAGCTGGTGACCAACCGTATCGTCAACGACGTGGCCCGCATCATCGAAGACCTGCAAGTTACCCCTGATGAATTCTGGAAGGCGGTGGATTACCTCAACCGCCTGGGTTCGCGCCAGGAAGCCGGCCTGCTGGTGGCCGGGCTGGGTGTCGAACACTACCTTGACTTGCAACTGGATGCCCAGGACGCCGAAGCCGGCATCAGTGGCGGCACTCCGCGCACCATCGAAGGTCCGCTGTATGTCGCTGGCGCACCGATGGCCGAGGGTGAAGTGCGGATGGACGATGGCCTGGATCCGGGCACGGTGATGTTCCTCCAGGGCCGCGTGCTGGACGAACAGGGTCAGGCAGTGGCTGGCGCCGTGGTGGACCTGTGGCATGCCAATACCCAGGGCACCTATTCGTACTTCGACAGCACCCAGTCGGACTACAACTTGCGTCGGCGTATCGTCACCGATGCCGAAGGTCGCTACCGCGCACGCAGCATCGTGCCGTCGGGTTATGGCTGCCCTGAAGACGGCCCGACCCAGGAGCTGCTCAATCAGCTCGGTCGCCACGGCAATCGTCCAGCGCATATCCACTTCTTCATTTCCGCACCGGGTTATCGTCACCTGACCACCCAGATCAACCTGGCGGGCGATCAGTACCTGTGGGACGACTTCGCCTATGCCACGCGTGACGGGCTGATCGGCGAGCTGCGTTTTGTCGAGGATGCGGCCGCCGCCGATGCCCGTGGTGTAGAAGGGCGTTTCGCCGAAATGGACTTCAGCTTCCAGTTGCTCAGTGCACCGAAGCCTGCGAGCGAAGCGCGCAGCAAGCGGCCGCGGGCGTTGCAAGACGCCTGAGGAGCGGGTTGAATCCCTCGCGGGGCAAGCCCGCTTCCACAGTTGTTGTGGGAGCGGGCTTGCCCCGCGCTGCTTTTCAGAAGCCCTTTACTGGAAGATCCAATGAAAACAACACTCCAGGACTTCTCCCTATCTGCCTTGGTTGCAGGCTTTATCGCCACTTTGATTTCCTACGCAGGCCCCTTGGTGATCATCTTTCAGGCTGCCCATAGCGCACAGCTGTCGGCGGCTGAACTGTCTTCGTGGGTCTGGGCCATTTCCATCGGCAGTGGTGTCCTCGGCGTGGTGCTCAGCCTGCGCTTCAAGGTGCCCCTGGTGATTGCCTGGTCAGCGCCGGGATCAGCCTTGCTGGTGGCGCTGTTGCCGGATATCGCTTTTGCCGAAGCGGTCGGTGCCTACATCGTCGCCAACCTGGTGATCCTGTTGGTCGGTGTGTCGGGTGCCTTCGACCGCATTGTCGGCAAGCTGCCGCCGGCGATCTCCGCAGCGATGCTGGCCGGCATCCTGTTCAGCTTCGGTACCGGACTGTTTACCTCACTGAAGTCACAGCCGTTGCTGGTACTGGCGATGTTCGTCAGCTACCTGCTGTTCAAGCGCTTTGCTCCGCGCTATGCGGTGTTGGCGGTGCTGGTATGTGGGGTAAGCATTGCTGTGTTCAACGGCGAAATGAACAGTTCGGCATTGGTTGTCGGGCTGGCTACGCCTGTGTGGACCACACCAGTATTTACCTGGAATGCCTTGTTGAGTATCAGCCTGCCACTGGTGATGGTGGCGCTGACCGGTCAGTTCGTACCGGGTATCGCGGTGTTGCGCAATGACGGTTATCAGACACCGGCCAGCCCGATCATCGCCAGTAATGCTCTGACCAGTCTGATGCTGGCACCGTTCGGTTGCCATGGCCTGAATCTGGCGGCAATCACTGCGGCCATCTGCACCGGCCGCGAAGCGCATGACGATCCGCGCAAACGCTATTGGGCGGGTGTCTGTGGTGGTGTGTTGTATTTGCTGCTGGGGGTGTTCGGGGCGACGCTGGTGTCGCTGTTCAGCGCCTTTCCGGCCGCGTTGATCGCGGCGCTGGCCGGGCTGGCGCTGTTCGGCGCCATTGGTGGTGCACTGGCCGGAGCGATGAGTGTGCCGAGTGATCGCGAGGCAGCATTGATCACCTTCCTGGTGACAGCCTCGGGGATGTCATTCCTGGGGTTGTCGGCGGCATTCTGGGGGTTGATCTTCGGCTTGTTCGCGCACCTGCTGCTCAACCTGCGGCGACCAGCGCCACAGGTGAGCAGGGCAGGGGTGCAGGCTGACTGAGGTCAGATCTGCATGGCCATGCCTTCGACGTTCATCGCCGCCTGGCGCAAGGCCTCGGAACGGGTCGGGTGCGGGTGGCAGGTCAGGGCGATGTCTTCGGCCGAGGCCGAGAACTCCATGGCCACGCAGAACTCACCGATCATCTCGCTGACGCTCGGGCCGACCAGGTGCACACCGAGCACCTCGTCGGTGTTGGCGTCAGCCAGGACCTTGGCGAAGCCTTCCGTCTCGTGGTTGATCTTCGCCCGGCTGTTGGCGGTGAAGGGAAACTTGCCGACCTTGTAGGCCCGACCTTCGGCCTTGAGTTGCTCTTCGGTCTTGCCGACGCTGGCCAGTTCTGGACGGGTATAGATTACACCGGGGATGAGGTTGTAGTTGACCTCATGGGCCTTGCCGGCGATTCGCTCGATGCAGGCCACCGCTTCGTCCTCGGCCTTGTGCGCGAGCATCGGTCCGGAAGTGACGTCGCCGATTACCCAGATCCCAGGTACTGTCGAGCGATGGTGATCGTTGGCGAGCATGCCGCGTTTGTCGGTTTCCAGGCCGACGTTTTCCAGGCCCAGGCCCTTGGTGTAGGGGCGGCGGCCGATGGCGACCAGCACATAGTCCGCTTGCAGATTTTCGCTGGCGCCGCCTGCGGCAGGTTCCAGGCTCAGGCTGACGCCATCCGCCGAGGCGGTGGCCTGGGTAACCTTGCTGCCCAACTTGAAGCTGATGCCTTGTTTGGCCAGAGCGCGTTGCAGGGTCTTGGCGGTTTCTTCGTCGGTACCCGGGCAGATGCGGTCCAGGTATTCGATCACCGTGACCTGACTCCCCAGGCGACGCCACACCGAACCCAGCTCCAGGCCGATCACGCCGGCGCCAATCACCACCAGGTGCTTGGGCACGCCAGGCAGTGAAAGGGCGCCGGTGGAGTCGATGATGCGCTGGTTATCGATGGTCACACCTGGCAGAGGGGTTGGCTCGGAGCCGGTAGCGATGACGATGTCCTGGGCCTGCAGTTCCGTGATACTGCCATCTTCGGTACTGACATTGACCCGGCCCGGGCCGGCGATCTGGCCCCAGCCCTTGATCCAGTCGACCTTGTTCTTGCGAAACAGAAACTCGATGCCCTTGGTCAGGCCGGTAACGCTTTCGTCTTTCTGCTTCATCATCTGGGCGAGGTTCAAGGTCGGCTTGACCTCGATACCCAGGTTGGCGAACTCGCTGCCTACCGCCGCTTCATACAGTTCCGAGGCATGCAGCAGTGCCTTGGAGGGCATGCAGCCGACATTAAGGCAGGTGCCGCCCAGGGTTGAACGGCCTTCCACACACGCCACGCTCATGCCCAGCTGACCGGCGCGAATTGCGGCGTTGTAACCGCCCGGGCCGCCGCCGATGATCACTACATCATAGGTTTTCATTGTTGTACTCCAGGATGAAGAATCGACAATGGCGCCAAGATTAGTCTGCCAGGTGATTGATTGTATACAATCAATCTCGTGGCTTTATTGTCTGCCAGGGGGATGAAACCGGGGTTACAAGGGCAGGGCATGGTGGCAATAGGCTGACACCTGCAGTAAATGAACTACCCTTTTGCGGTGACGTCCGATGAAAAAGGGAGGCTCATTTCATGCTTGCGCAACTTCCGCCCGTTCTGCAAAGCCTGCGATTACCCCTGCGCCTGAAGCTGTGGGATGGCCATGAGTTCGATCTGGGCCCCAAGCCCCAGGTCACTATCGTGGTCAAGGATCCGCAGCTGATCAGCCAGTTTACCCATCCGAGCCTGGACGAACTGGGCGCGGCCTTCGTCGAAGGCAAGCTGGAGCTGGAGGGCACCATCGGCGAGGTGATCCGGGTTTGCGATGAGCTCAGTGAAGCCTTGCTCAAGCATGAAGTCGATGACCAGCCAGTGCGTAGCGAGCACGACAAGGCGACTGACGCGGCAGCGATTTCCTATCACTACGACCTGTCCAACGACTTCTACCAGCTGTGGCTGGACCAGGACATGGCCTACTCCTGTGCCTACTTCAAAACCGAACAGGACACCCTCGAGCAGGCCCAGCAGAACAAGTTCGAGCACCTGTGCCGCAAGTTGCGCTTGCAGAAGGGCGACTACCTGCTTGATGTGGGTTGCGGTTGGGGGGGCTTATCGCGCTTCGCCGCCCGGGAGTTTGGCGCCAAGGTGTTAGGCATCACCCTGAGCAAAGAGCAGCTCAAGCTCGGTCGCCAGCGGGTCAAGGACGAAGGTCTGCAAAAGCAGGTGAAACTGCAGATCCTCGATTACCGTGACATCCCCCAGGATGGCCGCTTCGATAAGGTGGTCAGTGTCGGCATGTTCGAGCATGTCGGCCATGCCAATCTGGCGTTGTACTGCCAGCGCCTGTTCGGGGCCGTACGCGAAGGTGGTCTGGTGATGAACCACGGTATCACTGCCAAGCATGTGGACGGGCGCCCGGTAGGGCGGGGGGCGGGGAGTTTCATCGGTCGCTATGTTTTCCCTCACGGCGAGCTGCCACACCTGTCGATGATCTCTGCCAGCATCAGCCAGGCCGGCCTTGAGATTGTCGATGTCGAAAGCTTGCGTCTGCACTATGCGCGCACACTCAAACACTGGAGTGACCGCCTCGAAAGCCAGTTGCAATTGGCCTCCACGCTGGTGCCGGAGCAGGCCCTGCGTATCTGGCGCCTGTACCTGGCGGGATGCTCCTATGCCTTCGCCAAGGGCTGGATCAATCTGCACCAGATCCTCGCGGTCAAACCCTTTGCCGACGGCCATCATGACCTGCCGCTGACGCGCGAGGACCTCTACCGCTGACTAGAGAATCGGCGAAATCAGCCGGGCGATACGCATCCCTAGCAGCTGTAGACGGTGGGTGTCCTGGCTGTCCTCGGCACTGATCTCCCGAGCCTGGTTGAAGTCATGAATGAGCATGGCTTCGACCTGATCGGCGAAGTCGCGGTCAACCGTTAGCAGCATCACTTCGAAGTTCAGGCGGAAGGAGCGGTTGTCCAGATTGGCGCTGCCGATGGCGCTGATCTCGTTATCGATGAGCACTACCTTCTGGTGCAGGAAGCCTGGGCCATAGCGGAACATCCTCACTCCTGCTCGTACTGCCTCGAAGGCGAAGAGGCTGGAAGCTGCGTAGACGATGCGATGGTCGGCACGCGATGGCAGCAGGATGCGCACATCTACCCCGCGTAGCACGGCCAAACGCAAGGCGGCGAATACCGCCTCATCGGGGATGAAGTAGGGGCTGGTAATCCACAACCGTTCCCTTGCCGAATGGATGGCTTCGACGAAGAACAGCGAACAGGTTTCCTGCGGGTCGGCCGGACCGCTGGCCAGCACCTGACAGAGCACGCCGTCTTCGGGGTAGGTGTCGGGCAGGATCAGCGGCGGCAGCTCGCGCGCAGCCCAGAACCAGTCCTCGGCGAACGACTCCTGCAGGCAGGCCAGCACCGGACCGCTGACTTGCACGTGGGTATCGCGCCAGGGAGAGAGCTTCGGCTTTTCGCCCAGGTATTCGTCGCCGACGTTGTGCCCGCCGAGAAAACCTTGCAGACCATCGACGACGACGATCTTGCGGTGGTTACGGAAGTTGACCTGGAAGCGGTTGAACCACCCTCGACGCGTGGCGAAGGCGCGGATGTTCACACCACCTTCGCGCAACTTCTGGCTGTAGCTGGCGGGCAGGGCGTGGCTGCCGACCCGGTCGTACAGCACATAGACGTTCACCCCTTCGGCGGCCTTCTTCAGCAGCAAGGCTTGCAAGGTGCGTCCCAGCTTGTCGTCATGGATGATGAAGAACTGCACCAGCACTGTGTCACGCGCTTGCTCGATGGCGGCGAAGATGGCGTCGAAGGTAGCCTTGCCGTCGATCAACAAGCGCACCTGATTGTTCGCCAGGCACGGCATTCGGCCCAACCTGGGCATGGCTCGTAATGCCCCATAGGACTCGGAGTTGCGCGCAGCCAGCGCTTCATCGACCCAGGGTCGCCAGTTCAGGTCGGCCATGGCCACATGCATTTCCCGGTTGGCCTGGCGCCGGGCCTGGATGTAGGCATCGAAGGTGCGGCTGCCGAATACCAGATATGGAATCAAGGTGAAGTAGGGAATGAACAGCAGCGACAATGCCCAGGCAATTGCACCCTGGGCAGTGCGCACGGTGAGCACCGCATGCATGGCGGCAATTGCCCCGAGCAAGTGCAGGGCACCGATCAGGTAACCGAAGAAGTAGGGGCTGTGGTAATCCATACGCATCCTGCTGTCCAAAGGCACTGTCCTCTAACAGAGCATGTTCCACACGGTACTTGCAACCGAAAGGACAAATTGACGTCTAAGCTGTGTTCCAGCTTGGGGCTGGAGTTCTGAGGAGTCATCACATGAAAAGTCGTCTGCCAATGCTGGCATTGGTCCTGGGTGTGTCGAGCCCGTTGGTGCATGCGCAAATGTTGCAACCGGGCTTGTGGGAACTGACCACCAGCAATATGCAGGTCGATGGCAAAGCGTTGCCGGACATGGGCTTTATGCTCGGCCAGCTGAAGAACCTGCCCCCCGAGCAGCGGGCGATGATCGAAGGCGGTCTGGCCAAGCAGGGGATCAATGTCGCCGGCCAGGGTGTTCGCTCCTGCCTGACGCCTGAGCAGGTCAAGACCGACGACATTCCACTGCAAGACCCGAAGTCTGGCTGCAGTCAGAAGATTACCGAGCGCACTGGCAATGTCTGGAAGTTCACCTTCAGCTGTCCGAAAGCGCAGGGCAATGGGGTAGCAACATTCCAGAGCGATAAAGAGTTCACGACGACGGTGAACGGTACCTTCAATGCGTCGGGGGCCCAACAACAAGGCAGCATGAACACACGTGCAGTCTGGCTGGGCAGCGACTGCGGTACGGTCAAACCACGGACCTAGTGCTTATCGGTCTACCAGTGCCACTGGCTGTGAGCGACTGCATCGTGGGCATGCAAACTTTCAGCATGTTCCACACGCAGGGAAAAACCGCTCAGCCAGTTCAAACGTTGCAGGGCCAGGTGCAAACGTCGCGCGGCGTCTTCACAGAACATCAGGTTCTGGCCGTTGGCCAGGGCAAAGGCCTGTTCATCCGCACGCTTCACCGCCGTTTGTACGGCGGTTCCCAGCGCGGCTTCAGCCTGATCAATCAATGCAGTGATGGGCAATTCTCCGGTTTCTTGTTTCAAGCGAACTTGTAGTTGCGCCACACTGCGTTGACTGTGAGGCGTTGCCACCACACCTTGGATGCTGCCCAACCAATCGAGCATGGCTTCGTGGTTGAGCGTCCGCTCGCCAAAGTCGGTCAGGAATTGTCGTTGAATCAATTGCCTGGCCAAGGCTGCCGAGCAAGGGCAGGTCGAGGAATAATCCAGCTCCACTTTTAGTTCCACGTGGAACATTCCATCTTTTAGCTGTGCAGCAAGGGTGACCGGATAAGCTTTCCAACCCGCCAACGGGCTGACCAAAGCCGGACGTTTGAGCATGAGTTCAAAACGCACATTCAAGTAAGCACCCGCCGACAAACCTGCATGGCTCTGAAGAAACCTGTCCAGAACCTGGTGCACAAGCAAAGGCGTCAGCGGCTGCTGTTCGAACATTTCCAGCGCCAGATACAAGCGTGACATATGGATGCCGCGGGAGCTTCCATCGTCCAGACTAACGCCCGCGTCGGCACTTGCGCGCAGCGTGCAGCCAGCAAAGAAAACCGGCAAAGCGATGTTGCACATGCCTACCCAGTCCAGTGGCAAGGAGGTATGGAGGGCTTGCGCGGCGATGTCAGGAAGCGTCAGGACGGTCATGGAGACAGCTCGTTTGTCTAGGTGATGGCGATTACTGGCAGCCGCTGAGGCGATTGCAGCGCAAGTTGAAGCGCTGTCCGCTGGAACTGGAAACCCGGTTCAAGGTGGTCCAGCCAACCTTGCGGCTGTAACCCACCCAGGATTCCCCGTCACTGGCCAGCCCGGTGTAAAAGGTCAATTGCCCATAGCGGCTGTTGGTTTGTGCCCAAAGCCGCCGTCCTGCCACCTCAAAACCGCGCAGGTACGTCGTGCTGCCTTCGGTGCGCACGCTGTAGTAGTTGCCTTGAGCATCTGCACACGCGAGCAATGTAGCGCTGCGGGTACACAGCGCCAGGCCGTTGCTCAGTGGAACAGCCACGGCGGCAACAGGCAGACACAGCAGCACAATGGCGGTGGCAGACAAGCACAACAGTTTCATCTTTGGCGTCCTTCGAGGGGCCTTCGGTCGTGTTCAGGTAAAGCAGCTTGGCGAGATTGTATTGTTATAATATAACATTGTGCAATGCGTCGTTCGAATGCACCCGCCATGATGAGGACCTGACCATGCCCAACCGCCTTCCCGTTACCGTACTGTCCGGCTTCCTCGGTGCCGGCAAAAGCACCCTGCTCAACCATGTCCTGCGCAACCGCGAGAACTTGCGGGTGGCGGTGATCGTCAACGACATGAGTGAAATCAACATCGACGCCAGTGAGGTGCAGCGCAATGTCAGCCTCAACCGTGCCGAAGAAAAACTGGTGGAGATGAGTAATGGCTGCATCTGCTGCACCCTGCGTGAAGACCTGCTGGAAGAAGTGGGCCGACTGGCGCGAGAGGGGCGCTTTGATTACTTGCTGATCGAGTCCACCGGCATCTCCGAACCGCTGCCGGTTGCCGAGACCTTTACCTTCCGTGATGAACAGGGTCGTAGCCTGGCTGACCAGGCTCGGCTGGACACCATGGTCACGGTCGTCGACGGCTTGAACTTCCTGCGCGATTACCAGGCCGCCGAAAGTCTGGCCAGTCATGGTGAGACCTTGGGTGAGGACGACGAGCGCTCGATCAGCGACCTGCTGATCGAGCAGGTTGAGTTCGCCGATGTGATCCTGCTTAGCAAGATCGACCTGATCAGCAGCCATGAACGCGAAGAACTCAGCGCGATCCTGCGCAGCCTCAATTCCCACGCGCAGATCGTGCCAATGCTCATGGGCCAGGTGCCATTGGCGTCGATCCTCAATACCGGCCTGTTCGACTTCGAGCGTGCTGCCCAAGCGCCGGGTTGGCTGCAGGAGTTGCGCGGTGAGCATGTGCCGGAAACCGAGGAGTACGGTATCGCCGCCAGTACCTGGCAGGCCCGTCGGCCGCTGCATCCGCAACGCTTCTTCGACTTTATCAACAGGCCGTGGAGTAATGGCCGGTTGCTGCGTTCGAAAGGGTTCTTCTGGCTGGCCAACAAGCACCAGGAAGCCGGAAGCTGGTCGCAGGCCGGCGGCATGATGCGTCATGGTTTTGCCGGTCGCTGGTGGCGTTTCGTACCCCGTCAGCACTGGCCGCAGGATGAACAGAGTACCGCGGCGATCCTGAAGAACTGGACGGCTGAATGTGGTGACTGCCGTCAGGAACTGGTGTTCATCGGTCAGAACATCGACTTCGAGAGGCTCAAGGCTGAACTTGATAGCTGCCTGTTAACTGATGCCGAAATGGCCGAAGGCGTCGAAAGCTGGTGTCAGCTGCCGGATCCGTTCGGCCCCTGGTATGACGAAGAGGCGGCTTGATGGCCTTGACGCAAGGGTCCGATTTCAAGGCATAGTGACGAAAATCCAGGGCGCCTACCGTCATATGCTGCAGAACATTCCTACCCACGTCATTGCCGGTCCTCTGGGGGCCGGCAAGACCAGCCTGATCCGTCAGTTACTGGCCCAGCGGCCAGCAAACGAGCGTTGGGCGGTACTGATCAATGAATTCGGACAGATCGGCCTGGATGCCGCGTTGCTGAGCACCGATGATCAGGGCATCGCCATGGGCGAAGTGGCTGGTGGTTGCCTGTGCTGCGTCAATGGCGCGCCTTTTCAGGTCGGATTGGCGCGTTTACTGCGCAAAGCCAAACCGCAGCGGTTGTTTATCGAGCCCTCGGGGTTGGGGCATCCACTGCAATTGCTGGAGCAGCTTCAACAACCGCCATGGCGAGGGGTGCTGGCTGTGCAACCTGCAGTGATGGTCCTCGATGCCCGGCAGCTCGCAGAGCGCATTGCTTTGCCTGAGGCGCAGGAAGCAGCCCTGGCTAGTGCGGGCTTGCTGGTAATGAACAAGTCGGAAGGGTTGGATGCCGAGCAGCGCCTGTGGATAAGTTCACAGCGGCCCGGTCAGTCGTTATTCTGGACCCAACATGGGCAATTACCTTTATCTGCATTGCCGGAGCAGAGACTTGCGCCAACGGTAACCGATGGTGTGGATAAGTTGGTTCTGCCCAATAAAACAGGGCCGACAGAGACCCTGTGGATAAATCCACAGCAGCCCATTTGCAGTGTTCAGGATGCTGCAGAGGGTTGGAGTATCGGCTGGCGCTGGCATCCACAGCAGGTGTTCGATCGGTCGCTTATCGAACAGTTTCTGCGCAGTTTCGATTGGCGCCGGGCCAAATTAGTTATCCACAGCCCCCAGGGTTGGCAGTCGATCAATGCTGTGGGGGGGCAGGGCGATCTGCTCTGGCAACCCAGTGAATGGCGCCGCGACTCGCGCATCGAGCTGATTTTTGCCACTGTCCAGGATCAAGCGCTGCTGCAGCACGCCATGCAGGCGTGCCTGAGCTAGTTACGCCAGCGGTTATGGTCCTGGCGCCACTGATTCATTTCAATGACATTGTCGGCGTGTTGAACCGGTTTGATTTCGAACGGGTAGGGCGCCAGTTCGATCTGCATGCTGTGGGCGCCGAACTGGGTGACGGTGCCTGGGTGGCGCTGCTCACCGGTGACCGTGAACTCGAAGTTATACACACGGGCCAGGCGCCTATGGCCTTGGGCATCACGGACAAAGCCAATACGCTTGAGGGCCACGTTGCCATCCAGCAGTTCCAGATCGAGTTTTGCACAATGCTGCTTGACCCGTTCCAGGGCCTTTTCACGCAATCCGTAGTTGTGCCACAGCCAGGCGCCAGCCGTGGCCAGCAGCATCAGCACGGTGAGATTACCCAGGGTCAACATTTACATTTGCTCCAACGAAGTACACCCAGCTTAACTGCCTCCCCGCTCTGTCGTACAGGTGGCATTTGACGCCATACTGCGCGTCTTGGTTTTCAATTCATTGCTTCGGAAGTCCTGCATGAAACGTACGCCACATCTGCTCGCCATCCAGTCCCATGTAGTCTTCGGCCATGCCGGTAATGGCGCGGCGGTGTTCCCGATGCAGCGGGTCGGTGTGAACGTCTGGTCACTCAACACCGTACAGTTCTCCAACCATACTCAGTATGGCCAGTGGACGGGAGAAGTGCTTGCGCCAGCTCAAATTCCCGCACTGGTCGAAGGCATTGCCGCGATTGGCGAGTTGGGCAATTGCGATGCGGTGCTGTCTGGCTACCTGGGCAGTGCCGAGCAGGGACGGGCGATTCTCAGTGGCGTGGCGCGGATCAAGGCGGTCAACCCCAAGGCCTTGTACCTGTGTGATCCGGTCATGGGGCACCCGGAGAAGGGCTGCATCGTACCGGCCGAGGTCAGTGCTTTCCTGTTGGAAGAAGCCTTGGCGGCTGCTGATGTGTTGTGCCCGAACCAGCTGGAACTGGACAGCTTCTGTGATCGCCGCCCCGAGTCCCTGGAAGATTGCGTGGTCATGGCCCGCAGCCTTTTGGCGCGCGGGCCGAAAGCCGTGCTGGTCAAGCACTTGGCCTACCCGGGACGCGGCGCGGAAGATTTCGAGATGCTGTTGGTCACTGCAGAGGGCGGCTGGCACCTGCGGCGGCCGCTGCTGGCCTTCCCGCGGCAACCGGTAGGCGTTGGTGACCTGACTTCAGGGCTGTTCCTGGCCCGTCTGTTGCTCGGTGATGACTGGGTGGCCGCGTTCGAATTTGCCGCCTCCGCCGTGCACGAAGTACTGCTGGAGACCCAGGCCTGCGCCAGCTATGAACTCGAGCTGGTACGGGCCCAGGACCGCATCGTGCATCCACGCGTGCGCTTCGAGGCGCGACGGCTCAGCTGTTAAAGCGTGTCACCCTTGAGTTCCTGGTAGCGTTTTTCCAGCTCCTGGCGAATCAGCCGGCGCTGCTTGCCTTGCAGGAAGCGGCGCTTTTCCTCGCTGGATTCCGGCTGGCGCGGGGGCACGGCAACGGGCTTGCGATCATCGTCGACGGCAACCATGGTGAAGAAGCAGCTGTTGCTGTGGCGCACCGAGCGCTCGCGAATGTTCTCGGTGACAACCTTGATGCCAACTTCCATCGAGGTATTGCCGGTGTAGTTGACCGAGGCCAGAAAAGTCACCAGCTCGCCGACATGCACGGGCTCGCGAAAGACCACCTGGTCTACCGACAGGGTCACTACATAGCGCCCGGCATAGCGGCTGGCGCAGGCGTAGGCGACTTCATCGAGGTATTTGAGCAGCGTGCCGCCATGAACGTTGCCAGAAAAGTTGGCCATGTCCGGGGTCATCAGGACGGTCATCGACAGCTGGGCGTTTCCAGGTTCCATAGTGTGCTCACGGTTAGGTTGCGCTGAGGCGGGGTGGCGACTGGTATTCACGCTTCTTTCCCCTATTACGATTCCCATCTAAAGACGGGACGCTGACAGCGGCCTTGCCGTCACGCTGTTTGTGCCATTTACGGCGTTGATTTGGTCGATCTGTTTCCACTTATTGCATCGGCTTTTCGCGACAGGCGGCAGTGTTAACCTGAGGAGGCCCATGCAAGGTGGGTTTTCTACATTAAAAACACTATGTACCCGCAACTCAATCAGTCAATTCCGTGGGTGAGTAGCGGTTTGTCCTTCGTCATAAGGTAAGGAGTACCACGCCGTGCATGCCATCAGCTTTATCCAGGACTTGGCAGTGATCATGCTGGTCGCTGGTGTGGTCACTATCCTCTTCCATCGTTTCAAGCAGCCGGTGGTGCTGGGCTACGTCGTCGCCGGCTTCATCATCGGCCCACACACTCCACCGTTTGGCCTGATTCACGACGAAGACACGATCAAGACCCTTGCTGAACTCGGGGTGATTTTCCTGATGTTCTGCCTCGGGCTGGAGTTCAGTCTGCGCAAGCTGTTCAAGGTAGGTGCCACGGCGTTTATCGCGGCGTTCCTGGAAATCGTGCTGATGATCTGGATCGGCTTCGAGATCGGCCGCTGGTTCGGCTGGAGCACCATGGACTCGCTGTTCCTCGGTGCGATTCTGGCGATTTCCTCGACCACCATCATCGTCAAGGCGCTCAACGACCTGAAGATGAAGAACGAGCGCTTTGCCCAACTGATCTTCGGTGTACTGATCGTCGAAGACATCCTCGGAATCGGCATCATTGCCTTGCTCTCGGGGATTGCTGTCAGTGGCTCGGTCAGTTCCGGCGAAGTGTTTTCCACCGTCGGCAAGTTGTCGCTGTTCATGATCGTGGCGCTGGTCGTCGGCATTCTGCTGGTGCCGCGTTTGCTGGCCTATGTGGCACGTTTCGAAAGCAATGAGATGCTGCTGATTACGGTGCTGGGGCTGTGTTTCGGTTTCTGCCTGCTGGTCGTCAAGCTCGAATACAGCATGGTGCTGGGGGCCTTCCTGATCGGCGCAATCATGGCCGAGTCTCGACAGTTGGTGAAGATTGAGCGGCTGATCGAGCCGGTTCGCGACCTGTTCAGCGCTATTTTCTTCGTCGCCATCGGCATGATGATCGACCCTCAGGTGCTGGTCGAATATGCCTGGCCAATTGTGGTTATCACCGTCGCTGTGGTGTTGGGAAAAATGCTTTCCTGCGGCATGGGCGCATTTATCGCGGGTAACGACGGACGTACCTCACTGCGCGTGGGGATGGGGTTGTCTCAGATTGGCGAGTTTTCGTTCATCATCGCTGCGTTGGGCATGACCCTGCAGGTCACCAGCGACTTTCTTTACCCGGTCGCAGTGGCCGTGTCGGCGATCACAACGCTGCTCACGCCTTATCTGATCCGTGGCGCCGACCCCTTGTCGCTGAAACTTGCCAAGGTCGTTCCGCGGCGTCTGGCGCGGGTTCTGTCACTGTATGGCGAGTGGCTGCGCAGTATCCAGCCACATGGCGAAGGTGCGTTACTGGCTTCCATGATCCGACGCATCCTGTTGCAGGTGGGGGTGAACCTGGCACTGGTGGTGGCGATCTTTTTCAGCGGCGGTTATTTCGCGACGCGCATTGGCGAATACCTGGGCGAATGGATCAGCGATGTGGGTCAGCAGAAGGCGTTGATCTGGGGCGCCGCGCTGTTGCTGTCGCTACCGTTCCTGATTGCCGCCTATCGCAAGCTCAAGGCCCTGTCGATGCTACTGGCCGAGATGGGGGTAAAACCGGAAATGGCGGGTCGCCATACCCAGCGAGTGCGCAGGGTGATTGCCGAGGTGATCCCGCTGTTGTCGCTGCTGGTGATCTTCCTGTTGTTGTCGGCGCTTTCGGCCAGCATTCTGCCGACCAGCGAGTTGCTGGTGCTGATCGCAGTGGTGGCGGCGGGAGTCGTGGCGTTGCTCTGGCGCTGGCTCATCCGCGTGCACACGCGCATGCAGATCGCGTTGCTGGAGACGCTGGACAACCATCAGGAGAATCACCACTAGGGTGAGGAGGCAAGACGCTTCCCGCACGAGACGATTCGAATGTCCGAGGGGATGGAGCGGTAGCGAAATCGCCACGCGCAGGAAGGCGTGGCGATTCTACGAACATTAATGGCAAACGGCCATTAATTTATGCGGATATTTCTCATTCAGCTTTCCAGCCAGACATCCCGTGCCCAGTGCCAGACCGATTCCCAGCTTTCTTCGGTGACAATTTCTTCTTCGCCAGACCACAGCACCACGGTGCCGTCCTCTTCGACGCAGTAGTAATCGTCGCCATCCTGACAGATCGGGATCAGCTCGCGCGGTACCCCCATGTCCCAGGCCGTAGCGGCCACATCCGGCAAATAGGTGTGCGACTGCGGGTCGGTGACGGTGACCGGTTCCAGGCTGCCATACACCACATCGCTGACCGTCAGCAGGAATTCCTTGAAGACGAACGGAATGTTGATGAACAACTGTTCTTCGATTTCGACCAACTGGTCTTCGTCCGGCAACTCAAGCGGCACCGGTACCGGTTCGTTGGCTTCTCGGAGCTGTTCGATGACTTCTTCCACGGTTCTATCCTCTAACCTTTACGACACGCTGCGCGTTATACCCTAGTAGCCCGCTGCGCTAAAAGCAAAACCCCGGGACAAGCCCGGGGTTTTTTTGTGCAATGCCTCAAGATCAGCCGTTCTGGCGGATCCCGGCGACCAGCCAAGGCTGGTTTTCGCCCTGGGCGCGTTCCATGTTCCAGCTTTCGCTGAACACTTCACCCTGGTCGAAGCGCGAGGTTTTCGACACACCGCTGAAGGTCAGGGTGGCGATGGTCTTGTCGGCGCGGTCATCGACACCGTCAAGCTGCACATCCAGGTTGTCGATGTAGGTGGACTGGAAGCCATCACCCAGTTCAGCACGCTCTTGCTTGAGGAACTGCAGCATTTGCGGGGTGACGAACTCGGCAATCTTGTCCATCTCGTTGGCGTCCCAGTGCTGCTGCAGCGTCTGGAAGTGGTTGCGAGCTGCGGCCAGGAAGCTTTGCTCGTTGAACCAGGCCGGTGCGTTGATAACCGGACGGGCAGCAGCGGCAGGCGCGGCGGAACCACCGAAGATCGACGGCTGGGCAGCCGGCTGATGGGCTTCACGCTGGAATGGCGCGTGACCGGCAGCGGCCATTTGTGGCTGCTGCTTGCGGCGACGGGCAGCGATGAAGCGGAACACCAGGAAGGCGATCAGCGCCATGATCAGGATGTCGAAGATCTGCATGCCGTCGAAGCCATCGCCCATGAACATCGAGGCCAGCAGGCCACCGGCGGCGAGGCCGGCCAGTGGACCGAGCCATTTCGATGCGCCGCTGGCGGCTGCAGGTGCACGACCTGGCGCGGTTGGCGAGGCACCCGGGGTGGTCGGGGTTGCCTGGCGGGTCTGGTGCATTGGCGCGGCGCCTGAGCTTTTGCCGCCGCCCATGCGTTTGGCGTTGGCGTCGAGGCTCATCGTCAGGCCGATGCACAACGCCAGGGCGATGCTAAGAAAACGTTGCATAGAAGGGTATTCCCGTTTTGTGGATTGCACGCGCGTCATGGTGCACAGGTTGTAGGACACATGACCAGCGCCAAGATGTTTCCATCTTTTGCTCAACAAACGCGGGGCATCCCCTGTGGGAGTGGGCATGCCCCGCGCTTGCAGTTTGTCAGTCCCGTCGTATCAAGGGACCAGCCAGTTCCTACAGGGCTTCCAGCTTGGCGTAGCCAAGCATCAGCCATTTGCTGCCTTCGGCGAAGTTGACCTGAACCCGGGCCTGGGCGCCGGAACCTTCGAAATTGAGGATCACGCCTTCGCCAAACACGGCATGCTGCACGCGCTGGCCAAGGTTGAAGGCAGTTTGCGGAATGTTCGCGTTGGCGAACAGGCTGCTGCTGTTCTGCTGCTGCCCGGAGCCGAAAGGGCGGCTGACGCTGTTGGACAGGCGCACTTCCTGAATCAGACCCGCCGGAATCTCGCGAACGAAACGCGAAACCTTGTTGTAGGTTTCACTGCCATAAAGCCGTCGGGTTTCGGCGTAGGTCATCACCAGTTGTTGCATGGCCCGGGTGATACCGACATAAGCCAACCGGCGCTCTTCTGCCAGACGGCCGGGCTCTTCCAGGCTCATCTTGTGCGGGAACAGGCCTTCCTCCATGCCGACCAGGAATACATGGGGGAACTCCAGACCTTTGGCACTGTGCAGGGTCATCAGCTGAATGCTGTCCTCATGCTCGTCGGCCTGGGCATCGCCAGCTTCCAGCGAGGCATGACCGAGGAACGCGGCCAGCGGGGAGAGTTCGGCATCTTCTTCGCTGGTTTCGAAGTTGCGCGCGGCGCTGACCAGTTCCTCAAGGTTTTCTACCCGTGCCTGACCTTTCTCACCTTTTTCTTCCTGGTGATAGATGATCAGCCCGGACTGCTCGATGACCGTCTGAGTCATCAGGTGCAGCGGCATCTCCATGACTTTGGCGGCGAGATTCTCAATCAGCTCGATGAACGCTGCCAGGGCGCTGGCGGCACGGCCTTTGAGCGCTTTATTGGCGATCAGCAGGTTCATCGATTCCCACATCGACACTTCGGCGTGCCGGGCGTGGTCGCGAATCGCTTCGACAGTCTTCTCGCCGATACCCCGCGGCGGCACGTTGATCACCCGCTCCAGCGCAGCATCGTTGCCGCGCCCTTCGAGCAAACGCAGGTAGGCCATGGCGTTCTTGATCTCGGCACGTTCGAAGAAGCGCTGGCCACCATAGATGCGGTAGGGGATGCGCTCGCGCAGCAAGGCCTCTTCAAGCACCCGCGACTGGGCGTTGGAGCGGTACAGAATGGCGATGTCGCTACGGGCCAGGCCGGTCTTGAGCACGCTCTCGATGGTTTCGACCACGTAGCGGGCTTCATCGTGTTCGTTGAACGCCGCGTACAGGCTCAAGGGTTCGCCATCGCCACCGTCGGTCCACAGTTCCTTGCCCAGGCGATCGCTGTTGTTGGCGATCAGGGCGTTGGCGGCCTTGAGGATGCCGGCCGTGGAGCGATAGTTCTGCTCCAGGCGGATCATCTGGGCGTCGGGGAAGTCGGCGCTGTACTGATGGATGTTCTCGATCTTGGCACCGCGCCAGCCGTAGATGGACTGGTCGTCGTCGCCTACCACCATCAGGCTGTCGCCGCCTTTGCAGAGCAGGCGCAACCAGGCGTACTGCACGGCGTTGGTGTCCTGGAACTCGTCCACCAGCACATGGCGGAAGCGCCGCTGGTAGTGTTCGAGCAGACCGGGGTGGTCACGCCACAGGTCCAGGGCGCGCAGCAACAGTTCGGAGAAGTCGATGACGCCGGCGCGCTGGCAAGCCGCCTCGTAGGCCTCATAGATGCTGCGCATGGTGCCCAGGTACAGATCGCCGCTGGCCTGGATGTGTTGCGGGCGCAAGCCTTCGTCTTTCTGTCCATTGATGAACCACTGGGCCTGGCGCGCCGGCCAGCGCTGCTCATCGAGGCCCAGCTCACGGATCACCCGCTTGACCAGGCGTTGCTGGTCATCGCTGTCGAGGATCTGGAAGTTCTGGTTCAAACCAGCCTCTTGCCAATGCGCTCGCAGCAGGCGATGGGCCAGACCGTGGAAGGTGCCTACCCACATACCGGCGGGATTGATGCCCATCAATTGCTCGATGCGCTGGCGCATTTCGGCAGCGGCCTTGTTGGTAAAGGTCACCGACAGGATCGAGTGCGGTGAGGCCTGCTCGACCTGGATCAACCAGGCGATGCGGTGCACCAGCACACGGGTCTTGCCGGAGCCGGCACCGGCCAGGACCAACTGACGACCGACGGGGGCCGCTACGGCCTGGCGTTGGGCGTCGTTGAGAGAGTTCAACAGGAGAGAGAGATCATCGCGCATCCGACCATTTTAGGGGCGCAGACAACCCTTGGGCAAATATACAGTAGAAAAACTTGGCCCCGATGACTCGACAGTCATCTGCCTGTAGCCCAAGGCCAGCGCGCTTGAGCGCTTTTCGTCGCAAAACCGCACAGCAGAATTATGATCCAGAGCAGTTTGGCGCAGGCACTTGCTTGTGTATGCTCCGTCCACGTTTAGGGCTAACCATTACAAGAACACTGCCTATGACATCTGGTTCCGGCTCCGTCGGCGTGCCTCTGCAGACACGCGGGAGTATCCGCAAGCAATTCGCAACGCAACTGGCGGTAGAGCGCACCCGTCTGCTCTATCAAGGCTCGTTGCTGCCCACCTTGTTCATGCTGCTCAATGGTCTGGTTTGTGCCTGGTTGCTCTGGAGCCCGGAGCGCTACCTGCAGGTCAGTGTCTGGGTGGTCTGGTTGATGGCGCTGGTTGCTCTGCGGGTCATCCAGGTGGCCGCATTTGATGCCGCGATGCCCGAACGTCAGGCTCAGCCAACCTGGTGGCGAATGTTTCTATTGGGTTCGGCGTTCAGTGGTTTGACCCTGGCCAGTGCCGCGATTGCCCTGGTCCCTGTGGATAACTTTGTGCAGCAGGCCTGGGTATTTGGCCTGCTCGGAGCAGCGACCCTGTCTGCCAGTATCGCCTATGCCGTAAGCCTGCCAGCATTCCTCAGTTTTACCTTGCCTTGCCTGTTGCCACCTATCGTCTTTTTGTTCTGGGGTGGCGACGAGCAACAGCGCGGCTGGGGTTGGCTCGGGCTGATTCTGCTGGGCGCTTTGCTGGTGGTGGCCTGGCAGGTCAATCGGTTGATCGAGCGCGGCCTGCTCAAGCGCTTTCAGAATCAGGCCCTGATCGAACATCTACAGACCGCCCAGCGCCGCAGCGAGGGCCTCAACCAGGCGCTGGCTGGCGAAGTCGAGCAACGGCGGCTGATCGAGGAACAATTGCGAGAGGCTCAGGCCGGCCTGGAGTCTCGGGTAGCTCAGCGGGGACGCGAGCTGGACCAGGCCAACCACGCGCTTGGCAAAAGCGAGCAGCGTCTGGCCTTGGCCCTGGAAGCCAGTGAACTGGGGCTGTGGGACTGGAACCTGAAGACCGATGAGGTTCATCACACTCAGCTCCAAGCGTTGTTTGGTCTCGATCCGGCCCAGGTTCGCAGTGTACGCAACGACCTCAAGCCACGGTTGCATCCGGATGATCTGCCACTGTTGCGCCGCACCCTGGTCGAGCACCTCAAGGGTCGCACCGAGGATTATCGTGTCGAGTACCGTGTGCGCCATAGCCAGGGGCACTGGTGCTGGATTGAAGACCGCGGCCGGGCAGTGGAGCACGATGCCAATGGCCAGGTCCTGCGCATGCTTGGCACACGCCGCGATGTTTCCGTACAGAAGGCTCAAGAGGAGCAGCAGCGCCTGGCGGCGACGGTGTTTGAGGCGGCCAGCGAGGGCATTGCCATTTTGAACCCGGACTTCGAGCTGTTGGCGGTCAATCAGGCGTACTGTGAAGTCACCGGCTATTGCCGTGAAGAGTTGCTCTCGCGCAATGCGCTGGAGTTGCCCAGCAGCCGTGATGCGCGGCGGCATAGCCTGGCCATCGAGCAAACCCTGGAACAGCAGGGGCGCTGGCAGGGAGAACTGGTTGAAGCGCGCAAGAATGGAGAGCTGTACCCGCAGTGGTTACAACTCAATGGCGTACGCGATGCTCGCGGCAATATCAGCAATATTGTCGGGTTTTTCACCGACCTGTCGGCACGCCGTGAGTCGGAGGAGCGCTTGCGCTACCTGGCCCATTATGACGACCTCACCGGGCTGGCCAATCGTGCGCTGTTCCGCCTGCGCCTGCACGACGCAGGACAGCGCGTGCGGCTCAATGGCCGCAGCCTGGCATTGCTGCACATCGACCTGGATCGCTTCAAGTTGCTCAATGAAAGCCTCGGTCATGAGCTGGCGGACCAGTTGCTCAAGAAGATGGCCCAGCGCATCGCCAACGCGGTCCCCGAAGCCGATACCGTGGCGCGGCTGTCCGGTGACGAGTTTGCCGTACTGTTCGATGGCTACAACAACCTGTCCAGCCTGGTACGGGTAACTACACGCCTGCTGGACAAACTGCGCGTGCCGCAACGCCTGGATGGTCACGAAGTGGTGATCAGTGCCTCAGTGGGTATCAGTTTGCTGTCAGATGCTACCTTCGACCTGGGTGCCCTGGTGAGTCAGGCCGACATGGCCAAGCAGCATGCCAAGTATCTGGGCGGCGACAGCTTCCAGTTCTATACCGAGAACCTGCGAGCCAGCACTCTTGAGCGCCTGCAGCTGGAAAATCACTTGCGCAAGGCCATCGAGGAGCGCCAGTTGCTGGTCTACTACCAGCCCAAGTTGTGCCTGCGCCAGGGGCGGCTGCTGGCGGCCGAAGCCTTGGTGCGCTGGCAGCATCCGCAATGGGGCATGGTCCCACCGAGTGAATTCATCGGCCTGGCTGAAGAAACCGGGTTGATTGCACCGATTGGTGAGTTCGTCCTGCGCCAGGCGTGCTGGCAGGCCTGTGAATGGCAGCGCCAGGGGCTGGCACCCATCCGCGTCTCGGTGAATCTGTCGGTGTACCAGTTGCGTCAGGGCAAGCTGGTCAGTCTGGTGCGCCAGGTCCTGGAGGAAAGCGGTCTGGCCCCCCACCTGCTGGAACTGGAACTGACCGAGAGTCAGTTACTCGACAGCGTCGAACACATCATCACCACCTTTGAGCAATTGCATGAGCTGGGGGTCAAGCTGGCGATCGACGACTTTGGCACAGGCTACTCATCGCTCAGTTACCTCAAGCGTTTCCCGGTGGACTACGTCAAGATCGATCAGGCTTTTATCCGAGGTCTGCACGAGGGCAGTGAAGACGCCGCGATTACCCGGGCGATCATCGCCATGGCCAAAAGCCTGGAGCTGAAAGTGGTTGCCGAGGGGGTGGAAACCCTGGAGCAACTGACTTTGTTGCGTGAACAGGGGTGTGACGAAGTGCAGGGTTACCTGATCAGCAAGCCGGTGGATGCCGGTGCGTTCGAAACGCTACTGGGGCGTAGCATGGCGAGTTTTATCGGATAGCAGACCTTGCCGGAGCAAGGCCTGCTGCTGACCGTGTCAGTTGGTCGTTATGACTTTGTTGATGGTGCTCAGAAGCTTACCCTCATGCAGCACGTTTACCCATGGTATATCGCGGTGATCACCGGGCATCTCGAAGCGGACTTCTTTTTCCGTCAGGACCTGGGTGAACATACCATCTTCCTGCACCAGTTTGAGCTCCAGGTTCAACCCCATGGATTTGTCCTGAATCCTGGCCTTTTCCAGAACGGGGACGATGCCTGGGTTGGCGACAGTGAAGGTGCCTATTACCCGAAAAGATCCACCGCTGCCTGGCATCAGGTCATGTTGAATGTACCAGTCTTTAATTTTGCTCGTCATGTCTTGATTCCTCGATAAAGGTTTGAACGCCTATTGCAGGCCCATCTTCTTGCCACCGAGGTGTGCTGTGGAGCTGGAAAGGCTTCAACCGTGCCAGGCATTACCTTGGCGCGCCAGCAGGCTATGGGCCTGCTCCGGTCCGTTGGACCCGGCAGGGTAGGGCCTGGGTGCCTGGAAGTGTTCTTGCCAGCCATTGAGGATCGGATCAATCCAGGTCCAGGCTGCTTCAACCTCGTCGCGGCGCATGAAGAGCGTCGAGTCGCCGTCAAGCACGTCCAGCAGCAGACGCTCATAGGCTTCCCAGCGACGGGTCTGGCCAAACACCTGGGCAAGGTTCAGATTCAGCTCAACTGGCTCCAGGCGCATACCCTTTCCGGGTGTTTTGGTCATCATCTGCAGGCTGATGCGTTCGTCAGGCTGGAGCTGAATCAATAGCTGGTTAGCCTGATCACCTTCGAACAGGCGATGGGGAACGGGCTTGAACTGGATGACAATCTGTGAGGAGCGCTTGCCCAGGCGTTTGCCCGTGCGTAGATAAAAGGGCACACCGGCCCAGCGCCAGTTGTCGATATAGGCTTCAACGGCGACGAAGGTCTCGGTATCGCTGTCGTTGTCGACATCTTTCTCGAAATAGTAGGCAGGAACTTCCTGGCCGCCGATCTTGCCGGCGCTGTATTGACCGCGCACGGTCTTGTCCTGCACATCCTGGCCGCCGATGGGTTTGAGGGCCTTGAGGATTTTCACCTTTTCGTCGCGCACCGCTTCCGCCTCGAACTGTGCGGGCGGCTCCATGGCTACCAGGCAGAGCAATTGCAGCAAGTGGTTCTGCAACATATCGCGGGTGGCACCAGCACGGTCGTAATAGGCGCCGCGATTCTCCACGCCGAGGGTTTCACAGACGCTTATCTGCACATGATCGATCTGGTTGTTGCGCCATACCGGTTCCAGCAGGGCATTGGCAAAGCGCAACGCCATGAGGTTCTGTACGGTTTCCTTGCCCAGGTAGTGGTCGATGCGAAATACCTGCGACTCGTCGAACACGGCGCCGATGGCCTGGTTGATCGCAGTCGCCGACTCCAGTGAATGGCCGATGGGCTTTTCCAGGACTATGCGTGCTTCGCTTTCAGCCAGGCCCGCGACTTTCAGGTGGTTGGCGATGGGCACGAAGAGGTTCGGCGCGGTCGCCAGGTAGTAAATGCGGGTCAGGCCACCGGGTTCGCCAAGAAAGCGTGCCAGGCGACCAAAATCGGCGCTTTGCGCGGCATCCATGGAGAAGTAGTCCAGACGTGCAGAGAACCGTGCCCAGACATCTTCATCGAAGTCGTTGCGGGCAATCTGGGCGCGGCAGCGGCGTTCGGCGAGCTTGAGAAATTCACTGCGCGGCAGATTGCGCCGGGCCAGGGCAATGATGCGCACGGCAATGTGCAGGCGGCCCTCGCGATACAGGTGATAGAGCGCCGGAAGCAGTTTATGCAGGGCCAGATCACCGGTGCCGCCGAACACCATAATGTCGCAAGGGATAGTCAATACCACCACTCTCCTAGTTCGTTTAGCTGGGCGGGTCGCCGGTCATGTAGTATAACTACAAGAAAGCTACAACCCGGTCAGTCGATCATAACCGAGTCCTGCCCTTGAATCTGTTGCAACACATCGCCCAGTCGCGCCATCTGCTACGCAAATCGGAACTCAAGGTTGCCGATCACGTGCTGCTGGATCCCGCAGCCGTCATGCACAGCTCCATGGCCGATCTCGCCCACAGCGTTGGTATCAGCGAACCGACCATCGTGCGCTTCTGCCGAGCCATCGGTTGCTCCGGGTTCCAGGACCTGAAGCTGAAGCTGGCCCAGAGCCTGGCGGCAGGCGCAAGTTTTGGCCAGTTTGCTATTCATGAAGACGACTCGGTCGCCGATTACAGTCTGAAAATTTTCGACACTACCCTGCATACCCTGATGGAAGTGCGCGAGCACCTCGATCCTCAGGCCCTGCAGCGCGCGGTGTCGGCCATGGCCCAGGCCCAGCGCGTGGAGTTCTATGGTTTTGGCGCTTCCGGTGCCGTGGCCGCTGACGCCCAGCACAAATTCTTTCGCCTGCTGCTGACCGCGGCGGCGTATTCCGACCCGCACATGCAGGCAATGTCGGCGGTGACCCTCAAGCCCGGTGATGTGGCTATCTGCATTTCGCAGTCGGGGCGCTCCAAGGACCTGCTGATCACCGCCAACCTGGTGCGTGAAAGCGGTGCCACGCTGATTACCCTGTGCCCGAGCCAGACACCGTTGGCCGAACTGTCGACGGTCAACCTGGCCATCGATGTGCACGAGGACACCGAAATCTATACGCCCCTGACGTCGCGTATCGCTCACCTGGTGGTGATCGATGTGCTCGCCATGGGCGTGGCCATGGCCCGTGGCCCGAGCCTGGTCAATCACCTCAAAAGCGTTAAACGCAGCTTGCGCAGCCTGCGCCTGTCGCCCAAGTCGATCAAGGCGATGGACGACTGATCAGATCAGGCCTCTGTGGGAGCCAGCTTTGCTGGCGATGGGATCGACGCGGTAGCAGGCGTTGCGCTGTATTTGCATCGCTGGCAAGGCCAGCTCCCACAAAAATAAAGCAGTTTCACCCACCTGTAACCACCTCGCCGCCAAACTGTAACCCACACGCGCCACGCTGAAACTCCCGCACTCGATCAGGGAGATATGCAATGGCTCGTGAATTCGATGGCTCGTACCAACCCAACGCCAAGTCCCGCAAGCAGCAGGAGAAAGATCAGCGCCGCATGGAGTTCCGCCGCGCGATTGAAAGCTATTCCGAGCAGCGCCGTCTGCTCCAGGAAATCGCCGATTATCCCGAGTTGCAGGCCATCAGCGTGTGGCAGGTATCGGCGGCAAACTCCCCGAAAAACGCTCAACAAGCCCGCTGATTTGCGTCCGTTCGCTACGGATGAACGCAAGAAAGGCTAAGGCCACCGGCGATTGCCGCTTGGCCTTGGCCTGCACTACGCACCAACTGCGGTACAGCGGCAGCTCTTCAACCGGTAACTCGCGTAGCATGCCGGTGGCCAGTTCAAGGTTCAACGCATGGCGGGTCAACAGGGCAATGCCCAGCCCGGCAATCACACATTCGCGCTGGGCATCAGCCGAGGCCACCTCAAGGGTCTGGGTGAAGTGCACGCGCTTGTCCTTGAAATACTCCTCGCAGGCCTTGCGGGTACCTGAGCCTTGTTCGCGAACCAGCAGGGTATGCGGTTCCAGGTCTTGCAGGCGCAGTTTTTCCAGCTTGCACAGCGGATGATCGGGCGGGGCCACGGCGACAATCGGATTGTTGAGGAACGGCAGAAATTCCAGGCCCATGTCCTGGGGCACCATGGACATGATGATCAGGTCGTCGCGGTTGTCCGAAAGGCGACGGATGGCCTGGGCCCGGTTAACCACGGTGAGGGTAAGATTGACCTCAGGGTGCTGGCGCTTGAAGGCGGCAAACAGGTGCGGGACGAAATACTTGGCGCTGGATTCCACCGCCAGCTTCAACTGCCCTTGCAGCGAGCCCTGCATGTCGGACAGCTGCATATCGAGGCTTTCCAGACGCCCGAAGATGTCGCGGCTGGCGCGCTGCAGCGCTTCGGCAGCCTCGGTCAGGTAGAGCTTTTTGCCGACGTACTCGAACAGCGGCTGGCCCACCAGTTCTTCGAGTTGACGGATCTGTAGACTAACGGCGGGTTGCGTCAGATTCATCTCCTCGGCCGCGCGGCTGTAGGAACGCAAATCACAGACCTCATTGAAGATCTGCAATTGACGCAATGTCATACGCATCAATGACTTACGCATTTTTTTCTTATCTCGGCAAAACCTTGTAACAGCACTATAAGCTTTTGCTAATGCACGCCCTAATAAATATTGATTTTTGTTTATCCAGAGACAGCGCTAGGGTAAAGCTGCGACTGGCCAGCGACGATTGGTCACGCGCCGACCGGCAGTGCCGGCTCGTTTGTTCTAGCGGCCTTGGGAATACTCCAGTGATAAAAAAAATCCTGATCGCCAACAGGGGTGAAATCGCAGTTCGGATCGTGCGTGCCTGCGCCGAGATGGGCATTCGCTCCGTGGCGATCTACTCCGACGCCGACCGCCATGCCTTGCACGTCAAGCGTGCAGACGAGGCCCACAGCATTGGTGCCGAGCCCCTGGCCGGCTACCTGAACCCGCGCAAGCTGGTGAACCTGGCCGTGGAAACCGGTTGTGATGCGCTGCATCCCGGTTATGGTTTTCTGTCTGAGAACGCCGAACTTGCGGACATCTGCGCTGAACGCGGGATCAAGTTCATCGGTCCGGCAGCCGAAGTCATTCGCCGCATGGGTGACAAGACCGAAGCCCGCCGCAGCATGATCAAGGCCGGTGTTCCGGTTACCCCGGGCACTGAAGGCAACGTTGCCGACATCCATGAGGCGCTTGAAGAAGGCGACCGTATCGGCTATCCGGTGATGCTCAAGGCCACCTCTGGTGGCGGCGGCCGCGGTATTCGTCGCTGCAACAGCCGTGAGGAACTGGAGCAAGCATTCCCCCGGGTGATTTCCGAAGCCACCAAGGCTTTTGGTTCGGCGGAAGTGTTCCTGGAAAAATGCATCGTCAACCCGAAACACATTGAGGCGCAGATCCTCGGTGACAGCTTCGGCAACGTTGTGCACCTGTTCGAGCGCGACTGCTCGATCCAGCGCCGCAACCAGAAGCTGATCGAGATCGCCCCGAGTCCGCAACTGACCCCTGAACAGCGCGCCTATATCGGTGACCTGTCGGTGCGCGCAGCCAAGGCCGTGGGCTACGAGAACGCCGGTACCGTGGAGTTCCTGCTCGCCGATGGCGAGGTGTACTTCATGGAGATGAACACCCGGGTGCAGGTGGAACACACCATCACCGAAGAAATCACCGGTATCGACATCGTTCGTGAACAGATCCGTATTGCTTCGGGCCTGCCGCTGTCGGTCAAGCAGGAAGATATCCAGCACCGGGGCTTTGCTCTGCAGTTCCGGATCAATGCTGAAGATCCGAAGAACAACTTCCTGCCCAGCTTCGGCAAGATCACCCGTTACTACGCACCCGGTGGTCCGGGCGTGCGTACCGACACGGCGATCTACACCGGCTACACCATTCCACCGTTCTATGACTCCATGTGCCTGAAACTGGTGGTCTGGGCGCTGACCTGGGAAGAAGCCATGGACCGCGGCCTGCGGGCCCTGGACGACATGCGCTTGCAAGGGGTGAAAACCACCGCCGCTTATTACCAGGAAATCCTGCGCAATCCGGAATTCCGCAGCGGTCAGTTCAACACCAGCTTCGTTGAAAGCCATCCGGAACTGACCAACTACTCGATCAAGCGCAAACCCGAAGAGCTGGCCCTGGCCATCGCTGCCGCCATTGCCGCCCACGCAGGCCTGTGAGGAATCCCATAATGTCCAAGAAAATCTTTGTAACCGACACAATCCTGCGCGACGCCCACCAGTCCCTGCTGGCCACCCGCATGCGTACCGACGACATGCTGCCGATCTGCGACAAGCTCGACAAGGTCGGCTACTGGTCGCTGGAAGTCTGGGGTGGCGCGACCTTCGACGCCTGCGTACGCTTCCTCAAGGAAGACCCGTGGGAGCGTTTGCGCAAACTGCGTGCAGCGCTGCCTAACACCCGCTTGCAGATGCTTCTGCGCGGTCAGAACCTGCTCGGTTACCGGCATTACAGCGACGATGTGGTCAAAGCCTTTGTGGCCAAGGCCGCCGTCAACGGTATCGACGTGTTCCGCATCTTCGATGCCATGAACGACGTACGTAACCTGCGCGTGGCCATCGAGGCGGTCAAGGCCGCCGGTAAGCACGCCCAGGGCACCATTGCCTATACCACCAGCCCGGTGCACACCATCGACGCCTTCGTGGCCCAGGCCAAACAGATGGAAGCCATGGGTTGCGACTCGGTGGCGATCAAGGACATGGCTGGCCTGCTGACCCCGTACGCCACGGGCGAGCTGGTCAAGGCACTGAAGGCCGAGCAGTCGCTGCCGGTGTTCATCCACTCCCATGACACCGCTGGCCTGGCTGCCATGTGCCAGCTCAAAGCCATCGAGAACGGCGCCGACCATATCGACACCGCCATCTCCAGCTTCGCCTGGGGCACCAGCCATCCAGGTACCGAGTCGATGGTCGCCGCGCTCAAGGGCAGTGAATTCGACACCGGCCTGGACCTGGAACTGCTGCAGGAAATCGGCCTGTACTTCTACGCCGTGCGCAAGAAGTACCACCAGTTCGAAAGCGAGTTCACCTCCGTGGATACCCGCGTGCAAGTGAACCAGGTACCGGGCGGGATGATTTCCAACCTGGCCAACCAGCTCAAGGAGCAGGGCGCGCTCAACCGCATGGGCGAAGTGCTGGCAGAGATCCCGCGTGTACGTGAAGACCTCGGCTTCCCGCCGCTGGTGACCCCGACTTCGCAGATCGTCGGCACCCAGGCGTTCTTCAACGTCCTGGCCGGCGAGCGCTACAAGACCATCACCAACGAAGTGAAGCTGTACCTGCAAGGCGGTTACGGCAAGGCCCCGGGTGTGGTCGACGAAAACCTGCGCCGTCAGGCCATCGGTAGCGAAGAAGTCATCGACGTACGCCCAGCCGACCTGCTCAAGCCGGAAATGACCAAGCTGCGTGCCGATATCGGCAACCTGGCCAAGTCCGAAGAAGACGTGCTGACCTTCGCGATGTTCCCGGATATCGGGCGCAAGTTCCTCGAAGAGCGCGAAGCCGGCACCTTGACCCCTGAAGTGCTGCTGCCGATTCCGGAAGCTGGCAAGGTGGCCTCGGCTGGCGGCGAAGGCGTGCCGACCGAATTCGTCATCGACGTCCACGGCGAAACCTACCGCGTCGACATCACCGGTGTCGGCGTCAAGGCCGAAGGCAAGCGTCACTTCTACCTGTCCATCGACGGCATGCCGGAAGAAGTGGTGTTCGAACCACTCAACGAATTCGTCGGCGGTGGCAGCAGCAAGCGCAAGCAGGCCAGCGCACCGGGCCACGTCAGCACCACCATGCCGGGCAACATCGTCGATGTGCTGGTCAAGGAAGGCGACATGGTCAAGGCCGGTCAGGCGGTGCTGATCACCGAAGCCATGAAAATGGAAACCGAAGTCCAGGCGGACATCGCCGGCAAGGTCACCGCCATTCATGTTGCCAAGGGCGACCGGGTCAACCCGGGCGAAATCCTGATCGAGATCGAGGGCTGATTTTCAGGTCTTCATCTACAAGCGGTTAACCTCTGGGGAGCAAATGCTCCCCTTTTTTTCGCGCTTGGATTTATGCACCGACCCTGTGGGAGCCGGCCTTGCCGGCGATCGACCGCAAAGCGGTCGTGGGTTTTTCTGTTGTCTGGGCTGGCCTCATCGCCGGCAAGGCCGGCTCCCACGGGCATCTTCGCCAGTCATGCTATTGCGCGACAGGCTTCCAGTGTTTGTACCTGTCCGGTCGGGCGCTGGTTGTCCGCACTGAGCCAGCGCTCAAACCCCGCTGCAATTGCCGGCCATTCATCATCGGTAATCGAGAACCAGGCCGTATCGCGGTTACGGTCCTTGATCACCATATGCTTGCGGAACACCCCTTCGAAGCGGAAGCCGAAGCGTTCAGCGGCTCTTTTCGAACGGGCGTTGTCGTTGTTGCACTTCCATTCCAGGCGGCGGTTGCCCAGCTCGAATGCCAGCTTGCCCAACAGATACACCGCTTCGGTGCCCTTGGGGGTGCGCTGCATGGCGGCGCCGAAGGCGATGTGACCAATTTCGATACGGCCCTGTTCAGGCACGATCGACATCAGGCTGAGGATCCCCTGGGTCTGGCCGCTGGCACTGTCGATGACGCTGTAGAACATCGGGTCACTGCTCGCGGCGTTACTGTCGAGCCAGTGGTCGAAGTCTTCACGCTCGGTGAAAGGCCCGTAGGCCAGGTAATCCCAGAGCTTCGGGTCGGCCTCGGGCCCCTGGAACACCTGCCAGAGGTCTTCGCGGTCACGGCGCGGATCGAGCTTTTCCAGGCGAATGAAGCGACCCAGCAAGGTTGTGGGGTGTGGGCGCTTGGCCGGGTGCCAGTTCAACGATGCACTCATGTGATGGCTCCTGGGATTACAGCGGTTTGCGGAACTGGATGAAGCCAGGCCGCTCGGCGACTTGCTCATAGAGGCTGATCGCCGTGGCATTGGTTTCATGGGTCAACCAGTGCACCTTGGCGCAGCCTGCTTCCTTTGCCGTAGCGTAGACGTATTCGATCAACTGGCGGCCGACGCCCAGGCCTCGTTGCTCGCTCTGGACATAGAGATCCTGCAGGTAGCAGGAGTTCTCGATGCTCCAGTTGGAGCGGTGATAGATCCAGTGGACCATGCCCACCGCTTTGCCGTCGACCCAGGCCAGCGCGGCATTGGTCGGCTCATTGCGGTCGAGCATGCGCTGCCAGGCCACGGCGCTCACCTCATCGGCAATGCGGGTCTCGTAGAAGCGTTGATAGGCTTGCCACAGAGGCAGCCAGGCGCTGTGGTCATCGGCGGTAACCGGGCGGATCGTAACGCTGGGCATGAGTGATTCCTTCAAGATTGGCGCATCTCTGCGGCCAGTTGGTTGTCCAGGGGATCGGTGCTGTTGGCCAGGCTTGTACGCACACCTTCGATATCGATGGCCGAACGGTTCTGGCTGAGTTTGCGGGTGCCTTGCAGGCGCTCGATGGGCAGGGCAAAGCCGACGATGGCCTTGAGCATTCCGGCCATGTAATCGGCGGGCGCCTCATCCACCGACCAGGGCCTGGCCTGGGTCTGTTCATGCTGGTCGCTCAAGCGCCGGACGATGTCCAGTAGGCGCTCGGCATCGTGGTAGACCTCGGCCTTGCCCCAGGCGTGTACGGCCACGTAGTTCCACGTCGGTACGGTACGTGGATCTTCGTCCTTGCTGGGATAGTAGCCAGCGCTGACATAGGCGTCGGGTCCGGCAAACACCACCAGGGCTTCGGCACCGTTTTGCAGTTCCTGCCATTGCCGGTTGGCGCGGGCGAAGTGACCGTAGAGGGTGCCGTTGCTGCCTTGGCTGCGGTCCAGCAGCAGGGGCAGGTGACTGGCCTGCAGCCCTTGTTCGCCCTGGGTGACCAGCACCGCCAGACGGGTCTGCTCAATCTGCTGATGCAGTTGGCTGAGATCGGTTTCCTTGTAGCTCGAAGGTGTGAACATGAGGATTGTCCTTGGCGAATGGTCCAATCCTAGGCAGGCTATTGGTCTATGGTAAGAGCCATTTCAAGCTAATTTGATAGGTCCATTGTCATGAACGTGCGTCCTTTCACCCTGCCGTTCGACCCTACGGGCATTGTTCTTGACCGCCGCCAGGGGTTGAGCCGCCAGCTTTACCAGGCGTTGCGCCTGCGCGTACTGGACGGTCGCTTGAGCAGCGGCACCCGATTGCCGGCCACCCGCGACATGGCTGCTGCGTTGGCACTGTCGCGTAACAGCGTAGTACGTGCCTACGACCAGCTTTATGCCGAAGGCTTTATCGAAAGCCGGGTAGGTGACGGGACTTACGTGAGCCAGCTGCCAAAACTATCCACAAAAGTATCCACAGGGTTATCCCTGGGTTTTTCCACAGGGTTATCCACAAAAACGTCTGAAGATACTGATTTTTTATCCAGTAAAGTTATCCACAGCGGCCCGTTGGAGCGCCTGGAAAAGCACTATTTGCCCGCGCCGAAAAGCGGCCCGCCACGTGCTTTTCGTGTCGGTTTACCGGCACTCGATCTGTTTCCGTTTGACGTCTGGGCCAAGCTGCAGGCGGGATTCTGGCGCAATCCGGATCCGGCGGCGCTGGGTTATGGAGATCCAGCAGGGGAACCACAGCTTCGAGAGCTGATTGCCACCTATCTGCGTCGATCACGCGGACTTTCCTGCACAGCTGAACAAATTGTGATCACCAGTGGTGCACAGCAGGCCATAAGCCTTTGTGCACAGCTGCTGCTGGAGTCGGGTGACGTGGTGGCTGTGGAAAACCCCGGCTATCGCGCAGCCGGTAATGCCTTCGCGTTGACCGGCGCGCAGGTGCGGGGCATTGCAGTCGATAATGAGGGGCTGGATTGCGCTGCTCTCTATGACGTGGCGCACTGTCGCTTGAGTTATGTGACACCCTCGCACCAGTACCCGACCGGGGTCACCATGAGTCTCGCCCGGCGCCTGGAATTGCTGGACTGGGCCCAGCGCAAAGATGGCTGGATCATCGAGGACGATTACGACGGCGAGTACCGTTACAGCGGTGCCCCGCTGGCTCCGTTAGCGGCACTGGACCGCAGCGGGCGGGTGTTGTACATCGGCACATTCGGCAAGATCGCCTTTCCCGCGTTGCGTCTGGGCTACCTGGTACTTCCGCAACAGCTGGTACAAGCCTTTTCCCGCTGCCGGGCGTTAGCAGTCAGGCATTCGGAAGTCGGTACACAGGCGGTAATGGCGCAATTCATGGCGCTAGGGCATTTCCAGCGACACATTCGCCGCGTGCGTCGCGCCGCCCTGAATCGACGCAATGCCCTCCAGCAGGGCTGGCCTGTGGATATCCCTGGCCTTGGGGCGATTCCTGAAGTGGCGGCAGGGTTGCACGTCAAGATCGATGTGGACAGTTTCGCCCGCGAGCAAGTGTTGATCGCCCAGGCCGAAGCCGTCGGAGTCGAACTCAATGCTCTGAGCGACTATTGGCTGCCGGACTCGACTACCCCTGTGGATAACCGCGCCGGGCTGGTGCTGGGCTTCGCCGCCGTCGACGAAGCCCGGATTACCGACGCCCTGGCACGCTTGCGCCGTGCCTGGCGTAGTTGACGATCAGGTCCCGGCCTTGATCTTGGTCCAGGCCCGGGTGCGCGCACGCTCTGCGTCGCGGGCCAGAGGCTGGAGGGTGTAGAGCTTGGCCATGGCCGCTTCGGTCGGGTAGAGGTTGGGGTTGTTGCGAATTGCCGGAGCGACTAACGCGGTGGCGTCCTTGTTCGGGTTCGGGTAGCCGACAAAGTCGCTGATCGGCGCAATGACCTTCGGCTGCAGCAGGTAGTTGATGAAGGTATAGGCATCATCCGGGTTAGCTGCACCTTTGGGGATGGCCAACATGTCGAACCAGATCGGCGCGCCTTCCTTGGGCAGGCGCATATCCACCACCACACCATTTTTTGCTTCGCTGGCGCGGTTGGCCGCCTGGGAGAAGCTGCCCGAGTAACCCACTGCCACGCAAATATCACCGTTGGCGATGTCGGCCATGTACTTGGAAGAGTGGAAGTAGGTGATGTGAGGCCTGATCTTGAGCATCAGCGCTTCAGCCTGCTTGTAGTCGGCCGGTTTGTCGCTGTTGGGTGGCAGTCCCAGGTACTGCAACGCCACAGGCAGGATCTCCGATGGCGAGTCGAGCAGGGCCACACCACATTGCTTGAGCTTGGCGATGTTTTCTTCCTTGAAGATCAGGTCCCAGCTGTCGACGGGAGCATTCTCGCCCAGTGCTGCCTTGACCTTGTCCGGGTTGAAGCCGATCAGCACGGTACCGTACATATAGGGCACGGCAAACTTGTTGCCGGGATCGTTGGCCTCGATCAGCTTCATCAGCTTAGGGTCCAGATGCTGCCAGTTCGGCAGCTTGCTGCGATCCAGCGGCTGGAACACCCCGGCTTCAATCTGCTTGGCCAGGAAGACGTTGGAGGGCACCACGACGTCGTAGCCGGAGTTGCCGGTCAGCAGCTTGGCTTCGAGAGCTTCATTGGTGTCGAAGATGTCGTAGATCAGCTTGACCTGGCTGTCCTTCTGGAAGTCCACCAGGGTTTGCGGGGTGATGTAGTCGAACCAGTTGTAGACCCGCAGCGTGCGCTGTTCGGCAGCCTCGAGGCCGCCTACGAGCAGGGTGCTGCACAGCAGGGGCGCGAACAGGCGCTTGAACCGGTTCATGCTTGTATGTCCTGACGGGCGCGTTCGAAACCTTCCAGTACGTTCACGGCATT
This sequence comes from Pseudomonas sp., assembly GCA_036643775.1. Taxonomy (GTDB): domain Bacteria; phylum Pseudomonadota; class Gammaproteobacteria; order Pseudomonadales; family Pseudomonadaceae; genus Aquipseudomonas. The sequence continues at coordinate 6,739 of JAVXRI010000023.1, read as the reverse complement.
GATACCGATTTCTTCGACCGCATAACCGCCTTCCATGACGAACAGGGTCGGTTTGCCCAGGCGTGCGATGCGCTCGCCCATCTGCAGGTAATCGGGGCTGTCGAGCTTGAACTGGGAGATCGGGTCGTGCTTGAAGGTATCCACCCCGAGCGACACGACTATCACCTCTGCGGCATAACTGGCGATGCGCTCACAGGCCTGATCCAGGGCGTTGCTCCAGGTAGCCCAGTCACTGCCTGCTGGCAGCGGGTAGTTGACGTTGTAACCCAGGCCTTCACCTTCACCTTCTTCGTCTGCATAACCGAGGAAGAACGGAAACTCGGCCTGTGGGTCGCCGTGAATCGAGGCGAAGAACACATCGCTGCGCTGATAGAAGATTTCCTGGGTGCCATTGCCGTGATGGTAATCCACATCCAGGATCGCGACTTTGCTGTGGCCCTGGTCGAGAAACGCCTGGGCCGCAATGGCAGCGTTGTTCAGGTAGCAGTAGCCGCCCATCACATCGCTGGCGGCATGGTGTCCAGGTGGACGGCACAGGGCAAAGGCACTGTGGGCGCCGGCTTGCACCGCAGCCTGGGCGGTGAGCGCCACTTGCGCTGCACTGTAGGCGGCCTTCCAGGTCCCGGCAGTGATCGGCGCACCGGCATCGAAGCTGTAGTAGCCCAGCTCGCCATGCAAGCCGCTGGGTTTGACGCTGCGCAAGGTGCGCGCCGGCCAGGTAAAGGGCAGCAGGTCGCCGTCGTGACCGAGACTGGCCCAGCGTTGCCAGGCGCCCTCGAAGAAATTCAGGTAATCGGCACTGTGCACCCGCAGCAGTGGCGCACGGCCAAAGTCTGCAGGACCTTGTACCGGTCCCAGCTCACGGGTCTTGACCCGCTCCAGTACATGATCTGCACGCGAAGGCATTTCGAAGCACGGCATCAGTTGCCCGTCGATCAGTTCGCAGCGGCCGTGATGCAGGCGATGGTCATCAGAATAGATTGTCAGCATTTGTTGTTCTCCGGGGGGCACTGGCATGGCTCCATTGTTGATGGATCAGCCCCGCTTCAGAACGGCGGAAACGGCCAAAAGGGGATCGATATGGCCACTCTGGTTGTCCGCATTTCGCCCCCAGCCGGCGCCATGCCTGTGGTCAGGCGCGGAAATGGCTGGGTGCTACACCGCTCCAGCGTAGAAAAGCATGGCGAAAGCTGGCGGTTTCGCTGAAACCCAGCACTTCTGCAATTTGATAGATCGGTAGCTGGTCTTCGGCCAGCAATTGCTTGGCCCGCTCGAACCGCAGTTCATCGAGCAACTGCTGGTAGCTGCTGCCCAGTTCCTGCAGGTGCCGACGCAAAGTGCGCGATGAGCAATTCATCTGCTTTGCCAAACCTTCCAGTCCGGGGGCGGCATCCAGTTGATCGAGCAGTAACTGACGAATGCGCCCCAACCACGCCTGACGACCGGTGAACTCCAGGTTCTGCCGACGGCAGCGCTCGCTCATGGCCTGGTGCGTAATCTGGTCAGCCAATGGCAACGGGGCGTCCAGCCAGTGGCGCTCGAAGGCAAAGGCGTTATCACTGGCCTCGAAATGCAGCGGGCAGTTGAAGGTATCAGCGTACAGCGCGTGGTAATCAGGGGTGCTATGGACAAAACGGGAAGCTATCAAAGGCAGCGATTGCCCGAGCAGGTCATCACAGATGACTTTCAAGGAGGTCAGGCAGAACTCGGCGTTGAACGCCGCCAAGCCAGGGTCTTCGCGATAATTGCTGGCGCTGAACCAGATGCGCTCACCGTCTTCGATCAGGCGTAGCTGAAAAAGTGTTCCCAGCAGCGCCGGATACTGCATGGCCAGGCGCAAAGCGTCACCTAAGGTGGCACTGGAGAGCAGGGCGTAACCGAGCATGCCGTAGCAGGAAACATGCATGCGCCGGCCCAGTTCCAGGCCCACTTCACGGCGCTGCGCCACGGCGTTGGCACACACCATCAACTCCTGGCGGGTAGTAATGCGCGAATCGGCGCGGCCCAGGTCCGCCGGGCTGATCCCGCTACCTTCGAGGAGCACCGCAGCGTCTACGCCATCGTCCTGGAAGGCTTGCAGAACCAAAGACACAGCGTTGAGGGTAGTGAGGTGTGAATGGAGCATGTCGGGCTTCCTGCTGAAGGGCTGCCTACAAGCGAGCAATATGCGTGCCTTGCCGGGGTCAGCGCAGTTCGCCGCACAGATCCAGTTCGATCAGGCGCCTTGCTTCTGTGCTCGGCAGGCCTGCACCGAGCAGCAGTTGCAGCTTGCCGAATGCCGCTTCGCGGGTCATCCCGCCACCGGAGATCACCCCGACCCGGCGCAGGCGACTGCCGGCTTCGTACACATCCAGCTCGACTCCGCCTTCATGGCACTGGGTAATAGCTACCACCACAATGCCTCGGGTTTGCGCCAGAGCCAGTGCGTCGAGAAAGTCCGCATTGTCTGCCGGCCCGGTACCGCTGCCGAAGCATTCCAGAATCAGGCCTTGTGCACCGCTGTCGAGCGCCGCGTGCAACAGCGCCGCACCGAAGCCGGGTACCAGTGGCAGTACGGCAACCGTGGCGATTTGTTTTGGCTGGCGATAATCCAGTTCGGTTGGTAACGGCTGCAGCCTGGTTGCACCGCCAAAACGCTTGAGCGTAACGAACGGATGCCGTCCGAAGCTGCGCACCTTGGCGGTGCGGTTGGGTTCAAGCAGTTCACCATGAAAATACAGCTGCACGCCTGCAGCAACGCCTTGGGCCAGTACCTGCAAGGCACCGACCAGGTTTTCCCAGGCATCGCTGTCGGCAACCCCGGCCGGCAGCATGGACCCGGTAAACAGCACCGGCGCTTGCAGGTTAAGGAGCTGGAAGCTCATGGCGGCTGCGCTGTAGGCGAGGGTATCGGTGCCGTGCAGAATCAGCACGGCGTCGCAGCCTTGATTATCGACAGCTTCGATCACCGCTTCTCGCAGGTGCTGCCAGTACCGGGGTGTCATGTTGGCGCTGTCGATCAGCGGCTGCATTTCGCGAAACCGCCATTGCGGGATATCGGCATGCCCGCTCAATTGCTCGCGCATCCGTTGCTCGAACCCCGAGGCCGGGGCCAGGCCGTTGGCACTGGCCTGCATGCCAATGGTGCCACCGGTGTACAGCACCATGATGTTGCGAGCGGGATGGGCGGTTGCCATGGGGCTGTCTCCGTGATCGGCTTATAGTTAGCTGCCCACAGTACGCCATGCTGTCAACGATATGCCACAGGCATAAAAAAAGGGCCCGGGGAGTGATCCCAGGGCCCTCAAAAGGTGAGAGGTGTCTAGTCCCTCGACCTGGTGAGCGGTGTTACAGCATCGATTACGCTTTCAGCGGAACCAGACGCGGAGCAATCATGTTTTCCGGACGCAGGATGTCGGTGAGCATCTCTTCGTCCAGCAGGCCTTCCTCGCGGACCAGTTCCAGCACACCACGGCCGCTTTCCAGGGCGATGGCAGCGATACGGGTCGCGTTTTCGTAGCCGATGTACGGGTTCAGGGCGGTGACCAGGCCGATCGAGTGTTCGACCAGTTCACGGCAGCGCTGTTCGTTGGCGGTGATGCCGACGATGCAGTGCTCGCGCAGCATGTCCATGGCACGTTGCAGCAGGCGGATCGAGTCGAAGATCTTGTAGGCGATCAGCGGCTCCATGACGTTCAGCTGCAGCTGGCCACCTTCGGCGGCGACGGTCAGGGCCAGGTCGTTGCCCATGATGGCGAAGGCCACCTGGTTGACGGCTTCCGGGATTACCGGGTTGACCTTGCCTGGCATGATCGAGCTGCCTGGCTGACGCGCTGGCAGGTTGATTTCGTTGATGCCGGTACGCGGGCCGCTGGACAGCAGACGCAGGTCGTTGCAGATCTTCGACAGCTTGACCGCGGTACGCTTGAGCATGCCCGAGAACAGGACGAAGGCGCCCATGTCCGAGGTGGCTTCGATCAGGTCGGCCGCTGGTACCAGCGGCTGGCCGCTGATGGTTGCCAGGCGCTGGACAGCCAGCATCTGGTAGCCCGGGTCGGCGTTGATGCCGGTACCGATGGCGGTACCGCCCAGGTTGATTTCGGTCAGCAGTTCTGGCGCCAGGGAACGCAGACGGTTGAGGTCTTCGGTCATGGTGGTGGCGAAGGCGCGGAATTCCTGGCCGAGGGTCATCGGCACGGCGTCCTGCAGCTGGGTACGGCCCATCTTCAGTACGTGGTCGAACTCTTTACCTTTGGCAGCGAAGGCCTGGATCAGGCTGTCGAGGCTAGCCAGCAGGGCGTCGTGACCCAGCAGCAGACCCAGACGGATCGCGGTCGGGTAGGCGTCGTTGGTCGACTGCGCCATGTTCACGTCGTTGTTCGGGTGCAGGTACTTGTACTCGCCCTTCTGGTGACCCATGGCCTCCAGCGCGATGTTGGCGATTACTTCGTTGGCGTTCATGTTGGTAGAAGTACCAGCACCGCCTTGAATCATGTCGACCACGAACTGCTCGTGGAAGTCACCGCGGATCAGGCGGGCACAGGCCTCGCTGATGGCAGCGTGCTTGGCATCGCTCAGGTGACCCAGCTCACGGTTGGCGTCGGCAGCAGCCTGCTTGACCATCGCCAGGGCGACAACCAGTTTAGGGTAGTGCGACAGCGGAACACCGGAGAGGTGGAAGTTGTTGGCAGCGCGCAGGGTCTGGATGCCGTAGTAGGCATCAGCTGGGACTTCAAGGGTGCCAAGCAGGTCTTTTTCGACGCGGAACGATGCAGCAGCGGACATGATAAATATCATCTCGAGTTTGGCCCGGCACATGCCGGAATGGCGCTAATCCTAGGCCTGCGCCGATTTTGCGGCCAATGCTGTTGCACGCTAACCTATGCACAAACGGCATAATGGTTGATGTGACGCCAACCGACATTCGAGCGTGTGCCATTTTGGTGCGCGCCTGGAGAGACAGATGAACCTCGAAAGCAAATGGCTGGAAGACTTCAGTGCCCTGGCGGCGACCCGTAGCTTTTCCCAGGCGGCCGAGCGCCGCTTTGTGACCCAGCCGGCCTTCAGCCGCCGTATTCGCAGCCTTGAGGCCGCGTTGGGGCTGACCCTGGTCAACCGCTCGCGCACCCCTATCGAGTTAACGGCCGCAGGGCAGTTGTTCCTGGTTACGGCACGTACGGTTGTCGATCAGCTGGGTGAAGTATTGCGTCATCTGCATCACCTGGAAGGCGGGCAGGGCGAGGTGATTCAGGTGTCTGCCGCTCACTCCCTGGCCTTGGGCTTTTTCCCGCGCTGGATTGCTCAGCTCCGCAACGATGGCTTAAACATCGCCACCCGGCTGGTGGCCACCAACGTCGGTGATGCGGTGCATGCCTTGCGTGAGGGCGGGTGTGACCTGATGTTGGCGTTCTATGATCCGGATGCTGCATTGCAGATGGACCCCGAGATATTTCCGTCACTGCATCTGGGGCATACCGAGATGCTGCCGGTGTGCGCTGCCGACAACGACGGCAAGCCGTTGTTTGACCTCGAAGGCGAGGGTAGCGTGCCGCTCCTGGCGTACAGTGCCGGGGCGTTCCTCGGGCGTTCGGTCAATCTGTTATTGCGCCAACGTAGCCTGCGTTTCACCACCGTGTATGAGACGGCGATGGCTGACAGCCTCAAGAGCATGGCCCTGGAAGGCCTGGGCATTGCGTGGGTACCGAGGCTGTCGGCTCGGGCGGAGCTTGAACGCGGTGAGCTGGTGGTCTGTGGTGGTGCTCAGTGGCACGTACCGTTGGAAATCCGTCTGTATCGCTGTGCCCTGGTGCGCAAGGCCAACGTTCGACTGTTATGGCGCAAGCTGGAGTCGGCAGGTAGTCAGGATCCCGTCTGAGTCCTCAGTGGGCGTTGGCATTTATGTAATCGCTGATGTTCTGGCGGTTCTTGTCGCTGTATCGATAGCAGTTGGAACGAAGGGGGACCCGGGGGTGGGTATAGGTTTCGCAAAACCAGCCATTGAAGTTGACTTGCGCATCTTCATGAGTGGCCGAAAACATATGCCCTAATTCATGGGCCGGCGCTGCGAACGTAGCGAGCGAGGCTATGGCGGTGGATTGTTTAAAGTAGGCTAGACCGCCGTTGTAATTCAATCCGTTCTTGTCATAGGGTTCTTTGGTGAACAGCATGTGTTTTTTCAGGAACGAGGCGGGATTCGATTCTGGACGGTAACTCGCTTCTTGCGTGAAAAGCGCAAGGATCTCAGTGCCACTCATGGCTGAATAGTCGATGTCTGTGATACCGGGTACATTGCGCTGAAAGATGACTTCTATCGGGTGGTTCGAGATCAGGCGCATCTCCTCAATCCAGTGCTCAAAGTAGTCTTTGTTCAACTGCTCATTGCTGATATCGGCGAGCTCGTCATGGGGGTAGACCCAGACCACCAAGGATCTGGCGGCCATGGCCGAAGGTAAATGCAGGGCGCAGAGTAGCGCGAGCAGAGAGGCGAAGGGTTTGAATACGGTCATTGTGGCGTCCTCCATTGACGCTGGGGTGTTGGGAGGCTAACGCTAAGATGACTGTTGCGAGGGGGGCAGCAGGAAAAGCTGGCTGCAGTGGCCTGGCGACTCCCTGTACCCGGCAAGGGTGCAAGAAATACTTTTGACTCTGAAGTCAGCCAAAGCCCCGAAAAATAAGGCCGACAGTTGGTCGTCAGGGTGCATCAAAGCTGCGGCTTTACGATATACTGCGCGGCCTTCGGTCGGTTTCCCCCGACCCTAAT
>JAVXRI010000022.1:63752-65116 GCA_036643775.1 Pseudomonas sp. | reverse complement strand
CCACTGACACGCGGTCGACGCACAGGGTGCACTTGTAGGCCTTGTTGTCTTTCTGGCTGATGCGCGGCACATCGAACGGGCAGCCAGCGATGCAGTAGCCGCAACCGATGCAATGCTCGGATTGGAAATCGACGATGCCGTTGGCGTACTGAATGATCGCCCCCGGTTGCGGGCAGGCTTTCAGGCAGCCGGGGTCGGCGCAGTGCATGCAGCCGTCCTTGCGGATCAGCCATTCGAGTTTGCCGCTCTCGTCTTCGACTTCGTCGAAACGCATCAGCGTCCAGGTTTCGGCCGACAGGTCCGCCGGGTTGTCATACACGCCGACGTTATGACCGACCTCGTCACGCAGGTCGTTCCACTCGTTGCAGGCGACCTGACAGGCCTTGCAACCAATGCAGATACTCACGTCGATCAGCTTGGCGACTTCCGCCTGGTGATCGCGGGTGTGTGGCGCCGGGGTCAGCACGCTGGTGGCCGAGCGGCGGACGATGTCTTGGGATTGCATGGACATGGTTTCGCCCTCAGACCTTTTCAATATTCACGAGAAACGCCTTGTACTCAGGCGTCTGGGTATTCGAGTCGCCGACGCCCGGGGTCAGGGTGTTGGCCAGGAAGCCCTTGCGGGTGGCGCCCTCATAACCCCAGTGGCAGGGAATGCCGATGGTGTCGACATCCTGGCCATCCACCGCGAGGCGGCGGATGCGCTTGGTCACCACGGCCTTGGCCTTGATGTAGCCGCGCTGGGTGCTGACCTTGACGGTGTCGCCTTGGACGATGCCTTTGTCATTGGCCAGCTTTTCGCCGATTTCGATGAACTGCTCGGGCTGGACGATGGCGTTCAGGCGCGCGTGCTTGGTCCAGTGACGGAACAACTCGGTGATCGAGTAGGTGGTTGCCACGTAGGGGAAGTCTTCACGCTTGCCCATGCGCTTGCGGTCGCTTTCGTACACGCGCGCCGTCGGGCTGTAGGTCACCTTCGGGTGCAGCGGGTTGTGCGCCAGCGGGCTTTCGGTCGGTTCGTAGTGTTCAGGGAACGGACCGTCGTTGAGGGCACCGACCGAGAATAGCCGGCCGAGGCCTTCAGGCAGCATGATGAACGGGTTGACCTTGCCACCCGGCGCGGCGGTGACGGCAAAATCAGGCACATCGACGCCGCTCCAGCGCTGGCCGTCCCAGCCGATCAGCTTGCGCTTCGGGTCCCACGGCTTGCCCTGCGGGTCGGCCGAGGCGCGGTTGTAGAGAATGCGCCGGTTCGCAGGCCAGGCCCAGGCCCCGCCCTCGCGCTGGTAACGCTCGCGCAGGCGCAGGAGATCGGAAGTGCGTCGTGGGGGGCAAGCGTGTACAGTGGGGGGGGGGTGTGTGGG
>JAVXRI010000022.1:0-63742 GCA_036643775.1 Pseudomonas sp. | reverse complement strand
GCCATCTGGTTGCCTTGCTCAGTCCAGGAACCGGCGAAGATCCAGTTGAAGCACTGGGTGCTGCCGTCATCGCGCAACTGCGAGAAATCGTTGAGCAACTGACCCTTGCGCAGGATCAGCTGGCCTTGCTCGTCGTGCAGGTCGGCCAGGGCGCGACCGTTTGATTCCTTGGCCACTTCTTCGGGTTTCGGGTCGTAGGGGTCGACGTAATCCCAGGCCATGTTGAGGACCGGGGCCGGGTTGGCGCCGCCTTCCTTTTCATACAGCTCACGGATTTTCATGAACAGGTGGCCGAGGATCTTGCCATCGTGCCAGGCCTCGCCAGGCGGCGCAGCGCCGGCCCAGTGCCATTGCAGCCAGCGTCCGGAGTTGACGATCGAGCCGTCTTCTTCGGCAAAGCAGGAGGAGGGCAGGCGGAACACTTCGGTCTGGATCGAGGCGGTATCGACGTCGTGCTGCTCGCCGTGGTTCTGCCAGAAGCTCGAGGTTTCGGTGGCCAGCGGGTCGATGATGACCAGGAACTTGAGCTTGGCCAGTGCCGCCTGGGCCTTGTTTTTGTCCGGGAACGCCGCCACCGGGTTGAAGCCCTGGGCGATGTAGCCGTTGACCTTGCCTTCGAACATGCGGTTGCTGTAGTTGAGCACGTCGTAGCTGTCGTCCCACTTCGGCAGCCAGTCGAAGCCCCAGTCGTTGTCGGCGGTGGCCTTGTCGCCCCAGAGGCTTTTCATCAGGCTAATGAAGAACTTTGGCGTGTGCTTGTAGTAGTTGACCTGGTCCTCCAGCAGCGCCGTCGGCGTGGTCTGCTTGAGGTAGCTGGCCAGGGTGGTCTGCTCGTCGGATGGCAGGTTCATGTAGCCCGGCAGGCGCAGCGACAGCAGACCGAGGTCAGTGTAACCCTGGATGTTCGAGTGACCGCGCAGGGCGTTGACGCCGCCACCGGCCATGCCGATGTTGCCCAGCAGCAGCTGGATCATGCCCGAGCCGCGGATCATCTGTGCGCCGTTGGTGTGGTGGGTCCAGCCCAGGGCGTAGAGGAAAGTGGCAGTGCGATCCGGTACGCAGGTACTGGCGAGAATCGCGCAGATCTGCAGGAAATCGTCTTTGGGTGTGCCGCAGATGTTGGTGACCACTTCTGGGGTGTAGCGGCTGACGTGGGCCTTGAGCAGGTTCCACACACAGCGTGGGTGACTCAGGGTCAGGTCGCGCTTGGCGTAGCCTTTTTCGTCAAGCTCGTAGGTCCAGGAGCTGCGGTCGTAGCTGCGCTTTTTCTCGTCGTAGCCACTGAACAGGCCGTCGTCGAAGTGGTAGTCCTCGCGCACGATCAGGCTGGCGTTGGTGTAGTGGCGCACGTATTCGTGCTGGACCTTGTCATGGCTGATCAGGTAGTTGACCACGCCCATCAGGAAGGTCACGTCGGAGCCTGCGCGGATCGGCGAGTAGATGTCGGCCACCGCAGCACTGCGGTTGAAGCGCGGATCGACGACGATGACCTTGGCACCGTTGCGGATCTTCGCCTCGATCACCCATTTGAAGCCTACCGGGTGCGCCTCGGCGGGGTTGCCGCCCATGATCAGCACCACGTTGGCGTTCTTGATGTCCACCCAGTTGTTGGTCATGGCGCCACGGCCAAAGGTCGGGGCCAGCGCCGATACGGTCGGGGCATGGCAGACGCGGGCCTGGCTGTCGGTGCCAAGAATCCCCAGGGCGCGGGTAAAGCGTTGATCGAGCGAGCCGGTTTCGCTGCTGGCGGCCGAAGAGCAGAGCATGCCGGTACTCAACCAGCGGTTGACCGTGGTGCCCTTGGCGTTTTTCTCGATGAAGTTGGCATCGCGGTCGTCCTTCATCAGGCGGGCGATGCGCTCGATGGCGTGGTCCCAGCTGATGCGCTGCCACTTGTCCGAACCGGGTGCGCGGTATTCGGGGAACAGCAGGCGCTGTTCACTGTGCACGTAGTCGACCAGGCCTGCGCCTTTGGGGCACAACGAACCGCGGCTGACCGGATGATCCGGGTCGCCTTCGATGTGGAAGATACGCGCCTTGGCGTTCTTGGCGCCGTCACCGAGGCTGTACATGAGAATCCCGCAACCCACCGAGCAGTAGGTGCAGTTGTTGCGGGTTTCCTTGGCGCGCAACAGCTTGTACTGGCGCGACTGGGTGGCCTGGGCCATGCCGGGGGCGAAGCCCAGGGTCGCGCAGGTGGCGGTGGCAACACCGGCGGTACAGAGCTTGAAGAACTGACGTCTGCCAAGTCCCATGGTTATCTCCTTATTCTATCGGCTGCACAAAGCAGCGGGCATAGGCATGCCCGGCAACAAGGCGTCGCAAGCGCAGTTGGCTGGGGGATGGGGTCACGATTGGTGCAGGCCCTGTCTGCTGCAGGGCTCGGGTTACGCGGATACGTGGTAGTGTATTCCCGTACGGAATGTATGGGCTAATCAAGAGTGTCGATGAACCTATCGATGGGCTCTATCGGTGTTCGATTATGCGCGGTGGCCTCTATCGGCCGTGCAACTGTTTGCCAGGCAACAGCAGATCCACAGATCCCTCGATTTCGAACAATTGTTTAACCCGAATTTTTCTTCCAAGTGCCCGGAATATCGAGGTTTTTCAGATTGGCACGGTCACTGCAATAGCTCTCCGTGAGATTGACTATACCAATAGAAACTCGCCTATTTTTTTAATCAGGTGGGGAGCAAGACCTTGAATTTCGTGCCTCGGGCAACATCCGCAATACGCACTCATTCGACCAAAGTAGTAGGGAGAGACTGGACACTCGCTGGTGTTGGCGCCGCACTGCTGACCCTGGCCCCCTTGGCCGAGGCCCAGGACAACGGACAAACCGAACAACGCCTGGAGACCGTGACGGTCCAGGCCGCCAAAGTCAGCCCGGTGGAGCAGGCGCAAGGGCAACTGGACGAGATCCCCGGGGGCACCGGGCTGGTCGACCAGGCCGAGGTAGAGAAGGGCCGTTCGGCGACCCTGGAAGACACCCTGGCCTATCAGCCGGGCGTGTATGCCCAGGCGGCAGGTGGCAACGACGCGATCAAGATTTCCATCCGTGGCTCGGGCGCCAACACCTCGCCCGGCTATTTCCGTGAAGGTACCAAGTTCCTCTTCGACGGCCTGTCCCTGACCGGTGCCGGCGGTACGCCATATGAACTGCTCGACACCCAGGGCCTGAGCTACACCGAAGTGCTGCGCGGGGCCAACGCCTTTGAATACGGCGCGTTGTCCCTGGGCGGGGCGATCAACTTCGTGACCAACTCCGGTCTCACCGCGCCGGGCAACCGTATCAAGGTCGAGGGCGGCAGCTTCGGCTGGCAAAAGCAGACCTTGAGTACTGGTGGCGTGGCGGGCGCCGCGGACTACTTCATCAGCGTCGACAACACGCGGCGTGACGGCTACCAGGATTTCACCTTCACCAAAGCCAAGGGCGTGGTCAGCAACTTCGGCTACCGCTTCAACCCGAAACTGGAGACCCGGCTCTACATCCGCTACCGCGAGGAGTATCACGAGAACTCCGGCACCCTGACCCTGGCACAGTTGAAGAAGAATTCCTCGCAGACCAACGCGGCCACCCGTGCGACTCGTTCGGATTCAACCAAGGAAGGCTCGACCTGGGTGGGCAGCAAGACCACCTACACTTTCGACGACGACTCGACCCTGGTCGCCGGGCTGGTCTATCACAACTACCCGCAGATCCTCAGCAAGAAAAGCACGGTCAATCCCAACTACTGGGACTGGCGCGATATCAACTACTCGCTCAAGTACAGCCGCAGCGATGAGCTGTTCGGCCTGGCCAGCACCACCACCGCCGGCTGGAGCAGTACCCAGCACATACGCGCCGGGGTGCGCACCTACAAGGGTGACAAGGACCTCGGCGTGCTGCAGAAGCAGGTCGAATACGATGGCTCGTTCGACCATGTGTTCTCGCTCGGCAACGACCTCGGCCTGACCGACAACCTGTACCTGTCCACCGGTGTCTCGGCCATCGAGGTCAAGCGCAACGTCGACGTGACCTTCAGCGACCGCGCCAACACCAGTGACTTTCCCAGCCACTATCGCTACCAGGAATGGAAGCTGGCGCCACGGCTGGGCCTGCGCTACTACCTGACCCCGGACGTGCAAGTGTTCGGTAACGTCAGCCGTTCCATCGATCCGCCAAGCTCGTGGTCCAGTTCCGGGTCCGGGGTGACCACCAACTTTGCCAAGAACCTCGTGCCGCAAAGCGCCAATACCGTGGAAGTGGGTATTCGCGGGCGCTCGGAAATTTTCGATGGCAGCCTGACCCTGTACAAATCGTGGATCAAAGATGAACTGCTCAACGTCGAGATCATCCCGGCGACCAACACCTCGGCCGCAGTGGTCTCGACCTACAACTCCACCCCGACCATCCACCAGGGTGTCGAGGCCGGACTGACCACCAGACTCTGGCAACGCGATAACGGCGATGTGCTGAGCTGGCGCCAGGCCTACACCCTCAACGACTTCCACTACCGCAACGACCCGCTGTTCAGCAAGAACGAGCTGCCGGGCCTGCCCAAGCATGTCTACCAGGGTGAGTTGTTCTACCAGTATGCCAATGGTTTCTACGCCGGCATCAACGTGCGTTCGGCGTCGAGCACGGCGGTGGACTACGCCAATACCTTCTATGCACCGTCCTACACCCTCTGGGGCGCACGCCTGGGCTATGACGCGCCGAACAACAAATGGCAGGTGTACCTGGACCTGAAGAACCTCACCGACAAGGACTACGTCACCGCCGTGCTGCCCAGCTACAACGCCAAGGGTCAGGACACGGCGTCGTTGTACCCGGGTGACGGCTTCGGTGCCTTCACCGGTATTGCCTACAACTTCTGAGCCAGGGGCGGGTGCCGTGCATGCGGCACCTGCGGGAGATCGACATGAGTGTAATCACAAGGCTCGGCGGCCCGGCAGTGCTCGGCGTCGTGCTGGCCCTGGCTGGCTGCAAGCCGGCGGGCAGCCAGACGCCGGGGCAGGGCAGTGCCATCGATGGCACGCTCAGCAACGGCACCCTGAGCTACGCCGCCCAGGACTATTTTGAAAGCGCAGCGGGTAAGTCCGGTGGCACCTTGCGGGTGTCCACGGCCTCGGACACCACCACGCTGGACGTGCATTCGATTTCCCACGGCAACGTGCAGTGGCTGGGCCGTATCCTGTTCGACTGCCTGCTGTACCAGGACGAGCAGGGCAACATCTCGCCGTGGCTGGCCAAGTCCTGGGAAATTTCTGCAGACGGCAAGACCTACACCTTCCACCTGCGCGATGACGTGACCTTCAGCGACGGCGAAAAATTCAACGCGCGGGCGCTGCAGGTCAACCTTGAACACATGCGCGACCCGGCGACCAAATCGCCCCTGGCGGCAGCCTACATCGCCCCGTATGTGGACGGGCGCATCGTCGATGAGTACACCTTCGAAGCGCACTTGCGCGAACCTTATTCACCGTTTCTGGATGTGCTGGCGCAATCGTGGTTGAGCATGATCTCGCCGCGGCAGATTCTCGAAGCCCCCAGGAACATCGCCGAACACCCGATCGGCTCCGGGCCGTTCGTGCTGGAGCGCTATACCCGCGACCAGGGTGCCAGCTTCGTCAAACGCAAAGGCTACAACTGGGCGCCGCCGGTAACCCGGCATCAGGGCGAAGCCTATCTCGATCGCCTGGAGCTGAGCATCGTTCCGGAACCGATGATCCGCTTCAGCACCCTGGAGTCGGGCCAGTCGGATTTCACTGTCGATGCCCCGACCCAGAACGCCCGGGCCATTCGCGACAATCCCGAGCTGGAGCTGCGTAGCCGCATTCGCAAGGCCAATCCGTTTCGCAGCCTGACCTTCAACGTCGAGCGGTTTCCCTTCGATGACCTTGAAGTGCGCCGGGCGGTGGCCAAGGCCATCGACCGTGATGGCCTGGCCTGGATCACCGGCTTTGGCGAGTACCTGGCCAAGGGCGATTTTCTCGCCGCCAACACCCGTTACTACGACCCGGCGTTCAAGGATCCCCTGGCCTATGACGTCGCCGCGGCCAACCGCATTCTCGACCAGGCCGGCTGGCAACAACGCGATACCGAGGGTTATCGGGTCAAGAACGGCCAGCGCCTGGCCGCCCAGCTGCTGACCTACGAAACCGCCGCGTACCCGAGCAGCATTGCGGTGGCCATCCAGTCCGACCTGAAGAAGGTCGGCTTCGAGGTCGACATCGAACTGCTGCCCCTGGCCCAGGTCACCCAGCGCCGCTACGCCAGTGATTTCCAGGCGATTGGCGGCGGTTACTGGCACACCAATACCCCCGATGGCCTGTTCATTCTCTACCACAGCCAGTCGATCAGCACCGCGAAGCTGATCGGCCAGAACGTCGGGCGCTTCCGTGATGCCGAGCTGGATCGGGCGCTCAGTGCGGCGCGGCTCACCACCGATCCGACGGCGCTGGCCGCGCTCTATCGCACCGCCCAGGAGCGCCTGGCGCAGACCATCCCGGCGGTGCCGGTGTTCGAAAGTCATGTGCTGCTGGCCTACCGCAAGCAGGTCAAGGGCCTGATTTTCGACACCTCGCACAACACGCCGTTTTTCACCAGCGTCTGGCTTGACCAGGAGGGCAAATGAACAGCATTCAGCGAATAGCCTGGCGTTTATTGGCGGGTCTGGGCGTGCTCTGGGGGGCAGCGACCCTGACCTTTCTGGCCATCAATCTCAGTGCCGGCGATCCGGCCCTGGCGATCCTCGGTGGCCCGGACGCGATGCCCAGCGCCGAACTGATTGCCCAGGTACGTGCCGAGTACGGCCTCGACCAACCGCTGCTGGTGCAGTACGGCCAGTACCTGGGGCGTCTGGCCCAGGGCGACCTGGGTGAGTCGTATCGCTTGCGCAGCCCGGTGCTGCAGGTGATCGGCTCGCAACTGGGGGCCACGGTGCAGCTGTCGCTGGCGGCGGCGTTGCTGTCGGTGCTGCTCGCGGTGGTTTGCGCAGTGCTCAGTGCCAATCGGCCGCGCTGGGTGCGTTCGCTGGTATCGGGCAGCGAGCTGGTGCTGTCGTCGGCGCCCTCATTCGTGATCGGCATTGTCCTGTTGCTGTTGTTCTCCTTCGGCTGGCATTTGCTGCCGCCGTCCGGCTCCAACAGCTGGCAGGCGTTGATTCTGCCGAGCCTGGCCCTGTCCTTGCCGATTGCCGCGGTGCTGACCCAGGTGCTGCGCCAGGAGCTGGAAGACATCCTTGAACAGCCCTTTATCGCCATGGCGCGGGCGCGGGGTATGTCGGAGCTTGGCGTGCGCCTAAAACACGCTTTGCGCCATGCACTGGTGTCGCTGGTGACGCTGTCCGGCTTCGTCTTCGCCAGCCTGTTGGGCGGCGCGGTAATCATCGAAATGCTCTTCGCCCGTCAGGGGATCGGCCGGCTGATGCTCGACGCCGCCGTGACCAAGGACATGCCGTTGCTGCTGGGCATCACCCTGCTGGCGGCGGCCATTTATGTGGTCGTCAATTTTCTCGTCGACCTGATCAACCACTGGGTCGATCCACGCAGTACCCGCGTGTGACCCCTTCAAAGGACAAGCCATGAGTGCCCATGACCTGAAATCACCCTTGGCCGCGAGCAGCGCTGGCCTGGATTACCCACTGTTGCAAGCGCGCTTCGCGCCAGTATTCGACCGCATCGCGCAGACCGCGGTGGCGCGCGAACAACAGCGCGAGCTGGCTCATGAACCGGTGACCTGGTTGCGCGAGGCTGGCTTTGGCGCCTTGCGAGTACCGCAGGCGTTGGAAGGCGCGCAGGTCAGCCTGCCGGTGTTGTTTCGCCTGCTGATCGACCTGGCTGAGGCCGACTCCAACCTGCCGCAGATCTTTCGTGCGCACTTCGGTTTTGTCGAAGGCCGCCTTTCCAGTGGCGATGCCGCCTCTCAGCGTTACTGGCTGGCGAAGGTGGTGGAAGGGCAGTTGTGGGGCGCGGCGATGGCCGAGCGCACCGACAGCACCGGCAACACCGTTCAGCTCAGTGCGGTGGATGCCCAGACCCCTGAGGCGGGCTGGTTGCTGCAAGGCGAGAAGTACTACTGCACCGGCGCCATTTACGCCGATTGGGTTGCGGCCGTGGCCATGGAGGACAAGGACTTTGTCAGCGTCGTGGTGTCGACCACGGCCCCCGGTGTCAGCCTGGAGGATGACTGGGACGGCTTTGGCCAGCGCCTGAGCGGCAGCGGCACCACCCGCTTCAATCAGGTGGCGGTGGCCCCGGAGCAGGTATTGCGCCGTTTCAAACCGGGCGAGTTGCGCGCCGAGTCTTACCTCTCGGCTTTCTATCAATTGTTCCACCTGGCGACCCTGGCTGGCATTGCCCGTGCCGTGCAACGCGATGCCACGGAATTTGTTCAGGGCCGTACCCGCGCGTTCGGCATTCCCGGGCAGTCCAGCCCCAAGGACGATCCGCTGGTACAGCGGGTGATTGGTCGCCTGTCGAGTCTGGCCTATGCCGCCCAGACCCTGGTGCTGGGTGTCGCCGAGGTGTTGCAGCAGGTGCATCAGGCCGAGCTCGACGGCACGGTCACTGAAGCCGATTACGTCGAAGCCGACATCCGCACTTACCAGGCTCAGCAGATCGTTCTGGAACAGGTGCTCGAAGCTACGACGCTGCTGTTTGAAGTCGGCGGCGCCTCGGCCACCAGCCAGGCCCGCCGCCTGGACCGGCATTGGCGCAACGCCCGCACCCTGGCCTCGCACAACCCGGCGATCTTCCGCGAGCGTGCCCTGGGCAATTACTACCTCAACGGCGTCAGCCCCGGCGCGGCCTGGCGCGAATTGCACGCGCAGCACGCGAACCAGGATGACGCTGGCGCGCGCGATGAAGCCAGCGCCGTTTGAACCCCATCACTGAGGAATTGCCATGAGCCAGCCCAACCCAACGATGAGCATCGGCATGAACATTCTCGGCTTCGGCGCCCACGCCAGCGCCTGGCGCAAGGGCGAGGTGGCGGCCGATGCCTACCTGGATGTCGAGTACTACCGCAACATTGCCCGCATCGCCGAGCGCGGCAAACTCGACGCGATTTTTCTTGCCGATGGCCCGGCGCTGGTCGGTGACATCGCCGAGCACCCGGCCGGACGTCTGGAGCCAACCGTGCTGCTGACCGCAGTGGCTCTGGCGACCCAGCACATCGGCGTGATCGCCACGGCGTCGAGCAGCTACAACGATCCGTTCAACCTGGCCCGGCGCTTCAGCTCGCTGGACCATATCAGCGGCGGCCGTGCGGCCTGGAACGTGGTCACCAATGCCGGTGACGCGGCCGCGCAGAACTTTGGTCTTGCCGGTGCACCGCGCCACGTTGACCGCTATGCCCGGGCCGACGAATTCATCGACGTCACCCTCAAGCTCTGGGACAGCTGGGAAGATGACGCCGTGATCGGCGATGCCCAGGGCGGGCGTTTTGCCGACCCGTCCAAGGTTCACAGCATCGACTTTGTTGGCCAGCACTTTTCGGTCAAGGGGCCCTTGAATCTGCCACGTTCACCCCAGGGCCGCCCGGTACTGGTGCAGGCGGGTTCCTCGGAAGGCGGCAAGGCCCTGGGCTCGCGGTATGCCGACGCGATTTTCACCACCCAGACCACCCTGGTCGATGGCCAGGCGTTCTACCAGGAGATGAAGCAGCGTGCCCGCCAATGGGGCCGTAACCCACAGCACCTGAAGATCATGCCGGGACTGTCAACGGTGATCGGCAGTACCGAGGCTGAGGCCCAGGCGCGCTTCGATGAGCTCAACGCCTATTACGGCGAGGAGGGGCTGATCAACCAGGTGGCGGCGCGGGTGGGTCTGGCGGTGCACGAACTGGAGCTGGACGCACCGCTGCCTTGGGAGCGCATTGGTCCGGTCAACGCCTTCGAGCGTGGTTCCCACGGCTTTCTTGAAGCCCAGTTGAACCTGGCACGCCGCGAGAACCTGACCATTCGCGAGCTGTCGCGGCGAATTCTGGTCGGCCATCGCTTGATCGTCGGCACCCCGGAACAGGTGGCCGATACGCTGGAACACTGGTTCCGCGCCGGCGCCGCTGACGGCTTCAACATCATGCCGGACATGTTCCCGTCCGGAGTCGAAGTGTTTGTCGACGAAGTGGTGCCGCTGCTGCAACAGCGGGGGGTGTTCCGCCACGAGTATCAGGGCAGCACCTTGCGCGATCACCTTGGCCTTCCATATCCCGCCAGCCAGTACCAGCGCAGCGCCGCGGCGGTTTGAACTCTCCCTTTTCAAGACGGACACAGCATGATCAAACGCACACTAGGCAACAGCGACATCCAGGTCAGCATCCTCGGCCTTGGCAGCATGACCTGGGGCCATCAGAACAGCGAAAGCGATGCCCATCGCCAGCTCGATGCCGCCCTGGCCGCCGGTATCAACCTGATCGACACCGCCGAGATGTACCCCACGCCGACCCACGGCGAAACCTGGGGCAGCACCGAGCGCTTCATCGGCAGCTGGCTGGCAAAAAGCGGCCGGCGTAGTGAAGTGGTGCTGGCCAGCAAAATCATCGGCCCGGCGCGTCAACCCGGCGCGGGTGCACATATTCGCGACGGTCGCAGCCGCCATGACCGGGCCAACATTGTTGCCGCCCTCGATGGCAGCCTCAAGCGTTTGCAAACCGATTACCTGGACCTCTATCAACTGCACTGGCCGGATCGCACCACCAACTTTTTTGGCCAGCGCGAGTATCCCTATGGTGCCGATGACGCCGAGGCCGTGAGCATTGGCGAAACCTTGCAGGTACTGGCGGAACAAGTGGCTGCGGGCAAGATCCGTCATATCGGTGTGTCCAACGAGACGCCCTGGGGTGTGGCCGAGTTCCTGCGTGAGGCCCGTGAACAGGGATTGCCGCGGATTGTCAGCATCCAGAACCCCTACAGCCTGCTCAACCGCCTGTACGAGGGCGGTCTGTCGGAGTTCAGCCAGCGCGAACAACTGGGCCTGCTGGCCTATTCGCCCCTGGCCTTTGGCACGCTGACCGGCAAGTACCTCAACGGCGCCTTGCCACAAGGCTCGCGACTGTCAGCGGTGTACCGCACTTTCAATCGCTACGACAGTCCCGGTGCCCAGCAGGCCATTGCCGCCTATGTGGCCCTGGCGGCCGAGCTGTCCCTGAGTCCGGCGCAACTGGCCCTGGCGTTCGTCATCAGCAAGCCCTTTGTCAGCAGTGCCCTGACCGGGCAAACCCGCCTGGAGCAACTGACCGACAACCTCGGGGCACTGGAGGTGAAGCTCGATGGCGAAGCCCTGGCCCGCATCGAGCACATTCATCGCCAGTTCCCCAACCCGGCGCCTTGAACGACAACCCTTAGCGAGTGGAGGTGCCCGATGGCGCCGATCAATTCAACAGCGGCGGTGCTGGCTGTCCCGAGCCCTGCAGCGATTCACCTTCATGGGCGCTTCGGCAGCTGGCGCTTCAGCCTGCAGCGACTGGCATTGCGGCCGGGGCTGGTCCTGGCTGCAGTATTCGTCGTGCTGCTGGTGCTGGCGGCGCTGCAGCCGGGCTGGCTGGTGTCTGCCGATCCGCTGGAAGCCAATGCGCGCCAGGCGTTTCAGCCACCCAACAGTCTGCACTGGCTGGGCACCGACGAGAACGGTCGCGACATTCTTGCGCGTCTGGTGCATGCCGTGCGCCCGTCGCTGGTACTGGGCCTTAGCGCCACGGCCCTGGGGCTGTTGCTGGGGACCGTGCTGGGGCTGGCGGCAGGCCTGGGTCCACGCTTTGTCGATGGCGCGGTGATGCGCCTGGTCGACGTGCTGCTGGCGTTTCCCGACCTGCTGCTGGCGCTGGTGATCATCACCTTTTTCGGCCAGGGCGCGCTCAACACCATCATCGCCGTGGGCATTGCCAGCGTGCCGCGCTATGCCCGCCTGGTGCGGGCGCAGACCCTGGTGGTGCGCGGCGCTGGCTATGTCGAGGCCGCCACCACCCTCGGCCTGCCTCGTCGGCAGGTGATCTGGCGGCATGTGCTGCCCAACGCCATCAAGCCGATCCTGATCCTCGCCACCATCGGCATCGGCAGCACTATCGTCGCCGGGGCGGCACTGAGCTTTCTCGGCTTCGGTGCACCGCCGCCGAAGCCGGAGTGGGGCGGCATGCTCGCGATTGGCCGCAACTACCTGGCCAACGCCTGGTGGCTGGTGGCCTGGCCGGCCCTGGCGATCACCCTCACGGTGGTTTCGATCACCGCCATCGGCCGTGAATTGCTGCGCCGTAACGAAGGTAAACACCTATGAACGCTTTTACCCAAACGCCACAGCCACTGATTGATGTCAGCGACCTGCAAGTCCGCTTTGGCCAGGGTGCACCGGTGCTCAAGGGCATCAGCTTCAGTCTGCAAGCAGGTGAATGCCTGGCGTTGGTGGGCGAGTCGGGGTCCGGCAAGAGCGTTACCTCGCGCACCCTCGCCGGGCTTACCGGCACCCATGCCCAGGTCCAGGCCCAGCGCCTGGCCTTCGCGGGTCAGGATCTGCGCCAGTTCAACGAGCGCGCCTGGCGCCAGGTACGCGGTGCGCAAATCGGCTTTGTCATGCAGGATGCCCTGGGTTCGCTTGATCCGTTGCGCCCGGTGGGCAAGGAAATCGCGGAGCCGCTGCAACTGCACAGTACGTTGAACCGCGAACAGCGTCAGGCGCGGGTACTCGAACTGTTGCGCCTGGTGGGGGTACCTGCGCCGGAACTGCGCGCCCGTCAGTACCCCTGGCAGTTGTCGGGCGGCCTGCGCCAGCGCGCCTTGATCGCCTCGGCGATCGCCTGCAATCCGCGCCTGCTAATTGCCGATGAGCCGACTACGGCGCTGGATGCCACCGTCCAGGCCCAAGTGCTCAACCTGCTGGAATCGCTGCGTGGCGACAGCACTGGCATGTTGATTGTCAGCCATGACCTGGCGGTGGTTTCGCGCCTGGCTAACCGCGTCGCGGTAATGCACAACGGTGTGATCGTTGAGCAAGGCAGTGTCGAGGCAGTGCTGCAGGACCCCCAGCATCCCTACACCCAGTATCTGCTCAAGGCCGGTGCCGCCGTGCATTTTCGTCGTCCGCAACAGCCGGCACTGGCGGCGGTGAATACAGCGGCGAAGGAAACCAGCGCGCCGCTGTTGCAGGTGCAGCAACTGACCAAAGCGTTCAAGGGCCCCGATGGCCAGCGGCGCACCGTGGTCGACGGAGTTTCGCTGCAGCTCTACAAGGGCCGCACGCTGGGTATTGTCGGCGAGTCGGGCTCGGGCAAGACCACCCTGACGCGGATGATCCTCGGCCTGGAAACCCCCGACAGCGGCGAGATCCACATCAAGGGCCGCCCCTGGCTGAACCTCGGCGAGGATGAAAAACGCCAGCTGCGGCGCAGCATCCAGGTGGTGTTCCAGGACCCGCTGAGCTCGTTCGACCCGCGCTACACCGTACAACGCGTGCTGTTCGAAGCGCTGGAAGTGGCCGGTCACCTGCGTACCGATTGGCGCCCTCGGGCGCTGGAATTACTGGAACTGGTGCGCCTTGACGAGGGCCTGCTGCAGCGCCGTCCGATCGAGCTGTCCGGCGGTCAGCGCCAACGCATCGCCATCGCCCGGGCATTGGCGGCGCAACCGCAGATTCTGGTCTGTGACGAGCCGGTGTCGGCCCTCGACGTGTCGGTGCAGGCGCAGATCCTCGAACTGCTCGACGATCTCAAACAACGCCTTGGCCTGGCCTGCCTGTTCATCTCTCACGACCTGGGGGTGATCAACCATGTCAGCGACCAGGTGCTGGTGATGAAAGACGGCGTGGCGGTGGAGACCGGCCCCGTGCGCGATGTCTTCGACCGCCCGCAACACCCTTATACCCGCGCCTTGCTCGACGCCATCCCGCACCTGGAAAGCGGCCGGCGTACGAGCTTCGAATTTCTCCGTTTAGCGATCTGATCCGCCCGACCGACACAAGGATGCTTTATGCCTGGTTTATCTGCAGTACCACGCCGTGAACGCCGTCACCTGGACGACATCAAGGGCAATATCGACAACCTGCTGCCACTCATAGCCGCCGGTGCCGCGCAGCGCGAACGGGAGCGCCAGCTGCCTTATGAAGCAGTACGCCAGGTGGCGCAGGCGGGACTCTACACCTGCCGTATTCCCCAGGCCCATGGTGGGCCGGGCGGCAGTGTCAGCGATGTCATCGCCTTGCTGCTGCGGGTTGCCTCGGTGGACTCCAACGTCGCCCAGGCGCTGCGCCCCGGCTTCGGTTTTGTCGAAGGGCTGCTGGCCTCGCGCGCTGAAGGCGCCGAGGCCGAGCGCGAGCGCTGGTTCGCGCGCTACCTGCAAGGGGCGGTGCTGGGCAATGCCGGTTGGGAAGTGGGCGGTGCCAATGGCGCGATCAGTGCGCGCCTGGTACGGGACGGCGAGCACTACCGGGCCAGCGGCAGCAAGTACTACAGCACCGGCTCGCTGTATGCCGACTGGATCAGTGCGGTGGCCCTGGATGAAGACGAACAGCCGGTGTCTTTCGTCTTGCCACGGGATCGCCAGGGCCTGGAACTGCTCGATGATTTCGATGCCATGGGGCAGCGCCTGACGGCCAGCGGCACCACCCGCCTCAACGACGTCAGGGTCTACGCCGACGAGATCCGCACACGGACCGTGGAGGAGGGCAAGCGCACCGTCGTCACGCCATTCCTGCAGCTGTTCCTGGCCACTGTGCAGGCCGGTATTGCCCGCAACGCCCTGGACGATGCCGTACTGTTTGCCCGTGAGCATGCCCGACCGATCAAGCACAGCAGCGCTACGCGTTCGGTGGATGATCCCTATGTGCAACTGAGCGTGGGTGAAATCGCTGCCCGCGCCTTTACCGCCGAAGCGGTGGTGCTGCGCGCTGCGGCCTCGATTGACCGTGCCTGGGCGGCGGGCCTTGACCCGCAACAGGTCGACCAAGCCGCCATCGACGTGGCCCAGGCGCAATACATTGCCGCCGAGTCGGCGCTCAAGGCGGCCGAGTTGCTTTTCGATGTCGGTGGTGCCTCGACCACCGGCCGCAGTCACAACCTCGACCGCCATTGGCGCAACGCCCGCACCGTGGCCAACCATAACCCGCGGCACTGGAAAGCCGCCGCAGTGGGTAACTGGCAACTGACCGGTACGCCGCCACCTACGTCGGGGTTGTTCTGAATTGGGCACATTGCAGGTAGCGCCGCTGACGCAACAGGCTAATCAATCACGGCGAGTACCGATCATCATCGGCTGCGCGTTCCTGATGGAGCTGATCGACGCCACCGTGGTGATGACGGCCTTGCCGCAAATGGCTAGCGAGTTCGGGGTCGCCAGCGTACGCATGAACCTGGTGGTGTCGCTGTACATGCTTGCCGCCGCGCTGGCGGTGCCGGTCAGCGGCTGGGCGGCCGACCGTTTCGGCCCGCGGCGCCTGTTTGTGCTGGCCATGGTGCTGTTCACCCTGGCGTCGCTGGCCTGCGCCCTGGCGGGTTCGTTGCTGCAGCTGTGCCTGGCACGGCTGTTTCAGGGGGCGGCCGGGGCGATGATGGTGCCGGTGGGGCTTATGATCCTGTTGCGCTGGTCGTCACGCGCAGACCTGCTGCGCAACATGTCTTACCTGGCCATTCCGCCCTTGATCGGGCCGATGCTCGGGCCGCCGCTGGGCGGCTTGATGGTGACCCTGTTGTCCTGGCAGTGGATCTTTCTGGTCAACCTGCCGATCGGCTTGCTCGGGATCTATCTGGTGCGCCGCTACATTCCTGACTATCCCGGTGTCAGGGAGCAGCCGCTGGATGTTCGTGGTCTGCTGCTCAGCAGTATTGCCCTGGCCGCCCTGGTGTTTGGCTTCGAAACCCTGGGGCATGGCTTGCTGGAGCGGCGCTGGGGGCTGTTGATGCTGTTGCTCGGAGCCATTGCAGCAATGCTGTACCTGCGTCATGCCCGGCGCTGCCCGCAACCCTTGCTGGATTTTTCGTCGTTGCGGGTGCGCAGTTTTGCCGTGAACTTCTGGGGCGGCACCCTGTTTCGTCTGGGTACGGCGGCGCAGCCGTTCCTGATGGTGTTGCTGTTTCAGCTGTGCTTTGGCCTGAGTCCGTTGCAGGCCGGGTTGCTGACTTTCACGGGTGGCGTGGGGGCCTTTGTGGTCAAGCTGCTGGCGGTGCGCATTGTCAGGCGTCTGGGCTTTCGCCGGACCCTGAGCCTGAATGCCTTGCTCACCGGGTTGAGCCTGCTTGCCTGCGCCACCTTCAACCTGGAGACGCCGTACTGGCTGGTGGTGCTGATTCTGTTCTGCAGTGGGTTGATCCGCTCGCTGCAGTTCAGCGCCATGGGCGGGCTGACCTACGCCGATGTGCCGGCCGAACTGCACAGCCGTGCCAGCAGTTTGTCGGCGGCGACGGTGCAGCTGACCATGAGTGTCTCGGTGGGCATGGCGGCGTCGTTGCTCAGCCTGTTGATGAGTGTGAAGGGCGAGCAGCAGGTTGGGGTGGCTGATATTGCGACGGTGATCGGTGTCTGCGGGGTGGTATGCATGGGCTCGGCTCTGGTGTTTCGCCGCTTGGCGCCGGAGGCGGGCAGGGAGGTGTATCGCTGAGGCGATCTGCGTAGGAGCGGATTTACCGGGACGCCGGACCGCCGCGATGGCCTGCACAGCAGGCCTATTTAGGGCCGCGTTGCGCCCCATCGCGGATGAATCCGCTCCTACAAGTCAGATCGACAGATTGAGCATCCGCTCTCCCTGCGAGCTGGCAGCCGGCTGGCGTCGGTTGACCGCCAGTTCGCCGATCTTGATCAAGCGGCTGCGGGCGATGTTGCGGCTTAACCCCAGCAGGTTGGCCGTGTGCACCTGGTTGTGATGGCTAAAGCGATAGGCTGCACGCAACAGGGCATCCTCGACTTTTTCGTGCAATGCCCCCGGCGCCTGCTCGAAGAGCTTCTGGAACGCCCGCTCAAGCAATCCTTCCGCCGAATCGTCCGCACCGCTGCTGTCGTCGGCACGTTCGATGCGCATGTTCGACAGGCGCAGGTCCTCTTCACGAATCACTCCATCACGGCAGATCAGCAGGGTGTGATGGATGACGTTTTCCAGTTCGCGAATATTGCCCGGCCAGCCATAGCTGCGCAGTTTCGCCTCGGCCTGCGCGCTGAGGGTGACCTGGCCGTAACCCAGGCGCTGGCTGTAGGCCTGAATGAAGTGGCGCACCAGCGGCAGGATGTCGCCGGGGCGTTCGCGCAGTGGCACCAGCTCAAGGTTGACCACGTCCAGGCGGTAATACAGGTCCTCGCGAAAATGCCCGGCATTGATGGCTTTTTCCAGCTGCACGTTGGTTGCCGCCAGTACCCGCACATCAATGGGGATGCTCTTGCGCGAGCCCAGGCGCACCACTTCGCGCTCCTGTAGCACGCGCAGCAACTTGACTTGGATGGCCATGGGCAAGTCGCCGATTTCATCGAGGAACAAGGTGCCGCCATTGGCCTCTTCGAACCAGCCGGCCTTGGCGCTGAGGGCACCGGTGAAGGCGCCTTTTTCATGGCCGAACAGTTCAGCCTCCACCAGCGATTCGGAGAACGCTCCGCAGTTGACCGCCACGAATGGCTTGTCGCGGCGTCCGCTGAGGTTATGGATGTGGCGGGCCACCAGCTCTTTGCCGGTGCCGGTCTCGCCGATGATCAGCACACTGGCTTCACTGGGCGCAACCTGCTGCAGGTGTGCGAGCAGGGCCTGGGATTTCGGGTCTTCGAATACCTGCGCGGTGGCACGGATCGAGGTGGCCAGGGCCGGTGAGGGCGGTAAGGTCAACAATTGCATGGCGTTCACACTATGAATAGAAGGTCGGAGTCGGCAATTGCCCCTGCAGGGCCCATTCACCGAGTTCGTGTAGTTTGTAGTCGAGCGGGTCGTGCAGGCTCTGGGTGCGCAGGTTGCGCCAGTGGCGGTCAAGCCCGACCGATGCCTGGGTAGCGCGTGCGCCCGTGACTTCGAAGACCTTGCTACAAATGGCCAGGCCATCGCGGTTGGCCGCGACCTTGGCGGTGGCGATGCTCACTGCCAGACGCCCGCGTTGTTCGGCGGTCAATGCCGCGCCTTTGCTCCAGGCCTGATCAAGCTCGTTGGCAGCCTGTTCGACCAATACCTTGGCGCCTTGCAGGCGTACCCAGAAGTCGCCGAAGTGCTGGAGCACATAAGGGTCGGCGCTACTGTGCTCGGCCTGGGACTTGAACCAGGGCCGCGACTCCGTCAGGGCGTAATGGCGCGCTTCCTCGAAGGCGCCCTCGGCGATGCCGAGAAACACATGGGCGAAATGCAACTGGGCAATCAGCGGTCGCAGGCAGGCAAAGGGTGTGCTCAGTGGGCCGGGATCAAGCAGCAGGTCGCTTTCCTCGACGCGTACCCGTTCGAAGGTGGCGCTGCCACTGTCGGTCTGGCGCTGGCCCATGTTGTTCCAGTCGTTATGCAAGGTGATGCCGCTGCGACCGCTGGGGATCGCCGCAATCAGCAGCTTGCCGCCAGCGCTTTCGTCTACTGCCGAGGCGATCAGCATCTGTGAGTCACTGGCGCCGGAGCAGAAACTTTTCTTGCCGGAGAACTCGCGAAAACTACCGCGATCCTTGACCACGGTGCGCGCGTCCAGCGGGTTGAGGGCATTGCCCCAAAACCAGTTTTTGCGCGCGGTCAGTTCGAACCAGGGTTGCCACTGCGCTGGGGTGGCGAACAGGCGCACGGTGGCAAGCATCAAGTGATGAAAGCCGAAGACATGAGCCAGAGAGCTGTCGACCCGGGCGAATTCGCGCACGACTTCGAAGGTCTGCGTCCAGCTACCGCCCAGGCCGCCGAACTCACGGGGAATACTCAGGGCCAACAGGCCACTGCGGCGGATGGCATCGCGTTCTGTCTTTGGGGTACCGCCTTGACGGTCGCGTTCGACCACCGTGCGGGAGAATTCGCTGGCCAATGCCCGAGCGGTCTGCAACGGGGTGTTGGGGGTGATGTGCAAGGCTGCGCTCACTTGAACGATGAGAGATGCACTGATGCTAAATGATCTAAAAAATCAAAAATAAATAACGTTTAGGAATGTTGATATACAGCTTTTCATATTCCAAACGGATCTATATTTGTCGTTATTTATTCTTTTTGATTTTTATCTTTGCGGTGCACTCTGCATTCACGCACTGCAACGACGGTGCTCCCAACTGCTAAGGAGCCACACCATGACCATCAAGGCGATCAACGTACGCAATCAGTTCAAGGGCACGGTCAAGGAGATCATCGAAGGGCCGGTGGTATCGGAAATCGATGTGCAGACATCGGCTGGTGTCGTCACCTCGGTGATCACCACCCGTTCGGTGCACGAACTGGAGTTGCGGGTAGGCAGTGAAGTGATTGCCTTCGTGAAATCCACCGAGGTGTCGATCGCCAAGCTATGAGGTGTTGCGCGTCAGCTGAAAGCGACACACCTGTCCACCGCGCAGCATGCATTCCAGGTGCTGCACGTCCCCTCCACCCAGGCTGCCAATCAGCGCCAGGTCGAGCTCACAGATTTGCGGGTGAGCTTCGGCCAGCTGATGGAACACGCAGTTATGGGCGACAATCTGCGCCGGTTCACCGGAACGGAAAAACACTTCGGATTCATAGCCCACCACTTTCATATGGGCAGCGATCTGCTGTTCATCCAGGCGGGTAGCGCTCAGGTCTGCGGCCATTTTCTCGCCCAGACTGCGCATCAGTTTCACCAGCGCGTCATGGCCGATCAGGTTGGCCACTTCATCAATCAACAGGTTGGCGAGCAGGTGATAGTGGCGCGGAAACAACTCTCTGCCGTGGGCGCTGAGCCGGTAGAGCTGCTCGGGGCGGCGGCCGGTGGCGCGCAGATCGCCGCGCACCACCAGATCGTCACGTTCCAAGGCGGCCAGGTGCTGGCGCACCGCCGTGCGGGTGACCGCCAGCTGGCTGGCCAGCTCTTCAATGCTCATGCCGGCAGCCCGGTACAGCAGGGCCGAAAGCAGATCCTGTTGGGTACGTCCCAGGCCTTCGAACATCAATCGACCTCGCTCAGAACTTGTCCGGGAACTGTTTGACCAGCGCCGCCGTCAAGGCGTCGGCCAGGCCAAGGATATGCTCGCGCATGTGTTTCCAGGTGGCGGCTTCTGCCTTGTAGTCCTTTTTCCCGAGTTCGTCGATCTGCGCAATATGGTGTCCGCCATGGGCAGCAAGCATTGTGTTCAGTGTCGCCTCCGGCAAGTTGGGGTTGGCCGTGGCGAGAAATTTCGCCAGCGCCTTGGCGTTGCTGGTCAGGTCGTTGACCGCCGCCTGTTTGCCGGACGCCGACTGGCTGACACTGGCATCACTGTACTGCTTGACCGCGCCCCAGTGTCCGCCGAGCAGTTTCAGCAACTGGTCGGCGGCGGGCTGGCCGTAGAGCGGGGCAATGCTGTTGGCAATCGCGGTGGCATTGCTGACCACCTCCTGGCTGGCAACATCCGCCGCCTGGCGATTGCCGGCCTGATTGGCAATGGCGTAATTGCGAATCCAGAAAACATGCTCGACCCACAGATCGCGCAGGGCCAGGCGGGTGCTCAGCGCGGCGGATTCGGCTTGGGGAGGAGGGGTTTGAGCCGCAGAGCTCAAGCTGGGAAGCGCACACAAGGCTGCAAGCAGCAGCACAACTGACAATCTGATCTTCATGGCAGTACCCTCGACGGGTGAAGTGGCCTACAAGATCAATTACAGCATAAAAATATGTCGTTATTGGTTGGGGCGCCGAACGGTGCTTGCCCACCGTCAAGGCGGTGGGCAAGTACAGGGTTCAGTTCAGGGTTTGACCGCTTCCGGCAGGATCATCCGCGCCGGTGCCTGGGCGGCCTTGCCACGGGCCACCAGGTAATACAGCACGCTCGGTACCACCAGGCCGATGATCCACGACACGTCGACACCGCCCAGGTGGGCAACCATCGGCCCGGTGTAGAGCTTGGTGGAAATGAACGGCATCTGGATCAGCACGCCAATGGTGTAGACGATGATGCCTGGCATGTTCCAGCGACCGTAGCGGCCATTCGGATCGGACAAGGCGGGTACGTCATAGCGCTCTTTGGTGATGAAGTAGTAGTCCACCAGGTTGACCGCGCTCCAGGGTACGAAGAAGGTCAGCAGGAACAGGATGAACGACTTGAAGGCGGCGAGGAACGAATGCTGGCCGAGCAGGGCGATCAGGGTCGCGGCACCGACAATCGCGAGGACGAAGACCAGGCGTTGGCGGCGGCTGACTTCGATGTGCCCCCGAAATCCGCTGATGATCGTGGCGATACACATGAAACTGCCGTAGGAGTTGAGGGTGGAAATGGTCACCTTGCCAAACGCAATGCTGAAATACAGCAGCGCGGCAGTGGCACCGGTACCGCCCAGGCCGACAATGTAGGCCACTTCACGGCCGGAGAACTGGCCATTGGCAATCGCGGCGGCAAACACGCCGAGGACCATCGATGCCTGGGCACCCACCACTGAGCCAAGGCCAACGGCGAGAATGGTCTTGATCGAGGAGGTCTTGCTCGGCAGGTAGCGCGAATAGTCCGCCACATAGGGCCCGAAGGAGATCTGCCAGGAAGCGGACAGCGACACTGCCAGCAGGAACGACGCCCAGGTGAAGTGGCGATTTTCCAGGAGCTGGCCGATGTCGCTGATCACCAGGATGCGGCTGAACAGGTAGACGAAGGCAATGATGCCGAGCACGCTGGCGATGCGGCCGATCCAGTGGATCATGCGGTAGCCGAACACCGTGGCCAGAACGATTACGCCGGCGAAGATCAGGATCCCGGCACTGTCGCTGACGTTGAGCAACTGGCCGATGGCCTGGCCCGAGAGCACCGTGCCGGTGGCAGTGAAGCCCAGGTACATCAGGCACACCAGGGCAATCGGGATGGCCGCGCCATAGACCCCGAACTGCACCCGGCTCGAGATCATCTGCGGCAGCCCCAGCTTTGGCCCTTGGGCGGCATGCAGGGCCATGACCGCGCCGCCGACCAACTGGCCAATCAGCAAGCCGATCAGCGACCAGAACACATCGCCGCCGAGCACCACGGCCAGGGCCCCGGTGACGATTGCGGTGATCTGCAGGTTGGCACCCAGCCACAGGGTGAACTGGCTGTAGAGGCGTCCGTGCCGCTCGTTTTCCGGGATGTAGTCTATCGAGCGGCGCTCGATCAGGGGCTTGCTGCGCGTGGCGCTGGCCTGGGTCATCGCTGTGGATCTCCGCATATTGTTGTTGTCGAGCGGTCGAGTCGCCGGCCGGACGCAGGGGCGGCAACGTTCACAGATATGAGCATGTATATACAAATACAGTCAAGTGGGTGTGCGGAAATAGCGCCACCCATTCGGGCGGTCACTTTTCAGCGGTCTTGCGATGGCTGGAGCAGGTGGCTAGCCGCCGGTCATGCTCATGAAGCGCAGGATCTGCACCTCGCCATGCACGTCGAAGTGATGGCGCTGGGGCTTGAGCGCGATGGCGTCGCGAATCGCCTTGTCCAGGCGTTCACTGTTGCCGGGGTGGGCGCGCAGCACCTGCTTGAGATCACTGGCGTGCTCGTTGCCCAGGCACAGCAGCAAACGGCCTTCGACCGTCAGCCGTACGCGATTGCAGCTGTCGCAGAAATTATGGCTGTGGGGCGAGATGAAGCCGACGCGGATCTGCGGCGCTTCGGCCAGGCGCCAGTAGCGCGAAGGGCCCTGGGTGGATTCGGCTGATTCGATCAGGGTGAACTGTTCGCCGATACGCGCACGCACTTCATCGCTGGAGCAGTAGGACTCGCTGCGCTGGTGTTCGCTGATGACGCCCAGGGGCATCTCTTCGATGAAGGAAATGTCCAGTTCGCGCTCGATGGCAAAGCGCACCAGGTCATTGATTTCGTCATCGTTGCGGTCTTTGAGCACCACGCAATTGAGTTTGGTACGGCGAAAGCCGGCGGCGCGGGCTGCGTCGATACCGGCGATGACCTGGTGCAGGTCGCCGGTGCGGGTGAGGGCCTTGAAGCGTTGCGGGTCGAGGCTGTCGAGGCTGATATTCAGGCGCGACAGGCCGGCATCGAACAGCGGCGCGGCCAGGCGCCCCAGTTGCGAGCCGTTGCTGGTCATGCACAGCTCGCGCAAGCCCGGTAAGGCCGCGACTCGTGCGCACAGTTCGACAATGCCCTTGCGTACCAGCGGCTCGCCGCCGGTCAGGCGGATTTTGCGGGTACCCATGGCGACGAAGCGCTCGGCCACCTGGTACAGCTCTTCGAGGGTGAGGATGCGCTGGCGCGGAAGAAACTGCATGTCTTCGGCCATGCAGTAGACGCAACGGAAATCGCAGCGATCAGTCACCGACATGCGCAGATAATCAATCTTTCGATTGAAGCCGTCGATGAGTGTCTTCTCGCTGGCATTCACAGTGTGCATTTACCTCATGTCAACGAATGGCGATCGTGGTAGTGAACGCGTTGTTTGAATCTGTATTAAACCGCGGCGCAGTTGTCGTTGAGCATAGGGAGGTGCTGGAGGAGCGTCAAATTGCTAATAATGACCAATTGATAAGTATCGTCTATCGGGCAAGTCCCGAGCGGGCGAGCGTCTTGTGCATTGCCAGGTGCTGCCATAATATCCAAGTCTTTTCTTGTGTAATTGGATGGGTGATCAAATGGACTTGCATACTTCCCTGTGGCTGTTTCAGGCCACCCTGGCGCTGGGCCTGAGCCTCTGGCTGTGCATTGCGGTACTCAACAATCTCCAGGCCTTTCGCGCTTCGGTCGGGGCGGTGGGCGCGACCATGGCCATGGCGCCCTTGCGCCAGGCGCCGGCCATCGATATCCCGCTGCTCGGCCGCGCCCTGCATTCGCCTGTCTGGCACCGCATCGCCTTGCTGCTGGTGCTGGTGTTGCAGGTGGTTGCTGCAGTGTCCGCACTCACCGGCAGTTACCTGCTGCTAGTCGAGGCTGACCTGATGCAGGCCCGCCCCTGGTTGAACCTGGCCCTGAGCGCGTTGCTCGGTTTTACCTTCAGCATGCTTTTGGGCGGCCTCTGGTTCGGCTACTGGATTCGTCAGGAAGGGCTGCAACTGACACACCTGGTGCTGGTGCTCTGGGCCTTGCTGGCTTTTGTGGTGTTCAACCTGCAGTGGGCGTAGGGGGATTATCTGGGCGTGACCCGGTACACACAGCGGCGCTGACCTGAGAGCAGGTGCTCACAGCGCTCGACCAGCGCCTGTTCGCCTATTACCGCCTGAAAAACCTGCAGCTCCGAACGGCAGAAGCCCTGGCAGCGGCTGGCGGCGACGCAAATCGGGCAGTGGTTCTCGATGATCAGCCAGCCGTTGTCGCTGGCCTGCATTTCGGCCATGTAGCCGGCCTGTTCGCGCAATTGCACCAGGGTGCGCACCTTGTCTTCCAGGCTGTGCAGTTGACTGCAGGCCTGCTGGTACTCGTTGCGGTTGGTCGTTTCCATGCGCTGGATCAGTTGTTCGACACCGTCGGCACCGAACACCTGCTCGACGGTTTCGATCAGCTGCAGGGTGAGCACACTGTGGGTATCCGGAAAGCGCCGTTGCGCGGCCTCCGTCAGTAACCATTTCTGTGAAGGGCGGCCTGCACCGTTGGCCGGCGCACTGATGCCACTGATCAGCTCGGCGGCCTGCAGTTTCTGAATATGCTGGCGCGCGGCCTCGAAACTGATCTGCAGCAGGTTGGCCAGGTCAGTGGTCTTCAGCGCGCCCCGGGTCTTGAGCAGAAACAGGATGCGCTCGGGAGTGGAGTTGCTGGCGTCGCTGGCAGTCGAGGTCATGGAAGGGAGGTCGTCATACACATGGAAAGTCCGGGATTGTAGTGAATGAGCGCTGAAAAAGCCGCTCTGCGTCGCGCTTCAGGCCAGGGCCAGCGCATTGGCGCCGGTGATGCGCCGAACCAGCAGCAGTGTCAGCAGCGGGGCCAACGCAAATACGCCGAACAGCCACATGGCTGCGTGCTGGGCACCGGCCACGCCACCGGGGTCAACCAGCCCGGCGCTGTTGCTGACCAGTCCGGCCAGTGCAGCAGCCAGGGCCGTGGCATAGAGTTGCACCGTGGTGATCGATGCCGAAGCCAGGTTTTCTTCACCTGGGCGCGCGGCGCTCAGGACCCGCGTTAGCAGGTGCGGCCAGCCAAGACCAATGCCCAGGCCAACACCGGCCAGGGCCAGGCAGTAGGTGACAACGCCGATGGCGCTGGTCAGCCAGTGCGTTTGCGCGGTCATCAGCGCCAATGCCAGCATCGCGGCGACGATCACTGCTGGTCCCATTCGGATCAGACGCTCGGCCGCATCGCCTGTGCGACTGGCGCTGAGCAGCGCCGCGAGGGTCCAGCCAGCGGCCATGGCGGCGGTCATGTAGCCCGCGGCGAGGGGGCCAAGACCATGGATCTGCTGGAGAAAATAAGGCACGAAAATCTCCGTGGTCATGGCGGCAATCAACAGGCACATGACCCCGTACAACACACCCAGGCGGCTGCCCAGCGAGTAGGCTCCGGTGGGCAGCAGACGGCGTTCGGGGTTGCGATCGAGGCGGGCGATCAGTACGGCGATGGCAAGGCCCAGCGCAATGCCGAACAGATTCCACAGCAGGTTGCTCGACAGGCTCGCTGCCGAGATGGCCAGCACCGAGAGCACCAGGCAAGCAATCAAGCCATAGGGTGGACGTGTGCGAATGGCGGTATGGGCGAGGGTGTTGCCCAGTTGGCTGATGACAATAACGGCCAGTAATGCCACGACCGGCAACAAGGTCCAGAACGCCCAGCGCCAATGCCCACCCTCGGCGAACATGCCGCCGATGGCCGGACCGCAGAGGGTGGCCAGGCCCCACATGCCGGACACCATGGCCATCGCGCGTGGCCACAGGCGTTCATCGAATACCAGGCGGATCAGGGCGTAGCTCAGGGCAAACAGGATACCGCCACCCAACCCCTGGACACTGCGGCCCGCCAACAACACCGCCATGCTCGGGGCCGCCGCACAGAGGGCCGACCCCGCGGCGAAGACTGCCAGTGCCAAGAGGAATGCGCGTCTGGGGCCGAGGCGTTCGAGCAGTTGCGCCGAGAGGGTCGAGCCGATGATCGAGGTGGCCACGAACAGCGTGGTGCTCCAGGCATAAAAGGCCAGGCCGCCGATATCGGCGATCACGGTCGGCAAGATGGTGGTGACGATGTAGACGTTGATCGCATGCAGTGCCACGCCGCCGGCCAGGGCGATTGAGCGTAGGGCATTGCGCCCCTGCAGCAGCTCGGCCCAGGAGGCTTTCTGGGGAGTAGAGGTGGACGGCATGCGCGGCTCCTTCGCAAGGTGGTGAGGGTTCAGTGGCTGACAGTCTAGGTGCGCTCTTTGTATTACACAATCAATTGCTTGTATAAATAGCCGGCGGGCGGGCCGCAGCTTTTGTTACCATCGCCTTCTTTTGCCGTTGCCCATACGGGCAGCGGCGTACAACCTGCAAGAGCGAAGGAGAGCAACATGATCATTACCACTACAGGCACTGTCGAAGGTCGGCAGATTGCCGCGTACCTGGACGTGGTCAGCGCCGAGTCGGTCCAGGGCATCAACGTGGTGCGCGATGTGTTCGCCAGCTTTCGCGACTTCTTTGGCGGCCGTTCGCAAACCCTGGAAAGCGCCTTGAAAGAAGCCCGCGAGCAAGCCACCGAGGAAATCAAGGCGCGCGCCAAAAGCTTGCAAGCCGACGCCGTGATAGGCCTCGATTACGAGATCAGCATGCCCTCGGCCCGTGGCGGGATGGTCGTGGTGTTCGTCACCGGCACCGCAGTCAAACTCAGGTAAGCCCTTGGGTGCGACAAAATAGCCCGGCCATTGGTCGGGCTTTTTATTTTTTTGCCTGTCCGGTCCATAAATGACCGGCTAGTCTCAGAGTCACTTGGTCCGGTACTTTCTGGGCAATCATCTGCTTGCCGGTATCGGTCCACTGTCAGAGGGAGACAGGGCATGTTCGAATCCTATTTCGAGGACAACGGTGACGAATTTCCGATCAACAGCCAGGTGCGTTGTGGTCAGGCCGCCTTCCGCCTGGGCTTTGCCCACATGACCCAGGACGACGCCGAGCACGCGCGGCCAAGCCATCTGCAGCGCGCCAAGAAGGGCCGGTTCATGCCCAGGGTTCCTGTGAAAAAGTGACCCGATTCACATCACCCCGCCCATTGTTGCGGGGTTTTTTATGCATTGTTTGACCTTGCTCAACGGTTGCGGCTTGGGCGCTCGCCTGAAACGCGCTTGTGTGTCTTACTTGTCCGGCTGCTATCAATACAGGGGGTAACCGATGCGGATCAGGGAAGAAACATACTGGGAGTGGGCGGATGCACAACTGCATAGCCGCAGCCACGACGAACTGTTAAGTGATGGCACCAACATCGATGTACAGGTGAGATTATCGCGCACTGGCGCCACGCAGTTGTTCCTCGGCGTGTACGCCAGTCATGGCAAGGCCATGGTGGAGGAGTACTACAGGAACCGCCCGGGCGAGACCATGAGCCGCGCCATGGTCTGGGGCGTAAACCGGGCCAGGGCGCTGCTCACCGGAGACTTCCCCGTTGAGCAGGCGCCGCTGCGGCGTCAGGCCTGAGGGTGACGGTTGCGGCTGGCCTGGACAATGCGCTGGGCCGGCACACGTAACTGGCGCAGCAGGTACTCGGCAAATTCTGTTGAGTAGCCTTGCAGGGCGATGGCCTGCGCCATGCAGCTCAACCAGATTTCGCTGTGGGATTCATCGATCGGCCATTGGGCATGGAAGGCCGGGATGGCGATCGACCCATAGCGTTCACCGAACAACGCCGGGCCGCCGAGCCAACCGCTGAGAAAGCAGGCCAGCTTGTCCCTTGAGCTATCGAGGTTGTCCGGGTGCATCTGACGCACTGGACGGGCGCGCGGATCCTGATCCATGAACCGGTAGAAATCATCCACCAGCCGACGGAGGCCATCGATGCCGCCTGCGGCCTGATAGGAGGCATCGCCGGTGCCGAATGCGGGACTGTTCATGCGTGGGCTCTTGGCTAAAAAGAAGGCATTGTAGCCGGGTAGGGCGCTAATGAAAAAAGCCCGATCCTTGCGGACCGGGCTTCAATGTACTGCCTGTTGCGTTGTGTTGTTCTTAGCAGAGGCGGTCGATCACCGCTACGCCGGGTTTGTTCTGCAGCTCGGCCCACTCGTGTTGCAGGGTCTGCAGAACGCGACCGACGTACTGGGTGTCGGCGGCGGCTTTCTTGCCGACGTAGCCTTGGCCACGACGGTACATTTTCAGCCGAGCGCGCATGTTTGGCGTACGTTGCTCGAACTGTGCTTCATCGCTCAGTGGCCCCAGGCTGTCCAGGCGTACTTCGCCCTCTTCACATACCCAGAGAATGTGGCTGTCGAGTGAGTCTTTGCGCGCGGCGAACAGCCGGGCCAATTCGTCAACAGTCGGTTGATTGTTCAGATTCATCATAAAGCCCCCTAGACCATTCGTAGTTGAGTTCAAACTCGGCGCACGTCATGTAGCGTTGAAAGAAAGCTGCTACAGCAGCGTCACAACTGGGGGCTTTTACTCGCTGCCTTTTGGGCAGTACCCATCCGCATACAGCTCATGGATCCTTCGAGCTGCCTGGAACACCCTTGCCAGTGTCCCCGATCGGGGAGACGGCCTCATCATGCAAGGGCCGACGAATGGCGTCAATAGGTTTTGTAGTGATTTTTTTCTAGCACTACATTTTGTCTGACAATGCTCGATTCCCTGGTGTTGATGCGTATCAGTTCGTCTGTGCAGGAAGTGTCTGATCATGGCCATTCATGTATTGCAGGGAGATTCTCATGAGTTCGTCGGCTAGCGCACCGGGTGCGCAATCCACCCGGGTCAAGGTTCCGATTGGTTTGTTGTTGGGGATCGCGGCCCTGATCGGCGTGCTGTTGCTGCCACTACCCGCCGACTTGCCGGTGGCCGGTCACCGGGTGCTGGCGATCCTGGCCTTTGCCGTGGTGGTGTGGATCAGCGAGGCGGTGTCGTACGAAGCCAGTGCGATCATGATCACTTCGCTGATGGCGTTTCTGCTCGGCACGGCGCCGACCGTAGCCGACCCCTCGGTAACCTATGGCTCTTCGGCGGCTATCAGCCTGGCCTTGACCGGATTTTCCAACAGCGCCCTGGCCTTGGTGGTCGGTGCCTTGTTCATTGCGGCGGCCATGACCCACACCGGGCTCGACCGGCGTATCGCCCTGGTGACCCTGTCCCGCGTTGGCGTCAGCACCCGGCGCATTTTGCTCGGCGCGGTGGTGGTGACGATCCTGCTCAGTCTGGTGGTGCCCAGTGCCACCGCCCGCAGTGCCTGTGTAGTGCCGATCATGATGGGGGTGATCGCGGCTTTTGGCGTCGACAAGCGCTCCAACATCGCCGCCGGGATCATGATCATCGTGGCTCAGGGCACCAGTATCTGGAACATCGGTATCCAGACCGCTGCGGCGCAAAACCTGCTGACCGTGGGTTTTATGGACAAGATGCTCGGTGCGCGGGTGTCGTGGATCGACTGGCTGATCGCGGGCGCGCCCTGGGCGGTAATCATGTCAGCGGTGCTGATTTTTATCGTGCTCAAGCTGTTGCCGCCTGAGAGCGACAGCATTCCCGGTGGGAAGGAGGCAGTGAACAAGACGCTGGCCGAGCTTGGGCCCATGAGCGGCGCGCAGAAACGCCTGCTCGGGGTGTCGGTGCTGTTGCTGCTGGCGTGGGCCACCGAGGGCAAGCTACACGCCTTCGATACCACCTCGACGACCTATGCGGGGCTGGTGTTGCTGTTGCTGCCACGCTTCGGAGTGATGACCTGGAAGGATGTGCAAGCCCGGATTCCATGGGGCACGGTGATTGTCTTCGGGGTCGGGATCAGTCTGGGGACTACCCTGCTGACCACTCAGGCCGGGCAGTGGCTGGGGGCGCAGGTGGTGGCTAATACCGGGCTGGATCAGTTGGGCACGCTAGGGGTGTTTTCGATCTTGGCGGCGTTTTTGATTCTGATCCATTTGGGGTTTGCCAGTGCTACGGCGTTGACCTCGGCGTTGTTGCCGATCCTGATCGCGGTGCTGCAGACTTTGCCAGGGGATTTCAGTCGCCTGGGGATGACCATGGCGTTGGGCTTTGTGGTCAGTTATGGCTTTATTCTGCCGATTAACGCGCCGCAGAATATGGTCTGTCTGGGGACGGAGACGTTCAACGCCAAGCAGTTTGCCCGGGTGGGGATTCTGGTGACGGTGATCGGGTATCTGTTGATGCTGGTGTTTGCGGCGACCTGGTGGCACTGGTTGGGCTGGATGTAACTCTTGTAGGAGCGGATTTATCCGCGATGGACTGCATAGCAGTCCTTTCTTTGGGGCCGCTACGCGCCCCATCGCGGATGAATCCGCTCCTACACGCACCGGCTGTCAGAAGTTTGCCGGGGTGTTGGCGCTGATGATCTCTGCTTCGTCC
Organism: Pseudomonas sp.; assembly: GCA_036643775.1. GTDB lineage: Bacteria > Pseudomonadota > Gammaproteobacteria > Pseudomonadales > Pseudomonadaceae > Aquipseudomonas. The sequence continues at coordinate 33,297 of JAVXRI010000022.1, read as the reverse complement.
TGGCCAATGTTCTTGAAGCTGTGGGGCAGGGTGGTCGGGAAGTAGTAGCCGTCACCGGAGTTGAGGACGCTGACCTGGCCATCCACACGCAATTCGATGGTGCCACGGGTTACCAGGCCGCACTCTTCGCCTTCGGAGTGGACGATGGGCTCATCACCCGAGTCGGCACCCGGGGCATACAGTTCGCGCAGCATGCGCATCTGCCGGCCTTCGACGCTGGCGCCGACCAAGAGCATGCGCAGGCCGCTGTTGCCCAGGTCAGGCTGTTCGGTGGAGCGGAAGACGAAACGCTCTTCACGCGGCGGCTCGTCAAAGCTGAAGAACTCCGCCAGGGACATGGGAATGCCTTCGAGCAGTTTTTTCAGGGAACTGACCGAGGGGCTGACGCGATTCTGCTCGATCTGGGAAATCGTCGAGTTTGTCAGCCCGCTACGACGGGCCAGCTCCCGCTGGGAGAGTTTGTTGCGTTCACGCACCAGTTTGAGTCGTGTCCCCGTGTCCATAGCCGCCTTATATATCGAAAATTTTTTGGCGGAGCATTAAAGCACATTCCGTGAAACTTAGCGGCCTGCCTGTACGGACGGCTGATGCGGGTGTGGCCAGAGTCCTACCAGTAGCAGTAACGCGGCAACGATCAGGTACGGCAGACGCGGGTCGGCGGCGTAGATCAAGGTCCCCGCCAAAGGCCCGATTACCACGCCCAGGCCTTGTGCCGCGCCCATGGACCCGGCAGTAGCGCCTTGCTCGGAAGCGTCCATGGCATTGGCGGCCAATGCCGAAAAAGCCGGGAACACCCAACCCATGCCGCAGGCTGAGAGAAAGAAGCTGGCCCATAGCATCTCAGCGCTGGGGGCAAACGCGGCGGCAGCAAAACCCAAGGCTGACACGCTGGCGCCGACACGGATCATGCGCAGTGGCGGCCACTGCAATTTGCGCACAAGCAACTGCGCCAGGATCAGGGCCACGCCCACCATGGTCAGGGCAATGCCCGCAGTCTGGGCCGCGTCGGCAGGATTCATCCGCAAGCGATCCAGGGCAAAGAAACCTACGGTAATCTGCGCCACCGAAACGCTGAGCATGGCCACGAACGCTACCAGCAGCGGCCGGCGCAAGCGCGGGTCGGTCAGGCGTACCGGGCGTGGCGGCTGCTTGAGGTGCAGCTCCTGGCGTTTGAGTTTGCGCAACAGCACCACGAAGGCCAGCATCGGCAGGAGTGCCATTACATAAAAGGGCAGGCTCAAGCTGTAACGTGCCAGCAGCGCGGCCAGAGCCGGACCAAGCACCAGACCGACAGCGTTGGCTGCGCCAAGCGACGCCAGGGTCCGGGCGCGGTGTTGTGGCGCGACATTGTCGGCAATCAGTGCAGCGCCACCCACGGGCAACGCTGCGTAAAAGGCACCGATCAAGCCGCGCCCGATCATCAGGCCGATAAACGCCAGGGTGGCGCTGGGCAGCAAGTGCAGGGCGGTATCGATGAACAGACACAGAGCCCAGTACGCCACGGTAAAGCCGGCGGTGCCGAGCAACAGCACTCGACGTCGCCCAAGACGATCACTGGCCTGGCCCCAAGGCCGCGCCAGCAACATCCATATCACCCCGGCCACGGTCACCGCCGCGCCGGCCTGCCAGGTGGCCAGGCCGAGGGTGCGGGCAATCGGACCGATCAAGGAAACGAACGCCATCATCGCCATGGTGCAGGCCATGTTGGCGATCAGCAGCGGACGCAGGTCGAAACTGCTTTCGGTGGCGGTGGGCGGAACGGAGTTGGCAGGATCCTGTGCGCTGTTCATGGCTATCCAAGGCTGAGAGACAGCCTTGCATTGTGCCGTAAAAGGCTTGCCGACAGAATCCTACGATAATAAGAATCGTTAATGATTATCGCTCGGGCTCATGGCTACGCAGCGGTCCAGGCCACATGCTGCGCATTACCCCGTCACGCCGGACCAGGCCATGCACCAGCGCCGCCCCCAGGTGCACCAGCACTGTCGCGAACAACAGGTAGGCTAACCAGCCATGCGCCTGGCGCAGTACGGCATACAGCTTCAGGTCATGGGGCAGCAGGGCGGGTAGCTGCAAGGGCAGCGGGTAGCCACCGGCCGAGAGCATGCCCCAGCCAATCAGTGGCATGGCCAGCATCAGGGCATACAGGAGCAGGTGCGACGCTCCGGCGGCTAGACGCTGCGGTGATGGTATATCGGAGGGGAGCGGCGGGTGGGCCAAGGTCAGGCGCAAGACAATGCGCACCAGCACCAACAGTAGCAAGGCCAGGCCAATGGCCTTGTGCAAACTCATTAGCCAGGTGTGGCGCGGTGACAGGTCGGCGATCATGCTTACGCCGACGAACAGCATGGCCAGAATCAGTACGGCCATCAGCCAGTGCAGCAGGCGCGCCAGGGGATGGAAGGCAGCAGGGACAGGTCTCATGGTCGTGCTCCCGACTGGGCCGCTTCATGGCTGCGGCGGTTGAAGGACTCGGCATACGCAGCCGAACGGGCGGCCAGAATGGGGTCGGCAGAAGGCTCGATGCCTGCAGGCAGGATCAGCGGGTCGAAGTTGAGGTCGCGACAGGCACCTTGCTCGGGGCCGTCGACGCGTTCGATCACCAGGGTGCCAGCATCAACGGTGGGGCGCTGTGCGGGCCAGGGCTGGGTCGGGTCATCAACGGGATCACCGGCATCAGCCAGGGCCAGACGCAGGGTCCAGCGCAAAGGTCCCTGGCTCAGGCGCTGCTGCAGGTCGTGCTGCAAGTAGTCACGGTCGTCGATCTGACCCTGCAAGGCGGCGAACGGCGTTTGCGGGACCAGGCTCCAGCGCACATAACGGGTGTTGCCGCTACGGTCGATCAGGGCAAAGGCATTGATGCTGTTGAAACTGGAGTTGGCAAAGCTGTCCGGGGCTTTGTAGTCCTTGGCCCATTGGCGGAACGCGGCGCTTTCCGGATGCGCGGCGAAGAAGGCCTGGACCCGTGCCGGGTCCGGTTTGCCGGTGGCCGGGTCCGGGGTCATCGCCAGTACTTGCTGGTAGAAGGCTTCCGGGGTGCTTACCGCAAGTACAGGCGGGGTGTTCATGCCGGTGCGCCAGACCTGGCCATCGTCGCTGGTCAACTGCAGTGCCAGGCTGCGGGTCGGCACGCTGGTATCGGCACTGTAGGGATTGCTGCCACCAATGGCGAAACGACCAATCACCGGTACCCGTTGCTGGCTGAACACCCGCGCCCGGGACAGTGGCTCAGCCGCGTTGCTGCTGAGGAAGTAGCCACTCACGCAGAGGCCCTTGGCGTGATTCTTCCGGTAGCCGGGGTAGTGTCCGGCCTGGGCTTCGAAGGTGTCGATGATGCGTTTCGGCGTCAGGCGTTCGCTGCCGATCCAGCCGGCGGCATAGGCAAAGCCTGCGGCCAGGGCGCTCAGGCCCAGACCGATTGCAGCCAGGCGCAGGGCGCGGGGACGACCGTGTAACGGAGTGCTCATGGCGGCGATCCAGGTCAGTGAATGAGCCGGTACGACGCCTGGGCAAAGATTTTATTCCGCAGGCATGGAATAATTTTTTCTCTGCAGCGTCTGCCTCGTACACTGATCGCTTACAGGCCTAGACCCTGGCAATGAACGAACTAGACGACGACCAACTGCGCGAGATGCTCGAGCGCCTGCGCCGCTTCGCCCTGTGGCTGACCCGCGAAGCCAGCAGCGCTGACGACCTGGTGCAGGCCACTGTCGAGCGCGCCCTCAGCCGCGGTGGCCAGCGGCGTGAGCACGACAGCCTGCGCGCCTGGCTGTTCTCGATCCTCTATCGGCAATTTATCGACGGCAAGCGCCGCGAGCGTCGTCATGCCCGCTGGCTGGCCTGGTTCGGACGCGGCGAGGAGGCGGGCAACGCCACGGAAGATATTGTCCTGGCTCAGTCCGGCCTCACAGCGTTTGCCCGGTTGCCGACCGAACAGCGCGCGTTGTTGTTGCTGATCAGCGTCGAGGGCCTGAGTTACAAGGAGGCAGCCCAGGCCTTGGAGGTGCCGATCGGCACCGTGATGTCGCGTTTGTCGCGGGCGCGCGCTGCGCTGCGCGAATTGGCCGAGGGCACTAACGCGTCCCCGGCGTTGCGGAGGTTGAAATGAGTCAGTTGATCCCGACAGAAGACGAGTTGCACGCCTACGTCGACGAATGCCTGGACCCCGAGCGTCGGCGGGCGGTGGAGCTGTACCTGGCCGCCAACCCCGAGCAGGCTACACGGGTCGAAGGCTGGCGCCGCGATGCAAGGCAATTGCGCGCTGCTTTGTCGGGCTTCGCCGGACAGGCACCTAACCCGCGACTGGACCCGGCTCATGTGCGTCGTGAACTACGCCGGCGCCGGCAGCGGCGCTGGGCCAGTGCTGCGGTGCTGCTGGTGACGCTGGGTATCGGCGGGCTGGGGGGATGGCAGGTGCGCGAGGCCAGTCTGATGGCCAGCAACCTGCCAATGGCGGATGCAGTGCAGGCCCATCGTTTGTTTGCCGATGCCAGCGTCCTGGACATGAATGCACGTGACCCCGCGCGTTTGCAGGCCTGGCTGGGTCAGCATTTTCGTCATGTTGGCAACGTGCCGGACTTGTCGGCCTATGGTTTCACCCCGCTCGGCGCGCGGTTGTTGAGCAACGAGCAGGGGCCCGCCGCATTGCTGGTGTTCGAGGATGCCCAAGGCCAGCGGGTCAGCCTGTTCTTGCGCTCACCAGGCGAGCTTTTCGCCCGCATGCCCAGTGGTGAGCGCACTGACGGCCAATTGCAGGCCCGCTACTGGTCTCACGGTGACTACAACTATGCGTTGGTCAGCGCTGCTTCCGACAGCCGCGGCGCACAACTGCGCAAGGCGCTGGATATCGCTTTGTAGCCGCTCGCCCCGAGCAGGCGTAAGCTCGAAACTGTTTGACCCGGCAGTTCGTTCCATCACCTGTGAGGTAAGGCGAAATGAAGCGCAAGCAAGGTTTGGTAGTGGCAGCACTGTTGCTGCTGGCCGGCCAGAGCGCGCTGGCCTCGGCACCAGAAGTGAAGGATGCGCGTCTGGTTGCCCATGAGCGGGCAGTGCAGGCCTACGCGGCAAAAACCGGCAAAACCGTCCCGGCTGTTCAGGACTACCGCTACGGCACATCGATCGATGTCGCCCGGCTCATCGAACAGACCCCCATGGCCCGCGGCTGTGAAGCGGCACCGATGCTGATGACCTACGAGGACTCGTCCGGCCAATTGGTAACGATGCGTTATCAGCTCGAAGGACAGTGCCCGCGGTTTCAGGCCACGCGGTAACACGCCCCCGGTAGCGGCGAGGGAGCGTCGCTGCTGCCACTGAATAAAGTCCGCAGATATCCAGTCAGCACTTGGTTTGTCCAAGGGTATTAATTAGAATCAATCTCATTTGATCCCTTTCCCTTGCAGGTGCGTTGAGATGAGCGAAGCGGTGGTCCTTTCCGAGCAGACGCTGCACGGTCTTTACCGTGATCACCGCAGTTGGCTGGAAAGCTGGTTGCACCGGCGCCTGGGTAATCGCTGGGATGCTGCCGACCTCAGTCAGGATACCTTCCTGCGCGTGCTTGCCAGCCCGCAGGTGCTCGACGAACTGCAGGAGCCGCGGGCCTACTTGCTGACCGTAGGTAAACGCCTGCTGGTCAATTTCTACAAGCGTCGCAGCCTTGAGCATGCCTATCTTGACGCGCTGGCCAGCTTGCCCGAGGCGCTCATGCCGTCACCGGAACAGCGCTGGCTGCTGCTGGAAACCCTGCAAGCCCTGGATGAAGTGCTCGACGGTCTGGCGCCTCAGGTGCGCCGGGCCTTTCTCTGGTCGCAACTCGAAGGCTTGGGTTATGCCGAGATTGCCGAGCGCCTGCAGGTCAGCGAACGTACGGTGAAGCGCTACATGGCCCAGGCCTACGAGCATTGCCTGCTGGCCGAACTATGAACCGTGCAAGCTCCCCCGACGCGCGCCAACTGGCGCGCGCCGCTGCTGCCTGGTTGGCTCTGCTCGACTCCGGAAGGGCCAGTGTCGAAGACCTGCAGCGCCTTGACCATTGGCGGGCGGCCGATCCGCGCCACGAGCAGGTGTGGCAACGCGCCGAAGGCCTGCGCCAGCGTTTTCAGGCGGTGCCGCAAGCGTTGGCCATGGCCAGTCTGGACCGGCCGCAGGCCAGTCGGCGCACTCTGCTCAAACGTGGCCTGGCTTTGGCCGTCCTGGTGCCGGGTGGATGGTTGCTCAGTCAGCAATTGCCGCTGGCAATGTGGCGTGCGGATTTGCGTACCGCTGTCGGTGAGCGGCGTGGTGTACGCCTGGCCGATGGCAGCATGTTGCAGTTGAACACCGCCACGGCTGTGGATGTGGAGATGGCGCAGCATCGTTTGGCCCTGATCGAAGGCGAGATTGCCCTCAGCGTCAATCGCGCCCAGCCGATCGAAGTAGACTTTGGCCTGGGCCGGGTAACCACCGGGCAAGCACAGATCTGCCTGCGTCGCGATGCTGACAGCTGTCGGGTTTCGGTGCTGCACGGTACGGTGCAGGTGCGGCCCGAGCAGGGTACGGCGCTGGCGCTTCATTACGGTGATCAACTGACCCTGTACGCCGATGGCAGTGGTGCCATGGCGCGTTTCGATCCGCATATGCCCGACTGGCGCGACGGTGTGCTGAGTGTCGAGAACCAGCCGTTGGGCCTGTTTTTGCGCGAAGTCGGCCGCTATCGGCCAGGCATTCTGCGTTGGGAGCCGGCGCTGGAGTCACTGAAAGTCACCGGCACTTTTCAGTTGAACGACACCGACCGGATTCTTGCCTTGCTGGCCGCCAGCCTGCCGCTGAAGGTGCAATCACGCAGCCGCTACTGGGTCACGTTGGTGCCGCAACAGGATGCGGCGTGAGAGCTGGATTTAGTGGGAGATGTCTTTTGGGGCGCAACTGTCTTTTATCGTGGGAGCGGATTCACCGGGGCGCCGGACCGCCGCGATGGGGCGCGTAGCGTCCCAAAAGATGGGCCTGCTGCGCAGTCCATCGCGGCGGTCCGGCGCCCCGGTGAATCCGCTCCTACAGGGAGCTTATCGCCACACAGGCCACAGATTTCTGTCCATTGCCCAATGACCTTGCCCGGCCAGCAAGCGCACACCGCCGACCCAGCGCTCGGGCGCCTGCTGATCCAGCCAGTAAGCCTTGCCCGCCAATACCCGCTCGCCCAGCGCCGTCAGCGTCAGCGGTCGTTTGAGCCACTCCAGCTCCGGCCGGGCTTCGGCAATCAACGGTGTCGGCGAATCTATCAGCGGGCGCAATAACGCATGGAACATCATGTCGCCCAGGTAGGGTAACGGTTCACGTTTAGCCATCAGCTCGGCAAATGACCGGCCGAACAGGACTTCGCCAAACTCGCCGATAATCTGCAACGACAGTCGCTCACTCAGCGACAAGCCATCGTCGATACCCGGCAGTTCCTGCAATTGCCGTAACAGGGCGGGCGCGAGGAAGGGCAGGGCCAGGTCCTGGCGGTGCGCCAGTTGCGCCCAGGCTTCGGGCGAAGCTGCGCAGTAGGCCGCCCAGGCCTGTCGCGCAAGCGCTAGCATCGGTTCGCTGATAGCCTGGCGTTGCGGCCACAGCCAGGCCAGTACATCCGGCGCCAGCTGGCCGATGCCGATAAAGCGCTCGACGCCGGGCATATGGTCGATCTGGATCACTTCCAGACGCTCCGGCAGCTGCTCAAGACCTGACAAAAAGCGAATCAGGAACAGTTGATCGTAGGCGTCCGCTTCGCACCAGAGCACAGCTCGCGCGTTATCACCAATAGTCGCCAAGTGCCGGTACTCATCCGCCATCCTGCGCTGAACGTCGGCCGGTTCAAGGCCGTACGCCTGACAGATGTAATCGGTGCGCATCGCTTGATAGTGCTCGCTCGGCAAGTCACGTACCGGGCCCATGCACAGTGGATCGGTGAGCATGTGAAAGGCCCCGGTGAACCCCGCTACATGCAAGCTGTGGCCGATATCGTTACCACAACGCCAATGCTGGGTGCGGGCTTCATCGTCGGCGACGAATTGCGGGTGGCGCGCGGCAAAGTCGATGGCGTCGATATGGGCCTTGAGCTTGGGCCAGCTGGCAAATCCCAGGTCGCGAGCAATCAGCCATTGGGCATCGGCCAGCCGTGGTGCGGCGGACGCTGGGTTGAGCAAGGCTAACTGTTTGGGGGCGGTGCCCAAGCGCAGGCGCTGGAGCAATTCCTTGGCGCGCTTGCGCTGTTGTTCGAGGTTGATGCGCCCGTCATGGGACGGCGACGGCAGTCGAGCAGACATACGAACTCCTTGTGCGAGCCTTGTCCGCTGTCAGGCCGGGAGTCGTAGTGAGAATTCCTGGAGTACTGTCCTGGGCGCAGCCCTTTCCGCGGACGGGTGGCGTGGATGACGCCGCCCGCGACTATAGGCCAGGCCCCGGGGAAAAGGCAATTGTCTGCAGCGGTGCATGCAAGGCTCAATGAAAAACCTGAACCACCAGACCTTCGACCGCGTAATCCTGTTCAACGGCCCTGGCCTTGAGGATCAGCACGGCATTGGGCGCACTTCTGAGCAGTGCGATGACGATGATCCCGTCGTCCTGGTCATTGCCGACCAGAGCTGGTGTCTCCTGTGCTCGCGGCGGCACCAGCAAGGAGCGCCAAGTATCTGCATTGGCGGTGATGAAACCCTGGGCATCGCCAAGGAATTTTTCCGCAGGCACTTCAGGATTGTCAGCCAGACCGCGGTCGGTCATACGCAGACGCAGCAACCTGTCGACAGGTTGATCTTCGATTGTCAGCGGACGACCACCAAAAAACGGCACCAGGGTCTGCGGCAGTTGCTCGGGTGGAGTAGTCAGCCAGGCCTGGAGAAACGCCGAGGCCCATTGCCTGGCCTGCGGTGTCGATTTCAGTGCAAGGCTATCCAGCGTAGTGTGCAACAGCGCATCCGCTTCAGCATCAAGGCGCCAGCCAGTTACCTGGCGTTCGTAGTCGGGGACAGCGGTCTGCGGCTGTGCAGGCAACGGACGCAAGTCGATGGCAGGGGGGCGCCAGAAATGTTGCTCGCCATCGGACAGGCTGGTGTTGCCAGCAATCGCCCGGGCCTGTGCAACGTCGTGGGCTTCGAACCATTGCTGCTTGGCAGTTCTGTTCTGGAGCTGGCAAAAGGCGAACACCTGGGGCTCCAGCACTGACCAGTCCTTGGCCGTGGTTGTCAGGTTGATTGTCTGCCGATAACGGCGCAGAAAGCCGTAGCTCGATTTCGCCGCCTCGCGGCAGTCAAAGGGGTACACATAGGTCCGATCGGCCTGATGCGACAGCGCGCCACCGCGATCAATTGCATGGGTCCAGACCCACTGCGCAGGGCAGGGCGCGTGGTGATCCGACACGCCTCGGTGGGAAAAGGAATCCTGCCAGCCGTGCAGGGCCTGGCCGAACTTGAGCAACTGTGTTTGCGCGCCGTGATCCGGCTCGGCGAGCACACTGTTGATCTGCCCTTGGGCAAACACTTCAGCGTTATCGACTGGCCGCGCATCCGGCAACGCCGGTGGTGGTTGCTGTGCGCGAAAATGCAGGTAGCGGGTGAGCTTGCTGGCGTCTTCCTGGCGCTTGATACAGAGCTGCCAGATGATCGCGTGCTTGGCGTCGAGCAGGCCGCTGTCGGTGAGTTCATCCCCGCGGGCGATGTCGTGGCTGTGCTGATGATCGAAGCCGGCCTGGATCGCCAGCCAGTAGGTCAGACCGAAATGGAAATCCGACTCGTAGGCGAAGGCGGACGGGTGGAGTGTCAGCAGCGTTACGAACGCGGCGCGCAGAAGGGGCATGATTGCGATGGCCTGGGTGGCTGGGCGCTGTCTTCAGTGTAGCGTCAAAGACGACCGCGCCCGGCGCACGCCAGGAGCGCCTCGCGATCAGGTGTTGTCCTTGACGGTCTTGGTGCTGCCATTGGTTTTCACCGAGGCAATGCCCGCATCACGCGACTGCGTGCTGGCATACATCTGGCTGGTGCCAATGATCTGGTGGTTGGCGGCCTTGAGGTTGAAGTGAAATTTGCCATTGCTGGCCTCTTTCTTTTCATAGCGTTCATCCGCACCGCTGTTGGCCTGGACCGAGGCAATGCCGCTTTCGGCGGAGGCCTTGGCCTTGTACAACTCGCTGGTGAGAATCGTCTCGCCGTTACCCGCCTTGAGTACAAAGCGGTACTGACCGTCACTGCTGGTGCTCAACTCGAACCATCCTGCCATGGGAACTCCTTATTTCGCAGATAAGCCTGGGTACGCTGCTTGCGTGCTCGCTTGCAGTGACCAGTCAGTATGGTGGGCTTTGTGCACTTGTCCAATGTCCAGGCAGACGCACCTATTTACGCGCCAGCGACTGCTGCGGGGTCAGGAAGGCCTCGTGAAAATAATCGCGAAAAGCCTGCATCGCCGGCGTGAATGTGCACTCACGGTGCCAGGCCAGGCCAACGCTCATTGGCGTTACCGGGTCGCTCAGGCTCACGGTCTCGATGCGTTTGCCTTCAAGCGACCAGGGCCGGTGCACCAGGTCGGAGAGAATGGCCACGCCACTGCCGTTGGCGACCATGCTGCGTACCGCCTCCACCGAACTGGTGCGGACCCGCACCGAGGGCTGCTGGCCAGCATGTTCCCAGTAGCGCATGGCGCTTTGTTCGGCTTCATCGACGGTGAGCAGGATGTACGGCTCGCGGGCGACATCGGCGAGGCTCACGGCGGTGCGCTGGCACAACGGGTGATGGGCGGGCAACCACAGGCGGCGTTCGGAGTTGAACAGGGTCTCGGAGACGATGTCCGGGTGGGTGAGGTTGGCGGTGAGCACCACGGCCATGTCGTAGCGATGTTCGAGCAGGCCCAGTTCGATGGCCTGGCGTTCCTGCTCATGCACCTCGATGGTCACGTCCGGGTGCCAATGCCCCAGGCGCTGCAGGTGGTGCGGGAGAAAATAGCCGATCACCGTGTAGCTGGCGGCCAGGTGCAACTGGCCACTGGCGCGGTAGTCGGGCAGGGGACTGTTGAGGGCGTCATCGACGCTGCGCTGAATCACATAGGCGCGGTTGAGGAAGTGCCGACCGGCGTCGGTCAGGCTCATGCCCTGGGCCGAGCGCAGGAACAGGGCCACGCCGAGCAGGGCTTCGAGCTCTTTGATCGCCGTGGTCACCGCCGACTGGGAGATGTTCAGGTGAAGCGCCGCCTGGGAGATCTGGCCGATCTCGGCGGTGGCAACGAAGTAGCGGACCTGCCGCAATGTAAGGGACATGCTGTACCTTGAGGTATCTGTTTTTCAGAATACCAACCATCTGATAATAGATCTTCCCAAGGGGCAAGCGGAATTCTACTGTTCAGCCATCACGCGAATGAACGGGAGCAGCTCTTGATGCACACAGTCGATTTCAATTCGGACATGGGCGAAAGCTTCGGCCCCTGGACCATCGGTGATGGGGTGGACACCGAGCTGATGGCCTATATCAGCTCCGCCAACATCGCCACCGGTTTTCATGCCGGCGACCCTGGCACCATGCGCCGCACCCTGGAGCAGGCCAAGCAGTTGAACGTTGCGGTTGGCGCCCATCCGGGCTTTCGCGACCTGGTCGGTTTCGGCCGTCGGCACATCAATGCCCCGGCTCAGGAACTGGTCGATGACATCTTCTACCAGCTCGGTGCCCTGCGTGAGCTGGCCCGGATTCAGGGCCTGAGCCTGCAGCACATCAAGCCCCACGGTGCGCTGTACATGCACCTGGCCCGTGATGAGGAGGCGGCGCGGCTCTTCGTTGAAACCCTGCATCGCCTCGATCCGGCCCTGTTGCTGTACTGCATGCCCAACTCGGCCACCTGGCGCATCGCCGAGGAACTCGGCCAGCCGACGGTGCGGGAATTCTACGCCGACCGTGACTATGACCTGAGCGGCTCGATCGTCTTCACCCGCAAGGTCCGCGCCCTCGACCCCGAGGAAGTTGCTGCCCGCGTAGTGCGGGCCTGCCAGCAGGGCAAGGTGACCACAGTGGAAGGTGAAGACCTGGCCATCGAATTCGACTCCATCTGCCTGCACAGCGATACCCCGGGCGCCCTGGCGCTGGTCCAGGCCACCCGGGCGGCGCTGGATGCCGCCGCAATCCGGGTTTGCACACCGTGAGTGATTGATACCCGGACAGCGCGTTCAAGCGCGTGCCCGCCAGTGATTTTTTACGCCTGCCTTTCTACAACTATTTCAAAAGGAACAGTCATGGCCGAGCAATCCGTAGTCACCCCCCTCCCGGGGACCTTCTATCGTAAAGCCCATGATCCTGCCCGGCAGCGCTGTGGAGATGCGTCATGAACCGTCCGATCCGCTACAGTTTTGGTGCCGACGAGCACCTGTTCGCTGAAGTCAGCGAGAGCATGTCGCTGGAAGCATTCTTTGTCGGCATGGCCATCACCCGCGCGCTGGAGAAGCTCGACCTTGAAGGTGTGCTGGATATCTGTCTGGCCAACGCCTCGTTCCAGGTGCGTTTCGACCCGGAACGCATCGATCCGCAGACCTTGCTCGACGTGGTCAAGACCGTCGAGGTCAAGGCCGTGGCCGAGCGCACCCTGCACACCCGGATCATCGAGATTCCGGTGCTGTACAACGATCCCTGGACCCATGAAACGCTGATGCGTTTCCGTGACCGCCACCAGGATCCGACCGCCACCGACCTTGAGTATGCCGCGCGGATCAACGGCCTGGCCGATGTCGAGGCGTTCATCGCCGCACACAGTGGCGCGCCCTGGTTTGTGTCGATGGTCGGCTTTGTCGCGGGTTTGCCGTTCATGTTCCAGATGGTCGAACGCGAGCGTCAGTTGCAGGTGCCCAAGTACCTGCGGCCACGTACCGACACGCCGAAACTGACCCTCGGTCATGGCGGCTGCTTCGGTTGTATCTACTCGGTGCGCGGCGCTGGCGGGTACCAGATGTTCGGTGTCACCCCGGCACCCATCTATGACCCGCAGCAAAGCCTTGAGTACCTGAAGGAACACATGGTGTTTTTCCGTCCGGGCGATATCGTCCAGTTCAAGCCGATCGATCGCCAGGCCTACGACCAGGCGGTGGCTGACGTCGAGGCCGGCACGTTCGATCTGCGTATCCGTGCAGTCGAGTTTTCCCTGGATGCTTTTCTCGCTGACCCGGTCAACTATCCCAAGACCTTGCAGGAGGTGCTGGCATGATCAAGGTACTCAAACCTGGCCTGGCCACTTCCGTCCAGGACCTGGGCCGCGAAGGCTACTACCACCTGGGCATCCCGCCCTCTGGCGCACTCGACCAGTACGCCCTTACCGCAGCCAACCTGCTGGTTGGCAACGAGCCAGGGGCGGCGGCACTGGAGTGCACCTTGCTCGGCCCGGAACTGCAATTCACCGAAGACACCCTGGTAGCCTTCAGTGGTGCTTACATGGCCGCGCTGCTGGATGAGGTGCAAGTGCCGCCAGACACTGCTTTGCAGGTTCGTGCCGGTCAGGTTTTGCGTCTGAGCTACCCCAAGGTCGGTGCGCGTTTGTACCTGGCAGTGGCAGGAGGGATTGATGTGCCGGTGGTGCTCGGCAGCCGCTCCACTTATACCCTGGGCGGCCTCGGCGGTTTCAACGGGCGGCGTCTGATTGCCGGCGATGAGCTGCCGGTCGGCATCCCGAGCGGCAAGGGTAAAGTCGGCGCCAGTCTGCCCATGGCCTTGCGTCAGTCGTTGGGCGGTGAGGTCGAATTGCGTGTGGTGCCGGGGCTGTACTATGAGCGCTTGCAACCGTCGGCGGCGGCGAGTTTCTTTGCCGAACCGTGGACCGTTGGCTCTGAAGCCGACCGCATCGGCTACCGCTTCAAGGGCGGCAGCGCGTTGAGCTTCCAGCCGCGCGAGCAACCCTTCGGTGCAGGTTCGGATCCTTCGAACATTGTCGACAGCTGCTACCCCATTGGCTCGATCCAGGTACCGGCGGGGCTCGAACCGATCATCCTGCACCGCGACGCGGTGTCTGGTGGTGGTTATGCCATGATCGGCACCGTGATCAGCGCCGACCTGGACCTGGTCGGGCAGATGCAGCCGAACCAGAAAGCGCGTTTTCGCGAGGTGTCGCTGGACGATGCCCTGGCGGCGCGCCAGCAGTACAAGAAAAAGCTCAAACGCATGGGCGAGTTGTTTGGCGCTTGAGGATCTTGGACGGTGATTGAATTCCTGTAGGAGCGGATTTATCCGCGATGGGGCGCGTAGCGACCCCAAAAGATGGGCCTGCTACGCAGTCCATCGCGGATAAATCCGCTCCTACACCTGTGGGGGCTGGCCATTCCAGCCAGCCCAGTCCGGATTGCACATGCACATGCTTCTGCCGTACAGGCACGAACGGCGTGTCCAGTGTCCCCAGCGCGACACTTACCCAATCGGCAAAATCCCCCGTCGCCTTGCGCCAGAACAGGTTGGCGCCGCAGGTTGAGCAGAAGCTGCGACTGACCCCCGGCGACGACTCGAATACCCGTATCGCCTCCCTGGCAGCGCTAACCTTCAACTGTGCGACGGGCACGCTGCCATAGCTGGCAAACGCCGCCCCATGCGCCTTGCGGCATTGACCGCAATGACAATGCGTTACCGCCTTGATCGGCCCGTCAACGCTAAAGCTGACGGCGCCACACAGGCAACTGCCGTGATACTGCGGTGTGCTGTTCATCTGCTGATGTGCCCGACCCAGAAAGACTGAACATCATACAGATCAGCGCTGCGCAAGCGCATGCTGGACACACTGCTCGTAGTAGGTCTGCTTGATGGCGGCAGGCTTGAGCCGCGACTGGCTGTTGTAGGTCTGCTCGGTAATGCCCATGGCGGTCATGCGCATCCACGGTTTGGTGAACTTGCGTACCTGGAGCTTTTTGCGCGCTGAATACAAGGTCACGCCAGACAGCTTGGATTGCTGTGCGCCAGCGGCGATATCCGAACCCCAACTGCACACATAGCGATCATTCTTGCCCAGCGCTTTGGCCTGCGCGCCAAGGGCAAAAGTGGCGAGAAAAAACGTTGCAAGGGTCAATCCATAAGCCCGCATAGTGCCAACCTAAGCTGTTGAAAGGAAAGCAAGTTTGCCAACGAAGCAAGCGGCAGGGGGCCAGCGTTTTGCCTTCTTTGTTCCCCGGTTTTCAATGCGCGTCAGTGGCAGAGGTTGCGTAGTTGACTGGCGACTCGATACTATTCAGAACAATTCTCACTTACATATCCCGGGTGTGTTCATGTCCGCCGTCGAGCCGACTTTCCAGCGTGCGCTTCATGAACTGTACAGCGAGCACCACGGCTGGCTGTTCGGTTGGCTGCGACGCAAACTGCGCTGTCCGCAAAATGCTGCCGACACGGCGCAGGACACGTTTCTGCGGATTCTTGGCTCGCGTGATTCGCTCGTCGGCATTCGTGAACCACGGGCTTTTCTCAGCACCACGGCACGGCGGCTGATCATCGACAAGGCCCGCCGCCAACACATCGAAGACGCTTACTTGCGAGAGCTGGCGTTGACCGTCGATGTGCTTGAGGGGCACCAATCGCCTGAGCAGATCCTCGCCACCCTGGAAGCCCTGGAGCAGATCGCCTTCGTTCTCGAAGGCCTCAACGACAAGGTGCGTCAGGCGTTCGTCGATTACTACCTGGATGAACAGACCCAGGTCCAGATCGCCCAGCGCCTTGAGGTCTCCGAACGCATGGTGCGCAAGTACCTGCTGCAGGCGCTGATGCATTGCAACCAGGCGCTGGATGTGTGAAATCGATGGGCACTGAGGACAGCATCGAAGCCCAGGCTGCCGAATGGGTGCTGCGGCTGAGCGAAGGCGAATTGAGCGAGCAGGAGCGTCAGTCATTCGAGCGCTGGCGTAACCTCGACAGTCGCCATCAGGCCACCTTCGAACGTATCAGCAGCGTGGTTGCGCAATTGCACAGCCTGCGTTCGCAACGGGTGCCGGTGCGTGCCGCGTTGCAGGTGCCGGTCAAACGACGGATCAAGGCCCGGCACCTGCTCGGCATTGGCGTGCTGCTGGCCAACCTTGGCGTGGTCCTGAGCCTGAGCGGCTACCGTGTCGACGACCTGTTCGCCGACCTGCACACCGCCCCTGGCCAATGGCAGACGCGCACCCTGGAAGACGGTTCACGCATCACCCTGTACGGCAACAGCGCCATCGACCAGCAGTTCGACGCCGGTCAACGGCGTATCGATCTGCGGCGCGGCCAGGTGCTGGTGGATGTCGCTCACGACCCGTCGCGGCCTTTTGTGGTGGTCACTGCCGACGGCAGCTTCAAGGCACTGGGCACACGCTTTGTCGTCAGCCGTGGGGAAGGGCAGAGCGAACTGAGTATGCTGCAGTCCACTGTCGCGGTGCAGAGCGCCGACCGCAGCCAGTCCCTGGAAGTGCAACGCGGGGGCCGTGCCTGGGTGCGCCGCGATGCAGCAGGGCGCTTGCCCGACATCGATCCGGCTAGCCTTGAGCAGGCCTGGCAGCGCCATCAACTGGTGGTCGACCAGGTGCCGCTGCCACAGGTGCTTGAGGCGCTGGCGCGTCAACGCAACGGCCATCTGCAGTTTGACCCCGGCGCGTTGGCCGACCTCAACGTTTCCGCGGTACTGCCTCTGAACGACACTGAACGTGCGTTGCAGCTGCTGGCCGAGGCCTTGCCGATTCGTTTGCAGCAGTACACACCGCTGTGGACACGCATTGAACGTACAACAACTGAAAAATAATCATTCCCAATGGTTCCGCATTGTCAGCGTGGCCCGTCAAGCAAGAGGCCAACATGATTAAAACAGGAGCCGTTTCCCCATGCGTCGATTTGCTGCCTCACCGACCCTGAGTCCCATCGCGCTGTGCATTCACCTGGCCTGTGCCGGTGTTGCCGTGGCCGTGCCGCAACTGGCCTTGGCCCAGGCTCAGCAGCACTATGATATTGCGCCAGGATCGCTCAGCAGCACCCTCAACCGCTTTGCGCAACAGGCCGGCGTCGCCCTGGTATTCCAGCCTGACGAACTGGCGGGCCGCAGCAGTCATGGCCTGATTGGCAACTACACGGTGGAAGATGGTTTTGCCACCTTGCTCGACGGCAGCGGTTACCGTATCAGTCAGAGTGACAAGGGTTTTGTGCTGGTGCCGGTGGTTGATGCGCAAGCCGGTCAAACCCTGGAATTGGGCGTGACCACGGTCGCCGGCCAAGGCATGGGCGAGAGCACTGAGAACACCGGCAGTTACGCGCCAGGCCTGATCAGCGTTGGCTCGAAGTCGCCGACCAGCCTGCGCGAAACACCGCAGTCGGTGTCGGTGGTCACCCGCCAGTTGATCGAAGACCAGCAGCTGACGGATATCAACGAAGCGATGAAGGTCACCCCCGGGGTGATCACCCAGAGCACCACCTTCCGTATCCAGGATTTCATCTCCCGCGGTTTCTCCATCCAGAACCTGCAGATCGATGGCGCTGCGCCTCAGGCGCTGGGCACCGCGATGGGCTCGTTCTATTCCTCGAACATTTTCGACCTGGCCGAGTTCGACCACGTTGAGGTGCTGCGCGGCTCTGCCGCGTTGTTCGGTGGCTCGGGCGACCCGGGTGGCATCATCAACCTGGTGCGCAAGCGGCCGATGGCTTACAACCAGATGAAGCTGACCCTGAGCGCCGGCAGCTGGGACAACTACCGGCAGGAACTGGACATCACCGGTCCGATGGGCTGGGACGGGCGGCTGCGAGGACGGCTGGTGGTGGCCAACACCGATCGCCAGTACTTCGTCGACAAGCGCAGCACGGAAAAGCCCTTGGTGTACGGGGTGATGGAAGCCGACGTGAGCGACGACGACATGTTCACCTTCGGCGTGCGCTACAACAAATCCCATGAAAACGGCACGCAAAGCTCGGTGCCACGTTTCAGCAACGGCGCTGACCTCGGTTTGCCGCGCCACACTGGCCTGACCCAGAACTGGGCGTTCACCGACACCACGGCGCGCGAGTATTTTGCCAAGTACGATCACCGTTTCAATGACGACTGGAAACTCAACCTGTCGTACACCAATATCTGGGACGTGTCCTGGTTCAAGACCGCCAGCACCCTCAACGCAGTAGACCCCAACACCCATACCGGAGTGGTCTGGTATGGCACCCAGAGCCGCCAGGAAAACGAACAGCACCTGTACGACGTCAACCTGGCCGGCAACTTCCAGGCCTTCGGACTGGACCACCAGCTGGTGTTCGGGGCTGACTATCAACGCATCGACAGCCGCTGGCTGGGTACCGCGCCGCACCCGGGGGCTCGCGGTCCGGTGGACGTCTTCGACCCGGATGCCACGCCCTGGGAGGAACCTGCCAACCACACTGATTACAGTCGCGACTACAACCCCAACGCCCAGCGCCAGTACGGCCTCTATTCCAGCCTGCGTCTGCAGTTGGCCGAGCCCCTGCACCTGATCCTCGGCGCGCGGGCCCAGCGCTATCACTTCAACCAGACCTACCAGACCCGCAGCGGTACCCAGTGGACGCCAGTGTCCGATGTCGATCAACGCATCGGCACCAAAGTCACGCCCTTCGGCGGCATCGTCTATGACCTGAACGATGAGTGGTCGGCCTATGCCAGTTACTCGGAAATCTACAAGCCACAGTCCAGCAAACTCTCCGGACCACAGCCGGGCAGCCCGCTTGAACCCATGACCGGCAAGACCTACGAAACAGGCCTTAAAGGCGAACTGTTCGACGGTGCCTTGAACACTAACATCGCCCTGTACTACACCACTCGCGAAGACGAAGCGGTACGCGACCCGGCCTACACCGACAGCAGCAATCTGTTTGCCGGCAGCTGCTGTTACCTGGGCAATGGCAAGGTAGTCAGCAAGGGCGTGGATATCGAGGCTTCGGGCGAGCTGCTGCCGGACTGGACGTTGATCGGTGGCTACACCTTCAACCTCAACCGCAACCGCAGTGCCGACTCGCCGCTGAGCACGGTGATGCCCAAGCACCTGTTCAAGCTCTACACCACCTACCGCTTGCCAGGGATGCTGCAAGACTTCAAGGTCGGCGGCGGTGTGCAGGTTCAGAGCGCCACCTACGTGTCAGGCACTGCCACGCGGTTCAACGCCGATGGCAGCGTGGCCCAGAGCGATGTGCCGTTCGACTTCAGCCAGGGCGGCTATGCCACCTGGAGTGCTTTGGTGGACTACAAACTCGACGAACACTGGGACCTCACCCTCAACGGCAACAACCTGTTCGACAAGAAGTACTACCAGACCGTCGGCACCTCGACCTATGGCAACTACTACGGTGATCCGCGCAACTTCATGCTGACCCTGCGCGGTACTTACTGATCGAACGGGCTGATCGAACGGGCACTACCGATTGGCCGTGAACGGTTGCGGTGGGCGCCAAGCGGGCCTATGTTCCAAACCAGGCATTGCCTGGGACGGCTGCGCTGACCTGGCGCAGCCCGCTTCCAGCCGCGAGGTGACCCGATGGCCAACGACTCCCGCCCAGCCGTACTCGAACTGATCGGCAACACACCCATGGTTCGCGTCAGTCGCTTCGATACCGGTCCTTGTACCTTGTTCCTCAAGCTCGAATCGCAGAACCCCGGCGGCTCGATCAAGGACCGTATCGGCCTGGCCATGATCGATGCGGCTGAGCGCGATGGCCGCCTGCGCCCCGGTGGCACCATCGTTGAAGCCACCGCCGGCAATACCGGCCTGGGTCTGGCCCTGGTCGGCCGGGCCAAGGGTTATCGGGTGGTGCTGGTGGTACCGGACAAGATGTCCACCGAGAAGGTCCTGCACCTCAAGGCGATGGGCGCTGAGGTGCACATCACCCGGTCCGATGTCGGCAAGGGGCATCCAGAGTATTACCAGGACGTGGCGGCACGGCTGACCGGAGAAATTCCCCAGGCGTTCTTCGCCGATCAGTTCAACAACCCGGCCAATCCCCTGGCCCATGAGTGCAGCACGGCGCCGGAGATCTGGGCGCAGATGCACCATGACGTCGATGCCATTGTCGTTGGCGTCGGTTCGGCGGGCACCCTGACCGGTCTGACGCGTTTTTTTCGCCGGGTGCAGCCGGACCTGGCCATGGTCCTGGCCGATCCGGTTGGCTCGGTGATGGCCGAGTACAGCCGCAGCGGCACCCTGGGCACCCCCGGTTCCTGGGCAGTGGAGGGTATCGGTGAGGACTTCGTGCCCTCGATCGCCGATCTGTCCAGCGTGCGTCAGGCCTATTCGATCAGCGATGAAGACAGTTTTGACCATGCCCGTCAGCTGCTGCGCGCCGAAGGCATCCTCGGCGGCTCCTCGACCGGTACCTTGCTGGCGGCGGCGTTGCGCTATTGTCGCGAGCAGACCGAGCCAAAACGGGTCGTCAGTTTTGTCTGCGACACCGGCACCCGCTACTTGTCGAAGGTCTACAACGACCAGTGGATGACCGATCAGGGCTTGTTGCAGTTCAAGCACTACGGCGACTTGCGCGACCTCATCGCGCGGCGCTTCGAGGATGGCCGGGTGATCAGCGTCGGGCCCGGCGACACCTTGCTCACTGCGTTCCAGCGCATGCGCCTGGCCGATGTCTCGCAACTTCCGGTGCTTGAAGACGGCCAGCGGCTGGTCGGGGTGATCGACGAGTCGGATATTCTGGTCGGCATGCACGCCGACCCGACGCATTTTCGCCTGCCGGTTGCCAGTGCCATGACCGACAAGCTGCAAACCCTGCCACCCAGTGCCAGCCTGACTACACTGCAAGCGGAACTCGACCGTGGGCTGGTGGCGATCATCGCTGATGCCTCGGGCTTTTATGGCCTGATTACCCGCGTCGACATGCTCAACCACCTGCGCAGGTCCTTGCCATGAGCCAGCACGACGAAACCACCGCGTCACGCGCCTTCGCCACCCGCGTGATCCATGCCGGACAAACCCCTGACCCGTCCACCGGGGCCTTGATGCCGCCGATCTATGCCAACTCCACTTATGCCCAGCAGAGTCCTGGTGTGCACAAGGGCCTGGACTACGGGCGTTCGCACAACCCCACGCGCTGGGCGCTGGAGCGCTGCGTGGCGGACCTTGAGGGCGGCATCCAGGCCTTCGCCTTTGCCTCGGGGCTGGCGACCATCGCCAATGTGCTGGAACTGCTCGACGCCGGCTCGCATATCGTTTCGGGCAATGACCTCTACGGCGGTACATTCCGGCTGTTCGACAAGGTCCGCCGGCAAAGTGCCGGGCATCGCTTCAGCTTTGTCGACCTGACCGACCTGGAGGCTTTCGAAGCGGCCTTGGAGGACGACACGCGCATGGTCTGGGTCGAGACGCCCAGCAATCCTTTGCTCAGCCTTACCGATCTGGTCGCCGTCGCCGACATCTGTCGTCAGCGCGGCATTCTCTGTGTTGCCGACAACACCTTTGCCAGCCCCTGGGTGCAGCGTCCGCTGGAACTGGGCTTCGACATCGTCCTGCACTCGACTACCAAGTACCTCAACGGTCACTCCGATGTGATCGGCGGGATAGCCGTGGTGGGCAACCCGGAACTGGCTGAGCGCCTGGGCTTTTTGCAGAATGCGGTGGGGGCGATTGCCGGGCCGTTCGACGCTTTTCTCACCCTGCGCGGCGTCAAGACCCTGGCCCTGCGCATGGAGCGCCACTGTAGCAACGCCCTGGAACTGGCCCATTGGCTGGAGCGTCAGTCGCAGGTGGCGCGGGTTTATTATCCGGGCCTGGTCTCCCATCCTCAGCATGGTCTTGCGCGGCGGCAGATGCATGGTTTCGGCGGGATGATTTCGCTGGACCTCAACAGCGACCTGGCCGGGGCCAGGCGTTTTCTGGAGAGTGTGCGCATCTTTGCCCTGGCCGAAAGCCTGGGCGGGGTGGAAAGCCTGATCGAACATCCGGCGATCATGACCCACGCCAGCATCCCGGCCGAAACCCGTGCGCAGCTGGGTATTGGTGATGCGCTGGTGCGTTTGTCAGTAGGGGTGGAAGACGTCGAAGACCTGCGTGCGGACCTGGCCCAGGCGCTGGCGCGCATCTGAAGCAACTGTTTATCTTCGTAGGAGCGGATTTATCCGCGATGGACTGCGTAGCAGGCCCATCTTTTGGGGCCGCGATGCGCCCCATCGCGGCGGTCCGGCGTCCCGGTAAATCCGCTCCTACAATACGACAGTTGCTCCTACGAGCATGAATCACCAGATCCCGGGAACCAGCTTGTAGCGCACACGCCGGGCATAATCAGCGTAACCGTCCAGTTCGGCCTGCAGCAGCCGATCTTCCCAGACCGTGCGCACCACCAGCAGCGCAGCCGCCAAAGCAGCTGGCAGCAGTGCCCAGAATGAACCCAGCGCCAGCGCCATGCCGAAGAATAGCCAGAGGGCGGCGATGTAGCCGGGGTGGCGGACGAAGCGATAAGGACCGCTATCGATCACCCGCTGATGACGCTCTGACTGGATACGCACACCAGGCTCGAAAAACGGATTGACCGCTTGTGCCCATCCGGTGACCGCGATGCCTGTCAGCACCGCGCCGTAGCCCAGCAGCACTCCCCAACCCGGCACCA
Source organism: Pseudomonas sp. (assembly GCA_036643775.1). Classification (GTDB taxonomy): domain Bacteria; phylum Pseudomonadota; class Gammaproteobacteria; order Pseudomonadales; family Pseudomonadaceae; genus Aquipseudomonas. The sequence goes on along the minus strand of JAVXRI010000022.1, from coordinate 10,789 downwards.
GTGAATCGTGAAAGCGCCCGGCATCAAGGGCAGCCACGGGTAAAACGGCAGCCATTGCTGGCAGCATGAATGCCAGCAGCGCTTTGTCCCACCCTTTGGTGCCGGCCTGGAAGCGACTGCGCGCACGGTAGATCACCGGGTTGACGCGGGCGAGCACCAGCGCCGATAGCGCAAAAGCCAGCACCAGCACGCCAAGAAAAATCCAGCCGGGTCGCCAGGCGAAGCTGCCGGCGGGAACAAAGATCAACCCCAGCAAGGCCAATGGCAGGCCAATCGCATAGGCAACTGCCGTACGCCGCGACATCGGCGCCGGATCCCGCGCGGGTTCGCTGTAGGCCATCGGCGGATCTCCTGCTGCTGGTATTGGCCACGGGTTTTGTAAACAATAGCGCCCGCGAAAAACGCGCTACCTGTTTATTGACCGAGATTCCCATGCCTTCGATCCCTTTCACTGTCGAACTGTTGCAAACCGGTGCGGACCAAGCCGAGCTGATCCGCAACCTGTACCAGTTCTATGCCTATGAGTCCTCGGACTGGGAGCAGGAGGATGTGGAAGTGGATGGTCGCTTCTACATCCACGAAGAGCACCTCGCTCGCTATTGGCAGGAGCCCCAGTGGAGCGCCAACCTGATCCTGGTCGATGGCTTCATCGCCGGCTTCCTGTTGATCGAGCGCAGCGAGTTCGCGGCACTCAATGCCCTGGAGCTGGCCGATTTGTTCATCCTCAAGCGTTACCGGCGCAAAGGCATCGGCCGCGCGATTGCCAGCCAGGTGCTGATGAGCGGGGAGAGCGACTGGCTGGTGCGCTTCTATGACCAGGACGAAACCGCCCAGGCCTTCTGGCGTGCGGTGCTGGACAATCTGCCACGGCCGGTACGGACCATTGAGCTGGATGACGAACCGGAACTGCTGAGTTACCTGGTCACCCGCGCCGTGCACTGATCGGTTGACCCGCGAAGATCGCCCGCTTCGTTTGAGACCGTCTGTCGCAGCGTCATACCAGCGCTGTTGACGTCAGTGCCTGCCTGGTTGATTATTGATCTATCGCATGCGATCTAATCGTTAGCGATCAAACTACTTGAGCCTCCGAGGAACTCCCCATGAGCAAGATCGAAAAAGTCCTGTTGACCGGCAAGACCCACACCACCCTCAGCGTCGCCGGCACCACCGCGCGCGGCCTGGACATCCAGCTGTCGTCGCCAGGCGCGAGCAAGCCTGCCTACGAGTTCAATGCCATTGCGCCGCATCCAACCGCCGAGCAACTGTTCTCCGGGGCATGGTCGGCCTGCTACATCGCCGCCGTGGAACTGGTCGCCAAGGAAATGAAGGTGGCGCTGCCAGCAGGGCTTGCAGTCGACATCGAGGTCGACCTTGGCCAGACCGGCAAGCACTACTTCCTCCAGGCCCGGCTGACTGCGCGCTTGCCAGGCCTGGACCCTGAAGTCGCCAACGCCTTGGTGCATGCGGCTGACCAGGTGTGCCCGTACTCCAAGGCTACCCGTGGCAACATCGACGTCACCTTGAAGGCGATCACCGAGTAATGCGGCGCGGCGAGGGCGGGCACCCGCTGCCTTGACAGCAGAGGACTGGCACAGGATTATCAGCTAAGTCGTATGCGATTAAATCGCATGGTGCTGAAGCTGCAACAGCCAGGCGGGCGAGTCGCCTGGCTGTTGCACGCGTCGTTCTCCGTTCAAGAAGGGATATCCATGAAACCCGCCGATTTGAAACTGTCCGAATTTCTCTGCTTTGCCGTCTATTCGACCAACCTTGCTTTCGGCAAAGCGTACAAACCGAAACTTGAGCGCCTGGGTTTGACCTACACCCAATACATCACTCTTGTGGCGCTCTGGGAGCTGGACGACCAGACCGTCGGCAGTCTGGGCGAAAAGCTGTTTCTCGAATCCAACACGCTGACACCGATCCTGAAAAAGCTGGAAAACATGGGCTACGTCCAACGCCAGCGCGACCCCGAGGACGAGCGTCAGGTGCGCATCCGCCTGACTGTCAGTGGGCGGCAGTTGCGCGATGAAGGCTCGGACGTGGACCTGTTCGAAGCCACCGGCCTGACCACAGAAGAGTTCACCCAGGTTCAGGGGGCGGTGGTAAAGCTGCGCGACAATCTGATCCGTTCGTTCAAGGACAAGGAGTGAGGTGCAGGCCCTGCGCTGAAAAATTGCCTGCAGCCTGTCCCTTTTCTTTCGCTCGGTTGTCATCAAGGGCAAGTGAATCCATTTGAGAGCGCAACAATGCCCGCACTGACACGCCGACGAGCCCCTCTGGCGCCTTCGTTTTCCTGTTCCACCTTGTGCCTGAGCCTGATGCTCGGCTTCGGCCCGATGGCAGCGCAGATGGCTATCGCCGACAGTGAGCAGCGCGCCTATAAAATACCTGCCGGTGACCTGAGTTCTGCCTTGATCCGCTTTGCCGGCCAGGCCGGGGTGAGTGTTTCGGTGGAGCCGGGCCTGGTGAGCGGCCGCCGCAGCGCCGGGCTGTCGGGCAACTACAGCATTGATGAAGGCTTTGCCCGGCTGCTGCAGGGCAGTGGCCTGCAACTCCAGCCGGTCAGTGCCGGTGCCTACACCCTGGTGCCGGTGCCTGAGGGTTCCGATGCCCTGGAAATTGCGCCAACCAGCATCCTCGGCAGTCACGGCGGTGCTGACCTTGAAGGCGAGCGCTATGCCGGCGGGCAGGTGGCCCGGCGTGGTTCGCAAGGTATGCTGGGCTCGCGGGACTTCATGGAAACCCCCTTCAGCATGACCACCTACACCAGTGAGGCGGTCGAGAACCTACAAGCGCGGACGCTAGGCGACCTGATCGCCAGTGACCCGTCGGTGCGCGCGACCAACCCCGCCGGTGGACGCTTCGAGCAGTTCACCATCCGCGGTTTCAGTCTGTTCAACAGTGACGTTTCTTACAACGGCTTGTACGGCGTCCTGCCAACTTACTCGATCGACATGGAAATGGCCGACCGCGTGGATATCATCAAGGGCCCGAGCCAGCTGATCAACGGCATCTCGCCGCGCGGCAGTGTCGGCGGCGGCATCAACGTGGTGCCCAAGCGCGCAAGTGACAAGCCGATCACCGAATTCACCGGCAGCTACGTGTCGGACAGCCAGGTCGGCGGGGCGGTGGACGTCGGCCGCCGCTTCGGTGACCAGAACCAGTTCGGCCTGCGCTTCAACGGTGTGAAGCAATCGGGTGACACTGAATGGGACCATCAGAGCGTCGAGCGGGAGATGGCCGTGCTGGGCCTGGATTTTCGCGGTGAGCGGCTGCGCCTGTCGGCAGATTTCGGCCATACCGAGCGTGATACCGATGCGCCCCAGGAGCGGGTCATCGTCGGTGCCAATGCCAAGGTGCCGGATGCCGATGATGTCCGGCGCAACTACGCCCAGGCCTGGAGCAAGGCGCGCACAAACGATACCTTTGGCACCCTCAATGGTGAATTCGATATCAATGATTCGTTGATGGCCTATGCGGCAGTCGGCGCGCGTAAAAGCGATCACGACTTCCTCCGGCACAACGTGCCGATCTCCAACGATGCCGGTGACTTCAGCGTCCAGCCACGTGATTTCACCCGCGATGAAAATGTCAAAACCGCCACGGCCGGCCTGCGCAACTGGTTCAACACCGGGCCCGTGAGCCACGAAGTGAATCTGGCGGCCAGCTACTTCTACATGGATTTCGAGAACGGCGGTGCCCGCTATGCCGCGGCGCCAAGCAATCTCTACAACCCGCGTCCAACGCCAACCCCCGGTACCCCGACGCGCGTGGACGCCAAGGTCTACACCGAGAACCGCTTTACCGGTGTAGCGCTGGCTGACACCCTCGGCTTCTTCGATGAGCGTCTGTTGCTGACTCTTGGTGCTCGCTGGCAGCGGGTCCAGGTGGATGACTGGACTGACAACGTTAAAGGCGCCACAGCCTACGACGAAGAGAAGGTCTCACCGTCGGGCGGGATTCTGTACAAGGTCACCGACCAGTTGTCACTCTATGCCAACTACATGGAAGGCCTGAGCCAGGGCAAGATCGCGCCCTCGACCTCGATCAACGAGGACCAGATTTTCCCGCCGTTCATCAGCCGCCAGGTGGAAGTCGGGGCCAAGTATGACCTCGGCGCATTCGCCTTGACTGCCAGTGCCTTTCGTATCCGCCAGCCTGCTTACGAGACCAACGCCACGACACGGGTTTTCGGTCCCAACGGCAAGCGCGAGAACAAGGGCGTCGAGCTGAGCGTGTTCGGTGAACCGCTCAAGGGCGTACGTCTGCTCGGTGGCGTGATGTACATCGACAGCAAGCTGACCGACACCGTCGGCGGTACTTTCGATGGCAACCGTGCCCCCGCGACGCCGGAGTACAACGTCAACCTCGGCGCCGAGTGGGACGTGCCGCTGGTGACCGGGCTGACCCTGACTGCCCGCGGCATCCATTCCAGCTCGCAGTACCTGGACCAGGCCAACAGCAAGCAGATTGACGGCTGGGAGCGTTTCGATGCCGGCGCCCGTTATGCTTTCAAGGTCGATGGCAAGGACATCACCCTGCGCGCCAGTATCGAGAACCTGCTGGATGATCGCTACTGGGCTTCGGCGGGTGCCTCCGATGACAGCGAAGCAGGGCTGACGTTGTCTACGCCAAGGACTTACCTGGTGTCGGCCAGCCTGGGTTTCTGACCGGGTAGCGGGAGGACACCGCCGTAGCGGTTGCAATCCGCCGGAATGAAGCGCAAAAGCGGCTACGCTACAGATGCAACGGGTGGTATCACGTGCCGCCCGCTCTAGTCAGTCGCCAAGCTGCAGTGCTCCATCAGTGCAGGGAAGAAAACCAACGGCAGGGTTCATGAACAAGCGCCATCCTGTGTCCATCGGCCTGCGCGGCCTGATTCTGCTGCTTGTGTTCCTCGCGGTCCTGGCAACGCTGTGCAACAGCTTGTGGGTGGCCTATGGGGTGCAACGTGATGCGCTGGTGCATTCGGCGCTGCAGGCCAATCAGGCCTATACCTCAAAAGTGGCCTCCAGCATTGGCCAGTTCCTCAAGTCGGCACACAGCCGCTTGAGTTACAGCAGCCGCTTACTGGGCCGCGACTTCAATAATCAGCAACTGCTCAGGGACGAAGTCGTGCGCCTGCAGGCCGAAGACAAGGCCTTCAACGCCGTGCTGATCGTTGATGCCAACGCCAGGGCCGTGCAAATCCACCCCGAAAATGCACAGATTCTCGGCACCACATTGAAGGCCGAGGAGATTGTGCAGGCATTGAAGGAGCAGCGCCCACTGGTCAGCCGCGCTTACGAGAGCGCGGCAGGCAACCTGATCGTGTTCATCTCGCAGCCGGTGTTCAGCCCCTCAGGGCAGTTTCTCGGCATCATCGGTGCGTCGATCTACATCCGCAAGCAGGGCATCTTGCATGCGTTGATCAGCAATCACTTTCACCAGGACGGTACCTTTGCCTTCGTCACCGATGAAAACCGGCGCCTGCTGTACCACTCCGATCACCACCGCATCGGTGAAGTGCTGACCGTCAGCGCCACGGTCGATGCGGCGTTGCGCGGCGAACATGGTTCGATGGAGACTATCAACTCCCGGGGCATTGCCATGCTCGCGGGTTATGCTCAGATTGCCGATGCCAACTGGGCCGTGGTCGCACAACAGCCTCGCGAGCAAGCGCTGGCGCCGCTCGGGCAACTGCTGCGCGACATGTTCATCAAGGTGATTCCGGCAGGCCTGGTCGGACTGCTGGTGATCCTGCTCGCGACCATGCTGATCAGCCGGCCCTTGCGGCAACTGGCGCAGAGTGCCGAACACCTGGCGGCGCCGCAGGCCAGCGAACAGTTGCAGGCGATCAATACCTGGTACGCCGAAGCGGCCGCCATTCGTCGCGCATTGCTCAGCGGCGTGCAGTTGCTCCAGCAGAAACTCGGCAATCTCAGTCAACAAGCGCAGAGCGATCCATTGACCGGTCTGGCCAACCGCCGGGCCATGACCGCCGCGCTGGAAGCGCTCACCCAGGCGCAGCGTCCTTACGCGGTACTGGCGCTGGATATCGACCATTTCAAGCGGGTCAACGATACCTTTGGCCACGATGTTGGCGACGAAGCCCTCAAGCAGGTCGCTGCGATCATTGGCCACTGTTCCAGGGAGCACGATCTGGCCTGTCGGGCAGGTGGCGAGGAGTTCGCGTTAATCCTGCCTGAAGCTGACGCGCAGGCCGCCAGTAACATTGCCGAACGTATCCGTCAGACAATTGCTGCCAGCCAGATAGTGCCAAGCGGGCCATTGACCATTTCCATTGGTGTCGCCTGGCGTAGCGACGACACCCCGACGTCGGAGTCGATCCTCAAGCGTGCCGACGAAAATCTCTACCACGCCAAGCAGACCGGCCGTAACCGGGTGGTGGCGACGATCAGCTCAACGGCCATCAACCACTAGCTTGCGAGCCCGGTGCAGGCCGAACCGGCAAAGCGAGTATTGCGCCCATCGAGCGTCGTCAGCGCATTACCGAATCGCGTGGGAGCCTCCCCGGTGAGCTGGCAAAACAGCGCGCTGATCACGTCACCATTCACCTCGCCCTGGGCCTGCAGCAGCTGCGCTACGGCGGTAAGCGCGGACCAGTATCGACGCATCAGGCAGTAGGAGCGGGCGATGGCTCGGGGTTGCGCATCAAGCACCCTGCGGGCCGGGAGCAAAGCGATCAACTCCATGCCCCGATGGCGGTCACCGGCGCCACTACGGGTAATGCAGCACTCGGAAGGGCGGTGCCGGTAGATCGCCTCGGCCACGGGACCAGCGAAGCAGTGAATCAAGTCGCGCTCAATCAACTCGATCATCGACGGCAGGTATTCAGCGATGCCGGGGGGCTCGAAGGCGGGCAGAGGTACACAGTATTCGGCTTCTACCAGGCCCTTGACCGCTTGCAGGTTGCCACGCAGATCGACCATCGGGCCGATCTGCGCTTCAGCGCGGGTACGCACGGTGACACGCTTGATGCGTTGACCATTCCACCAGAAGGCAAGGGCATGACCTGCTTCATGGAAGGCTGTGCAACGCGGGCGTGAGTTCATGGTCCGGGCCTCAGTCAAGCAGGTAGCTGCTCTCACGATCTGCTTGTGGCCTGGGGTTCGTACAAGAGATTTTTCCTATCAGGCTGCAAGAGCGCGGCTATCAGTTAGTTCTGATCCTCAAAGCGCCCGCTGACGTCGCGATCGTGCGGGTAGCGTCGGCTTAGCGAAAACGCCGGCAGCCAGGATTCGCGCCGCACGATCCAGCTTTCGTAGGTGGGGATCAGTTGGTCGGGAGCATCCAGGGCGCCCAGGTGCACTTCGATTTCGTCAGTGCTGCGGGCAAAAACCGAAGAGCCGCAGCGTGGGCAGAAAAAGCGCCCGGCGTAATCGCGGGTCTCGCCCGTGACCGTCACCGCCTCCTGAGGAAAGATCGCCGACGCATTGAACAGCGCACCATGATGCTTGCGGCAGTCCAGGCAGTGACACAGGCCGACCCGGTAGGGGCGTCCAGAGGCCTCGATTTTTACGGTGCCGCAAAGGCAGCCGCCGGTGAACGTGTCCATGCCAGGTCTCCTTTTCAGTTACGACAGTCAATGATTGAGCTTACAACTGATACCCTTGGTTTTTTGTCAGCGAGCTGAACGGTCAGGTGAGGTCTTGCATGTCATTGTCTATCGGTACCGAAACGCTCTGGATCGACACACCGCAGGGGCGTTTATTCTGTTGTCGCTGGTTCCCGCAGGCTCGGCCGGAAAACCCGCAAAAGCCACCGATCATCCTCTTCCATGACTCGCTGGGCTGCATTGCCCTGTGGCGGGACTTTCCGCAGCGACTGAGCCACGCCAGCGGACGAGAAGTGATTGCCTATGACCGGCTCGGCTTCGGTCAGTCCGATGTTTACCCTGGGGTACTGCCGCGGCAGTTTATACGCGATGAAGCCGAACGCTTTTTTGCCCACCTGAAAGCGGCGTTGCAGATCGACCGCTTTGTAGCCTTGGGGCACAGCGTGGGCGGGGCGATGGCGGCGGCCTGTGCCTCTGGGTATCCGCAGCATTGCACGGCACTGGTGACCATCGCGGCGCAGGCTTTTGTCGAAGACCGCACGCTGCAGGGCATTCGCACCGCCGAACAACAGTTCGCGCAACCGGAGCACATGGCGCGCCTGGAAAAGTACCATGGCGATAAAGCCCCCTGGGTCCTGAGTGCCTGGACCGGAACCTGGCTTGCCGAAGCGTTCGGCGACTGGACGATCGAGAGCGCAATTGATGCGATTTACTGCCCGACCCTGGTCCTGCATGGCGAGCATGATGAGTACGGCTCGGCACTGCATCCCGAACATATCGCCACGCTGTCAAAAGGGCCCAGCGAGTGCCTGATTCTGCAGGGCTGCCACCATGTTCCTCATCGCGAAGCGCCTGAAGCGGTGCTGGGCGCTGTCAGTCGATTCTTGGCTGAGCCTGGTGTGGCGGACTATGCCAATGAGCCGCTTCAGCCTCCTGCTCACTCTTCTACCCAGCGGCGGTACTGACGAGCGCGTAGCGCGTTACCCAGCTGTTGCTCAAGCAGCGCCCGCAGCGGCGACACTTGCGGCTTGGGCGCCTTGCCCAGGCTGAGCTTGCGCAACTGGAACTTGACCACTGCCATGTTTGCCAACGACGCCAGCGCTTTGTTTTTCCAGGTGATCGACGGCAACTGCGGGGCAGTGCCCTGGCCCGACTGCCAGTCGCGGGGCAGGTTGGGGGCGATGGCCAGGGCGGTACCGATGCCGACCATAGCCACGCCATTGTCCAGCACCTGTTCTGCCACCGGCAGGCGACGGATGCCACCGGTGACCATCAGCGGCATGCTGGCTACTTTCTGGACATCGCCGGCGAACTCCAGGAAGTAGGCTTCCCGGGCCAGCGTTCGCCCGTCGCGGGCCTCGCCCTGCATGGCCGGTGCTTCGTAGCTGCCGCCGGACAATTCGACCAGGTCGACGCCGAGGGGATTGAGCAGCTTCACCACCTGACGGGCATCGTCGGCGCTGAAGCCGCCGCGCTGAAAATCGGCGGAATTGAGTTTTACCGCCACGGCAAATTGCGGGGCGACGACAGCGCGTACCGCCTTGACGATTTCCAGCAGCAAGCGTGCGCGGTTCTCCAGCGCGCCACCCCAGGCGTCGGTGCGCTTGTTGCTTAATGGCGACAGGAACTGGCTCAGCAGGTAACCATGCGCGGCGTGAATTTCCACGCCGGTAAACCCGGCCTGTTCTGCCAGTTGTGCGCTACGGGCAAAGCGCTGGATCACTTCGCGGATGACCTCTTCGGTCATCGCCTGCGGTGGCTTGAAGTGTTTGGACATCGTGCCCAGTTCCAGGGCCACGGCCGAGGGCGCCCAGGTCTGCTGGCCGAGATTGGCCGGCATCTGCCGTCCGGGGTGGTTGATCTGCAGCCAGAACTGCGCACCGCGGGCGCGACCGATGCTGGCCCAGCGTTTGAACTTGGCCAGTTGCCTGTCGTCTTCGAGTACCACGCCTCCAGGACCGGTCATTGCGCGTCTGTCGACCATTACGTTGCCGCTGATCAACAAGCCGGCGCCACCCTCGGCCCAGGCCTGGTACAGGCGCATCAGTTCTTCGGAGGGGGCCTGGTCGGTGTCGGCCATATTCTCTTCCATCGCTGCCTTGGCCAGGCGGTTGGGAATCATGCTGCCATTGGGCAGTGTCAGGGGGGCGAACACGTTCATGGGGGGTACCTCGATTGATCGTGTTCAACACCATAACGTTAAAGTTAAGTTTAATGTCAACAGGCTATTTTCAGTCTCTTCGTGAGATGGTGGGGGCTATGACCTTGGCGAGCTTATCCATTTCATGTGGCGATGCTGCTGGCCCCTTCCGCCCTTACGGCGGGTCCCTTTTGTCTTGGCAAAAGGAACCAAAACCGCTCGCTCCTGCATACGGCCCTGCGCTGCGCTCCGGGTCCCTTCGCTCCGGCACCTTCCAGGGCCACGCGGCCTACGACTTGCTGCGCCAAGTCTACGGCTCGCGTTCTTCGGCTACGCCGAAGGTGCTGCGCACTGGCCCCTACAGGCACCTCCACTCAGCCTCCTGAAGTCGCAGTTCGCGGCGCCTGCACTGGCGTGGATGAAGATCAAGATCAAGGTCAAGATCAGAAGCGGGCTTGCCCGCAAGGTGTCAGTCTGGCTTCGCCAGATTTGCTTTCGCAGATGCGTCAGCACAGGCGCTGCCCGTAACTTTGCGACTTCAGGAGGGCACCGGAGCGAAAGGACCCGGAGCGTAGCGTAGGGCCGAATGCAGGAGCAGGCGGCTTTGCTGGAACTGTCCCTTGGCAGCGGACGCCAAGAAGCTGGGTGTTAAGACCTCTGCTTCAAGCCCTTTGCATAAGCGTTCGGTGAACGATAACCCAACGCCGAATGCAGCCGACTGCTGTTGTAGAAACCATGGATGTAGCTCGCGATTGCCCCATAAGCTAGCCTCTTGCTCTGATAGACCCCACTTGCTTCTTCCTTCTTAAGCGTAGCGAAAAAGCTTTCAGCGACGGCATTGTCCCAGCAGTTTCCTTTGCGGCTCATGCTCTGCGTAAAGCCTTTTTCGGCCAATGCTTGGCGAAATTTGCTGCTCGTATATTGGCGTCCCTGGTCGGAATGGAACACAACCCCAGAAGGCCCCAAACTGGCGTTCCAAGCGTTGATAAATGCGCGCTCAACCAAATCATCCGGCATCCTGTCCGCCAAGCTGTAGCCCAGCACCTGGCGGGTCTGGATGCTTAAGACCACCGCCAGGTACAGCCAGC
>JAVXRI010000021.1:0-65874 GCA_036643775.1 Pseudomonas sp. | reverse complement strand
CGGGTTCGAAGTACCAGCGCTTTCGTGGGGTAGCGACGATCAAGGCCAGCGTGCGCACCCTGGTGGACCTGCAGGAGAACCTGCGGGTGGCGTGCAAATGGCTGTATGGCTGCGCCAGCATGCGCCTGCTGGACGTTGAAGGCGACAGCACCTGGGTCTACCTGACCACCGAGCTGCCCTGGCCGGCCAGCCCGCGCGACATCGTGATCAAGGTGCAGACCGAGCGCAGCGAAGATGGCGGCCTGATCCGCCACCTCAGCGCCGTTGCCGGCAAGGTTGAACGGCAACCGGGACTGATCCGCGTCAGACAGCTCAAGGGGCTGTGGACCCTGGTTCCCAAAGGCGAGCATCTCACCGAAGTCACCTACCAACTGCAGGCCGAACCTGCAGGAGACATTCCCTCGTGGCTGGCCAACCAGTTCGTCATCGATGCGCCCATGGTATCGCTACGCACCCTGCGCGCGGTGGCAGAGCGTCAGGGCGTGCGCCCGGAGATGGAAACACCCGAGGAATGACTACACCTCATGGGCCTCCAGCAGGCTCGCCAACACCCCAGCCAGCTCCTTGACCATCGGATCGGCCGTTGGTCGATGGACGATGACAATCTCGTAGCTGTCGATCACCGGCAGGCCGTTCTGCACCCCGAGCACGGCGTGATCGCGAGTCGCCGCACGCGGTGGCAGCAAGCTGATGCCCATGCCATCGGCCACCGCCGCCTGGATACCACTGAGGCTTGAGCTGGTGAAGCTGATGCGCCAGCGCCGGCCCATGCTTTCGATGGCGTTGATCATGTCGTCGCGGTACAGACCCCGTGGCGGAAAGGTCACCAGCGGGATCGGGTCGAGGTCGATCGAGGGCGTGCCGGCACTGTCGATCCACTGCAGCTCTTCCGGCCAGCAGGCCACCCCTTCGCGGCTGTTGCGCCGCTGCTTGAGCAGCACCAGGTCGAGTTCACCGTTGTCGTAGCTCTGGCTCAAGTCACGGCACAGGCCGCTGGTGACTTCCAGTTTGACCTGCTGGTACTTGCGATTGAAGGCCGACAAGGCGTTGGTGGTGCGGCCGCCGACAAAATCCTCCGGCACACCCAGGCGTACGGTCACACCCACGGTGGCACCGGCCAGGGCTTCGAGCATCTGGTCATTGAGGGCGAGCATGTGCCGGGCGTAACCGAGCAGGGTCTGCCCGGCATCGGTGGGCAGCACATCGCGATTGCCACGCACCAGCAGACGGTGCCCGACCATGTCTTCGAGGCGCCGGACCTTCTGGCTTACCGTCGACTGGGTGGAGTGCAGGCGCGCGGCCGCAGTAGTGAAACTGCCGCAGTCGGCCACCACGACGATAGCCCGGAGCAGGTCCAGATCGAACAACGACCTATTCGGTTTTACACTGATGTTCATGTGATTATTTAACTTCTAAATGGCACATCCAACTTCTACCATGCGACCCTTCAAACGACAACACACGGAGAGAAGCGAATGCGCCTGGAACACTTCAATGTCTTTTTCGCATTCCTGTTGGCCATGATGACCTCGATCACTGCCAGCGCCGAAGGCGGCGTACTAGAAAGCCAGCTGCGCGAAGCCGCTGAGAACGGCAATGCCGAGCAGGTGCGCAACCTGCTCGGCCAGGGAGCCAACCGCGAAGCCCGCGACACGCTGGGGCGCACGCCGCTGCTGCTGGCTACGCGTGGCAACCAGATCGGATCGGCACAAGTGCTGATCGAGGCCGGCGCCAACGTCAACGCCAAGGACAACATTGACGACAGTCCTTATCTGTATGCCGGCGCCAGTGGTCTCAACCAGATCCTGCGCCTGACCCTGGAGCACGGCGCCGACCTCAAGAGCACCAACCGGTATGGCGGCACGGCACTGATTCCGGCGGCTGAAAAGGGCTACGTGGACAACGTGCGCACCCTGATTGACGCGGGTGTCGACGTCAACCACCTCAATCGCCTGCACTGGACCGCCCTGATGGAAGCCATCGTGCTCAGCGACGGTGGCCCCAAGCACGTGGAAATCGTCGAGATGCTGGTCAAGGCTGGCGCCGACGTGAACATTGCCGACAAGGATGGCGTGACGCCGCTGACCCATGCACGCCAGCGCGGCTACACAGCGATTGTGAAGATCCTTGAGGCAGTGCATTAACTGACTGCACCGGACCTGCTTTGCAACTTTTCGCGGATAAATCCGCTCCTACAGCCTGCGATCGACCGCAAAGCGATCGCAACCCAGGCGACACCATTGTCAGACCTTGTCGATTTTAGCCGGAGGTGTCGCCTCTTCATCAGCATTCACCGAGCGGCGAAAGCCCTTGATCGACTCCCCCAGATCGCTGCCCAGGGTCTTCAGTCGCTTGCTGCCAAACACCAGTACCACCACGACCAGCAGTACCACCCAGTGCTTCCAGTCAAACACGCCCATGTTCCACCCTCCTTCGCTTACTCGATTTCTTCGAACGGCAGGCCCACGTAATTCTCGGCGATGTTGACCAAGCCGGCATGGGAGGTGAAAAAGTACTCGCGATCGGCCTGCTGCATTTTGTGGTCCCAGGCATCCTTGTGCTCGCCGAAATCATGCAGCAGGTTGGTCATGAACCAACTGAAACGCTCCCCTTTCCACACCCGCCGCAACGCCAGCTCCGAGTATTTATCGAGCAGATCGGTGCGCCCTTCGCGGTAAACCTTGACCAGGATCCGGTACAGATAGCAGACATCCGAGGCCGCCAGGTTCAGGCCTTTGGCGCCGGTGGGCGGGACGATATGCGCGGCGTCGCCGACCAGGAACAGTTTGCCGTACTGCATCGGCTCAACCACATAACTGCGCAGTGGGGCGATGCTCTTTTCCAGCGCCGGGCCGGTAACCAGGCGCTCGCCGACGTCTTCGGGCAGACGCGCCTTGAGCTCGTTCCAGAAGCGCTCGTCGGACCAGTCATCAACGTGATCGGTCAACGGTACTTGCAGGTAATAACGGCTACGGGTCAACGAACGCTGACTGCACAAGACAAAACCACGGTCATGATGGGCGTAGATCAGTTCATGGTTGACCGGTGGCGTGTCGGACAACAGCCCCAGCCAGCCGAACGGGTAGACCCGCTCATAGTGGGTCAGTAACGCTTCCGGGATGCTCTTGCGCGCCACGCCGTGAAAGCCGTCGCACCCGGCGATGTAGTCGCAATCGATACGATGGGTCTGGCCATCTTTTTCGTAAGTGATGTAGGGCTGCTCACCTTTCATGTCGTGCGGCTGGACATTGTCAGCCGCGTAGATGATCGGTGCTTCGCTGCGCTCACGGGCCTGCATCAGGTCGCGGGTAACTTCGGTCTGGCCGTAGACCATTACCGTCTTGCCGCCGGTCAAGGCCTTGAGGTCGACGCGAATGCGCTCACCGCCCACCAGCAATTCGACGCCTTCGTGTACCAGACCTTCGGTGTCCATGCGTGCGGACACCCCGGCTTCGCGCAACAGATCGACGGTGCCTTGTTCAAGCACGCCGGCGCGGATGCGACCCAGCACATACTCGGGGGTCTGGCGCTCGACAATCACCGTGTCGATTCCGGCCTTGTGCAGCAGTTGGCCAAGCAGAAGGCCGGAAGGGCCGGCGCCAATAATGGCTACCTGAGTTTTCATTATTCTTGTCTCGCGTTGGGGCTCCAGGCGTCTGGACGCGAACGTCTGGAAGCTATTGTTGTTGTATGCCCCTGCATTTTTGCTGACAAAAACCTGATAAAAAGGTGATATTCCTCCAACAAATTGCACTTTTACAAATACAGTTCGATTATCGGACAGGCCTATAATGACAAGATCCAGCCTCCCCAGAATCCCCGTGTTCAAGCTCTACGGCGAAAGCCAGGCCTGGCCGACACCCGATCTGCTGCACTGCGAGTCCATCCCCAAGCGCAGCAGCCTGCACCACTGGGAGATCAAGGCGCACCGCCATGCCGACTTGTTCCAGCTGTTGTACGTGCGTCGCGGAGAGGCCGTGATCGAGCTGGAAGGCCGGCGCAGTTCGGTGCGCGAAGCGGCGATACAGGTGATCCCGCCGATGACCGTGCACGGCTTTCAATTTTCCGAAGACATCGATGGCTACGTGCTGACCCTCGGCACGCCGCTGGTGGCACAACTGGAGGCGCAGTTGGGTGCGCCCCTCACCGTGTTAGCCTCGACAGGTTGTTATCGGCTCGGTGCTGACCGAGGCGCGTTGCACACCCTGATCCGGGTGTTGCATGAGGAATACGAAGGCAGCGCCCCGGCACGCGAGTTGCTGTTGCATTCACTGGTGACCTCGCTGATGGTCTGGATCAGCCGCCGTAGCCAGCAAATCAACCCGTCGAATAACCGCGACGAGCGCAACCAGCAGTTGCTCGCGCGCTTTATCAAACTGGTCGAACAGCACTACCGCGAACACCTTTCGGTCGAGCTGTTCGCCCATCGCCTGGGCGTCTCCAGCGTGCACCTGAACAACCTCTGCCGCGAACTGGCCCGCCACCCCGCGCCGCAGAACAGACACCAGCGCTTGCTGCTCGAAGCCCGGCGCAACCTGATCTACACCACCATGAGCATCAGCCAGCTGTCGGACAGCCTGGGCTTCAGTGACCCGACCTATTTTTCACGGTTTTTCCGCCGTATGTGCGGGCAGACGCCGAATGCCTTTCGCCAGGCGGGCGTGTCCTGATCGCAGGGTTGCTTTCTGTAGGAGCGGATTCATCCGCGATGGCCTGCGCAGCAGGCCCGATTGGGGCCGCTATGCGCCCCATCGCGGCGGTCCGGCGCTCCGGTGAATCCGCTCCTACAATTCCGCAAACCGCTGAAAATTCTTAACAAACGCCGACACCATCGAACTGAAAACGCCGAGAAAAATTAGTAAGTTATTGATAAATAAGAATATAAAACCTGGCACAGAACTTGAGAGGGCCCAGACAGGCGTCGCCCGGACGACGCCACACCCATAACAATAAGGTTGACCCTCTCATGTTCAAATGCGCCCCGCGGCACCTCGTCACCAGCCTGTTGCTGGCAACCTCTACCTGGCAGGCCCAGGCCACCGAAGGCGGCATCTCCTCCTGGCCCATGGGCATCGAACTGTATGGCATGGGTATCCTGCCGCCCCCGGGCACCTACGGCCAGCTGTTCGTCGGCAACTACCTGGCCGACAGCCTGCGCGACAACAGCGGTGCCAAGGCAGCCGACATCGACCTGCGCGTCACCACACTGGTGCCGCGTTTCGTCTGGGTTACCCAGCAGAAAGTATTCGGCGGCGACCTCGGTTTCCACGCCCTGCTGCCACTCAATGACATGCGTCTGAACGTCAAAGGCGGCCCCCACGACCGCAAGCGCGGCATCGGTGACGCCCACCTGGGGCCGGTGATCGGCTTTCATCCCAGTGACAAACTGCACATCGCCACCGGGGTCGATTTTGTCCTGCCCACCGCCAGCGAATACGACAAGGATGATCTGATCAACCTCGGCAACCATTACTACACCGTGCAAGGTGTGCTGGCGATGACCTATCTGGACCCCAACGGGCTGAACGCCGATGTGCGCCTGATGTACGACTACAACTTTGAAAACAAGGCGACCGACTATCAGTCGGGCCGCGAGCTGCACGCCGACTACACCCTCGGCTGGGGCCTGGGCAACGGCTGGGTGCTGGGGGTTGGCGGACATGCCTACCAGCAGATCAGCGACGACAAGTGCAGCGCAGGAGAGTGCTCGGCCGCCGCCTTGGTCGAGGCCAGTGACGGCAACCGTGGTCGCTCGTTCTCCATCGGCCCAGCCGTGCAATACAGCAGCAAACAAGGCTGGATGTTCAGCGCCAAATGGCAGGATGAATCCGGTGTACGCAACCGTGCCGAGGGTCAGGCCTACTGGCTCAAGTTCACCACGCCGCTGTAAGCCCTTGCCGCGTCCCGGTCAGCTGCCCTTGAGCCGGTAGCTGACCTGGGCGCGGCTCATGCCGAGCATCTGCGCCGCCGCGGTGACGTTGCCTTGCGAACGCTCCAGCGCCAGGCGTACCAGGCGTCGCTCGATTTCTTCCAGCGAAGTGCCCAGCACCCGTTCCTGCCCGCTGAAGAAGGCCTGCAAGCTGGCCAGCTCTGGGGCGCTCTCAGTTGTCTTGCGGGGTCCGGTTTCAGCCTCTGCCACCCGAGGTGCCGCGATGTCCAGGGCCAGATGCCCCTCGGCAGTCAGGCCGATGGCCGAGTCAATCAGCGGGGCGCCGGCTTCAGCCAGGTGGACCACGTCAATCACTTCACCATCGCTGGCCGCAATCACGCCACGCTCCACCAGGTTCTGCAGTTCACGGATATTGCCGGGGAAACGATAGGTCAACAGCGCATTCACCAGGCGCATGCTGAAGCCCGCCAACTGACGGCCATGGCGCTGGCTGAAGCGCCGCAGGAAATAGCTCATCAGCAACGGGATGTCTTCACGACGCTCGCGCAGCGGCGGCAAGTGAATGGGGAAGACGTTCAGGCGATAGAACAGGTCCTCGCGAAAGCGCCCCGCTTCTACCTCCTTGCGCAGGTCGAGGTTGGTCGCGGCTATCACCCGCACATCAACCTGGATCGATGCGGTACCACCGACCCGTTCGATTTCGCCCTCCTGCAAGGCACGCAGGATCTTGCTCTGGGCATGCAGGCTCAAGGTGCCGATTTCATCGAGGAACAGCGTACCGCCATTGGCCCGTTCGAAACGCCCTGGCCGCGAACGCTCGGCACCGGTGAAGGCGCCACGTTCGACACCGAAGAGTTCGGCCTCGATCAGGTTTTCCGGCAAAGTCGCACAGTTCAGCGCGACCATCGGCGTGTGCTGGCGGCGACTGGCTTGATGCAGGGTGTGCGCGAACAACTCCTTGCCCACCCCGGACTCACCGGTCAGCAGCACGGTGGCCTGGGTCGGCGCCACCCGTTGCAGCAACTGGCTGGCGGCAACGAAGCTGGCCGAGATGCCCACCAGTTGCTTGCCGTCAGCCGGCACCTCCAGCTCGGCTACGCGCTTATCGACAGCCGAGGCATAGGTGCTGCGGCTGAGAAAATCGCCCGGATCCAGGTAGGCCAGGTCGACATCGATGTCGTCCCATTGCTCGGCCGGCTTGCCGACAATCCGACAGGCCGCATGGCCCATGGCCCGGCACTGCAACTCGCGAAACACCACCAGGCGCCCGAGCAATGACGAAGCGTAGCCACTGGCATAGCCGATTTCCATCCAGCACGCCGGCTCCCCGCCCAGGCCGTAGGCGGCGATGTGCTCATCAACTTCCAGGGAGTTGTGCCAGAGAAACTCCGAGTAGAAGTGGCCGATACCTGAATCGATCTCGAAGCGCACCACCTCGACATTGACCATGCCTTCAAGCATGTGCAGGCGCGGGCCGGCACTATAGAGGCTGGCGTGGTCGCCCTCTGGCCACTGTTCGCTGACCTGGGCCGCATCGCGGGCACCCGCTTGCCAGCCAATGCGCGTGAGCAGACCGCGGGCCTTGTCCAGGCCCAGGGCGTCGATCAGTTCACGGCGGATTGCGCCGAAGGCCGAGCCTTGCAGCAGCATCATGCGCTGGCCACACAGCCAGATACTGCCGTCCTGCGGAGCAAAGGCCACGGACTGCGCCAGTTGCTCGGCGGAAGGCAGGCCGCTGCTGCCGAACTGGCTGGCGCGGTCGACAATCAGGCTTTTCTGGCGCCCCAGTACCTGTCGGAAAAAGTCTTCGTCGACGGTACGGCCAGGCTTGCCAGGTGTTGTAAGTGTCATGAGGCAATACCAAAGGCAGAAGGTAAGTCTTGCAGTATGCCCCGCACCTTGGCCGGGTCAATTGGCCTGTAGGCCTAGGACAGCAGCGGGGTACGGAAATGGCCGATTACCGCCCGGATTTTGTCCTGGGGTGCCAGCGTCGAGCTTTCTGCACCTGGCGACTTCTCTGCATAGATTTTCGCACCTGATGTCTTCAGTACTATTGATGCGAAAACCAAAACAACATCCAACCAATTGATTTATATAGTTTTTTACACATAAAAAAGACATGGCACGATAGTTGTTATGGGCTGTTCATCGAATCCTTTTCGACACAACAAGAGAGAAGCCGATGACCCCTACCCGCCCTGCCTATCAGAACCTTCACCTGCAACCGTTGGCCGGACACTGGCGTGCCGGCAGCGCCGAACGCTCGCTGGCGGTGCTCGACCCGTTCAACCAGCAGACCCTGCTCGAGATTCCTCTGGCCAACCGCGACGACCTCGACGCCGCCTACCGCAGCGCCCGCGAGGTACAACCGGCCTGGGCCGCGCAATCCCCCGCCGCACGCAGTCAGGTGCTGCTTCAGGCGGTACGTATCTTTGATGAGCGTCGCGAAGAGATCATCGACTGGATCATCCGCGAATCCGGAAGCACCCGGATCAAGGCCCAGATCGAATGGGGCGCCGCCCGCGCCATTACCCTGGAGTCGGCGAGCCTGCCGAGCCGCGTCCACGGGCGCATCGTCAGCTCCAACATTCCCGGTAAAGAAAGCCGTGTGTACCGCAAGCCACTGGGCGTGATCGGGGTGATCAGCCCGTGGAACTTCCCTCTGCACCTGACTGCCCGTTCTCTGGCACCGGCGTTGGCCCTGGGCAATACCGTGGTGGTCAAGCCGGCCAGCGACACCCCGGTCAGCGGTGGTTTGCTGCTGGCGCGCATCTTCGAAGAAGCCGGGTTGCCAGCCGGAGCGCTGAGCGTGGTCGTGGGTGCCGGCGCCGAGATTGGTGATGCCTTTGTCGCGCACCCGGTGCCGGCGTTCATCTCGTTTACCGGCTCGACGCAGGTCGGGCGCAACATCGGCCGCATCGCCAGCGGCGGCGAACACCTCAAGCACCTGGCGCTGGAACTGGGTGGCAACAGCCCGTTCGTGGTCCTCGCCGATGCCGACCTGGAACAAGCGGTCAATGCCGCTGTAGTCGGCAAGTTCCTGCATCAGGGACAGATCTGCATGGCGGTCAACCGCATCATCGTCGAGCAGCCACTGCTCGAAGCATTTACCCAACGCTTTGTCGAAAGGGTCAAGGCCCTGCCCTGCGGTGACCCGAGCCTGCCAGGCACGGTGATCGGCCCGGTGATCAACGCCCGGCAACTGGCCGGCCTGGAGGAAAAAATTGCCATCGCTCAAGCCGAAGGCGCCCAGCTCCTGCTTGGCGGCCAGGCCCGGGGCAATGTGCTGCCGCCGCATGTGTTCGGTCACGTCAGTGCCGAGATGAATATCGCCCATGAAGAGATCTTCGGCCCGTTGGTGGGTATCCAGGCCGCACGCGATACCGAACACGCCCTGGAACTGGCCAACCGCAGCGAATACGGGCTGTCCAGCGCCGTATTCAGCGCCAGCCTGGAGCGTGGCGTGCAGTTCGCCCAACGCCTGCACGCGGGCATGACCCATATCAACGACATCCCGGTCAACGACGAACCCAACGCGCCCTTTGGCGGTGAGAAGAACTCGGGGCTCGGCCGTTTCAACGGCGACTGGGCAATCGCCGAATTCACCACTGACCACTGGATCACCGTGCAACACCAGCCTCGCCACTACCCGTTCTGATTGCCTGAACCACCCCATAACAATAAGGAGTCCACAATGTCCCTACTGCCCAACCAACAGGCTGTGCGACGGACCGTTACTACCTGCCTTGCCTTGCCCCTGGTGCTCCTCGCCGGTACTGCCGCCGCCGATGGCGATGGCGTGTGGAAGAGCGGCGAAAACGTTTATGCGAAAGTCTGCGGCCACTGCCATGAGGGCCAGGTCGGCCCGCAGCTCAAAGGCCGGCAGTTGCCCGCTGCCTACATCAGCGCCATCGTGCGCAACGGCTTTCGCGCCATGCCCGCCTTCCCCGCCTCGTTCATCGACGATAACGCACTGCAACAGGTGGGCGACTACATCGCCAAATCCCCTGCGCCGTCGGCCAAACCTTGAGGGGACTGTGATGATCAAAGTCGAACGTCGTTCGCTGCTCAAGGGCATGGCCCTGGGCGGTTTGGCCGGTGTCGCCCTGAGCAGTTCCAGCCTGAGCCTGGCCAACAGTGTACTGGGCCGCCCCGCTCACGCCCGGGCAGCGAGCCTGGCGCTGGTCAGCGCCGAGGTTGCCCGCTCTGCATTTGTCCAGGGCATGCAAGCCAGTCAGGCGGCACCAGCGCTGCAGGTAATGCCCGCAAGCGCAGACCTGGCAGCTTTGCTTGACCTGCAGCAACGCCTTGCCAGCGGTCAACCGCAGCGCCTGATCGGCCTGCTCGACGATGCCAGCGCCGCGCTGATCGTCGACCTGGCCCGCAGCGCTGGCGCACGTGTGCAGTGGCTGGGCCAGCACAGCACGGCTGCGGGTCGCTCCGCACACCGTCTGCTCAGCGCCCAGGCCTCGCACGGCTGCGCCCTGCAACTGGGCCAGCAACTGCACGCCTGCGGCCAGGGTTTCAGCCTGCACGAGCAACGCCTGCACAGCCCGGCACCGACCCTGCAACTGGCCAGCAGCAGCCGTGGCCAGGCTGGCGATCAATGGGCCGCCACCCTCGGTTACGCCCTGGCCGTTCTCGGCAGCACCGATACCGGCCAGGCGCCGCTGATCAGCAGCCGCACCTCAGCACTGAGCGGCACCTACGTGTCGTTCTCGATCGAAGTCTGAAGGACTCCAACATGAGCCAAACAACTGCCAACACCCTGCTGCCTCGCGGCGTCGATGCTGCCCGTTTCGAGCAAGCCCTTGCCCAGTTCCGTGCCCTGCTGGGCGACGACAATGTCCTGGTCAAGGATGAGCAACTGATCCCCTACAACAAGATCATGATGGCCGTGGACAACGCCGAACATGCGCCCTCGGCGGCCGTCACCGCGACCACGGTGGAACAGGTGCAGGGCGTGGTGAAGATCTGCAACCAGTTCAGGATTCCGGTCTGGACCATTTCCACCGGGCGCAACTTCGGTTATGGCTCGGCGGCACCCGGACAGCGCGGCCAGGTGATCCTCGACCTGAAGAAGATGAACAAGATCCTTCATGTCGATCCTGAACTGTGTACCGCCCTGGTCGAACCCGGGGTGACCTACCAACAGCTCTACGATTACATCCAGGAACACAAGCTGCCCCTGATGCTGTCGTTTTCCGCGCCCTCTGCGATTGCCGGGCCGCTGGGCAATACCATGGACCGTGGCGTCGGCTATACCCCCTACGGCGAACACTTCCTGATGCAATGCGGCATGGAAGTGGTGCTGGCCAATGGCGACGTCTATCGCACCGGCATGGGCGGGGTCAAAGGCGACAACGCCTGGCAGGTGTTCAAGTGGGGCTACGGCCCGACCCTGGATGGCATGTTCACCCAGGCCAACTACGGCATCTGTACCAAGATGGGTTTCTGGCTGATGCCCAAGCCACCGGTATTCAAGCCGTTTGAAATCAAATTCGAGAATGAATCGGATATCGCCGAGATCGTCGAATTCATCCGCCCGTTGCGCATCGCCCAGGTCATCCCCAACTCGGTGGTGATCGCCGGCGTGCTGTGGGAAGCATCGACCTGCAACACCCGCCGCAGCGACTACACCAGTGAGCCCGGCGCCACTTCCGACGCCATCCTCAAACAGATCCAGAAAGACAAGAACCTCGGTGCCTGGAACGTCTACGCCGCCCTCTACGGCACCCAGGAACAGGTCGATGTGAACTGGAAGATCGTTACCGGCGCGCTCAAGCAATTGGGCAAGGGCCGTATCGTCACCGAGGACGAGGCCGGCGACACCCAGCCCTTCAAGTACCGTGCGCAGCTGATGTCCGGTGTGCCCAACCTGCAGGAATTCGGCCTGTACAACTGGCGTGGCGGTGGTGGCTCGATGTGGTTTGCACCAGTCAGCCAGGCGCGCGGCAGCGAGTGCGATAAGCAGCAGGCCCTGGCCAAGAAGATTCTCAACAAACATGGCCTGGACTACGTCGGCGAGTTCATCGTCGGCTGGCGCGACATGCACCATGTCATCGACGTGCTGTACGACCGCACCAGCCCCGAGGAAACCCAACGCGCCAACGCCTGTTTCGCCGAACTGCTGGATGTCTTCGAGCAACAGGGTTACGCCGTGTACCGGGTCAACACGGCATTCCAGGAGCGCGTTGCGCAAAGCTACGGGCCGGTCAAACGCAAGCTCGAGCACGCGATCAAGCGCGCCCTTGATCCCAACAACATCCTCGCTCCGGGCAAGTCCGGCATCGACCTGAACAATCCGTTCTGAGTCTTCCCCCCGCCAGGTCGTACCTGGCGGGCGTCTGGCCTGCGGCGCGGCCAGCAGCACCTATAATCACGGCTCACTTGCCAGTGGAAAGCCTTGATGTCGCAACAATCGCCGACGCCGCAGCCCCGACGTTTTTTACCCATCGCCTGCGCACGCCCCCGGCGCACGGTCATCTTGTGTTTTCTCGCTGCCTTCGCCATTACCCTGGTACTCGCCGGGCGTCAGTACTACCAGCTGCAGCAGCGTGAACTGCAGGAGCGCGAGCACAATCTGCACTTGCAGGCGCTAGCCATCGAGACGGTGATTCTCAACGGCAAGAGCCAATTGCAGTTCATGCGCAATATCGCGGAACGGGTGTTGATCGAAGCCCGCAACCAACCCTCCATGCGCCGTAACGAAGACATTGAGTCGGCAATGCGCGATAGCCAGCAAGCGGTCTGGGGGCTGTCGGTACCAAAGTCCGATGCGCCGGTACGGGCGCTGGGAAATGCCCAGGCAGAGAGTATTCCGGGGCTGAGCCGCGACCCGCAGCAACTGATTGAAGACTTGCACCTGTCACGGGCCATGAGTCAGGTGTTGCCCGCGCAGTTCCAGGGTGAAACCAACCTGGCGCGGATCATGTTCCTGACCACCTCCGGCATTGTCATCGCCTACCCGGCGGTGCGCGATGCGCAGCTGGAGCCGATCCTGCGCAATTTCACCCGCTCGCCACTGATGAGCCTGAACCGCGCCAACATCGAAGACCTCGACATCACCTTTCATCCTCTGCCGGGCAGTGTTCTGGACAGCATGCCGCACGTGCTGCTGAGTACGCCGGTGTACCTCGATGCGGTAATGCGCGGCGCACTGATCTACGATGTACCGCAGACCAAACTGCAGAGTTACCTCTATCAAACCACCGCCAGCGATGAGCGGCATGCGCTGATTGACGACGAAGGCAGCCTGCTCGCCTCTAGTGACAAGGCGTTCAAAGCGCATCAGGGTAACTGGCTGAACAGCGTGTCGGCTGCGAATATAAAGCTGTCCATTCCGATGCTGTTCCAGCGTGACCACGGCATGTTGAAGCTCGACCAGGGCTACCTGCAATACCGCGAGCTGCCTGGGATCGACCTGATGCTGACCAACTACATCAGCGCCCACGACTTGCGCGCAGCGGTCAACTCGCAGTTGGACATTCTGTTTCTCGGTGTCTGGGCGTTGCTCGGCGTATTGATGGCCCTGACCCTGTATGTCGTCGACCGTCTGTTCAAAGGTCAGCTACGGCTGAACCGGCAACTGCGCGAAATGGGCCTGGTCGACGGCCTGACCCAACTGGCCAACCGCCGACGCCTGCAGTCCGACTTCGGCGGTTTGGTCCAGCGTTTGCGCGAGGATCAGCCGGTGGCCTTGTGGATGCTCGACATCGACCACTTCAAAAACATCAACGACACCTGGGGACACAGCGCCGGAGACGAGGTGATCAAACACATGGCCACCCTGTGCAGGGCACTGGCACGGCCCCAGGATCTGGTAGTGCGCTATGGCGGCGAAGAGTTCTGTGTGCTGATGCCCGATACCTCACTGGAGCAGGCAATGCAGATGGCCGAACAGCTGCGTGCGGCCACGGCGAAGTCGGTGTGCGTGCCCGAAGCAGGTACGCTGCTGGTCGGAGCACCGTCGCTGGAAATCCGCCTGACGGTGTCGATCGGCGTAGCGGAACTGCGCGCCGATGGCTGCCAGGAACTGGAGGATCTGGTCGCCACTGCGGACCGGCGTCTGTATGCGGCGAAAAAAGCTGGCCGCAACCGGGTGGTCAGCAGCGAGTGAGTCAATGCACACGCCTGCCCTTGCAGCAGGCGTGTGGTTTTCAGACTTGGCGGATCAGTACATCAGGCAACGGCTTTTTTCGCTGCCCGCACATGCTGAAATGCGCCCATCAGCGCCACGACAATGGCCGCAGCCGCCGTGGAGAACACCAGTACCTGGTAGTCCGGCACGAACGCCATGGTCACCAGGCAGCCGATGATGAACACGATCACCAGGTAGGTCAGCCACGGGAACAGCCACATCTTCAGGCGAATTTCTTTGCCTTCGGCTTCCAGCTTGCGGCGCATCTTCAGTTGCGAGAAAGCGATCACCAGGTACACCAGCAGCGCGATCATGCCGGTGGTGTTCATCAGCACGTCGAGCACGTCTTTCGGACGCAGGGTGTCACTGAAGTTGATCAGCGCGACGAACACCGCCACCGAGCACGAGCCGATGATCGAGAACACCGGCACACCGGTACCGGCACGGGTGATCTTGAAGAACGACGGTGCATCACCGCGGGTCGACAGCGAGAACAGCATGCGCGAGGCGGTGTAATGCGCCGAGATCAGGCAGCTGCTCACCGAGGTCAGCACCACGAAGTTCATCACCAGTTCAGCATAGGGGATGCCCAGCAGTTCCAGAGTACGGCGGTACGAGCCGTAGCCGGACTGGCCCATCAGCGGGTCGTTCCAGGGCACCAGGGCAACGATCAGGAAGATCGAACCGACGTAGAACAGGCACACGCGCCAGACCACCGAGTTGGTCGCCTTGACGATCTGCTCGGACGGGTTCTTCGACTCGGCGGCAGCAATGGTCACAATCTCGGCGCCGAGGAAGGCAAACATCACCCCGAGCATGGCCACCACTACCGATTCCATGCCGTTGGGCATGAAGCCCTGGGCGGTGAGGTTGCTCAGGCCGTGAACCTCGCCACTGGGCCACAGGTTGACCACCGCCAGGCCGCAGACCACAAGGAAACATATGATCGCCACCACCTTGATCAGGGCGAACCAGAATTCGAACTCCCCGTAGTGTTTGACGTTGAAGAAGTTGACGCTGATCAGCACCAGCGTGGTAGCCAGAACGAACACGTTAACGCTGACCGAGGGGAACCAGCCGTGGAGGATCTTGCCTGCTACATAAGCTTCCCAGGCCATGAGGATGACCCAGAACCACCAGTACAGCCAGCCGATGGTGAAGCCGGCCCAGCGGCCGATGGCGCGCTCGGCGTAGGTGGAGAACGAGCCGGTGTCGGGCGAGGAAGTCGCCATCTCACCGAGCATGCGCATGATCAGCACGACCAGGATGCCACCGGCCAGGTAGGCCAGGATGGCCGCCGGCCCTGCGCTATGGATCACGCTGCCGGAACCGACGAACAACGCGCCGCCGATGACTCCGGCGATCGACATCATGGTCAGGTGGCGTGATTTGAGCGAAGCGCTGAGCTTGCTCTCGTGCTCCACCTTCCCTGCGGAAGTGGATGTGGATGTTGCGTCCATCAGTGGCTACCTTCTGTTCTTTTTATGCAAGGAAACTCTTGAAACCGCAGGTGCTTCAGCGTTGTTTAGCTAGCGATTACAGGCCCCTAATGTAAAAATGTATGACACAGAGAGCCATGCACAGCGCGATGAATAGTTCACTGCACTGTACAGGCCGCCAATGCAGTACACCCCGCACCCTGCAGGCGCCCGGCGTTACGCACACCTGAAGGCACAGCTTCCGAATGCTTGAATTACGTCCCGACGCATCGCCGCCGCTGGTCAACCAGATCATCAACGGGTTGCGTGAACTGATCGAGAACCAGACCCTCAAACCCGGCGCCAAGGTGCCCTCGATCCGCGCCTTCGCCGCCACCTACTCGGTCAGCACCTTTACCGTGGTGGAAGCCTACGACCGTCTGGTGGCCCAGGGTTTGCTGGTAAGCCGGGGCAATGCCGGGTTCTTCGTCAACCGTTCGGCGGTGGAACTGATCGACAGCCAGGCCAACGAACCTGCGCCGGGCAAACCGGCGTTCAACTCCGAGTGGTACCTGCAGCAAATCTTCGAAAGCCGCCAGCTGGCGCTCAAGCCCGGTTGCGGCTGGCTGCCCAACGACTGGATGTTCGAGGACGGTCTGCGCCGCGGCATGCGTCAGGTAGCCAGCAGCGTGCTCGAACTCAGTGGTTATGGCGACCCCATGGGCTTGCTCGAACTGCGCACCCTCACCGCGCAGAACCTGCAGCAGGACCTGCGCATCGTCGCCAATCCCAACCAACTGATGCTTACCCATGGCGCCAGCCAGGCCCTGGACCTAGCCGTGCGTACCCTGGTGCGTCCGGGCGATGTGGTGCTGGTGGACGACCCTGGCTACCCCAACCTGATGAGCATCCTGCGTTTTCAGGGCGCGACCCTGCTCGGCGTGCCGCGCACCCCGAACGGCTACGACCTCGACCATCTTGAGCGCCTGCTCGAACACCATCGCCCGACGGTGTTCTTCACCCAGCCGCACCTGCACAGCCCGACCAGCTCTCGGACACCGCTGGCCCAACTGCACCGCTTGTTGCAGCTGGCCGCCCGGCATGGCTTTCGCCTGGTGGAGAACAACCTCTATGCCGACATGATCAACGAACCGCTGCCGTGCCTGACCAGCCTCGATCAACTTCAGCAGGTGGTGTACGTCGGCAGCTACTCGAAGAGCATCTCGCCCAACGTGCGCGTTGGCTTCATGCTGGCCAACCCGGAGTTGATGCAGCAACTGCTGCACCTGAAAATGCGCTCGGGCCTGACCACCTCCCAGGTCATGGAGCGGGTGGTGTACGCGGCGATCACCGACGGTCGCTGGCGCAAACACCTCAAACGCCTGCGCCAACGCCTAGCCGAGGCTCAGCATGAAGTCAGCGAGCAGCTCACCCGGCTCGGCTTCGAGCGCTTTATCGAAGGTGACGAAGGCATGTACCTGTGGACCCGCCACCCGGCGATTGCCGACAGCGCAGCGCTGGTCGACGACGCGCTGGAGCAAGGCATCATGCTCGGCCCCGGACAGCTGTTCATGGTCGATTCACAGGCCACCGGGTGGATGCGCTTCAATGTGGCGTTCAGCACTGAACCGCTGTTGTGGGAGAAACTGGAGAAGTTGCTAGTCAAGCATGTGCGCCGGGAGGGATTGTAGTACTTCGGAGTGCTCGCCTGCTTGGGTCGACCTGACAAGAGCACCTGGTTTGAAGACGGTTGAACACCTGTGGGAGCCAGCCTTGCTGGCGATGCCCGACACAGCCGGGCCGGCCCACACAAGTGTGTATCGAGACGCTATCAGTTTCCCGCTGCACTGCCGAACGCATGGCTGGCGGTGCATTTCGGTTATACCTGAACGGTGGGAGCTGGCGAAGCCGGCGATCGGCCGCACAGCGGTCGCAAAACCTGGCTGCGGTTTGTTGTGGTCTGTACCGGCCCCTCGCCGGCTTCGCCAGCTCCCACAGGTGCCGGGCTACAGTGCCTTGTCCTCAAACACAGTTAACTAAGTAACAGCAGTTGCTGCATGGTTTTTGTCGTTGACGGCTTGTCGAGTACCGCAAGCCGGGCCTTAACCTCGAGGGGGTGTGCCATAACGACAAGAAAACGGAGACACCATGCCCCTTTCCACCCCGTTCCCACGCAAGCACCTGGCGAGCCTGATCGCCCTCGCCTGTCTAAGCCAATCTGTGTACGCCGAACCCGCCAGTGAGCAAACCCGCGCCAGCAACGCCGCCATGCTCGAACAGCGGCCGTTCAGCAATAATGCCGACTACGCCGCCGTCAGCCGCGGGCTGATCGCGCCATTCAAGGGCCAAGTGGTGGATGCCAACGGCAAGCCGATCTGGAACCTGGCCAGCTATGACTTTCTCAAACAGAAAGACAGCCCCGCCACCGTCAACCCCAGTCTCTGGCGCATGGCGCAACTGAATAACCATGCAGGTCTGTTCGAAGTGGTCCCCGGGCTGTACCAGGTGCGCGGCCTGGACCTGGCCAACATGACCATCATTGAAGGCGACAACGGCCTGATCATCATCGATCCGCTGACCACCGCCGAAACCGCCCGTGCCGCGCTCGACCTGTATTACCAGAACCGTGCACGCAAACCGGTGGTGGCGGTGATCTACAGCCATACCCATACCGACCATTTCGGCGGTGTGCGCGGTGTGATCGACGAGGCCGACGTCAACGCCGGCAAGGTCAAGGTGTTCGCCCCCAGCGGGTTCATGGAACACGTGATGAGCGAGAACGTTTATGCCGGTAACGCCATGAGCCGCCGCGCCCAGTACCAGTTCGGCCTGTACCTGCCGCGCGGCGATCAGGGCCAGGTCGACGCCGCCATCGGCAAGGCCGTGGCCGTCGGTGGCAGCATCACCCTGATTGCGCCCACCGACCTGATCGACAAGCCGATCGAGACGCGCAGCATCGCCGGTATTGAGGTGGAGTTCCAGCTCACCCCAGGCACCGAAGCACCCTCGGAAATGAACTTCTACCTGCCGCAGTTCAAGGCCCTGGGCATTGCCGAAAACGCCTCGCAGACCATGCACAACATCCTCACCCCACGCGGTGCCCAGGTGCGCGATGCCAAGGCCTGGTCGCAGTACCTAGATGCCAGCCTGAGCCGTTACGGCGACAAGACCGAGGTGCTGTTCGGCCAGCACAACTGGCCGACCTGGGGCGCGGAATCGGTGCGTACCTTGCTCGCCGACCAGCGCGACATGTATGCCTTTCTCAACGACCGTACCCTGCACCTGCTCAATCAGGGCCTGACGCCGATGGAAATCGCCCAGAACATGCAGAAACTGCCGGGCGAGCTGCAGAACAAGTGGTACACCCAGGGCTACTACGGCTCGCTAAGCCACAACTCGCGTGCGGTGTACCAACGCTACATGGGCTTTTACGACGGTAACCCGGCCAACCTCAACCCGCTGCCGCCGGTGGAGAGCGCACGGCTCACCATTGAGGCCATGGGCGGTAGCGAAGCGGTACTGGACAAGGTTCGCGCCGCGATGGACAAGGGTGAGTACCGCTGGGCCGCGCAGCTGGGTAACCAGTTGCTGTTCGCCGAGCCCGACAATGCCAAGGCGCGCGCCATCCAGGCCGAGGCCCTGGAGCAGTTGGGTTATCAGAGCGAGAATGCCAACTGGCGCAACATCTACCTGACCGGTGCCATGGAGCTGCGCAACGGCGTGCCGAGCCAGGTCGGCAGTTCGGTGTCAGTCGACATGGTGCGAGCCCTCACCCCGCAGATGTTCTTCGACTTCATGGCGGTGCGCGTGGATGTCGACAAGGCGGTCGGCCATGACATGAACCTCAACTGGCGCTTCACCGACCCCGAGCAGGCCTTCAACCTGACCCTGCGCAACGGCGTGCTGACTCACCGCGAAGGCCTCAACCCCAAGGCTGATGCGGGCCTGAGCATGAGCAAGGCGACCCTGGAGCAGGTCAGCCTCAAGCAGCTGGACTTCCCCACGGCGATGCAAAAAGGCTTGATCAAGGTCGAAGGCGACGGCAAGAAAATCGCCGCGTTGCTGGGTACCCTCGACACCTTCAGCCCGCAGTTCAATATCGTTACACCGTGAACGGCTTGCGGGGGTTGCTGGCCTCAGCGCCAGCAACCCCCGCAGGGCTTGTATTACTTGGCCCAGCGCCGCAACTCTGAAGGTGTGTAGTCGTCGGTTTTCGCCGTGAAGCCAACCCGCATCGGGGTCTTTTCTTCGTTGCTCAAACCGCCCGCGTAATAACGCCCCGAGATCAGGTCGTAGGAAGTTTCCAGCACGTTGTAGGTGAAATCATGATCGTAGTGCTGTATCGCGTGCAACTCTGAACTGCGCCACAACTCGCCACGGCTGTCGTACTGATCAATCTGCGCAATTTGCCAGCTGTCTTCATCCACGTAGAAACGCCGCTTGTTGTAGATATGCCGGGCGCCCGGTTTGAGCGTGGCTTCAACCACCCAGACCCGATGCTTCTCGTAGCGGGTATAGGCCTGGTTGATGTGGTTGGGTTTGACCAGTTCGTCGAGTTTCAGCGCCCGGCTGCCGAGGCGGTAACTGTTATAGGGATGTACAGTTCCTGCTTGCCGATCAGCTTCCAGTCGAAGCGGTCCGGCGCGCCATTGAAGCCGTCGATGTTATCGGCGGTGATCAGGCCGTTGCTGTAACGGGCACTGTTGTCATAGGCCAACATCGGCGCGCGGCGCACCCGGCGCTGGGCCGGCAGGTACTGCCAGGCTGAACGCGGCTCGACCACCTGGTCGACCGGCTCATGCACCAGCACGGTCTCGCCCGCCAGGCGCGCCGGTTCCAGCACCCGGCTCTTGAACATGAACAGCACGTTGGCCTTGGGCTCAAGACCGCTGATCGCTTCGGCGAAGCTGACCAGTGACTGGGCGCGGATATAGCTGACCGCGCCGTTCTCACGCACCAGGGCAATGCTGCTCAAGCGTTCGTAGCTGCCACCGCGCCAGCGACTCATGTGGTTCCACATCACCTCCATGCCTTCGGTCGGCAGCGGGAACGGGATGCCACGGCTGTAGTCATGCAGGCCGTTGCCACCATCGGCCAGGGTGGTCTTGCTGGCGTTGCTGCGGCTGTCGGCAAGGATCTCTGCCGGCAAGCGGGCACTGCGATGGCTGGGGTAGACCGGCATCTGGTAACTGGCCGGATAGCGCTTGAACATGGCCACCTGGCCAGGGCTGAGCGCGGTCTGGTACTGCGCAAGGTTCTGCGCCGTGATGGTGAACAGCGGCTTTTCGCTGGCGAACGGATCACTGTAGCCACCGTTGCCATCAAGGCTGCCGGCGCGCTGGTCGAGGCCGCCGGTCCAGGCCGGAATGCTGCCGTCGGCATTGCCGGCGCGCTCCGAGCCCATAGGTGTGAGGGTCTTGTCCAAGGCAACAAGGTCATTGCTCTTGGCCAGAACGCAGGTGCTGACACAGGTCAGGGCCAGTAACAGGGGATGAATACGCATTTTTATTGTTCTCCTTAGAAATCAACCTTGAAGCTGACCGAGGCGAAGTCGCGGTCATCCAGGGTGCTGTAGTCGTTGGAGCCGAAGAAGGCGTTGTAGGCCAGCTCCACGCTGTAGTCGTTGAGGTAGTTGGCGGTGAGGCTCAGACCCAGGGCCTGCTGCCCCTCCTGAAACGGCCCGAGCGGGTCATAGGAGTAACCTTCGAGGTCATGACGCCAGTTGACTGCCGGGATCAGGTTGATCCCGGGCAGCACATCGCTGTACTCAAGGCTTGCCCGCAGGCGGTAGCCCCAGGACCAGTCGGTGGCAAAGCCCTTGTCGGTGCAGTAGCGGTTGGTCACCCCGGACGCCACGGTGTTGCAGGCGCTGCCATTGCGCGGCGCACTGCGGCCGAAGGCGGCGTTGCGCCCCAGGCGCTCATCGCCCAGCCCCTCGATATGCACCACGCCGACTTCGCCAAACAGGCTCAGGCGCGTCGCACCGAGCACGTTGTCAATGGCCTGGGTGGCCGAGCCGGTCCATTGCCACACGCCCTTGCGCTGCCAGCCATCGAGACGATCACCGGCGCGATTGTTAAAACCTGCGGGCAATTCGACCCAGGAGCTGCCCGCCGCGCCAGAGACCACCGCCGTGGTGACGTCGGGTGCATTGAGGGCCAGCGGCAGGTTTGGCCGGTAACTCAGCTCGGTGGCCAGGGAGATGCCGCTGTAGGGTTCCACGGCGGTCAGGCTCAGCCCGTACAAGCGGATGTTTTCCGGGAACGCGGCGGCATAGCTCGGCCCCTGTCCGCCGCCGGGGAAGTTGCCCGGCAAGCTGGTGTTGCGCGCGTCCAGGGTCAGGTACGGCAGGCGCGAGTGGTAGTTGATGAAATACAGCGCCGCCTCGGCATCGTTGAGCGCCGGCAGCATCTGGCGCAGGGCGAAGCCGAACTGGCCGCTGTCCGAAGGCGATTCGTTGCCCCGTGAACTGGCAAACAGGCCGCTGGCTTGCATCTGCTGATCAGTCAGCACCTGGCTCAGGTACAAAGGTCCGCAGCCGGGCTGGATCACATCACTGCCGGCAAAGAAGGTCCCGCAGCCATCGAGCACGCTGGGCCGCCAGTTGTACTGGTAGAAGCCTTCAAGGTTGGTGGTGTCGGAGACGCCGAAGCTGAACGACAGCATCTCCACCGGCAACTGACCTTCCTTGATCTCGACGCCTGGGCGGTTGAAGGCGGTGATATCCAGCGGGTTGATGACGTTGATGCCGTTCTGGATCAACAGGGCCTCGCCCCACGACAGCACCTGCTTGCCGAGCTTGACGTTGAGCGGATGGCCGGCCAGTTCCAGGTCCTTCCACAGATAGGCATCCAACGCTTCGAAACCCTGGAACTTGGCCAGGTCGTCCCAGCCACTGTCATCGAAGTCCTTGAAGCGACCGTCACGGGTTTCATAGGCATGGTCGTACCAGTACTTGAGACGCAGGAACGCGCCCTGCCCCTGGCCATCGATACTGAAGTCGGTGAGGCCCTTGAAGGTCTGCGAGATCGGGTCGCCCTTCTTGAAGTTGAGGCGGTTGTCATCGGCGCTGACACTGCTGCCATCCGCCGTGACACCCTGGGCCTGCAAGGCGTTGGCGCGGGTCATCAGATGCCGGTCGGGGCTCTGGGTCGACCAGCTGCTGCCCAAGCTCAGGGTACTTCGGGTGGTAAAGCTCCAGTCTTCATTGATGTCGAACGTGGTCGCCTGGGCAGGCGCAGCGACAGCCGCCAGCATCGCCAGAATCAACGGTGAGCGGCCACCGCTGTCCGGGCGCAGGCCCGCCCGGGTTGAGCTTATTGTTGTCATTATCGAGCTCCAGTTGGATTACGCAGCTCGATCAAGATGCCCAAGCAGCCGGCGCCAGACACAAGCGGCGCACGACAAAAAACGATCATCCACACACAACCGGCACCGCCGTTACACCACCTGCAAAGCGTTCAGGCGAAATTGTTTCGGGGTCACCCCGAACTGCTTGCGAAAGGCCCGGATAAAGTTGCTCGGTTGCCGGTAGCCGAGGCGCTCGGCGATGCGCTCGATCGGCTGATCGCCCGCGCTCAGCCAGTGCCGGGCCAATTGCAGGCTGTCCTTGCGTCCACCGTCATCGGTCGCACCCTGCCACTGGCGCAGCATGCTCTGGTGCAGGAAGGCATTGGCTCCGGGTAATGCCAGGTCCAACGCCCGCGGCGCCAGTTGCAGGTTCAGCCATTGCCCCTCGGAGCTCGCCACGCCCCAGCCGTGCAACCAGGGCCCCGCCGCTTGCCCGGCCAACAGGCTCACGTGGTTGAACAGGCTGGCGGGCGGTTTGCCGGCACGCCGGGCAATATTGCGCACCAGGCTCAGTACCGCGGCATCGAGCATGTAGTGATGCGGCTGGTGCTGGTAGCGGCGTACCTGCAGCAGTGCCTGGCCTGCGTCTTCTTCCAGGGTGACCCGTATGCAGTTGGTCACCAGCGGCAGGTAGCGGATAAAACACTCAAGGCTGGCACGTACGGTGGCGGCGGAGTCGAGGAGGATGTTCAGCCCCTGCAACGAGTGAGTAGCCATGCCCGGCACCAGCTCGCAGCCGAAGTCGCGCCCGGCGCCGGCTGCCTCACATTCCTCGAGAAACTGCTCGACCAGCAATGCCGGAACCCTGCCGTGCCCTTCGAGCCAGCCTGGCTCGATACCGGCACGCTGCAACAGCCGTTCGACCGGCAGGCCACAACCCTGGGCATGAGCCACCAAGGTACGGATGAAAGCACTGGAAACAAAGGCTGCAGCAAACATGACGGGTCGCAAAAAAGGACAGGACTAGACTTATGCCAGCCGCTAGACTATCGATCAAATGCATAAAAAGTATCTACAACATGCAAGAGGTGCATGGTGGACCTTCGCCAACTGCGTCACTTTGTAGCCTTGGCCGATTACCGCGGCTTTGTCCGCGCCGCCGACGCCGTCAACCTCAGCCAGCCGGCCTTCAGCCGCAGTATCCAGACTCTGGAGCGCGATCTGGATTGCGTTCTGGTCGAGCGCGGCAGCCGCGAATTCCGCCTGACCGGCCAGGGCCAGCTCGTGCTGCAACATGCCCGGCGCCTGCTGGCCGGCAGCCAGACGCTGCACAACGAGCTGCTCCAGTACAACGGCCTGGAGGGCGGCGAGCTAAGCTTCGGCAGCGGTCCCTATCCGGCTCAATTGTTGGTGCCCGAGGCGCTGGCGCAGTTCATCCACGACCACCCGTTGGTGCGCGCGCGCTTTCACCAGGGTGATTGGGAGCAGCTGGGGATCTGGCTGAAGGAGCAGCAGATCGAATTTCTGGTCGCCGACTCGCGCTATTTCAAAGACGATCCGCGTTATCAGGTGCAGGTCCTGCGACCAAGGCGCGGGCGCTTTTTCTGCCGCGCCGGGCACCCGCTGGCCGACGGCGGGCCGCTCAAGCTCAGCGCCCTGCTCGACTACCCGATTGCCGGCACGCGCATCCCGCCAATGATCCGCAAAATCCTCGCTCGCGCCCAGGGCACAGAGGACTTTGTCACCAGTGTCGAGTGCGCCCAGTTCGATGCGATCCGCCGGGTAGTGATGCGTTCGGATGCCATCGGCCTGGCCACTGCCGAAGCTCTCAGCGAGCGCGTCGATGCCGGTGAGCTTCATCTACTCAGCTTCGTTGATCTGGATGCCAACAATCCCGACCTGCAACTGCAGTACGGCATCGTCAGCCGTGCCGGCAGCAGCCTGACGCCCGCCGCGCAGGCTATGATCGAAGCCATCCTCAAGGTGGATCAAAACTTGCTGATGGACCGCTCATGAACCCTGCGCCCGCCAATGCTTTCTATGCCCCTACCCTGCTGCCGGCCATTGAGGAACTGCAGTCCCGTGGTGTCGATCAAGCAATGATTGAAGCTGTGTTTCGCCGCAGCCTGTTCGAATTGCGCACACCTTTTCTGCGCGTGCCGCTGTTGCTGTCGCGACGTTTCTGGACCCTGGCCCTGGCAGAGAGCGCAGACCCGCTGATCGGTCTGGCCGCCGGCCGGCGTTTCGTCTCCACCGCCACCAACGGCCTGACCTACCTGTTCGATGTGGCGGCGTCACTGGACAGCGCTTGCGCTTTTTTCGTCGAGTATTTTCCGTTTTTCAACGGCCATTTCCGCGCGCGCATCGAGCGTAGCGAGCAGCAGGTCACCCTGCGTCTGCAAGACTGCGGCAGCCTCAAAGCCAGCGCGCCGATCACCGATTACATGCTCACCAGTATTTGCAGCCTGCTGCGCCGCAAGCTGCTGGCCAGCGGCCTGGACCAGGACCCGATCCTTGCCATCGAGCTGGCCCACCCGGCGCCTGCCGATACCGGCGCACACCCGCAGGCGTGGCGCGCGCCGGTCAGCTGGGGCCATGGCGAGCATGGCATCCACCTTGACCCGCAGCTTTTCGAACAAACGCTCACTCCCGGAAACCAGGCGCTGGAGCAAATGCTGGTGGGCCTGCTGCAACAGACCCAGCGCAACAGCCAACCGACCTTGCTCGAGCTGGCCAGCGATCACCTCGCCGTGCACCTGGTCGATGCTGAGCGCTGGCCGCTGTTCTGCAGCCGCCAGCACTTGCTCGAACGCACCGCGGCGCGGCGCCTGAAAGCATTGGGTTGGAGCTTTTCGGAATTGCTCGACGAGTACCGCCGATACCGCGCCGAGGACCTGCTGCATGACAGTACGCTGGAGCTGGTGCAGATCGCTGACCAGCTTGGCTACAGCGACGTACAAAGCTTTCACCGTGCCTGCCTGCGCTGGTTCGGTTGCGCCCCAGGCGCCTACCGCGGGCGCTGAGGGGCAAAACACGCCCTCGAATCAGTCAGCACAAAGACGGCTCAAGGCCAAACGCATCGCGTGGGGAATCGGCACCGGTCGGTTGCTGGCGCGCTCGACGAAGACGTGGACAACCCGCCCCACCGCGCAAGCCTGCTGCTCTCCGGCCTTGAAAATGCCCAGGGCGTAGTGCACCGAACTGTTGCCCAGCTTGCTCACTGCAAGACCGACCTCAATGTGCTCGGGATACGCAACGGAGGCAAAGTAGTCACAGCTGGAGTTGACCACATAGGCGATCACTTCGCCGTGGTGAATATCCAGTCCACCGCTGTCGACCAGGTAGCGGTTCACCGCACTGTCGAAGAAGCTGTAGTAGACGACATTGTTGACGTGGCCATAGAGATCGTTGTCGTGCCAGCGCGTGGAGATCGGCTGGAAATGGCGAAAGGCTTCACGCTGCGGTTGACTGATGGCATGGCGCACGGCCTGATCATTCATACCCGGCCCTGCTCTACGTCGGCGAACCCCTTGCCTGCGGCCACCAAACGGTCAATCAGGGGCGCGGCGTGCCAATGTTCACCGAACCTGCCGCGCAGATCCTCCAGACGCGCCTGAATCGACGCCAGGCCCTGGGCATCGGCCCAGCTCAGCGGCCCACCGAGTGCTGCCGGAAAACCATAACCGTTGAGGTAGACCAGGTCGACGTCATGGCGGGTGGCCGCGATGTTCTCCTGGAGGATTTTCGCCCCTTCGTTGACCAGCGCCAGCATGCAGCGCTCGACGATCTCCTGGTCGCTGATCAGCCGTCGGCGATAACCGAGGTCATTGGCAATCCGCTCCACCAGGGCATCGACCATTGCGTCGTGGCCAGCCTCGCGGCTGCCTGCGGCATAGTGGTAATAGCCTTGACCGGTCTTCTGGCCAAAGCGCCCCAGCTCGCACAGGGCGTTGTCGACCTGCACCAGCGGGCTGTCCATACCCTGTCCGGCCAAGGTGCGGGCACGCCATTCGAGATCGACGCCAACCACGTCGTACATGCGAAAGGGTCCCATGGCGAAGCCGAAGGCCTGCAGCGCATGGTCCACCTGCTGCGGCACCGCGCCTTCGAGCAACATCTTGCGCGCTTCATTGGCGTAGGTCTTGAGCATCCGGTTGCCGATAAAGCCCGGGCAGTTGCCGGCCACCACCGCCACCTTGCCCAGTCGCTGGCCCAGCAGCCGGGCAGTGTCGAGCACGGACGGCGAGGTCTGCGCACCGCGAACGATTTCCAGAAGTTTCATGATGTGCGCCGGGCTGAAGAAATGCAGGCCCAGTACCTGGGCAGGACGGCGGGTGGCGCTGGCAATGGCATCGATATCCAGCGCCGAGGTGTTGCTGGCCAGAATCGCATCGGGCTTGAGGGTGCTGTCCAGGGTGCGGAAGATCTCTTGTTTGAGCGCCAGGTTTTCGTACACCGCCTCGATCACCAGGTCGACATCGGCCAACGCTGCATAGCTGTCCACCGCCTGCACCCGGGCCAGACTCTGCTCGGCCTGGACTGCACTGATGCGGCCCTTGACCACCTGCTGAGCCCAGTACTCAGCCGCCATTTCCAGGCCGGCACCGAGCATCTGCGCATTGGTGTCCAGCCACAACACTGGAATACCAGCGTTGACCAGGCTGATGACAATGCCCCGACCCATGGTTCCGGCCCCCACCACCGCAGCCTGTTGTACTTCGAATCCATTGCTCACAGCGGCACTCCCAAATCGAAAAGAAGGATTGCCGACACCCTAAGCAGCTGCCAACTATTTGAGAAATTTCATTTTCATATGCGTGATATTTGCGCAGCCAATACCTCCCGCGTCGAACTCAGCATGCCGAGCATCCTCGACGCGGGACGCAAGCACGCTTACAAACGCCAGTCCTGCGTATTGGCAAAGAATGCCCGCGCATTGTCCTCCAGGCTTTCCAGGTGATACCCGCCTTCCTGCACGATCAGGCACGGCACACCGAGGCTACGAATACGTTCGCCCAAGGCTGCAAAACCTTCGCGGGTAACGGCCACTTTGCTTTGCGGGTCCAGCTCGTAGATGTCGAAGCCCAGCGACAGTACCAACACCTCGGCAGCGAAGTCCTGCACCGCTGCCAGCGCCACTTCCAACTGCCCGAGAAAGTCCGCTTCGCTGGCGCCATGGGCCATCGGCAGGTTGAGGTTGTAGCCCTGCCCCGCACCGCTGCCGCGCTCATCGGCGAAGCCGGCGACGCCGGGGTAGAAGTTGGTCGGGTCACCGTGCACCGAGACGTACAGCACATCGTCGCGGTCGTAGAAGATTTCCTGGATGCCCTGGCCGTGGTGCATGTCGGTGTCGAGCACCGCCACGCGGCTGAAGCGCTCACGCAGCACCTGGGCGGCAATCGCGGCGTTGTTCAGGTAGCAGAAGCCGCCCGCCGCTTCGGCGCGGGCATGGTGCCCCGGTGGACGGCACAGGGCGTAGGCCGCCGGCTCGCCATCGAGCAACGCCCTGGCCCCGGCCACCGCGCTTTGCGCCGACCAGTAGGCCGAGCGCCAGGTCAGCTCACCCACCGGGCAGCTGCCATCGGCCAGGTAGCGGGCGGCCTGGGCGAGGATGCCGCGCAAGGCATTGGGCTCGCGCACGAAGATGTTCGACATCACTTCATCGCCCCAGTTTTCAGGGATTTCGTTCCAGCGCTGATGCGCCTCTTGCAGAAATGTCAGGTACGGCGCGCCATGCACGGCCAGCAGCGGTTGCAGGCCGGCGTCCTCCGGCTGGGCGATGTCAAAACCAAGATTCTTCGCCGCCTGCAACAGATTGCGGGCACGTTCGGGCACTTCCTGAGGGAAGCGCATCTGGCCGCGAGAGTAGTAGCTGCGCGGATGATGCAGGAGCTGTTCGGGGTGGAAGTAGCAACGCATGGGCTTCTCCTTAGGCAACGCGGCCGGCGCGGGCCAGCACGGCGTTGAGCAGTACATCGGCGCCTTGGCGCACGTCTTCGGGCAACACGTCTTCAGCCTCGTTGTGGCTCAAGCCTGCAACGCAGGGGATGAACACCATGGCGGTCGGGCAATAGCGCGCCAGCAGGATCGCATCGTGACCGGCGCCGCTGACAATCGATTGCTGGGCGTAGCCCAGGCCATCCACTGCCGCCTGCACCGCCGCGACACAGTCGGCATCGAACGGCGTCGCCGGACTGACCCAGTGCCGGCTGATGCTGACTTTCAGGCCGCGCTGGGCGGCAATGGCTTGCAGGCGCTTGGTGACCTGCTGCTCCATGTCGCTGATGGCGCTGTCGAGGTGATGACGCAGGTCCACAGTGAACTGCAACAGCCCGGGAATGGTGTTGCGCGAGGATTTGCTGATACTCAGCTCGCCAACCGTGGTCAGGCCGTGGGGAGCAAAATCGCTGGCCAGCTGTTCAATCGCCTGGATCATCGGCGCGGCGCCGTACAGGGCATCCTTGCGCAGCGGCATCGGCGTGGTGCCGGCATGGGCGGCCATGCCTTCGACCTGCACATCAAGCCAGCGGATCGCCTGGCCACCGCTGACCACGCCGATGCTCTTGGCGTTGTCTTCAAGGATCGGGCCTTGCTCGATATGCGCCTCAAAATACGCATCCACCGCACCACCCAGTTGCCGCTGGCCAGCGAAACCTGTGCGCTGCAGCGCTTCGGCGACACTGATGCCGTCGGCATCGCGCACCGCCAGGGCATCCTCAAGTTTCATGCTGCCGGTAAACACCGCCGAGCCGAACATCGCCGGGGTAAAGCGGGCGCCTTCTTCGTTGGTCCACACTACTACTTCCAGCGGCTTGCGGGTCTGGATTTCCAGCTCATCGAGACGGCGCACCACCTCAAGCCCCGCAAGCACACCGTACACACCATCGAAGCGCCCGCCTTCAGGCTGGGTATCGAGGTGGCTGCCGATCATCACCGGGGCGGCCTCGGGGTCAGTACCGGGGCGACGGGCAAAGAGATTGCCAATGGGGTCGACGCTCAGGCTCATGCCTGCTTCGCGGCACCAGTGGGCGAACAGTTCGCGCCCCGCCTTGTCTTCTTCGCTCAGGGCCAGGCGGCAACTGCCGCCACGGGCCGTTGCACCAATGTCAGCCATGGCCATCAGGCTCGCCCACAGGCGTTCGCCGTTGCTTTTCAACATCGCAACTACTCCAGTATTCGTTAACAAATCAGGCCATTTCCAGACGATGGGCAGCGGCATGGCGGCGCGCCAGGGCCAGCACGCAGAGCAACGAGATTGCCGCAATCACGCTGTAGAACAGCGCCATCGGCCACCACTGGCCAATAAATTTATGCGCCAGCCAGGTGCCTACCAGCGGCGTCAGGCCACCGGCGATCGCACCGCAGACCTGGTACGCCATGGAGATCGCGGTGTAGCGCACGCGGGTTTCGAACATGCCGCTGACATAACCTGCGATCACCGCATAGAACGACGCCATGCACACCACCGCCAGGGCGATACCGACAATGATCAGCGGCGCCTGGCCAGAGCTGACCAGCACGAACATCGGATAAGGCGAGGCCATGGCCAGCAGCGACACCAGGCAGAGGAAACGCGTCGCGCCGACTTTCTCCGCCACCCAGGCCGCCAGGGGCTGAATACAGAACTGGATGATCGCCACCACAAACAGGCAC
This sequence comes from Pseudomonas sp., assembly GCA_036643775.1. Classification (GTDB taxonomy): domain Bacteria; phylum Pseudomonadota; class Gammaproteobacteria; order Pseudomonadales; family Pseudomonadaceae; genus Aquipseudomonas. Next base: position 35,483 of record JAVXRI010000021.1, on the reverse strand, counting down.
TCCAGAATCAGTGAGCGCGGCAGCGCCAACTGCTGGGTGCTGTAGGCAATCATGAAGGTGTTGGTGAAATACACCCCGGCGATGCCCAGGGTATTGGCGCCAATGCACAACAACAGCGGGCGCCAGGCGGTACGCAGCACTTCCATCACCGGTGCCTGCTCTTTGCGTTTGGCCTTGCTCGCCTGCTCACGGCTGGCGAGGAATTCCGGCGACTCATTCACACCCAGGCGAATGGCCAGGCCCACCAGCAGCAACAGTGCGCTGGCCAGGAACGGCAAGCGCCAGCCCCAGCTCATCAGGTCTTCTTCAGGCAGTCGCGTCACCGCGCTGAACGCCAGCAGCGACAGAATCAGGCCCGCCGGGCTGCCCAACTGGGCGAAGGAGGCAAAGAAGTTGCGCCGTCCCTTGGGCGCATGCTCCCCGGCCATCAACACCGCTCCGCCCCACTCGCCGCCGACGGCGATGCCCTGGACGATACGCAGGAGAATCAGCAATACCGGCGCAGCGGCACCAATCTGCGCGTAAGTCGGCAACAGACCGATACACACCGTGACCACCCCCATCATCACCAGGGTAATCACCAGCGATTTCTTGCGCCCGATACGGTCACCGATATGGCCAAAGACGATGCCGCCCAGCGGCCTGGCGAAAAAGCCCACGGCGAAAGTGCCGAAGGCGGCCATGGTGCTGAACAGTTTGTCGTCGGAGGGGAAGAACAAGGCGCCGAACACCAGCGCGGCGGCAGTGGCGTAGATGTAGAAGTCGTACCACTCGATCATGGTGCCGATAAAGGCGGCAGCGGCAGCCCGGCGTGGCTGCGGCGAAGCGGAAGGCTTCATGGGTCAGGCTCCTTTGATTATTTTTCTGGCAGGAGGGAACGGTGCATTCGCGGCGTTCTGATGACGCCTGTGTGGGAACGATTTTTCGTCTCGGGGCTATGATTAGTCAATTTTCTATTTATTATTCACACTATTAGCCACCCTTATACTGACGCCGTAGGGCCCCGCCCATGCCAGATCGCCTGCTCAACGACCGCCTTGACTGGAACCTGCTGCGCACCTTTCGGGTGATCGGCCAGGAGCTCAGCATCAGCCGCGCTGCGGCGCGCCTGCACCTGACCCAACCCGCAGTCAGTCAGGCCCTCAAGCGCCTGGAGGAGCAGCTCGGCCGGCAACTGATTGCCCGCCGTGGGCCTCGCTTTGCCCTGACTGAAGTCGGCGAGCAGATCTTCCACCTGGCCGGAGAAATCTACGGGCAGGTGTCTCAGGTGAGTGGCGTGCTGGAGCAGCCCGCCGACGAAGTGATCGGCAAGGTGCGCTTGCTGATGATCAGCCGGATCTTCTGCGACCGATTCGACAGCTTTCTGGCTGACTTTCATCGCCAGCATCCGCGGGTGGATCTTGAGGTCGATGTGATGCGCAGTTCCGACATCGTCAGCGCCCTGCAGGAAAAAACCGCGACCCTGGGGTTGAGCCTCAATCGCCGCCCGCAGCCACGGCTGGAGCAGCGGCTGTTTTTGCGCCAGCGCTATGCCTTCTTCTGTGGCAAGCATCATGGGCTGTTCGGCAAACAGGACGTCGCCGAGGGCGACCTGCAACGCGAGAACTTTGTCAGCTTCGCCAGCGACCAGATCGGCGGCATGCTCTCACCGCTCGCCATTTTTCGCGATCAACAAGGATTCAGCGGACGCATCGTCGCCTCATCATCAAGCCTGGAAGAAGTGCGGCGCCTGGTGATTGCCGGGTTTGGCATTGGTTGCCTGCCGGCGCATGTGGTGGCCGCAGATGTCGAAGCCGGATTACTTTGGCAGTTGCCACCCCATGAAGGGATTGCCGATGTCGACATTCATCTGCTGTGGAACCGCGAGCAACGCATGAGCCGGGCAGAGTCGGTGTTCATCGAGGCATTGCAGGCCTGTGTGCAAGCCTGAGCAGGCTAAGGGCCTAATGAAAATCCCGGCTGCGCACATCCAGCCCCTGCAACAGCGGGCTGAGGTCTTCCAGGCGCTGGGCGATCAAGTGGCGCACCCCGCTTTCACACTCAAGCCGGCCACTCACCCGCAGCAACCGTGAGCCAATCAGGGCCCGGCGCTGACGTTCTGCCAGGTCGCGCCAGACCACCACATTGACATTGCCGAACTCATCCTCAAGGGTGACGAAAGTCACCCCGCTGGCGGTACCCGGACGCTGGCGGCCGGTTACCAGACCCGCCACGCTGACCTTGTCGCCATGCTCGGCGCCCTCCAGCGCCTGTGAGCTGCGACAGCCCAGGGCATCAAGACGGCGGCGCAGCAAGGCCAGCGGATGCGGGCCCAAGGTGGTACCGACACTGGCATAGTCGGCGAACAGGTCTTCACCGATCGACGGCTGGGGCAAGTCCACCGGCGCTTCCGCCGGCGCTTCGAGCCCTGCAAACAACGGCAACTGCGCCTGCACCGCGGCCACGCTCCAGCGCGCCCGGTAGCGGTCGCTGGCCAGCCCGCGCAAGGCACCGGCATCGGCCAGCAGTTCGCGCGCCCGGGCATCGAGTTGCGCCCGCAGGCAAAGGTCGCTGACATCCCGCCAACCCGCTTCGGCCCTGGCGTGCTCGATGCGCCGGGCATCCTCCTGGCGAAACCCGCGAATCTGCCGCAACCCCAGGCGAATGGCCAAGGCCTGCCCTGCCCCCGGCTCCAGGCTGCAATCCCAGTCGCTGTGGCAGGCATCCACCGGGCGAATCTCGATACGGTGCCGGCGGGCATCCTGAAGAATCTGGTCAGGGCTGTAGAAGCCCATCGGCCAGCTGTTGATCAGCGCACAGGCATAGATCGCCGGTTCATGGCACTTGAGCCAGCAACTGGCATAGGTGAGCAAGGCGAAGCTGGCAGCATGCGACTCGGGAAAGCCATAACTGCCAAAGCCCTTGATCTGTTCGAAGATGCGCTCGGCGAATTCACTGCTGTAGCCGTTGCCAAGCATGCCGCTGATCAGCCGTTCGCGGTGCGGCTCCAGCCCGCCATGACGCTTCCAGGCGGCCATGGCCCGGCGCAGTTGATCCGCCTCGCCCGCCGAATAGCCGCCGGCGACCATGGCCAGTTCCATCACCTGTTCCTGGAACAGCGGCACGCCCAAGGTGCGTTCGAACACCTTTTTCAACGCCGGCGATGGATAGCTCACCGGCTCCAGGCCCTGACGCCGGCGCAAATAGGGATGAACCATGTCGCCCTGGATCGGCCCGGGCCGCACGATCGCCACCTCGATCACCAGGTCGTAGAAGTTCTTCGGCCTGAGCCGCGGCAACATGGCCATCTGCGCGCGCGACTCGATCTGGAACACGCCGACGGTGTCGGCGCGACCGATCATTTCATAGGTGGCAGCACAATCGGCGGGAATCGTCGCCAGAGTCAGCTGACGGCCGCGATGGCGATACAAGAGATCGAAACAGCGACGCAAGGCGCTGAGCATGCCCAGGGCGAGGATGTCGACCTTGAGCAGGCCGACCAGATCGAGGTCGTCCTTGTCCCACTGGATCACCGTGCGCCCCTCCATCGCGGCGTTCTCCACCGGCACCAGACTGTCCAGCGGCTGCTCGGAAATCACGAAACCGCCCGGGTGCTGGGACAGGTGCCGAGGAAAACCGATCAGCTCGCCAGTCAGCGTCAGCACCCGACGCAGCAAGGGGCTGTCGGGGTCAAAACCGGCTTCACGCAGTTGCTCGGGGGATGGCAGGCGATCGCTCCAGCGCCCGCAGCAGTCAGCCAGGGCGTTGATCTGCGCCACCGGCAAGCCCAGCACGCGGGCGATATCACGCACTGCGCCAGCGGCATGGTAGGTACTGGCTACAGCGGTCAAAGCCGCGCGATGGCGACCATAGCGGCTGAACACGTATTGCAGGACTTCTTCACGGCGCTCGTGTTCAAAGTCGACGTCAATATCCGGGGGCTCGTCGCGCTCGCGGGAGAGGAAACGTTCAAACAGCAGGTGGCTGTGCATCGGGTCCAGTTCGGTGATGCCCAGCACGTAACACACCACCGAGTTGGCCGCCGAACCGCGTCCCTGGCAGAGAATGCCCTGGCCACGGGCAAAGTTGACGATGTCGTGAACGGTAAGGAAATAACTTTCGTAGTTCAGTTCGGCAATCAGCTCAAGTTCATGTTCCAGAGCCTGGCGGGCCTTCTCTTCAAGCCCCCCAGGCCAGCGCCAGCGCTGCCCCTGCTCGCACAAGTGGCGCAGCCAGGCACTGGCCGTCTGCCCCTCGGGCACCAGTTCGCGCGGATACTGGTAGCGCAACTGGCTGAGGTCGAAGCGGCACCGCGCGGCGATGCGCAGGGTTTCCTCGAGCAAGGCCGGCGGATACAGCTCGGCCAGTTGCGCCAGTGGCCGCAGGTGGCGCTCGCCGTTGGCGAACAGGCGTTGTCCGGCCTCGGCTACTGTGCAGTGGTGACGGATCGCCGTCATGCTGTCCTGCAAGGCCCGCCGCCCACGGGCATGCATGTGCACATCGCCGGTAGCCACGGCAGGAATCGCCAGGGACGCCGCCAGCGCCAGCAGCTGTTGCAGACGCAGCCCATCGTCGGCGCCGCGGTGCAGCTCCACGGCCAGCCACAGGCGCTCGGCGAAACACTCGCGTAACCAGTGGCCGACCGCCAGGTCCTGCTCACCTTCATCAGGCACCCACAGGGCCAGCAAGCCCTCCAGCGGCACCGCGAAGTCTTCGCGCAGCAGTTGGTAGGCGCCCTTCTGCGCCCGTCGCCGGCCCAGGGTGATGAGCCGGCACAGGTGTTGGTAACCGCGCAGGTTCTCCGCCAGCAGCACCAGTTTGGGTCCCTCGTGCAGGCGTACTTCGCTGCCGACAATCAATGGCAGCTCCGCCGCCTTGGCCGCTTGCCAGGCCCGGACGATGCCGGCCAGGCTGCACTCGTCAGTGATCGCCAGCGCCTGATAGCCCTGCTGGCGAGCGCGGCGGAACAGCTCCTGGGCGCTGGAGGCACCGCGCTGGAAGCTGAAGTTCGACAGGCAGTGCAGCTCGGCGTATGGCGCTGGGCTGCTCATGCGAACCAGCCCTGCAGCCACAGCGGCCCCTCTTCACCGAGGTTACGGTAGGCCCAGGCGTACAACCCGGTCGGCGTCTGTACCCGGTAGTAATCGCGGCGCACATCGCCGCCATCCCACCAGCCGGACTCGATCCGTTCGGCACCGGTCAGCAGGTGCACGCCCACCCCCGGCAAGGCCTGCGGCTCGGCCAGCAACCAGCCCGGACGCAACGCCGCAGGGGCCATCGGCGCCAGCCTGGCAGCGGTGTCCAGGCGCCAGGCGCATTCGGGGCGATGATCGGCCTGGGCCGACAGACTGTGCACCGCGGTATCGCCCAGGCGCGCGCGCAGACGTTCGCGCAACTGCTCCCAGGGCTGGTTCTGCTGCGGGCGTGGGTCGAACAGTTGCCGGTGCTGCGGCACAAAGGCCGGCAGGTCTTCGCTCTGCAGGCGCAGGTTGCGCACCGGCGCCCTCAGTTGCAGCTGCTCAAGGCGCCCTCGGGCCAGTTCGAACAGCATCAGCGGATCACGCTCGACGGCCAGCAGGCCAACTGGCACGCAGGTGTCGGCGCCCTCGGCGTGCTCCAGGTGCAGGGTAAAACGTTGCACGCCACTGTCGCGCCCGGCCAGGAACGCGCAGAGGTCGTTGATCAGACGGCGCAGAGGAAAGAGCAAGGCCTGGTGCGATTCGACATCGAAATTCAATTCCAGGCGCAGATCGAAGCGATCCGGCGGCAGGTAGAAGGACAGCGCCATGGGACGCAGCCCCAGCAGGCGGTCCAGATGCAATTGCACCGCAGCGGCGAAACGCCGGGCCAGGGCCTCGCGCGGCAGCGCCATGACCTGGCCGAGCCTGCGCAGACCCATGCGGGTGAAGGCGCTGGCCGCCTCTGGCGGCAGACCGACGCGCTCGATGGGCAGTTGCTCAAGGGCGGCGCGCGTCTGTTCAGGGCAGTCCAGCGCCAGACCATCGTGACAGTTGGCGAGCATGCGCGCGGCGACCGGGTTGCTGGCCAGGACAATGCGGTGGCGAAACCCCAGGGCACTCAGTTCGGCGCGCAAGCGGGCGTCGAAGACAGGCCAGGGGCCAAACAGGCCGAGGCTGGACTCGACTTCCAGCAACAGCACCCGTGGGTACTGCAGGCTGACCTGGGAACTGAAGCGGTAAGCCCAGGCCGCCAGCAGTTGCTCAAGGGCCTCGATGGCGGCCGGGTCATGGTCGACGCAGGTGAAGTTGCCCGCCAATGCCTGGGCACTGGTCAACGCCTGCCCGGCGCGCAAGCCCAGGGCCGCCGCCGCAGCGTTGACCGCCTGCAGTACCCGGCGCTGGGGCGGACCACTGAGCAGCACCAGTGGGGTGTCAGGGTCGGTGCGCCCACGCTGCACGGCGTCGAGTGCCAGCTGTGGCAGCAGGATACAGGCCCAGAGCATGATCCATCAGCCTCGCCCGGCGCAGGCAATCGGCATTGATGGCGCCAGGCCGCCCCGACACTTGAGCACCCGCCATTGGGCCGGCCGGGTATCGATGGCAATGCGCAATGCCGCTGGCGAAGGGTTCACTGCTGCCTGCAGCGGGCGCAAGGCAAAGGCCAGGGTCTGGCCGCTTTCGGCCGCCACCTGCAAGCGGCGCAAGGCGCGGTCATCGGCCTTGTGCGGCCAGCACAGCACAGCCCCGCAACTGCCCGAGCGCAGGCATTGTTCGGCAGCCCAGAGCACCTCGTCCGCTGCCGTCTCGACCAGGGTCAGCCACTGCAGATCGACCCCGGCGGCCTGCCAGGCGGGGGCATAAGGAATAAAGGGCGGCGCAACCAGCACCACCCGCTCACCGCTGGCGGTCAGGCGGGCCAGGCTGGGCCAGAGCAAGTGCAGCTCGCCACAGCCCTGCGCGGCCAGCAACACCTCGGTGAGCGCACCAGGTGGCCAGCCGCCCCCCGGCAACGCCCGGTCCAGCGCAGCATGGCCAGTAGGCTGCAACCCCTGAGGCTGGGCCTGCGGGCGCCCCTTCCAGACCCGGCGCTGGTCGAGCAGGCCGTCGAGGCTGACTACCGCGCCCATCAGCCGCGCCTCACCAGGCCGCAGAACACGCCCTCGATGACAAAGTCCTGGCCAGGGCCGACCTCGATCGGGGCATACGCCGGGTTGCGCGGCAGCAAGCGGTACTGCTGGGCGCTGACCCGCTCGAAGCGCTTGATGGTCACCTCGCCATCGAGGCGGGCGACGATGATCTGCCCGTCACGGGCTTCGGCCTGCTGCTTGATGCCAACCAGATCGCCGTCGAGGATGCCGTCATCGAGCATCGAGTCGCCGCGCACCTTGAGCAGGTAGTCGGGCGAGCGGCTGAACAACTGGGCGTCGAGCATGAGCTGCTCGTGAATGTCGACGTCCGGGCCGATGGGGCGCCCTGCGGCCACCTGCCCCAGCACCGGGATCTCCAGCACCTCGGGCCGACGCAGGGCCCCGGCCAGGCGAATGCCCCGGGCCTGGTTGCGGGTGACCTCGATGAAGCCGGCCTCGGCCAGGGCCTGGATATGCTTGCGCGCCACACTGCGCGAGGCAAATCCGAAGGCTGTGGCGATGTCGGCCAGGCTCGGTGGCTGGCCATGGTCGGCAATACGCTCACGGATAAAGGTGAGGATGGCACTGCGTTTGGGCGATAATGTGTTCATGGAGTACATTTGTACTCTTTTCGGCGCGCACTGACCAGCCCCTGTGATCGGGTTATGATGAGCGGCCACCGCAGCGGATACCTGGAATGCTTGAAGCCTTGCTGTTTGACCTCGACGGTACCTTGACCGATACCGACAAACTCCACCTGCTGGCCATGCAACAGTTGCTGCTGGAAGAAGGCCGGGTATTGACCGAGGCGCAATTCGACGCCCACGTCAGCGGCAGAGCCAACGCCGATCTGTGCCGCTACCTGTTCCCCGATCGCCCGCTGGCCGAGCACCAGCAATTCGCCGACCGCAAGGAAGCCCGCTTTCGTGCCCTGTCGCCGACACTGCAGCCCACCGCCGGACTGATCCGCTTGCTGGAGCATGCCGAACAGGCCGGTATCGGCATGGCCGTAGTGACCAATGCCCCACGCGCCAATGCCGTACACATGCTCAATGCCATGGGTCTGGGCGAGCGATTCGAACATGTGCTGGTGGCAGAAGAGCTACCCCAGGCAAAACCGCACCCACTGCCCTACCTCACCGGTCTTGAACGCCTGCAGGCAAAGGCCGGTCATGCCCTGGCATTCGAGGACTCGGTCCCGGGGGTGACGGCAGCCAGCCGCGCCGGGATCTTCACCGTTGGGCTGTCCACCAGCCAGGCGCCCGAAGTCCTGCTCGCTGCTGGCGCACAACTGGTAGTGGCGGACTTCGAGGATCCGCAGTTGTGGGCTCTGGTCGGGCGGATGTCAGCCTAGGGCCGGCCGGGGCGTGACAACTGCCTTGTGGGCGCTTACCCGGAGATGCAACGCGTTGCTGCGGTCTTCACGTCGCCCAGGCGCAGCGGGAAGTTGTTCAAGCGTTCGTACAGTTTGATGCTGCTGCCACTTCCGCGCTCGTTGATGTCGACCAGGGCCGCAGGCCCGGCACCGACCTTTTGCGGCACAACCAGGCGCAAGCCATCATGGCGCGGCTCCACTTCGAGAGGTCCACGGGTTTCAGCCAGATGTTGCTGTACGCAGGTGGCGTACTCCTGAGGCTTCTTGCCGGAAATCACGTTCAATGTTTCCGGCGAGCGTTCAAGCTCGGACACGCTGACGCAACCACCCAGAGAAACTGCCAACGCTGCTACAACCCACTTCATCAAGCTACACCTCCACCACGGAAAAAGACTCTGACCGTGCCCAGACCATTTTGCTCCCTTGATTGGCAGATTTATCTTGGGTCAGGCACGAAGGGCGACAGTGTAACCGTTGATCATGGTATCGTTTTGATTTGCCCAAAGATCCATTGCGGAGAGCAACATGAAATTCGTACACCAGCGCGAACACCTCAATGAAGACGACATCGTCGTCATCGAGTGTTCCCAGCGCTGCAATATCCGCCTGATGAACGACGCCAACTTCCGCAGCTTCAAGAATGGCGGGCGCCACACCTACCACGGCGGCGCGTTCGTCGACTTCCCGGCGAAGATCACTGTGCCCAGCAGCGGCTTCTGGAACATCACCCTCGATACCGTTGGCCCGCGCGCCTTGTCGGCGGTGACCAAGCCGACCTTTACCTACAAAATCAAGTTCATCCGCCGTTCGTCGTCGAAACTGAGATAAGCCATGAGCCAGACCACCAAGTACGTCATCAAGTACAAGATTGATGGTGAGCGTCGCTTCGACTTCGCCCAGTTGAGCAGCGCTGCCCCCGAAGAAGTGCAAGCCGCCCTCGAAAAGCTCCACGGTGAAGACGCGAAAAAAATCACCGACATCAAGGTGAGCAAAGCCCTGTAACAGTCACACTGCACAAGGAATCCCAGGCATGAGCCGATGGCCGGACACGCGTCTGCTTGATTTGCTAGGTATCGAACTGCCGATCCTTCAGGCACCCATGGCCGGCTCCACCGGCTCGGCCATGGCCATCGCCGTGAGCAATGCCGGCGGCCTGGGATCGCTGCCTTGTGCGACCTTGAGCCTGGATCAGATCCGCGCCGAGCTGCAGGCCTTCAAGCAGGCCAGCAGCGGCCCGCTGAACGTCAATTTCTTCTGCCACCAGCCTCCACAACCCGACCCAGCCCGCGATGCAGCCTGGAAACAAGCGCTCAAGCCTTACTATGACGAGCTGGGTGCCGACTACGACGCACCGACGCCAGTGTCAAACCGCGCACCGTTCGACGACGCCAGTTGCCAACTGATCGAAGCGTTCAAGCCCGCCGTGGTCAGCTTCCACTTCGGCCTGCCCGAGGCCAGCCTGCTGGCACGGATCAAGGCCACTGGGGCGAAGGTGTTGTCCAGCGCCACCACCGTAGACGAAGCCATCTGGCTGGAGCAGCACGGTTGCGACGCGATCATTGCCATGGGTTATGAAGCCGGCGGTCATCGCGGGATGTTCTTGAGCACCGACCTCAATACTCAGGTCGGCACCCTGGCGCTGGTGCCGCAGGTGGTCGATGCGGTGAAAGTACCGGTTATCGCCGCAGGCGGCATCGGCGACCATCGCGGTATCGTTGCCGCCCTGGCCCTGGGTGCTTCGGCGGTGCAACTGGGTACGGCTTACCTGCTGTGTCCCGAAGCAAAGGTGTCGGCCGCCCATCGCCAGGCGCTGGGCTCCGCCAAGGACAGTGATACAGCTTTGACCAACCTGTTCACTGGCCGCCCTGCACGCGGCATCACGACCCGGATCATGCGCGAGCTGGGACCGATCAGCGACCTGGCTCCGCGCTTTCCTCTGGCCGGTGGCGCGCTGATGCCCTTGCGCGCGATTAGCGAACCTACCGGCAACAGCGACTTCAGTAACCTCTGGTCAGGTCAGGCAGCGCGTCTGGCCCGGGCATTGCCCGCCGGCGAGCTGACGCGCAGCCTCGCCGAAAAAGCCCTCGCCCACCTACGGCGTTAAAGCAGTGCTTTCCGTTTGTCGGGTAATCGCTATATATTCACGTATATAGCGATTACCCCTCAGTCCATGGAGCTGTGTTTCATGAGTAAGTGCGCACCTCGTTTTGCCCTGGCCGCCCTGGCCACCTTCATGACCATCAACAGTGCATGGGCCGATGAGGTCCAGGTAGCTGTCGCGGCCAACTTCACGGCACCGATCCAGGCCATCGCCAAGGATTTCGAAAAAGATACCGGGCACAAGCTGGTCGCCGCCTACGGCGCTACCGGGCAGTTCTATGCACAGATCAAGAACGGTGCGCCGTTCGAAGTCTTCCTCGCCGCCGACGACAGCACCCCGGCCAAACTGGAAAGCGAAGGCGACAGCGTCAAGGGTTCGCGCTTTACCTATGCGATCGGCACCCTGGCGTTGTGGTCGGCCAAGGACGGTTACGTCGATGCCAAGGGCGAAGTGCTGAAAAAGAACGATTACAAACACTTGTCCATCGCCAACCCGAAAGCCGCGCCCTACGGCCTGGCGGCCACCCAGGTACTGGACAAGCTCAAGCTGACCGAGGCCACCAAGGCCAAGCTGGTCGAAGGCCAGAACATCACCCAGGCGTACCAATTTGTCTCGACCGGTAATGCCGAACTGGGCTTTGTTGCGTTGTCACAAATCTACAAGGACGGCAAAGTCACCAGTGGTTCGGCCTGGATCGTCCCGTCCAACCTGCATGAGCCGATCAAGCAAGATGCCGTGATCCTTGAAAAAGGCAAGGACAGCGCTGCCGCCAAAGCCCTGGTCGAGTACCTCAAGGGGCCGAAAGCCGCTGCGGTTATCAAATCCTACGGTTACGAAATCTGATGCCACTCGATGCCAGCGACTTGGGTGCCATCTGGCTGACCTTCAAACTGGCCAGCCTGACCACCTTGATCCTGTTGCTGGTCGGCACGCCCATCGCCTGGTGGCTGGCGCGCACGCGCTCCTGGCTGCGCGGGCCGGTGGGCGCAGTGGTCGCCCTGCCCCTGGTACTGCCGCCGACAGTGATCGGCTTTTACCTGTTGCTGGCCCTGGGGCCCAACGGCTGGATCGGTCAGACCACCGAGGCGCTGGGGCTGGGCACGGTAGTGTTCAGCTTCAGTGGCCTGGTGATCGGCTCGGTGATCTATTCCATGCCCTTTGTCGTGCAACCCCTTCAAAATGCCTTCAGCGCCATCGGCGAGCGCCCACTGGAAGTAGCGGCCACCCTGCGGGCCAGCCCCTGGGACTGCTTCGTGCATGTCGTCCTGCCGCTTGCGCGCCCCGGTTTCATTACCGCCAGCATCCTCGGCTTTGCCCATACCGTGGGCGAGTTCGGCGTGGTGCTGATGATCGGTGGCAACATCCCCGACAAGACCCGGGTGGTGTCGGTACAGATCTTCGACCATGTCGAAGCCATGGAATACCTGCAGGCGCACTGGCTGGCCGGTGCCATGCTGGTGTTCTCCTTCCTCGTGCTGCTGGCGCTGTACTCCAGCCGCCAGGGCAAATCGGCCTGGAGCTGAGCCTTGCACAAGATGATTCATGCCCGGCTCAAGGTCGCTCGCGACAGCTTCGCGCTGGACGTTGACCTGCAACTGCCTGGCCGCGGTATCAGCGCCCTGTTCGGCCACTCGGGCTCCGGCAAGACCACCTGCCTGCGCTGCCTCGCCGGCCTGGAGCGGGCGTCCGAAGCCTACATCGAGGTCAATGGGCAGATCTGGCAGGATTCGCGCCGCGAGCATTTCATCGCCCCGCACCTGCGCCCGGTCGGCTACGTGTTCCAGGAGCCCAGTCTGTTCCCGCACCTGAGCGTCCACGGCAACCTGACCTTCGGCTGGCGACGCATTCCCGCCCAGGCACGCAAGGTCAGCCTCGAACAAGCCTGCTCGCTGCTGGGCATCGAGCACCTGCTCGAACGCAAGCCCGCCACCCTGTCTGGCGGCGAGGCCCAGCGCGTGGGCATCGCCCGGGCATTGCTCAGCAGCCCGCAACTGCTGTTGATGGACGAACCCCTGGCGGCCCTCGACGGCCCGCGCAAGCGCGAGATCCTGCCGTACCTGGAGCGTCTGCACGCTGAACTGGAAATCCCGCTGATCTATGTCAGCCATGCCCAGGATGAAGTGGCGCGCCTGGCGGACCACCTGGTGCTGCTGGAACAGGGCAGGGTCCAGGCCAGCGGGCCGATTGCCGCTACCCTCGCCCGCCTCGACCTGCCGCTGGCCCAAGGCGACGATGCCGGTGTGATCATCGAAGGTCAGGTCAGCAGCTATGACAGCAACTACCAGTTGCTGGGCCTGCAACTGCCAGGCAGCAGCCTGGAGCTGCGCCTGGCTCACGAACCCCTGGCCCTGGGCACGCCATTACGGCTCAAGGTCCAGGCTCGGGATGTCAGCCTGAGCCTGGCCGAAGATGCCCGTTCGAGCATTCTCAACCGGCTGCCGGTGCGGGTCAGCGGTCATCAGCCGGCGGACAACAATGCCCACGTTCTGGTCAGCCTCGATGCGGCCGGCAGTGTGCTGCTGGCCCGGATCACCCGCTACTCGGCCGACCAGCTGGGCCTGCACAGCGGCCAGCAACTGATGGCGCAGATCAAGTCGGTGGCACTGCTGGGCTGATCGCGCGGTCCATAGTACAGATCCTGCCACCGGACCTGTGCCATGGACGCAACCGCCCTTCCCGACAGCCTGCATTACGTTGAAGACAGCCAGCCGGGCCTGCGCCGCAAAACCCTGCGCGGCCGCTTTGTCTACCTCGATGCCCGCGGCCAACGCATCAGCGACCCGGCCACCCTCGACCGGATCAAGGCCCTGGCCATTCCCCCGGCCTATACCGATGTGTGGATCTGCGCCGACCCGCAAGGTCATGTACAGGCCACCGGACGCGATGCCCGCGGCCGCAAGCAGTACCGCTACCATCCACACTGGCGCGACTTTCGCGACAGCCACAAGTACGCCCGCATGCAGGCCTTCGCCGAGCGGCTACCCAAGCTGCGCAGCCAGCTGGACAGCCACCTGGCCCGGCCCGGCATGGACCGGGAGAAAATCATGGCCCTGGTCGTCAGTTTGCTCGACACCACCCTGATCAGGGTTGGCAATCGCCAGTACGCCCGCGACAACAACTCCTTCGGCCTGACCACCTTGCGCAACCGCCACGTCAAGGTCCAGGGCATCGCCATACGCTTTCGTTTTCGCGGCAAGAGCGGCATTGAACATCAGGTGACCTTGCGCAACCGGCGCCTTGCCAACCTGATCAAGCGCTGCATGGACCTGCCCGGCCAGGACCTGTTCCAGTATCAGGACGAACAAGGCAATCGCCACAGCGTCGGCTCGACCGACATCAACGCCTACCTGCAACAATTGACCGGCAGTGACTTCACTGCCAAGGACTATCGAACCTGGGCCGGCAGCGCGCTGGCCTTGAGCCTGTTGCGCAAGTTGCAATGGCAGCCGGAGCCCGAGGCACGCCGGCAGATCGTCGACACCGTCAAGCAGGTGGCCCAGCGCCTGGGCAACACGCCCGCCGTGTGCCGGCGCTGCTACATCCACCCGGCCCTGCTTGAATGCTTTGCCCGCGGTGAACTGGCCAAGCTGCCGCGAGCACGTAAACGCAAAGGCATGGACGCCGAGGAAGCCCGCCTGGCGATGTTCTTGAAAAGCCTTTGCCCCCCTTGAAAACCGATACAAAAGACCTCAGTTCTCATATCATGCAGAGAAATTTCCCATATTCGCTCAAGCCCCCTATGCTTGCGGGTGTGAGCAGCGTTCGTTGCCACGAAACGCTCAATCGCCCCTACGGGCACCTGCGACTAAAGACTCACTACAGATTATGTGTTCGGGGGAATTAATCTCCGCCGAAAGCGTCTTTAATGAAGGAAAAGAGGAACGCGCTCGGCGCGCTCCGGGCTTGTGCGGGTACGGCCCGCAAAGCAACTTACGTTACCAAGGAGATATACATGCTGATACTCACCCGCAAGGTTGGCGAAAGCATCGTCATCAACGATGACATCAAAGTCACCATTCTGGGCGTCAAAGGTATGCAAGTGAGAATTGGCATCGATGCGCCCAAGGATGTTCAGGTGCACCGCGAAGAAATTTTCAAGCGCATACAGGCCGGCAGCCCGGCACCGGAAAAAGGGGACAGCCATCACGAGTAACGCTCGCTGATTCAAGCCGCACGGATGCGCTTGACCCTGACCCCGCCAGCTCTGGTGCCGGGCCATGCTTCATGACGATTCGGGTGGGCGGAGCAATTCGTTAACCTTGGCGATCAACGTGGGGATATCGAAGGGCTTGTCGAACACTGCTGCGAACAACTCCGGACTATCCCATCCCTCGTGCGCCTGCGCGCCACTGATCAGAATTACCGGCAGAAGCTGCAGCTGCGAGTTCTCGCGTATTTTCATTGCCAGCTCCTTGCCATTGAGCCTGGGCATCATGTAGTCGGTGATCACCAGCTCGAAATGTGTGCGCTCCAACGCCTCCAGCGCCAACTCGCCATTGCCGACCTTTACTACGTCAAAGCCCTCATCTTCGAGGAGCAAGCCGAGAATATTGGCAATCAGGTACTCGTCGTCAACGACCAGGATCGTGCTCATGACTGCCCAGCCTGCACGCTCACGTGCCCGCCACTGGCGCCGGTGTGCCGGACAGCACCGCGGTGGCCTGGGTGAACGCTTTTTTCAGATCGATGCCGTGATCGCTGATGATCAGCTCCAGTAGCGCCGGGTCGTAGTCACTGTCACGCACTTTGAGAATCGACAGCAAACGCTTGAGTTCCGAATCCAGTTCGACAAAGCGCATCAATAGCAGGTTATCGACAATGCTCGACAGATCCGGCGCGGGTGCACTGATTTCCGAACCGAAGATATCGCGCATCTCCCACGTTGCCATGACACTGACATCCCGGGCGCGCAGTTCTCCGGTCAGGGCCCTGAAGAACTCGTTGAGTCGCGCCGGATAGGTGGCCAGACGGCTAAAGGCCCCGAGGCTGTCGATCAGCACACGGCGAATGCCATGTGCCTGAACCTGCTGCAGCAGCCGCGCGCCGACTTCATCGAGCCTCCCCTCTGTGGTCGGCTGCCAGGCGACATGCAGTGCACCACTGCGCTCCATGGCCACAAAGTCATGCCCCAGGGCGCCGGCCTTCAGACGCAAGCGCTGAGGGGTTTCGTAGAAGCCAAAGTGCAGCCCCGGCGCCTGCACTGTGGCGGCAGCCAGAAAACTCACCCCCAACGACGTCTTGCCAATCCCTGAAGGCCCCATCACCAAAGTCATCGAGCCGCCAGGCACACCGCCACCCAGCAGTTCATCGAGGACTTTGACACCGCTGGCGACGCGGCTCAACTCGCCACTGCCCATACCGCTGGGGTAGCTGTACAACGACTCAAGCCGCGGATAAACCTGCATGCCGTGCACCGTGATCTCGCACTCATGCAGCCCCGACAGGGCACCGCTACCACGCGTCTTGCGGACCTGGACACTGCGCACCGAACGATTGCCAATCAGCGCGTCACTCAGCTCGATCACACCATCGACCATGGTGTGCTCAGGACTGCCGTCATCCAGTCGCGAACTGGTGAGAAACAACACCGTACAGCCAGCAAATGCCGCATGCCCCTGCAGTCCGGCGATGAATTTCTTGGTATCCAGCGATGTTTCAGCCCGTGAGCGGGCGGTAAGCAGGCCATCGACAATCAGCAACGTTGCCTGGTGACGGCTGATTTCGCCGCGCAGCAAATTGACCACCTGATCCAGCCCCTCGCTCTCCAGCGTGTCGAAGGCGCTGAGGAACTGCATCTGACTGCCCACCAGACTCGCGTCATAGAAGCTCAAGGTCGAGAGGTACTGGAACAGACGCTCGTGAGACTCGCTCAACAAGGTGGCGACCAGCACACGCCCGCCCCGATGGACATGGTTGAACGCCAACTGATTGGCCAGAATGGTCTTCCCCGACCCCGGACGCCCCTGAACAATGTAAGAGGCGCCGACAATCAGCCCCCCTTTGAGCAGTGCATCGAGCCCATCAATACCACTGGCAAGACGTTTGAGTTGTTCCACGATACGCGCACCTGCTCAGTTCGTCGTCGCAATAACCGCCTGGAAAGCCGGCAGGTACAAGGTCATGCACGTACCCTCACCCGGAACACTGGCGACCTTTACCGCGCCATTACTCTGCCTGGTAAAACCATAGACCTGGCTCAACCCCAATCCGGTTCCCTTGCCAAAGGCCTTGGTGGTGAAAAAAGGTTCGAAGATCCGTGGCAACACATTGGGGGCGATACCTCGGCCATTGTCACTGACGTCCAGTTGCACAAAGGCCCCCTGCAGGTCATCGACTTCACCGTCCAGCTGGCGGTTGCATCCTCGCAAGCGGATCACACCTTCGTTGTCCACGGCATCACGGGCATTGAGGATCAGATTGAGCAGGACCATCTGCAACTGCCCGCCATCGACTTCGATATCTTGCAGCCCCTCCTCGAGTTCAACCTGCAACTCGACCCCTTTGGGCAGCGCATGGACCAGCAGCATGCGAATCGACTCAACCAGTGCGGAGACCTGCACCCTTCCATGCTTCAACGCCTTGTAGCGGGCAAAACTGAGCAACTGCTGGGTCATTTGCGTACCCCGCTCGCCTGCATCGAGGATATGTTCAAGCAAGCGCTGGCTGCGCTGCGGGTCACTGCTGTTGAGCGCCAGTCGCGCCGAACCGATGATGATGGTCAGCAAATTGTTGAAGTCATGCGCCATCCCGCCCGTCAACAAACCCAGCGCCTCAAGTTTCTGCGCCTGGAACAGCTGCGCGCGCATGGCGTCGAGCTGCAGGGCGGCCTCGCGGCGATCAGTAATGTCCCGGGTGATCTTCGCCAGGCCGACAATTTCACCCTCCGCCGAGCGGATCACGTCCAGCGCCGCCAGGGCCCAGAACCGCGTACCGTCCTTGCGCACGCGCCAGCCCTCGTCCTGGGCGACACCGGTGCTCAGGGCGCGTTCAAGCAGCACCGCGGGTTTACCTTCGGCGCGATCCTGTTCGGTGAAGAACAATGAGAAATGCTTGCCGATGACTTCAGCTGCAGTCCAGCCCTTGATCCGCTGCGCACCCGCGTTCCAGGAGACCACACGACCGTCGATATCGAGCATGTAGATGGCGTAGTCCACAACCGCCTGCACCAGTTGTTCGTAACGACTGGCCTGCATGGTGTGCAAATCCGGGCGATCAGAAGAACTCATGGCAGCTCCACGCAAACTGCAGATGTAATCAAGCATAGACAGCCAACACCGCGCGCAATTCCAGCGGCCAGGTAATTCTGTTCCCGCGCAAGCTCAAGGCGCCTGCGACTGACCGCTGACGCGCCGGAGAAGACCGGGCCAGCGCCCTTTCCGGCGGTTGACTCAAATATAACGATGAGTTATAAAGCTCGCTTGATTGCGGAGGAAATGCGTTTTCTCCAGGGCTTGTATCCAACAACGCGCCCGGTCGCCAGACCCTTTCAAACCTGTGCGAGTGTGGTGGAATTGGTATACACAGCAGACTTAAAATCTGCCGGCGTGAGCCTTGCGGGTTCGAGTCCCGCCACTCGCACCATCTTCTGAAAAAGGCGCCTTCGAGGCGCCTTTTTGTTGCCTGCGATTCGCCCCTGGCGCAAAGGCGGCAACCAGCTGCTAAGGTGAAATGGCCCTATAACAAAGGAAGGCGGCCATGCGCTATACCCTGTTCGATAACCAGCGTGATGTGATCATTTTGCTTGCGCGGATCTTGTTGATGATACTGTTCATCATGTCCGGCTGGAGCAAACTGACCGGATTCGACGGCACCGTCAGCTACCTGGCGTCCTTGGGTGCTCCCATGCCGACAGTCGCAGCCGCCGTTGCGGTAATCATGGAGTTCTTCGTCGCAATCCTGCTGATACTGGGTTTCTACACTCGCCCGCTGGCGTTCCTGTTCGCCTTGTTCGTGATCGGCACCGCCGTGATCGGACATCCGTTCTGGACCATGGTCGACCCGGCGCGCGCGGCCAACAGCGTGCAGTTCTTCAAGAACCTGAGCATCTGCGGAGGCTTGTTGCTGCTGTCGGTGACCGGCGCCGGCAGGTTCTCGGTGGATGGGCGCTAGTTCGCCCAGGAGTGCCTAGAGGTCATCCAGCGGATTAACGCCCTCGTCCCAGTCCACTTCATCCAGGGCGTCGGCTTGCTCGTCGTCGTCCTGGGGATCGAACAACGGGTCGACTTCGTCCTGCTGCGCAGGATCGGCGTCATAGAACTCATGATCGAGCAAGTGGTCGTGTTCGGGTTCATGGATGTCCGGCTCGTCGTGCATCATCAGTTCCTGCAGCAGCGCTTTTGGCAAAAAGGGACGCCTGTATAAGCCAGGGACTTAAAATCGTCAACGTCAGGGTGCGAGCATGAAATACCTGCTGATCTTTATCGCCAGTCACGTCGCGACCTACTATGCCGTTGGAGCCATTGTCGAGCATCGCCTTCAGGATCTGGCCGAAGACCTGCGCCATTACCCCCACGCCCCCACCCAGTCCCAGTACTTCGAAGACGTACGCCTGCATGCGCAGCATTCCAAAATCGAATACTGCGCCGTGCTGGGCACACTGCTGGCGGCATTGCTGTCACTGCTGGTGTGGACTCTGACTTGAACTACAGCGCCATCCGGTACTCGATCGACCCCGCGTTTTCCGCCACCCAGTTGTACAGCTTCTGGGCCCGCTCATTGCTCTGGTGGGTGTGCCAGTACAAACGCCCGCACTGCTGTTGACGGGCAAATGCCTGAACCCATTCGATCAAGGCTTTACCGACGCCTGCTCCGCGTACTGAGGGCAGTACGTACAGATCCTCCAGGTAACAGAAATCTGCCGGCGACCAGGTCGAACGGTGCAGCACGGCATTGACCAGACCGACCACTTGCCCGCCTTGCACCGCTACAGCCGACACCATGGGTTCGCCTGGATCGAGGAAGCGTTTGAAGGTGCCTTCGCTAATTGCGTCATCAAAGGCCACCTCATAAAAATCCTGATAAGCCAGCCACACCCCCAGCCATTGTTCGAAATCACCGGGCTGCACCGCCCGTACGATCATCGCGTTGTGGTCATGATTCATTGCGCAAACACTCCTTGTGGATTGGGAATGCAGGCAATTTAAGCGTTTTCACAGGCCGGGGAGCCGACCAATTCAGCCTGAAGCGTCAGGCCACTTGGGCATGCCGAGCGAACCTATTCCTGCTGGCGCAGCAACGCAGCATTGGCCTGGCGCACCATGTCCAGCCATTCGCTGGCACTGACCGAACCTGTGCGTTCCAGGTGCCCTGCGGCCATCAATGCCTGGTCATAGGCAGCTTCCTGCAGAACTCCCTCGCCAAGGAAGCTGTTACGCCACTGCAAAATCGCAGCAGGCCCTTTCTTGTCATCCATTTACATCCCCGACTAACACTAAGTTACAGGCAGCAATTCGGGTTACCGCCCAAGCGGCGGCGAGATTACCTGACGGGGGCACTTCTGAGAATAGTTTTCGTTATCAGTTATGATTGACATCAGACAGGCGGTCTCGACGCCGTCCCGAAAGTACGCGCACGCGCGCACCAGAATACTTCGATCATTCGAGTACAATCGGCACAGAATTAAGCATTGAGGCATAACAATGAAAGCAATATCCACACTATTGATAGCGATTTCACTGACAGGCTGCGGAACGATCAACACGGTCTTCAGGGACGACAGTGTGGCCAGCGGCAAACTTGCCCGCTGGCAGTCACATTGCGACGCCATTCCGCGTGTTTACAGTGGCGCCGCCCTGGATTTCTGTGCGCTGCATGCCGAGCCCCGGCAAACAACCGACCTGACGGGGCAACCCTCGGCATTCCTGGTGATAGTAGACCTGGCATTATCCGCCGTGGCCGACACCCTGGCGTTACCTTATACACTCTACGCGCAGCACCGCGACGGCGATATTCCGAAGACCCGCAGCAGTGGTGCCTAGTCATGCATTAACGGTGATTTTCATACCTCTGGTCGCCTGCCTCGACGCTTAGTTGCAGCCACTCGAATGGATGACTAATAGTTAGTTGTCTGCCTGGGGAGGCACAAAAAATGCAACCAAGATTCGTTATCGTTCCGGCGGTGCCTATAGAGCAGGAATCCTTCCGTGCTGGCACGCGCTTCTACGCCACAACCGTGTCGGGTGGCTTCGATATCTATGACAATCAGGAAAAAGTAAGGCTCAAGCCAAGCTACCTGGGCAAAGAAGAAGCAATGATGCACTGCGCTCAAATGAACACCGAGCATGATGCAAGCCCAGTACATGGCCCCGCTTACCTGATGCCAATCTAGCCGACGGCACTCAGCGCCACGATACCGTGACTGCGTGGATCGCGGCGCTGGGCTGCTAGCGCTCGTTTACAACCGATTTTTGCCCTTTCCTGTTAACCATAAAAAAAGTAAGGTTTTCAGCTCAGCCGAATGGAGTCGTTGAGATGGAAGCAAAAGGGAAATGCGCAATTGGTTTCGAAGCCGTTCAGCAGGCGTTCGAAGCAATCTTTGATGACCCCCAGGAGCGAGGCGGCGGAGTCTGCGTGCAAGTGGGCGGTGAAACAGTCGTCGACCTGTGGGCAGGTGTAGCGGATTTGGCAGGCAATACGCCTTGGCAGCGCAACACGCTGGTGAACGCCTATTGTGCGATCAAACCGATTACCGCTGTTGCAGCGCTGATGCTGGTGGAGGAAGGCAAGCTGGATCTGGATGTACCCATCTCCACCTATTGGCCGGCATTTGCTCAAGGCGGCAAAGAACGGATTACCCTGCGCCACGTGCTGTGCCATACCAGTGGTATCCCTGCATTGCGTCTGCCAAGTCTGACTCCGGTCATGTATGACTGGGAGCTGATGGTCGAGGTAATGGCCGCCGAGCCTGCATGGTGGAAACCCGGCATGGGTTTGGGGTATGGCGCCTCGACATACGGCTGGATTATGGGTGAGGTAATACGCCGGATTGACGGGCGAGACTCTCGAACCTTCATCCGCGAGAAGATTACCGGCCCCCACAATCTTGAGGTACATCTAGGCGTGGAGCCTGATCATTTTCCCCGTATTGCTCACTTTGAGCGTGCCTCAGGCCGCGTCGGCGATCAGTATGCTCAGAACTTGCAGCAGATCATCATCAACGAGCCCGAGCATGTTGCTGCGCTGGCGTTTTCCAACCCCAGTGTTTCTTCAAAAAACACCTCTGACCCACGTTGGTGGGCTTATCATCAACCCGGAATGAATAGCCATAGTACCGCCCATGGCCTGGCCGGATTTTACAGCGCCTTGCTGGGTGGTCGCTTGATCGGGCCGACCCTATTGAGCGAGTTCAGTCGAGAGCACAGTAACGGTATGGATCGAACATTGCTCAGGCCGATGCGCTACGGTTTGGGCTGCATGATGGAGCATCCGGCTGACCCAGGCGCTTCGTATTGCATGGGTTCCAACGCCTTTGGCCATGTCGGGCTTGGCGGGCCAGTGGCGTTTGCTGATCCGGAGCGTGATGTGTCCTTTGCTTTTGTGAGCACCACCATGGGCAGCCATGTACTGATGGATCCGAGAGCGAAAAAACTTGCCACACTGGCCTACGCCGCGCTCTAAAGAGTCACCCTTTCAGACGCTTCCCAGTAGAGTGGAACAAAAAAGGCCCCCGCACCGGAGTATGGTGTGGGGGCCTTTTTTTATTCAATTCGTTATGCGGACTCGCCTTGCTCTTCGCGCCGGGCTTCCTGAACCAGGTAATGCACCTTGATGGCCAAATTGGCGGCCAGGTCCAGATAGTGTTCGCGAGCTTCCACAACCAGTGCATGGGCCCGCTTGAACTCCTCTTCGCTGCCTGAGTCGCTGACGCTGTTCATCATGGCGGCGGCGGCGTGCCAGGCCTCTTGCGCCGCTCGTGCGGCATCACTGGCGGGCTTGAGTCTGGCACTGTCGATCATCGACATAATCAGGTTTCCTTACCGTTTGGAATGTTCTTTATGCGCAGTCGCAGGGCTACTTCTGCAGCATTCCGCTGTTCATGTTTAAGCTCCCTGCAAAACAGGCGCGCATTGAAACACAAGTAGCGCAAAAAGTGGGATTACTTTTTGCTATCTATCAATAATATTCCAAGACTGATCAAGCAGTAGTGGCAATATGCTATTCAGGTGTAACAGTCGATTTTATCCAGCTACTGATCAAATCCAAGGTACCGGGAGCATATGCACGACGCCCGAGGGCCACGAATAGATACTCTTTCCATTCAGGCCACTGTGACACCAACTGATAATTAAATAACCCTGCTCTCAATAGACTGTGGGTGGCATCTGGAATAACCAAAACGTCTCTTTTCTTGACGCCAAAAAACAGTTCCCTGTAGAGCGTCGAGTCTTCTGCTGCATTTACATTCAAATCCACAGCGCCCCAAATCGCGAGTACCGGCCCCGTCATGGTTTTCAATGCCGGCGTCACATCTTCGTTATAATTTTTCAGGACGAAGTTGAATTGAGCACGGTCCATATCGGCAAAAACATCAGGGCTGTAGTGTTCATTGGGACTGCCGAAAACCTTGTCGTTCTTCTGGTATTCCTCCCTCACGATGACGTCGATTTCATCTTGAGTTCGCCCCTCGTGCGCCAATCGCAACCTTGTGTAGTACATGCCCTGCCGACGCCAATTCACCGCCCCACCGATAATCACGGAAAAATCTGGACGCCCTTCACTGGCGGCTCGCGGTATCACCCAGCCACCTTGGGAAAAACCAAGAAACCCTACTTTATTCGCGGCAACGCCACGTTGCCTGCGCACCTGAGCCAGTGCCACCACGGCTTCCGCGGCACGATCCGACATCGACTGGTTGAGCCAATTGCCACTGCTCTCCCCGATACCCTGCTTATCCCAGGTGAAGACACCTATTCCTGCATCGAGCAGGCTGTTGATCAGCGGGAAATACCCATGGGATGCAAAGCGGTCCATAGGTCCATCGCCATGAATGATCAGAACAACGGGCGCGGCTTGAGCATTCAACGGTAACGCCAGCGTTCCGGACAGATCTGCTCCACCTGATCGAAACTGCAAGGTTGAGACCCGCGCATGGTTGAATTCCATGTCGGACAGGTTTTGAAACACGAATACAGCCAGCCCTAGAAGTGCCGCAAAGACACTCGTGACACCGACAATCACACATTTCCTGAACATCCTGACCTCCACTCCACACCGGAAACAGGAGCGCTCACGCTTGCGCTTGTGCCGTCAAGCAATGATGGACCAAGCGAGATCCGAGGCTCCCAACGTCATCCCTGAAAACTCAGTTGCACTGCATCACTGCTGTAATTTAATAGACTAAGTACTTAGTCTAAAATACACTGACGCCGAATCACTCGTCCAGAGAATCGAGAAGGCCCTGCAGGAACGCTGATCGCCGCCCATCAGAGGCCGGGTATCAGCAGAGCTGGGCCAGGTCGTACCGGGAAAGGACTTCGCTTGAGAGCTTCTGGCGCGAATAGACATGGCATAACGCGCGCCGCGTGGCTCCGGCCTGGGAATACCGGTGCATGGAACGCCTGCCGACGGTGGGCAAACAATTCAGAACCTGTATGGCTGGAGCAGAAAATGACTGAGCCTGAACTCTCAAACGGCAATACCTACCATGACCTTGCAACCAGGCATGTCTCCGCCAGGCGGATCATCGCGCTGTTCACGCCCTATAAACTGAAAATCGCCCGGGTCATCGTCCTGATCCTGTTGAGCTCTGCCGTCGCCATGGCCTCCCCTTTTTTGCTGCGGGCAATCATTGACGAGGCGTTACCTAATGCAGACATGGCCCTTCTAGCCTCTCTCGCGGGAGGGCTAATCGGCATTGCCGCCCTCACCGCAGGGCTGAATACACTGCAAATCGTCATGTCGACGAAGATCGGCCAATCGATCATGCATGATCTGCGCGTAAGGCTGTACTCGCACCTGCAGTCGCTATCGCTGTCCTTCTTTGCCGCTACACGTTCTGGCGAAATCCAATCACGCATCGCCAGCGATATCGGCGGCCTGCAATCGCTCGTCACTAATACGGCCAATGAGTTGGCGCGCAATGCCAGCATCGTAGTAATGACAACCGTCGCCATGTTTCTACTCGATTGGCGCCTCGCCCTGTTTTCCATGATTGCGGTGCCTGTTTCCATCCTCTTGAGTGATCGCGTCGGCAGAATGCGCGAAGCCATTACGCATGAACAACAGGTGCGTCTGGGCGATATGTCCGCAGCCGTCCAAGAGTCTCTTTCGGTTTCAGGTGTAATCCTCGCCCGTACGATGGGCCGCGGTGAACATTTAACCCAACGCTTCACCCGTACATCGAAAGATCTCGCGCGACTGGAAGTTCGTTCTCACACCGCAGGAGAATGGCAGTGGCAATTGATTTTCCTGATGTTATCAATGTTCCCGGCACTCACCCTTCTGCTCGGCGGCCTGTTGATGGGTTCAAGTGTTCCGGTCACTATCGGCACCCTGGTGGCGATGATTGCCTTGCAGGAGCAATTACTCTGGCCGCTGGAAGCGTTGTTGGAAATCGGACGAGAGTTGCGTACCACCCGAGCCTTGTTCACCCGCGTTTTCGAGTATCTCGACAAACCGGTGGAGATCCTCGAGACACCTGATGCAGTCACGTTGGATCGCCTGCAAATGCAAGGTGCCGTGCGCCTGGAGAATGTTGGATTCTCGTATCCCGGTAGCCAGGAACCTACACTGTCAGGTGTCTCGATCGACATTCCTGCCGGGTCCAGTGTCGCCATCGTGGGTGCTACAGGATCAGGCAAGACCACACTGGGTTATCTTCTGGCTCGGCTGTACGATGTAGATGCTGGTGAAATCCGTTATGACAACGTGGATGTTCGTACGCTCAGTTTTGAAAGCGTTACCGATCTTCTGGGTGTAGTGACCCAGGAACCTTATCTTCTCTATGCCTCAGTGGCAGAGAACCTGCGCTTTGCCAAGCCAGACGCGACCGATGAAGAGTTGATCGCGGCCGCCAGGATTGCGCAAATCCACGACAGTTTGTCAGCCTTGCCCGAAGGTTATGACACGCTGGTTGGCGATCGGGGATACCGGTTTTCGGGTGGAGAAAAGCAGCGTCTTGCGCTCGCGCGCACTATTTTGCGTAATCCTCCGGTGCTACTGCTTGATGAAGCGACCAGTGCGCTGGATACCCGTACCGAACGCGCCATGGAAGTTGCCCTGGCTGCCTTGTCAAAGGGCCGAACCACAATCACCATTGCCCACCGCCTTTCCACCATTCGCCATGCCGATCAAATCGTCGTTCTGCAACGTGGCCGCGTTGTTGAAAAGGGAACCCATAGCGAACTGAGCGAGCTCAATGGTGTTTATGCTGCGCTTGTTAAGTCGGGGCCTTGAGCATTGCCGCCCCTCTCCAGCCTGCGCTGGAGAAGGGACGAGGCAAAGGCTATTGACCTGGCGGGCAGGCCTGTTCGAGAAATCGACGAATCATGCGCATCAGCGTGGGCGTATAGGCGCTGAACTCGAAATCCTGATCCAGCACCGAGCGGCTGACCGCACCGTCGATGAGGGCGATCAGCCAGGTGGCGGCAAACTTCGGGTCCAGGCTTGCATCGATCTGACCTTGAGCGATCCCGCGTTGCAGCAGACTGACCAGGTGGCCCTTGTTCAAGGTCTCGCTGGCGGCGAACAGCGTTGCCATTTCCGGGTTACGCATGGACTCGGCAACGACCTCAACGCCAATCTTTGCGTAGACCGGATCAGCGCACTGTTTCAAGAGATCCACTGCCAATCGTTCGATCGCCACAATGGCCTCGGGCTCATCGGCCAGTTGTGCGAAGCGCTCACCCATTTCGCGCCGGTCTTCCTCAACAATGGCCTCAATGACTGTCTGTTTATTGGGAAAATAGTGAAACAGGTTACCGGGGCTCATGCCTGCGGCTGAACAGATCTCGTTGGTTGAAGTGCCACGAAAGCCTTTCTCGGCAAAGCACAGCACGGCCGCCTCAAGGATCTGATGCCGTTTGGCCTTTTGTTTCTCTGGATCGACTTTTCTCACTTTTCCTCCGCAGCTCCAGGTGTTTACCTGCCCTTCACTTAATAGATCGACTATTTAGTCTAGCATTGATTGACATCCAAAATCTGTCAAGGCAGCACGACAGGGATCGCCTGTCGTTTGCCGCCGCCATGGAGGACGCACACGCTACGGCATGTCAGACGTACTTCGAGGGGCGCAAATGAATCACTCGTTGAAGTTTAAGGATCGTCTTATTTTTTTATTGGGCACAGCCTTATAAGTTGGTACTTTCAAACAATTTGAGCAATAGCATGAAAATTGATAACAACCTTACCGAGTTCGATAATCTTTTGCGGCTGATAAACGCTACCAACCCCGAGCTGAAGCTTCGCGCCGATCAAGTGAAATCAGTTCGAGCCTGGATGAATGACAGCGGGATATATACAGAAAAAAATAGTATCGTCGACATCGAGATGGTAGAGGGTAGAGGCTTTAGCGGAAAAAATACCTTTTACTACGACCGGGTCACCCTGCAGGGGTTTAATGTTATACCTGAATACCTGCCTCCTCTTCCTGTACTTCTTAGCGATACCCCTGAGACGATTTTGGCTAGATACGCAAAGCGTCATGAGCTTGCTTCAGATACGACGCTGTTTACCAACTACTTTTCTCCCCCTACAGCTGACAAGATGTATGGTTCCATATCTATTGCAGTCGGAGGCTCATCCTTGCTGTACCATGAAGCTTCAAACCTTAGGCTGATGCGGGTTGACAGCCTGGACGAAGATCTCCCTATCTTTATCATGACAGGAAACAACACACTTGATGGCTTTGAACCGACACGCCATCAATTGCTAAGGGACCAATAGATTATTGGAGTGCGATTGCGCTGATACAAATCTGCCAGGCTTTGGGCACAATCAGCCCATGGCCGGCGACATCGGCGGGTCGGAAATCCTGCCTGAAAACTTCGGAGCGCCGAGCTTTTCGAGCGCGCAAAGAAAAACCCCGCAGACGTTAATCTGCGGGGCTTTCAATAAAGGAGGCCAAGGTTGGAATCGAACCGGCGTAGACGGATTTGCAATCCGATAGAAAAACGCCCGCCCGCCGCTGCCTTGAGCCGCTTTTCAGTTCCAAAACTTTCGACTTTCAATCGGCCTGAAAGCCCCGCCCTACAAGGGCCCCCGTTTTTTGTTTTGGAACTGATTTTCACCCCTCCTCCAGCGTCCTGCCGATCGAAAGAGACCTTCGTTTCGGATGTTATAGGCACTTTAAGCCGGCTTCAGAAGTTACCTACTGCGCAACCCTAGTCTAAGCTTGGCAACGGCTAGTACCGCTACAGGACACGCCAATGAGCACTGTGCTGCTGGTCGATCACCTGCCGTAGCTCCAGCAGGGTTCGTGCGGCGATACGCCCGAGCGGAATGCCAACGCTTCAATGTTCCAACCAGGCATCTTGCGTGCTTCGGCGCAGTGAGTACTACGGAACCGGGCGAGGCCTGCGACTGGCAGGGCGCCACCGAGTTCGTGCATCGCCAGGTGCTGCGGGACTTCCACAGCCTCAAGGACTTCGAGGTATATGCCTGCGGCTCGCCGATCGTGGTCGACTCGGCGCGGCGCGATTTCGTCGAGCAGCGGGGGCTGGAGGCCGCGCATTTTCATGCCGATGCATTTGTGTAACTGAAGCTGGGGGGCGAGCGATCGAAAATGCCCGGCACAGGCCGAAATGCTATTCACTCAAGCGGAGCAGCCTTGCGATCCACCGGAAATCGGGTCTTTGATCGCTTCACCGTCCTCGGCCTTGAGGGTCTTGGACGGTGATCCTTCAATATCCCTCCGACGGGCCAACAACACGGCCCACACGGCCTGATAAAGGACGGATACAAAACATAACCTTAGGAAAACTCATTTAAATCAATCTATTAGGTGCTTTCTGGAATTCAGATACAAAAAATTTCAAAACTCCCGTGTACAGGGGTGAAATG
This sequence comes from Pseudomonas sp., assembly GCA_036643775.1. GTDB lineage: Bacteria > Pseudomonadota > Gammaproteobacteria > Pseudomonadales > Pseudomonadaceae > Aquipseudomonas. The sequence continues at coordinate 6,944 of JAVXRI010000021.1, read as the reverse complement.
CCAAGGGTAATTTCACCCTCAAGCTGTGCGGTCAACTGCAATGGAATGCAGCCTGTAGCAACCCGGATCTTCATGCCTCCACCGGGTTTGCACCGACTACAATAGAGGGAGCTAATCGTGAACTGCATTTTCTGTGCAATCGCCAAGAAAGAATCACCGGCTGCCGTTGTCTACGAAGACGAGCAGTGCCTGGCCTTTCTCTCCATCCAGCCGATTACTCCTGGCCATGTCCTGGTCATTCCCAAGGCCCACGCAAGCGGCCTGGGTGATATCCCTCTTCAAACCTGTGGCCACTTGATGCGTGTGGGTCAACGGGTGGCGGCCGCCCTGCGTGAAAGCGGTTTGAGCCTCAATGAACACCCCTGCGAAGGTATCAACCTGCTGCTGTGCGATGGCGCTGTGGCCGGGCAGACCGTGGGCCACGCCCACCTGCATGTACTGGCCCGCTTTGTCGGTGACGGTTTCAACCTGGGTCATGCCGACCTTCCACTCGCTACGCCCCAAGTGCTGGGCGAGCGCGCAGAGCAGATCCGTCGAGCCTTGACCTTGCTGCCACCGGTTTAACTGCAAGTCGCTTCAGTTTAAAGGCACGCCCGCGATAAGAGGGGTGCGTGCCTTGCTGTGCGCAGCAAGCAAACCGACGAAGAAAAAGAGTCGGTCAAGCAAGCCGCACGCACCACGGTTTACTTGATGGGCAAGATCCTCGAGTCGGTCGCCGACGAGTTCTGAGGCTTGGCAACAGGCGTCCTCGCGCCCCCCGCTGCGCGAGCACTTTTTGCATGGCGTGCACAACAATAACAACGATCGACTGGTCATGGCGCTTGTCCAACCGCCTCGCTGCCACGGTCAATTCACCAGGAGGTGACATGAGTAGCAATAGCGACTTGATTACCTGGGGCATGATGCTGCGCAAAATCCCCTTGATCGCCCGGGCCATTCCTCGGCTCGTCAGGGGAATCAAAGCTTCCAAGCTCAAGGTCGATCAGCCCTGCGGCCTGGGGTGGGCCTTCGAACAGGCGGTTGCGCGCAACCCTCAAGGACCTGCGTTGCTCTACAACGACAATCGTTTCAGTTATGAACAGGTCAACCAGTGGGCCAACCGTTTCGCCCACTACCTGCTTGCCCGTGGCCTGAAAAAAGGCGATGTGGTCGGCATATTTATTGAAAATCGCCCGGAATTGCTGGTCAGCGTGCTGGCGGTCAGCAAGATCGGCGGTGTCTGCGCCATGCTCAACACCTCGCAGACCAACAACGTCCTGATCCACAGCTTGAGCCTGGTCAATCCCTCGGCGATTATCGTCGGCGAAGAGTTGGTGCCATCCTTTGACGCGGTGCGTAACGAGGTTGCCATCAATGAGCTGAGCACGTTCTTCCTGGCTGACACCGACACCACTCGCGATGCGGGCGTCGCGCCCGAGGGTTACATCAACCTGACCCGCGTCAGCGAAGCGCACTCCGCTGTCAATCCGGCGACCACCCAGCAGGTCTACCTGGACGACGCCTGCTTCTACATTTACACCTCCGGCACCACCGGTTTGCCAAAGGCCGGGGTGTTCAAGCACGGGCGCTGGATGAAAGTCTACGGTAGCTTCGGCATGATCGCCCTGGATATGCGTCCCGATGACATCGTCTATTGCACCTTGCCGCTCTATCACGGCACCGGGCTGTGCGTGAGCTGGGGCTCGGCATTGGCCGGCGCCTCGGGTTTCGCCATCCGCCGCAAATTCAGCGCCAGTCAGTTCTGGAATGACACACGCAAATTCAAGGCCACCACCATTTGTTACGTCGGTGAGTTGTGTCGCTACCTGATCGACCAGCCTCCCGCCGGCAACGATGGCGACAACCCGGTGGTGAAAATGATTGGCAACGGCCTGCGCCCCGGCGCATGGATCGACTTCAAGAGACGCTTCAACATCGAACGGGTCTGCGAGTTTTATGCCGCCAGTGACGGCAACATCGGCTTTACCAACATCCTCAACTTCGAAAACACCATCGGCTTTACCATCAACGCCTGGTCGCTGGTGGAGTACGAACACGACACCGGCGAGCCGCGGCGCAGCGCGAACGGTTTCATGCAGAAAGTCGGCAAGGGTGGCCAAGGCTTGTTGCTGGCCAAGATCGACGACGACGCCCCATTCGACGGTTACACCGATCCGGAGAAGAGCAAAAAGGTGGTGCTGTACGACGTTTTCGAAAAGGGCGATCGTTACTTCAACAGCGGCGACCTGATTCGCCACATCGGCTTTGGCCACGCCCAATTCGTCGACCGCCTAGGGGATACCTTCCGCTGGAAAGGCGAAAACGTCTCCACCACCGAAGTCGAAAACATCATGGTGCAACACCCCCACATCGCCGAAGCCGTGGCCTACGGTGTGGAAATCAAGAACACCAACGGTCGCGCCGGGATGGCGGCCATCACCCCATCGGCCCCGCTGGAGCAACTGGATTTTTGCGACCTGCTGCGCTTCGTCAAAAGCCAGATGCCCCACTACGCGGTACCGATGTTCCTGCGCATCAGGACCTGCATGGAAACCACCGGCACGTTCAAATACCAGAAAACCAAGCTAAGGACCGAAGCCTTCGACCCCAGCCAAACCGGCGAAGACCCGGTCTACGCTTGGCTACCGGGCACCGAAACCTATGTGCGCGTGACTGAGCAGGTGCTGCAGGACATTCATGGCGGCAAGTTCCGCTACTGAAGGGCAACTGCGCGAGCGTCAAAGCACAAGGCCGAACAAAAGCGTAATGCTGCTCACTCAAGCGGAGCAGCCTTACGCTTCCTGGCATCCCCGTCATAGCGCTCCGCGCCCCATTGGATACATGGCCACGACCGTTTGACTGCAGCGCTAGGTGCTCTGGCCCTTGCGGCGCACGAGGTGGGTACTGACGTCACCGTTACCTGGCGCATTGGCTTTTCGAGCGCACAAAGAAAAACCCCGCAGACGTTAATCTGCGGGGCTTTCAATAATGGAGGCCGAGGTCGGAATCGAACCGGCGTAGACGGATTTGCAATCCGAATGGCATTTTCTTTATTTTCAATAGCTTACAGAAAAATCACTTCCGCAGCCGCGCAGCGGCAACCACCGTACAACCCTTTAAAATCAAGACCTCGCCATGCAGTTGCGGAACTGATTTCCCTCCCTCTTCCGGTGCTCCGCCGACCGATCTCCTCTCTGCCAACGACTTGAAAACATTCCGGACCTTCCCGGCACCCCACATCCCGCTTATTCTCATTTACTTCATTCGGAGGAGAGTTTTCATGGGGATAGTTCAGTGGCGGCCCTTTATGCACTTCACGGCTCAGTCAACTGCGCTGCAAGCCTTTCACCTGATGATTGGTCGACTGAAGAACGGCCAGCTGACTGAAGGAGAATACCCCTGTGTTGTTGTCTTCATGGCGTTCTCCATAGAGGCCTACCTCAACACTCTGGGTTCTCGTCAAATCTCGTTTTGGGACGAAATAGAAAGGCTACCTTGGCGAAAAAAAGTAGAGATTTTGCATAGTGCGGCAGGTGCAAAGACGAATTGGGGTGAGGGCTCCCTGCAGTTCGCAGCGGATATTTTTAGAATCCGAGACAATTTGGCTCACGGTAAACCTGAAAAGGTCTGCGGTCCATGGCGACCCGGAATGCCCGACGACACCCACAGAGAAAGCTTCCCGCACCTCAAGCCGAAACACCTGGCCTCCATAACGTCAGAATGGCTCTTGGATTCAGCAGAGAAGCTTCGTACCTTGATGGCCTACCTCGGCGAGTTGTTCGACCATCACGAGTCAGACCACTTAAGGGTTGCAGTAGGAGGTTACGATCTCGATGATGGCGTCGACTGAGTTCGGGCGCTCACTACACCAACCGATAATTAGCGCTCTAAATGAAATTCAGCGTTCCGCAGCCCAGGCCCCGGCAAGTCGCAGTATTCGCAAAATGCACGCTGGAACCTAAATCATATTAGCCACTGGCGAAGCCAGTAAAATCAATACGTTGAGCCGCCCGCAGCTGTTCACGTTTGTCTCAAAAGATGCACAGAAGTACACGCTGATGAATGGCGTGATTCACGATCTGTACACGCTACCTCTCCGGCGTCCTGCCGAACGAACACAATCCTCTCTTCCTACAGCTCGTCGCCCTGAGCTGGTCAGAATTACCCTGCCTCGCTTACTGTATATCCAAACAGTACTGGTGGATGGCACCGTGATCATCGAAGACGACAGTTTTTCGCTAGGCATGCCCACGCCGATGGAGATGCTCGAGCAACATGCACTGCTGCTCCAAGGAGAGAACGAGCAGCTGCAGCATGACCTTTCCCGGGCACGGACGAACATCGAGAAGCTGGTGTCAATCAACCAGCGCCAGGTCGATCAGATCACTCAGCTGAATGGCAAGGTCGAGCAGCTGACCTGGGATGTGTCCAGGCTTCATGTAGAGAACACTGAGCTGAAGAACAGGCAGTTGAGCGGTTGCTCCCCGACATGGGGTGGGAAACCGCCGGAGCCATATCAGGGCTAACTATGGCGAGTACTTGAATTTGTTGGCTAAGGGCGAACCGATCATCACCAGCACCATGCTCCCTTGTTTGACCAGCCATCAACACCCCATAGTGGAATTAACGTGTCAGCGCTAACCTCATAACTGTAGAACCTATTCCATGCTGGTTTGTAATCAAATTTTTCATCCCAAACATCCAGAAGTTTTATACACCATACTGCATAAGATGAAATAGCCCACCTGAGGCAAGCCGGAATGTGCCTAAGAGTGGTTTGCGATTGAACGCCAGGCCTGAATCTCCATACTATCCCTCCTGGCAACTGAAACTCACCAAATTCCTTAAATTCGCCATTGTTATGTACTAGAGCGTTCCTGACCCCTATCAGGTTTTTCCATAACGCTTCGTCACTTTTGCTGATCCATCCTATACTCCTACTCTTTTCTATTAAATTAAAAAGTGTACCGGACGGAGGCCCCATAACATCTCTAACATAATAAGATGCCTTCCTTGCGCACGACTCCATAACTGACATCATTGACACAAAACAAGAGTTCAAAGTTTCAACTAGACGCTCGGACTCATTTTTATATTTTTTTGTCTGATCTTCTAGCCTTCCTTCTTCAGGCCTAGGGAAAACACTGCAATAGTATTCCATCACCTCCAAGGCAAGCGTGATGCGATTGCTAGTCATATTAAATGCAGCGATAGGCATGTGTTCAGATGGAATTCTATATTTCTCACTGGCAAGTTTATTTAAACCATCAGCTAGATCTTTTATCTCAAAAAGATGTTCCATCAAATCTCTCATTCGGCCTCCACTCTCACCATTGAGATTATTAGAGGCGATTGTAGAGCCTCTCGCAGGTTTCAGCAGCTATTCGACTGCGCTCAAGCGCTTCTGCGAGACTTCCCGCCATTTGGTCAGACTCTTCAAGCAATCTCCCGAGCACCACGACGGCAGAGGCTCCTGCCTGGCGCTGCTGGGCATCAATGGTGTCGCAGGTGGCTCTGTGCCCGGCGCGCAGTCGATTGATTTCCCCACGCAGCCCGCCAGCAGCGGACTCAGCAGCAGTGACGCGACCTTGAGCCAGTTCCAATTTCTGTCGTGCACTTTCACCCTCCTCGTCCGCCACAGCCTGGCGGCGCTGTTCTTCTGCTCTTGCCTTAGCCGCGGCACGTCTGTCGCGCTCGAAGACATTCAGGCGGAAATCGACCAGCTCTTTCCGTGCAGTAGCGGTGTCGACCTGGGCGGTACTCACGCGGATCTGCTGGCCTCCGACGGCCAACAAAAGAGCCAGCAACCACCAGCACCACGCCGGCACCAGCCTCAGCCAGATCACGCCAGCACCTTAAGCGCACGGTCATACAGGACCTTGCGCTCGGCGGCACCGTGCGGCACCCGGCCAGGCTTGCCGGTATTGATCACGCTACCGATGTCCTGAAAGCGGCCGGCATCGGCCAACTCGTTCAGCCCGTGCTTCGCCCACCACCAGGCGGCGGTAATCGCCGCATGCTCTGGCTGCTCTAGCATTTCGGGCTGATCCTCAATCGGCAGGGCCAGGCCTGTGCCGGCGGCGGCATAGTTCGCCCGACCAGTGAGCTGCAATAGGCCACGTCCGCGAAAACGCCAGCCATCACCCAGGCTCATGTTGCCGTTGCGGCCGGCATAGGCATCGTTGGCAATCGCTTCCGGTCTGCGCGCCAGGCTGGTTGCCTTTGCGTTCGGCTTGCCATCAGCGCCGCGATATCGACTCGGCCAAGTTGCGGCCAAGCCTTCGGCGCCGTAGTTCAGGTTCTCGACCAGGTTTCGCAGTTGGCCCGATTCATGCCCGACCTGGGCCAGGAACGCCGCCTGGCGCACCCGGCTGTCGATCTTCCAACGCAACATTGCGCGATTCAGAGCAGGTACAAAAATGCCCGCGACTGGGCGGGCGTTGGGGAGGATCTGCAGCAACTGCTGCTCGGTGATGACCATGCATTTCTCCACGCATAAAAAAGCCCTCAATCGAGGGACTATTCTGTTATACGGCAAAGCTAGCGCCGTCTGTATTGACTGCTACTACCCACTCCAATAGCCATCCGAGTGTCGAAACCGTCCTTTGCGTCGTTGGCGAAGAAGTGGAACCCCCCGCGCCATTCGTAGCTTTTGCCCTTCAGGATCTCAGTGGGAATGCCACCAACGATTGAGTTGTAGAACTTCGTGCCGCCACCGCGGATGTAGGGTAGGCGGTAGTCGACATAGCGACCATCGCCAGCGCCAAACGACCGATCAACCCACGCGGCCATGGTCCCGTTTGCTGATCGCATGAGGGTCAACCATGCGTCCGGGTAGTCTTCTCGCGGGCCGCTTTTCTTGCTCAGGTCGAGCGGTTCGCGCACGGGATTGATCGAATCCGGCAGCATCTGCGTATCCATGAAGCCGCCGATGTAGGCCTGAGGTCCGTTTTCCGTAATGACCG
>JAVXRI010000020.1:0-66102 GCA_036643775.1 Pseudomonas sp. | reverse complement strand
ACTGGAGCAGCTACTGGCGCGGCAGCGGCGACTGGAGCCGGTGCGTAGTACTGCTGGGCCGGGGTCTTGCTGTGACGGCTGATCCGTACGGATTCCTCGCCTTCCTTGATCTCCAGCTCGTCGATGCCAGATTCTTCCAGCAGTTCGATCAGTTTCTTGACTTTACGGATATCCATTAATCATCAACTCCCAAGGTTCGGTCAGGGGCGTAAATATAAAAACGTGTTAGCAAACGTTTCTTGTGAGCCCCGGCCTATTCAGGCCAGGTTCTCGTCATCAGGGCTTTGCGTTAGCAGCCAGGTATTCCAGGGCAGACTCCAGGGCCAGCCGATAACCGCTGGCGCCCAGGCCGCAGATCACTCCTACAGCGACATCAGAAAAGTAGGAGTGATGGCGAAAAGGTTCACGCTTGTGCACGTTGGACAGGTGCACTTCGATGAATGGGATGCTCACCGCCAGCAATGCGTCACGTAATGCGACACTTGTGTGCGTGAAAGCCGCCGGATTGATCAGGATGAAGTCGACACCTTCGCCGCGTGCGGCATGGATGCGGTCGATCAATTCGTACTCGGCATTGCTTTGCAGGTACTGCAGGTGATGGCCGGCGGCGCGGGCGCGCTGCTCCAGGTCCTGGTTGATCTGGGCCAGGGTAATGGCGCCGTAAACGCCCGGTTCGCGGGTGCCAAGCAGGTTGAGGTTGGGGCCGTGCAGCACCAGTAGCGTTGCCATCTGTGGTTCCTTTTATCGTTAGGCACAAACGTTGCGCGGCGACTATGCCGCAAACCGGCGGGCAGTGTCTAGTTGCCGACAATAGCCAGCACGATGACCGAGATTCACGCCAAATATGTGACTAATTTATTAATTTCGGTCATGGCTGATGGCTTTTTAGCGGCCAGAAGAAGTTATAGACCCAGATCGGCGCGAATGCGCGTCAGATGCTCGGCAAATTCGCCGGCGTTTGTCTCACCTACCACGCGAGCGCTGGTTTTTTCGCTGCCGTTCGCGTCAAAGAACAACAGCGCTGGCGGGCCGAACAGCTGGTAGCGGTCGAGCAGGGCGCGCTGTTCGGCGTTGCTTTCGGTGATGTCGAAGCGCAACAGGGTGTAATCCTCAAGCTGGCGTTTGACCGCCGGGGCGGTCAGCACCTCATGCTCGATGACTTTGCAACTGATACACCAGTCAGCGTACCAGTCCAGTACCACCGGTTTTGCCGCGGCCTTGGCCTGGGCCAGGGCGCTGTCGAGGGCTGCCGGGGTGGTGACGGTCTGCCAGTCGCTTTGGGCAATGACCTGGGCGTTGCCGCCGGGGCCGGAGACCGCCGCGTGAGGCAGCGGGCGCAGCGGATCGGTCTGGCCACTCAGGGCGCCATACCAGCAGGCCAGGGCGTAGACCAACAGCAGCAGGCCGAGCAATTGCGCCAGGCGTTGCCGCGTGGTTTTCGCGGTGAATTCCAGGGCGCCAAGGAACACGGCGACACCGGCGCTCAACAGACCCACCAGCAGCAACGTGACCTGGCCGGGCAGAACCCGGCTGAGCAGGCCGATGGCCAGGCCCAGCAACAGCACGCCAATGGCATTCTTCACGGTGACCAGCCAAGGGCCGCTCTTCGGAAGCCACGCCGCACCGCCTGTTGCCACCAGCAGCAGCGGGGCGCCCATGCCCAGACCCAGGGCGAACAGCTTTAGCGCGCCCCCCAGCGCATCGCCACTGGCGCTTATATAGAGCAGCGCACCGGCCAGTGGTGCCGACACGCAGGGCGATACCAGCAAGCTTGAGAACACCCCGAGCACTGCCGCACCGATTAGCGAACCGCCCTTGGTCTGGCCGACGAGGCGTTCCAGGCGATTGCTGATGGCGTGCGGCAGCTTCAATTCGAACAGACCGAACATGGCCAGGGCGAACAGCACGAAAAACAGCGAGAACGGCACCAGCACCCAGGCTGACTGCAGGCGTGCCTGCAGGTTCATGCCCGCGCCGAACAGGCCCATCAGTGCCCCCAGCAGGGCGAAGCAGGCGGCCATCGGCAGCACGTAGGCCAGCGACAGGCTGAAGCCGCGCAAGCCACCGACCTGGCCACGCAGAACCACGCCGGAGAGGATCGGCAGCATCGGCAGTACGCAGGGGGTGAAGGTCAGGCCGACACCGGCGAGAAAGAACAGCAGCAGTTCTTTCCAGGTCCAGTCCTTTGCAGTCGCCCCGGCAGCGCTGGTGGCTGGCGCGACTGCGCTGCCGTCGATACTCAGGCGTGCGGTTTCTGGCGGATAGCACAGGCCTTTGTCGGCGCAGCCCTGGTAGCCGACCAGCAGGGTGAAGGCGCGCTGCTCATTGGCCGGGCGAGGAACATCGATGTCGAGGATGCCGTGGTAAACCTCGACGTCGCCGAAGAACTCGTCGTGCTTGGCTTCTCCGGGCGGGATCTGCGCTGTGCCCAGGGCGATGTCGGCGGGTTCGCTACGAAACTGGAAGCGGTGGCGGTACAGGTAATAGCCATCGGCGGCGACGAAGCGCAGCTTGATGGTTTGTGCATCGCTTTGTACCACGCTGAGCTTGAAGGCTTCGTGTACCGGCAGGAAGTCGGCGCTGTTGTTCAGTGACGCAGCCCCCAGAGTCGCGCTGGGGCGGTTGTCGAGCAGGCCGGCGCCGACGGCGGGCAAGGCCAGTAGTAGGAAAATCAGGCAAAGCAGGCGGCGCATGGCGGTCTCGCTGTACAGAAGTGCCTGCATGATAACGGACTTTGGGCGGGGTCGCTGGGCTGCAAGAGCGGCGGAGTTGGCCCCTGTAGGAGCGGATTTATCCGCGATGGGGCGCGTAGCGGCCCCCAAAATGGGCCTGCTACGCAGGCCATCGCGGATAAATCCGCTCCTACAGTTACACCCGAAACGTGCGCACCGCCGTGTTCAACTCGCCCCCTAGCCTGAGCAACTGTTCACCTTGCTCACGGCCTTCACCGATACGCTGCAAGTTGTCCTCCCCCAGATCATGAATCCGTTCACTGTGATCGCGAATCTCGCTCACCGCACCGCTCTGTTGCGCAGTGACGTCGGCTATGCGTACCGCCGTGTCGGAAATTGTCTGAATTGCAGCGACAATTTCATCCAGAGCGCCGTCGGCGGCTTGCGCCTTGTCTGCGGTAGCCTCGGCATGTTCAAGCTGGGCGCGCATACCCTCCACCGACTCGCGGGCGGCTTGTTGCAGGCGTGCAATCAAGATCTGGATTTCGCCGGTAGCACCGGTCGTGCGCTGTGCCAGCGAACGCACTTCTTCGGCCACTACGGCAAAGCCACGGCCCATTTCCCCCGCGCGCGCAGCTTCAATCGCGGCATTCAGGGCCAGCAGGTTGGTTTGTTCGGCAATCGAGCGGATGACGGTGAGGACACCGCCGATGGTGGCCGACTCTTCAGCCAGTTGTTCGATCATCTGCGCATTGCCTTGCACTTCATCGACCAGTGCACGCAGACCGGTGAGGCTCTGACCGATGACAGCCTGGCCCTGCTCCACCGCGCGCCCGGCATCGCGGCTGGCATCGGCGGCCTGGCTGGCATCGCCGGCCACCTGCAGGATGGTCGCTTCCAGTTCGCCCAGGGCATCGCGGATCTGTGCGGTGTCGCCGGCCTGGCGCTCGGCGCCTGCATGCAGGGCGCTGCTCATGCCGGCCAGGGCATGGCTGCTGCCGGCCACCTGTTCAGCATTGCTGCGGATGGTGCCGACCAGTTCCACCAGATACAGGCGCAGACGGTTGAGGGAATCCTGGATGTCATGCATCTCACGGTTGCTTTTGCCCAGGGCAATGGCCTGGCTGAAGTCGCCCTCGGTCCAGCGCGAAAGGGCAGGGGCCAGGTTGGTCAGAACCCGAGCCAGGCGCCGCTGTAAGGTGTCGATGAGCAAGGCGATCAATAGAATCAGGCCAATCATCAAGCCCTGGATCAGCCGAACCTCACCCTGGATCGTGGCATGCTGGCTGCGCACACGGGGTTCAAGCGCGGCAATCGCTTGTTGTACGGCGGCAATCTGCTGATGGGTGCTGTCGGCCAGTTCACTACGGCGCTGGATCTGCTCGCGGGTACGTTGCAGTTCGCCCGGGTAGCGTTTGAGCAGGCCGTTCAATTCCCGTTTGAACGCTACGCCGCTATCTTCGGTTTCATTACTACTCTGGGTTTCCAGGCCCATGAGGGCGGCAAAATCATCGGCATTCGATTCGCGGGCAGCGCTGACGCCGAGCAGCGGCAGTTCATCGAGCGCCTGGGCCTGGGCGGCGATCTGCTGAAGCTCGCGCTCCACTTCAGCGGCCAGCTCGCTACGGCCGCTGCTGACCAGCTTGTCACGCGCAAGTGACAGGCGCGAAAGGTGCTGTGACGCGCGGAACAGTGGTGCTGCATAGCGCGAGGCATCGCTGTTGGTGCTGCTTTGGGCGTAGCTGGCCAGTTGCTCAAGGCTCGCGCCGAGTTCGCGTTCTGCCTGAAGCAGCAGGGCCTGCGGATCGCCGGCCAGTTTGCCGGCGGCCAGCAATTCGTTGCCAGCAAATCGTTGCAGGCTGTCCAGGCTCGGGCGCAGGGGAGCTGTCAGCTCGGCTGGCAGCTGCTGCAGTTCTTCCTGTAACGCAGCCGTGGCCTGAACCGCCGTGGCATGGCGCAAGGCATCGCCGCTATTGAGGTAGTCGAGGATGTTACGGGCCGCCTGGTTCTGGAACTGCTGCGACAGCGACAGGTAGCGCTCCATCATTTGATAGGGGCGTTCCAGAGCGCGCTGCGACCACCACAGGGTGGCGCCCAGGGCGATACAGACGGTTACCAACAACAGGGTGTTGAAATTGGTGAGGAGCTTCAGGCGCATGTCCAGGGTCTACCAACGGCCGAATGGTAAGCCCCTGAAGTTATTGCGTTTTTGTGACCGGGTTATGACGAAGTCGAGCTTTCGGCTAAAAAAGTGGCACTTTGCCTTATTCAGTCGACGCGTTGCACGCGGTTGCGTCCAGCCCCTTTTGCCCGGTACAGGGCTTCATCGGCGGCGGTGGCCATGCTCAGGGCGTCGAGCTCGTCACTCAGTTGCACCACCCCGGCGCTGAATGTGCAGAACAGATCCTTCGGTTGCGCGGGGTAATGGATCTCGGCGAAGCGCCGGCGAATTTCATCCAGCACTTTATGGGCGGCCGTCAGATCGGTATTGGGCATCACGATGGCGAACTCTTCACCGCCGTAGCGGCCGATGAAGTCGGTCTTGCGCAAGCGCTGCTTGAGAAACAGCGCCAGACTCTTGATCACCCGATCGCCCATGGGGTGGCCATGGCTGTCGTTGACCTTCTTGAAGTGGTCGATGTCGAGCATGGCGAAGCTTAGCGGCTGTTCTTCACGGCGGGCGCGGAAGCTGCAGTCTTCGAGCAGCTGCAGAATATGAGTATGGTTGTACAGGCCGGTCAGGCTGTCGCGGACCATCCGCGCCTTCAGATTGCGGGCGCGGGCGGCACGGTTGCGCACCGTGGTCACCAGATGGCGCGAGCGGATCGGCTTGGTCAGGAAGTCATCGCCGCCTTCGCTCATGGCGTCGAGTTGCTTGTCCAGGTCGTCCTCGGCAGACAGGTAGATGATCGGGACGCTGACGTAACGGTCGTTGTGCCGGATCACCTTGGCCAGTTCGGTGCCAGTGCAATCGGGCATGTACATGTCGAGGATGATCAGGTCGGGCTGAAAGTCGGCAAGCTCGGCCATGGTACGGATCGGGTCGGTCAGGGCCCGGGTGACGATGCCGGCACTGTTGAGCAGGCGCTCGGTGTGCATGGCCTGAGCCCGGGAATCGTCAATGATCAATACCTTGAACGGTTCGTACTGGGTGACGCTGGTCAGCAGTTCGACCTTTTCCAGCAGGCTCGAGGCTTCCAGGGTACCCGTCAGGAACTCATGGCCCCCGGCACGTACCGCGGCGAGGCGTGTCGGTGTGTCGGTTTCATGCAGGCTGAAGAACAGCAATGGAACCCGTTGTTCCAGGCCTTGCTGGGCCTGGGCTGCCAATTGCAGGCCGACACCGCTGCCGGTGAAATCGACATCCATGACGATGACCGAGGGCAAGCGCTCGCTCATCGAGGAACGAAACGCGTCGGCGCTGTACAAAGCTTGTACACCGAGACCAAAAAACTCCAGCTGCTGGGCCAGGCGCTCGGCCCGGTCATGGTCCTGCAGCATGATGTAGACCGGCTTGCGCAACGGCGGCAAAGGCACTTGCTCAAGCTGGTCGCCCTGGCGCAAACCCGTGCGCGACAGGCGCTGCATCAGACGGTTGAGTTCACTGATCAGGGTGCTGCTCAGACGGGCGCTGTTGGCCTCGACGGCGGCCAGTGTCTGGCCGATGGCCTCGGCCAGCTGGCTGTGCTCCGGTTGTTCGAAGCGCTCTGCGTAACGCTGCAGACGCAGGTTGGCCTCGCACAGCTCACCCAGATCGCCAGTCGACCACTCGCTGCGCTGCAGGCGCTGCCAGATTTCGAGTATCTGCCGAGCCTGGTGAATGACCCGCTGGGCAAAGTGTTGCTTGAGGCGCTCACGATTGGGGTCTTCTGGCTCGGTCATGTCCTGACTACTTATTAAGGGTGAGGCAGTTCGAGTAATGGCTCTATGCTAGCACCACTTTCTGGACAATCGAGTGTCTTGTATCAATTATCTGTACAGGTTTGTTTATTCAGTTGCTGACTCGATAGTCGCTTATGCGAACCGGCGCGCTTGATTTATAGTGCAGCGATACTTGCCGACCCCGGCAGGCGGCGCAGACCGGAATAACCGCACAGCGCTGGCACGAAGCCCGGGGGTTGCGGTCGAACCCCTTGAACCGACGTGACAGAAAGGACAACGCCATGCTGGACTGGAAAAACCGTACAGGCAAAGCCGAGGCGCGTGAGCGGGTCGAACCGCGCAGTGCCGCCACCCGCAGCTACTTCGGCGGATTGTTTTTCAGCCGCGCGCTGGGCACGCTGATTGGCCTGTACCTGTTGGTGTGCATCGGCCTGGGTTGGTACTGGAGCGCAGAGCCCGACCTGTTCCCGGTCCAGCAGAACGCCCAGGCTGCCGCCGAGAAGACCGGCCAGCAGATGGTTGTTGGCTACACCACCGTTGAAACCCTGAAGACTGTTGCCGGTACTTTGCTGAACAAGCCGGGTGGCTACATTTCCAACGATCGCTTCCCGCCAGGCCTGTGGATGGACAACATGCCCAGCTGGGAATACGGCGTGCTGGTCCAGGTTCGTGACCTGAGCCGGGCGCTGCGCAAGGACTTCGCCCGCTCGCAGTCGCAGTCTGCTGAAGACGCCGACTTGGCCAAGGCCGAGCCGCGCTTCAACTTTGACAACAAGAGCTGGATCCTGCCGTCGAGCGAGTCGGAGTTCCAGGAAGGCATCAACTCTCTGACCCGCTACCAGAAGCGTCTGGCTTCGCCGGATCAGCAGGGCGCGCTGTTCTACACCCGTGCCGACAACCTCAACAACTGGCTGGGCGACGTTGCCACCCGTCTGGGGTCGCTGTCGCAGCGGCTGTCGGCCAGCGTCGGGCGGGTCAAGCTCAACAGCAGCCTGAAGACCGAGACCGTGGTTGCCGGGCAGGCGCCGCAGCTGGATGAGGAAGTGGTCGAGACCCCGTGGCTGCAGATCGACAACGTCTTCTACGAAGCCCGTGGTCAGGCCTGGGCGCTGTCGCACCTGCTGCGCGCCATCGAGGTGGACTTTGCCGATGTCCTGGCGAAGAAAAACGCCACTGTCAGTGTGCGTCAGATCATCCGTGAGCTGGAGGCCTCCCAGGAACCACTGTGGAGCCCGATGGTGCTCAATGGCAGCGGCTTCGGCATGTGGGCCAACCACTCGCTGGTCATGGCCAACTACATTTCCCGTGCCAACGCTGCGGTGATCGATCTGCGTCAGTTGCTGTCGCAAGGCTGACCGGTGGCCATCTCCAAACAGGAGGCGGCGCACCGCGCGGCCTCCGATGCCGAGCTGATCGCCTGGGTAGACGAGCACGATCAACCCCTGGGGGCGTTGCCCCGCGCCGAGTTGCGTGAGAAGGGCCTGATCGGGCGCGGAACCTATATTCTGCTGTTCAACTCAGCCGGTGAGTTGTGCGTGCACCGGCGCACCGAAAGCAAGGCGATCTATCCGGGTTACTGGGACGTGGCCGCCGGTGGCATGGTCCAGGCCGACGAAAGCTTTGCCGAGTCAGCCGCGCGCGAGCTGGAAGAGGAGTTGGGCGTCGCGGGCGTCGAGTTGACCGCCCATGAACGCTTTTTCTTTGATCAGCCGGGTAACCGGCTCTGGTGCGCGGTGTTTTCAGCCGTCTGGGACGGGCCTTTGCGCCTGCAGCCCGAGGAGGTCAGCGAAGCCCGCTTCCTGCCGCTCGAACGGGCCCTGGCCGACAGCCGGCAACAGCCTTACTGCCCCGATTCACTGGCCGCTTTGCAGCGCTATATCGACCGTCGAGCCTGACGTCGCTAATCCTGTGCAAAATGGCGCAGTTTTGTACTTAGCAACTGCGACATTTATCGTTACACTGCGCGGCCTTTCAAGGCTGCCGCACCCAGGTGCGGCAGTTGCGCTGCCCCTGCCAGAGTGGGGCTTCGCGGTCGGTACCCTGCCCGGGGCATCGACCAGTTTTTGTCCTCACCGTACGAGGATCAAAAGTGGCCAAAAAAGCCGCATCATTCGCCGCCCTAGGTGGCCTGGTGTTCTCCACTGATGCAGGTCGGCATTGTCCGGACTGCAGCAAACCCATAGATGCCTGCATCTGCAAACAGACGCTCATCCCCGAAGGCGATGGCATTGCTCGCGTGCGCCGCGAAAGCAAAGGCCGTGGCGGCAAGACGGTGACGACCATCAGCGGTGTACCGCTGCCCCTGGAACAGCTCAAGGATCTGGCCGCCACGCTCAAGCGTCGCTGCGGAACCGGCGGCGCGTTGAAAGACGGGGTCATCGAAATTCAGGGCGATCATGTCGAGCTGTTGTTGGCAGAGTTGATCAAACAAGGCTTCAAAGCGAAAAAGTCCGGCGGCTGAAGACCGCATCGCGATTTTTTGCAATTCGCTTTCTAAACTCGTTCCCGTTGGAAGGGTCTATCCCTGAACACGGAAAATCGTCATTTCCAGGTTTTACACTGCGCCCGCCACCTGCTGGCCGGTGTTACTCGACTTTTTATATAGGGGACTTCAATGTCCGTACGACGCACACGCAAAGACGATGGCAGCCAATGGACAGTTGCGGACAGCCGCAGTGTTTACGGGATTCGCCATTGGGGGGCCGGTTACTTCGCAATCAACGAGGCCGGCCGCGTCGAAGTCCGCCCCAACGGGCCTGGCAGTGCACCGATCGATCTGTTCGAACAGGTCGACGAACTGCGCAAGAGCGGCCTGTCGCTGCCGCTGCTGGTACGTTTCCCGGACATCCTGCAAGACCGCGTGCGCCAGCTGACCGGTGCGTTTGACGCCAACATCGCGCGTCTGGAGTACCAGAGCCAGTACACCGCGCTGTACCCGATCAAGGTCAATCAGCAAGAAGCGGTGGTGGAAAACATCATCGCTACCCAGAACGTATCCATCGGTCTGGAAGCCGGTTCCAAGCCTGAGTTGCTGGCGGTACTGGCCCTGGCGCCAAAAGGCGGCACCATCGTCTGCAACGGCTACAAGGACCGTGAGTTCATTCGTCTGGCGCTGATGGGCCAGAAGCTTGGCCACAACGTCTTCATCGTCATCGAGAAAGAGTCGGAAGTGGCCCTGGTGATCGAAGAGGCGGCCGAGCTCAAGGTCAAGCCGCAGATCGGTCTGCGCGTACGCCTGTCGTCGCTGGCATCGAGCAAATGGGCGGATACCGGCGGCGAGAAATCCAAGTTCGGCTTGTCGGCCGCGCAGCTGATCTCGGTGGTCCAGCGCTTCCGTGATGCGGGCCTGGATCAGGGCATCCGTCTGCTGCACTTCCACATGGGTTCGCAAATTGCCAACCTGGCTGACTATCAGCATGGCTTCAAAGAAGCGATCCGTTACTACGGCGAGCTGCGCGCCCTGAACCTGCCGGTCGATCACATCGACGTCGGTGGCGGTCTGGGTGTCGACTACGACGGTACCCACTCGCGCAACGCCAGCTCGATCAACTACGACATGGACGATTACGCTGGTGTCGTGGTCGGCATGCTCAAAGAGTTCTGCGATGCCCAGGGCCTGCCGCATCCGCACATCTTCTCCGAGAGCGGCCGCTCGCTGACGGCGCACCACGCCATGCTGGTGGTGCAGGTTACCGACGTCGAGAAGCACAACGACGAAGTGCCGGTGATCGACAACAAGGAAAGCCTGCCCGAGACCGTACAGTGGCTGGCCGACCTGCTCGGCCCGACCGATATCGAGATGGTCACCGAGACCTACTGGCGTGCAACGCACTACATGAGCGACGTGGCTGCGCAGTATGCCGACGGCAAGATCACCCTGGCCGAGAAAGCCCTGGCCGAACAGTGCTATTTCGCCGTGTGCCGTCGCCTGCACAACTCGCTCAAGGCCCGTCAGCGCTCGCACCGTCAGGTGCTGGACGAGCTCAACGACAAGCTCGCCGACAAGTACATCTGCAACTTCTCGGTATTCCAGAGCCTGCCTGACACCTGGGCCATCGGCCAGGTGCTGCCGATCCTGCCGCTGCATCGCCTCGACGAAGAGCCGATGCGCCGTGCGGTACTGCAGGACCTGACCTGCGACTCCGATGGCAAGATCAACCAGTACGTCGACGAGCAGAGCATCGAGACCAGCTTGCCGGTACACGGGATCAACGAAGGTGAGGACTACCTGCTGGGGATTTTCCTGGTGGGTGCTTACCAGGAGATCCTGGGCGACATGCACAACCTGTTTGGTGACACCGACTCGGTGAACATCTACCAGAACCCCAACGGCAGCGTGTACCACGCCGGTATCGAGACCCATGACACCATCGAAGACATGCTGCGCTACGTGCACCTGTCGCCGGAGGAGCTGATGACTCACTACCGCGACAAATGCGCCAGCGCCAAGATCACTGCGCGTGAGAAGACCCAGTTCCTTGATGCCTTGCGTCTGGGGCTAACCCGCTCTTCGTACTTGTCGAGCTGATCAGTGCTGCAGTCAGCGTGCAGTCAGTGACTGCGTGTTGACTGCATCGCCGGCAAGGCCGGCTCCTACAAAGTCCTTATGATCCTGATAGAGAACCCAGTGAGAGCAGGTCCTCAGCGTGGGGACAGCCGCTACGCCGTCGACAAGAAGGTGAAGGGATGTCACTCATCCATTCTGACTCTCATGATTCGTTCCTGAGTGCCGTCAACCGCCCTCAATACGCTGTGGCGGAATTGGTCTAAATAAGCAGGAAGATGCTCAGCGAGCGGCTGATTATTTTCTGAGAGTAACGCCTTCATTCGGCCAGCAGCTCGAGTCCATTGGGGGAAGTCGGGTGATAGCGGATGGTTATGGCCCTTTCTTGCCCCAGCCTGCACATCGACAGTCGTTTTTACAAGCTCTTCCATGCGATCCAGCAGTGTTACCTGAGCTGGCGTGTCGAACACAGCCGCTGGTTGGTTCGCATCCTGTGCGACGGCTCCCGGCTGCAGTCCGGCTGCTGGTACTTGGGCCTGGGGGGACTGCCTGTTTTGATTTGCGGCAGTAGGTAAGGCTCGACTGTAGCTGGCCCCGTGTCCTCCGGCTCGACGAGCTCGTTGAATTGCTCGTTGAAGCACCCGTTGACTTGCTAGTTGAGGCCTTCCTTGGGTGGGTCTATTAAATCGCCCTGACTGACCTGATGGGTCAGCAAGATTGATAGGGTCGCCGATGCAATAGGCATAGCTGTTCAATCCGCCAATCCCGAATGGACTCGTCCTGTCGGGTGAAAGAAATCGCCCTAGAGTTGGGCTGAACAAACGATGGCCATTTCCTAGCGGATAGTAATTTGTCACCGGTTCCTGCCATTCACCATTGAACGCGAGCATTGAGTGAGCCCGGCTTTCAGCAGAATGGAATCCATAGGGTGAGTAGGTTATTTGCTTGGGCAGACCTACATGATGAGTCTGGATCACTGAATGCGCTCCATCGATGGCCAGCAGAGTGCATTCAGAGGTGTTGTCGATGATTCGTCGTTCGGCATAGGCAGAATCACTTCCGTGCAGCAGTGAACGAAAGAAATTGGGATTGATCTCGCTATGAAGCCGCTTGCCTTGGTAAAACAGTCGTCGACTCATATCGTGTTCGCTCGAAGAAAATAGGATCAGTCATAGATCATTCAGTCGGCAGGACTGGCAGAAAGTGCGCGCCCGGAACGTGGCCTATGAGTCTTCCTCTGTAAAAGGGTGGTGCTTGAATATAGGCGTTTGGCAGATTGTTGATAACTAGCATAATTAACAGGGGTCAAGCGATACCGCGCGCAAAGACCCCTGTCCCGGATATGTCAAGACCTACAGCCTTCGGCCCACAGATCCAATACTTTGAAAGTTGTTTAGGGGTTGGTTACCAAACAGCGCCGTCTACTCGCACCCAAACCACCCATCCCGCCGCGTCAACCGCCAGCCCATCACCCCCAGCGTCACCCCGCGCAAGGCCATGAACAGCAGAAAGCCCAGCCACAAGCCGTGGTTGCCCAAGTCCCGGGCGGCGTAGGCCACCGGCAAGGCCAACGCCACGCTGACCAGCATGCCGTTGCGCATCTCCCGCGCTCTGGTCGCACCGATGAACAGCCCATCGAGCAGATAGCTCCAGACTGCCACCAGCGGCAATAACGCCAGGTAGGGCAAGTACTGGTACGCCGTCGCGCGCACGCTGTCGATATCCGTCTGCATATTGATAAACAGATGCCCACCAAACAGGAACAGCACGGCAAAGCCGCTGCTGGCCAGTAGCGACCAGCCGCAGGCCACCGTGAGCGAACGGCGCAGGGCCTGACGATCGCCAGCGCCGATGGCATGCCCGCACAAGGCTTCGACAGCATGCGCCAGGCCATCGAGGGCGTAGGCGGTGAGCAGCAGGCCGTTGAGCAGCAGGGCATTGGCAGCGACGGTGGCCTCGCCCAGGCGCGCACCCTGCACGGTGATCAGGAAGAACACCGCCTGCAAGGCCAGGCTGCGAATGAAGATGTCGCGGTTGACCGCCAGCAGGGGCCGCCAGCTGTGCCAGCGGGCGAGCAATGCCCAGGCAATCTTCCCGGGGTAGGCGCGCAAGGCAGGCCGGGTCAGGGCCAGGCCGAGCAGGGCGGCACTCCACTCGGCAATCACCGAAGCCCTTGCAGAACCAATCACGCCCCAGTCCAGGCCCAGCACGAACCACAGGTTAAGGGCGATATTGAGCAGGTTGGTGGTCAGCAGAATCGCCAGCGGTGCCTTGGCGTTCTGGGTGCCGAGAAACCAGCCAACCAGGGCAAAGCTGGCGAGCGCCGCCGGCAGGCCTAGCAGGCGGGTCTGGAAAAAGTCCTGGGTCGATTGCTCCAGCGCCGCCGAGGGCTGCATCAATTGCAGGGCCAGGTGGCTGAAGGGTAGGGCGAGCAAGCCCAGCAACAGCGCGAACAGCAGCGCCAGCAGCAAGCCTTGCACCAGCACCTGGCGCAAGGCTGCACCGTCGGCACGGCCGGCAGCCTGGGCGGCAAAGCCGGTGGAACCCATGCGCAGAAAGCCCATGACCCAGGCCAGGAAGGTGTACAGGCTGGCACCCACGGCCACGGCGCCAAGTTGATGAGCGTGCGGCAGGTGGCCGATCACGGCGCTATCGACCAAAGCCACCAGGGGCACGGAGATATTCGAGAGAATCATCGGCGCGGCCAGGGCCCAGACCTTGCGGTGGGTCAGGCGGTCGCGCCAGTCGGTCAGCAATCGGGACATGTCGGCTCCAGGCAAGCCGCACATTGTAGCGCCAGCGCACGGCGACGACGTTGTTGATATATAGTTCTTCCCTCAGAACCTGCTGCCAAAGAGTTACCTCCATGCTCAACAAAGGATTGTTGCTGGCCTGCGCGCTGGCCTTGCTCAGTGCCTGCGACTCGTCTGCCCCGGACAAGCCGGCCCCGACACCCGTGCCCGCCCAGACTCAGGAAGCGGCCAAGCCTGTCCGTGAGGACGCCGCGACCCTGGCCAAGCGCTATGCCGGCCGCGAACTGAGCGTGGTGGATGTCTCGGAAGTCCAGGTTGATGGCGCCAGCGCGCTGTCCCTGACCTTCTCGGTGCCACTGGATGCGCAGCAGAACTTTGCCGACCGGGTGCACCTGGTCGATACCGTCAAAGGCAAGGTCGATGGCGCTTGGGAACTCTCTGACAACGGCATGGAACTGCGTTTGCGCCACCTGGAGCCGCAACGCAAGCTGGTGCTGACGGTCGATGCCGGCCTGCAAGCGGTAAATGGCGAGCGCCTGGCCGCCGAATCGGTCAGCCGTCTGGAAACCCGCGACATGCAAGCCACCATCGGCTTCGCCAGCCGAGGCTCGCTGCTGCCGACGCGCCTGGCCGAAGGGCTGCCAGTGATCGCGCTGAACGTCGACAAGGTCGATGTCGAGTTCTTCCGCATCAAGCCTGAATCGCTCTCGTCTTTCCTCAGCGCCTGGGGCCGCAACAGCAGCCTGTACTACTACCAGTCGAAAGAAACCCTGGACATGGCCGAGCTGGTCTACAGCGGCCGCTTCGACCTCAACCCGGCGCGCAACACACGCGAAACCGTGTTGCTGCCGATCGCCGGGATCAAGCCGCTGCAGGAACCTGGCGTATACCTGGCAGTGATGCGCGCTTCGGGCACCTACGACTACTCGCAACCCGCCACCCTGTTCACGCTCAGCGATATCGGTGTGTCGGCACACCGTTACCAGAATCGTATGGACGTGTTCACCCAGGGCCTGGAAGGCGGCAAGGCCATGAGCGGGGTCAACCTTGAGCTGCTCGACGCCGAAGGTCGTGTACTTGGTCAAGGCAAGACCGACAGCGATGGCCATGCCCAACTGCCGATGCCGCCGAAAGCTGAAACCCTGCTGGCCCATCAGGGCGTGCACACCACCATGTTGCGCCTGAACAGTGCTGCGCTGGATCTGGCGGAGTTCGACATTACCGGCCCGCAGGCCAACCCCCTGCAGTTTTTCGTCTTCGGTCCGCGGGACCTGTATCGCCCGGGCGAGACCGTGTTGCTCAATGGCCTGTTGCGCGACCAGGACGGCCGTCCGCTCAAACCTCAGCCGGTGACGGTGGAAGTGCGTCGCCCCGATGAGCAGGTCAGCCGCAAGTTTGTTTGGGAACCGGGCAGCAATGGCCTCTACCAATACCAGCTGCAACTGGCTACTGAAGCGCCGACCGGGCGCTGGCAACTGCTGTTCGACCTCGGTGGTGGCAAGAAGCAGATCTATGAGTTTCTCGTCGAAGACTTCCTGCCGGAGCGTCTGGCCCTGGAGCTCAAAGGCAGCGATGTGCCGTTGAGCCCTGAACAGAGTGCCGAGATCGACGTCAATGGCCGCTACCTGTATGGCGCGCCAGCCTCGGGCAACCGCTTGAGTGGTCAGGTTTACGTGCGTCCGCTGCGTGAAGCGGTATCGGCATTGCCAGGTTATCAGTTTGGTTCGATCACCGAGCCGGAACTGAGCCAGGACCTGGAGCTGGACGAGGTCACTCTGGACGCCAACGGCAAGACCACCATCAGCATCGAAAGCAAATGGTCCGAAGCCCGTTCGCCGCTGCAACTGACGGTGCAGGCCAGCTTGCAGGAGTCTGGTGGCCGGCCGATCACCCGGCGCCTGGAACAGCCGATCTGGCCCGCCGAGCGCCTGCCGGGGCTGCGCGGCTTGTTCGACGGTGAAGAAACCGACAGTGATGGACCGGTAGAATTCGAAGTGCTGGTCGCCGACCGCGATGGCAACAAACTGGCCGCCAAGGACCTCAAGGTCCGCTTGATCCGTGAGCGTCGTGATTACTACTGGAACTACTCGCAGAGTGATGGCTGGAGCTACAACTTCAACGAGAAGTTCCTGACCCAGAGCGAAGAGACGGTCAGTATCAAGGCCGGCTCCACCGCCAAGCTCAACTTCCAGGTCGAATGGGGCCCGTACCGCGTCGAGGTCGAAGATCCGCAGACCGGCCTGGTGTCGAGCGAGCGCTTCTGGGCCGGTTACCGTGCCCAGGACAACGCCGACGGCGGCGCGGTGCGCCCGGACCAGGTCAAGCTGGCCCTGGACAAACCGTCCTACGCCGACGGTTCTACCGTCAATGTCACCGTCACGCCACCTGCGGCCGGTACCGGCTACCTGATGGTCGAGTCCAGTGATGGACCGCTGTGGTGGCAGGAGATCGACGTGCCGGTCGAAGGCAAGAGCTTTGCCATCAACCTCGACCGCAAATGGGCCCGCCATGACCTGTATGTCAGCGCCCTGGTGATTCGTCCGGGTGAGCGCAAGGTCAATGCCACGCCCAAGCGTGCAGTCGGCGTCCTGCACCTGCCGCTGGATCGCGCCGAACGCAAGCTGGCGGTAACCCTCAGCGCCCCGGAAAAAATGCGTCCCAAGCAGCCGTTGACGGTCAAGGTGCAAGCGCGCAATGCCGACGGCACTGTGCCCAAACAGGTGCACGTGCTGCTTGCGGCAGTAGACGTCGGCATTCTCAATATCACCGACTACCCGACGCCGGACCCGTTCACCGGCATGTTCGGACGCAAGGCCTATGGTGCCGATCAACTGGACATCTACGGCCAGCTGATCGAAGCCGGCCAGGGCCGTCTGGCCAGCCTGGCCTTCGGTGGTGACGCGGCCATGGCCAAGGGTGGCAAGCGACCCAACACCAGCGTCACCATCGTCGCCCAGCAGAGTGCGCCGGTAACCCTGAATGACAACGGCGAAGGCGAGGCCAGCGTCGATATCCCCGACTTCAACGGCGAACTGCGCTTGATGGCCCAGGCCTGGACCGACGAGCGCTACGGTGTGGCCGAAGGCAAGACGGTGGTCGCCGCGCCATTGATCGCCGAGTTGTCGGCGCCGCGCTTCCTCGCCGGTGGCGACAGCACGACCTTGGCGCTGGATGTCTCGAATCTGTCCGGGCAGGCGCAGAAACTTACGGTGCGGTTGAGCACCGAAGGTCAGTTGAACCTGCTGCGTGCGGCCGAACACACCCTCGACCTGACCCAGGGCAAGCGTGTCACCTTGCAGATACCGGTGCAGGCCAGCGGCGGTCTGGGCCAGGGCAAGGTCAAAGTCGAGGTGCTGGGGCTGCAACTGCCCGGTGAGACGGTCACGGCCTTCAGCCGTGAATGGACCCTCGGCATCCGTCCGGCCTATCCGGCCATGCTCAAACACTATCGGGTGGCGCTCGGCGATCAGCCGTGGAGCCTGCCGGA
This sequence comes from Pseudomonas sp., assembly GCA_036643775.1. Classification (GTDB taxonomy): domain Bacteria; phylum Pseudomonadota; class Gammaproteobacteria; order Pseudomonadales; family Pseudomonadaceae; genus Aquipseudomonas. Next base: position 48,804 of record JAVXRI010000020.1, on the reverse strand, counting down.
GGCAGACCTTGGCGAATTCGAACCGGCGGGTCTGGAGGCGATGCTGGCCTTGTCCAGCCGTCCGCCGCTGAACCTGGCCGAGCAGATCCGTGCGCTGGAAGCCTACCCCTATGGTTGCCTGGAACAGACCACCAGTGGTCTGTACCCATCACTGTATGCCGATGCCGCGACCCTCAAGCGATTGGGCATCACTGGCGAGCCCGCCGAGGTGCGCAAGCGCAAGATCGAAATGGGCATCGAGCACTTGCTGGGCATGCAGCGCTACAACGGCAGCTTCGGCCTGTGGAGTTCGGATGACGAAGAGGAATACTGGCTGACCGCCTACGTCACCGACTTCCTGTTGCGCGCTCGCGAGCAGGGCTATGCGGTGCCTGCCGATGCCTTGAAAAAGGCCAGCGAGCGCCTGCTGCGTTATCTGCAAGAGCGCAATCTGATCGAGGTCAACTACAGCAACAACGCCGAGCACAGCCGCTTTGCCGTGCAGGCCTATGCCGCCCTGGTGCTCGCCCGTACGCAGCAGGCACCACTGGGTGCGCTGCGCAGTCTGTTCGAGCGGCGCAGTGATGCGCGCTCCGGCTTGCCGTTGGTGCAGTTGGCCATTGCCCTGGAAAAAATGGGCGACAAGCCACGTGCCGAACAAGCCTTGCAGGCGGGCCTGGCGGTCAGCCGCAACGACAAGGACTGGCTGGGCGACTATGGCAGTCCGGTACGTGACCAGGCATTGATCCTGGCGTTGCTCGAAGAAAACAACCTGGCCAGCAGTACCCTTGATCAGCGTTTGTTCCAGCTCTCCGATCAGGTCGCGGCCAACCAGTGGTTGTCGACTCAGGAACGCAACGCCTTGTTCCTCGCCGGACGCGGCCTGTTGAGCAAGCCCGAGGGCAAATGGTCGGCACGCCTGGACAGCGCCGGTGAATGGCGTGATCTGAATAGCGAGCAATCCGGCCTGAAGCTTGAAGGGCCTCTGCTGGTCTCACCGCTGACCGTGCACAATCAAGGCAGCGACACGCTGTACCAGCAACTGACCCTGTCCGGTTATCCACGCCACGCCCCGGCAGCGAGCAACAATGGTATGAGCATTCGCCGCGAGTACTTGGGGATGAACGGCCAGGCCCTGGATATTCAGGCGCTCAAGAGTGGTGACCTGGTGTTGGTGCACCTGGCGGTAACGGCCACCAGCCGCGTGCCGGATGCCTTGGTAGTCGACCTGTTGCCCGCTGGCCTTGAACTGGAAAACCAGAACCTGGCACAGAGTGCGGCCAGCCTGGAAAATGCCAGCAGCGCGGTCAAACAGTGGCGTGAGTCGATGCAGAACGCCAACGTCGTGCACCAGGAATTCCGTGATGATCGCTATGTCGCGGCGCTGCCGGTAGACAGCTACGGCACCACGCACCTGCTGTACTTGGCGCGGGCCGTCACCCCCGGCAGCTACCGTGTGCCGCCGCCGCAAGTGGAGTCGATGTACCGGCCGAACCTGCAGTCGGTGGGTGAAACGGCCAGTGAGATGGTGATCAAGGGACGCTGAACCTTGTAGGAGCGGGCAAGGCCCGCTCCTACAAGGTCGCAGCACCTATTGCTAGTGAATGATCCAGCTCAGCACCCACAATCCCAGCACCAGCCAGATGATGCCGAGTATGATCGAGGCACGCATGAAGGCACGGATCGCCGAGTACAGCAGCATCAGGCCGATGATCAGGGCAACGATGCTGACCAGCGAGGTGTCCATGCCCAGTGTGCGTGCCAGACCATCGATGAAGTTGCCACCGGCGTTGGCCAGCAGGTTGAACAACCCGCTCAAGCCATCGACGACAAAGCGGATCAGTGCCCCCAAAGCCTGGCCGAGCCACTCAAAAAAACCTTCTACATGCATAGTTGCTTCCTGATGATCGTATCGGCGTGCTGCCGTTGCCAAACCTTTGGCTGCGTATTGGCCTGCTCGGTTCCCTGTCTGTCGCCAGCGGCAAGGAGACCTGATGCCCATCTTAGCTAAACGCCTGAAGGTCGTATCGGCCGTTGTGCTGTTGCTCTGCGCATTGTTGTGGGGCGCTGACCGTCTGTGGCCGTTGCCGCTGCCAGCGGATGACCTGGCGCGGGTGGTGCTGGCCGAGGACGGTACGCCGTTGTGGCGTTTCGCCGATGCCGACGGGGTGTGGCGCTACCCGGTCAGCAGTGATCAGGTATCGCCCTATTATTTGCAGGCGCTGCTGACCTACGAAGATCGCTTGTTCTATCAGCACCCGGGCGTCAACCCGCTGGCCCTGGGCCGTGCAGCCTGGCAGAACCTGCGCGGCGGGCGGGTGGTGTCGGGCGGCAGTACCTTGTCGATGCAGGTGGCACGCCTGCTCGATCCGCACACACGCACCGTGCCGGGCAAGCTGCGCCAGTTGTGGCGCACCGCGCAACTGGAATGGCATCTGTCCAAGGCGCAGATTCTGGAGATCTACCTCAACCGCGCACCTTTCGGTGGCACCTTGCAGGGCGTGGCGGCGGCCAGCTGGGCTTACCTGGGCAAATCGCCCCTGCACCTGACACCCTCTGAAGCGGCGATGCTCGCGGTATTGCCGCAGGCACCGAGCCGCTTGCGCCCGGACCGTCATCCAGCACGCGCGCAAGTGGCCCGCGACAAAGTGCTCAAACGTCTGGCCGAATACCAGGTATGGCCACAGCAGCGGGTTGTCGAGGCCATGGAGGAACCGCTGTTGCTGGCGCCACGTCAGGAACCGGCCCTGGCACCGTTGCTGGCGCGGCGCCTGAACCGCCCACACAGCCCGCCGTTGATCCGCACCACCCTCGATGCCTCGCTGCAGCGGCGCCTGGAAGACTTGCTGCTGGGCTGGCGCGCCCGGTTGCCCGAACGTACGTCGGCAGCGATTCTGGTGGTGGAAGCACAGAACATGGCGGTGCGCGCGTACCTGGGATCAGTCGATCTGAACGATGAACGCCGCTTCGGGCATGTCGACATGATCACCGCGCTACGCTCCCCCGGATCGACCCTCAAGCCGTTTCTCTATGGCATGGCCATGGACGATGGCCTGATTCACTCCGAATCCTTGCTGCAGGATGTGCCAAGACGCTACGGCGACTATCGGCCGGGGAACTTCTCCATGGGTTTCAGTGGTCCGGTGGCGGCCAGCTCGGCCCTGGCGCTGTCGTTGAATCTGCCGGCGGTGCAGTTGCTCGAAGCCTATGGCCCCAAACGCTTTGCCGCGCAGATGCGCAACGGTGGCGTGCCGCTGACGCTGCCACCGCTGGCCGAGCCGAACCTGTCGTTGATTCTGGGCGGCGCCGGCAGTCGCCTGGAAGATCTGGTGGCAGGCTACGGCGCGCTGTCGCGCGGTGGTTTGAGCGCGCCCATGCGTTTGCAACCGGAGGCGCCACTGCTCGATCGTCGGCTACTGTCGCCGGGCAGCGCCTGGATCATTCGACGCATTCTCAGTGGTCAGGCGCGGCCGGACCGGGACCCTCATGCCGAACTGGTGCAGCGCCCGCTGCTGGCCTGGAAGACCGGCACCAGTTATGGCTTCCGCGATGCCTGGTCGATTGGCGTGGGGCCGCGTTATCTGATCGGGATCTGGATTGGCCGACCTGATGGCACACCGGTGCCGGGGCAGTTCGGCCTGGCCTCGGCGGCACCGCTGATGCTGCAGGTCCATGATGTGCTGAGCAACCGTGACAGCCAGCGGGGCATTGCGCTGCCGGTGGCGCCAGTGCCGGACAATGTCGGGGTCGCCGCGATCTGCTGGCCGCTCGGGCAAGCGCTGGCCCGGCAGGATGCCAACTGCCGCCGCCAGCGCTTTGCCTGGACCCTGGATGGCACCACGCCGCCGACCTTGCAGGCGGCCGACCAGCCCTTGAGTGTCGGTTTGCGCGAAACGGTCTGGGTCAACGCGCAGGGCGAGCGGGTCGATGCCACGTGCGCAGGCGCTCAGGCCCGCGAAATCGCCTTGTGGCCAGCGCCGCTGGAGCCCTGGCTGGCCCGCGTCGAGCGCCGCGAAGCACGCTTGCCCAGGATCGATCCGGACTGCCCGCCACAGGTCCCGGCGACTGCACCGCCGTTGTCCATCGTAGGCGTGCGCCAGGGCGATCAGTTGCGTCGTCCGGCGAGCAGCAGCGAACCGTTGCGCCTAGAGGTTTCGGCGCTGGGTGGCAGTGGTCGGCGCTGGTGGTTCCTCAATGGCGTGCCGTTAGGGGAGTCGCTGGGGCAGGAACACTTGAGTGCCCGATTCGAGCAGGCCGGGCGCGTGGAACTGAGCGCGCTGGATGAGAGTGGGCAAACAGCTCGGGTCGAGTTTCAGGTTAACGATTGAGCGGGGCCGCTGTGCGGCCCATCGCAGGCTTCGCCAGCTCCCACAAGGTAGACGACAGGGCAGGCACCACCTACGCTTGAACCTGACGAGGGAGCCGTCCTGGTGCTCTTGAATCTGTCGGGATCATGGAGCGTCACATGCGTCCGTTGGCCGTCGCCATTCTCAGTCTTTCTTGGGCAAGCGGGCTGAGCGCCGAACCTCTGCCAAGTTACCTCAACAGCAATGAAGTCGAACGCAGCCTGCCTGCGCCAAACCTGCCCGCCGATAGTTATCGACCCGTCATCCCTGCCTTGGACATCGCAACGCCAGCGCCGCAATTGCCGCAGTTGCCGCCGGATACCCGGATCCTGCTGCACAAGGTGCGCTTTGAGGGCGGCACGATCTACCCGCTGAGCGACCTGCGGGACAATTACCAGGAGCTGGTCAATCGCGAAATCACCCTGGGCGAGTTGATCGAGGCAACCCAGCGTCTGACCCGGCGCTATCAGCAGGATGGCTATCTGCTGTCCTACGCTTACCTGCCGCCACAGGACTTTGCCGATGGACGGGTGCAGGTGGTATTGGTCGAAGGCTACATTCGCGACTATGAACTGCAAGGTGATATCGGGCCTGCGTCAGCCTATCTGCACACACTGGTGACCCGGCTCAAGGCCGAGCGTCCGCTTACGCGCAAGAACCTGGAACGTTACACCGCACTGATGAGCCGCGTGCCCGGCGTCACGCTCCAGGCCCAGGTACTGCCTGGCAGCGCCGACGGCATAAATACATTGATCGCCCAGGTCTCGCGCAAACCCGTAAGTGCGACGCTGAACCTGAGCGACGGCAGCCGGGCTGACCTCCAGGCGCTGCTGGGCGTCAGCAGCAATGCCCAGACTTCGCTGGCCGAGCAACTGAGCTTCACTGCGCTGTTTCCACCCGGTGACGACCACACGCATTACTATCGCCTGGATTACGCCCAGTACGTGGATGGCGAAGGCACCCAGCTGAACCTGTCAGCTGCGCGCTACCGCAGTGACCCTAGCGCGCTGGTGCGCCTGAACAACGGCATCGACCTCAGGCAGCATCGTGAGAACGACCGCTATTCGATTGGCCTGAGCCAGATCCTGACTGCGGCGCCCAACGAATGGCTGAGTATTGCCGGACGCCTCTATGCGGTGAATGACGATACCGACTACGAAACCGTCGGCCAGCCCCTGAGCATCCGCAGCCGGACCGACCTGCGTGCCGTGGCTTTCGAAGGTGACTGGCGCCAGAGCGATGCCCGGCGATTGCGTATCGTCAGTGCCGGTGCCTATCAAGGCATGGACTACCTGGGGGCGAAAACCGACAGTGATATCGACCTGGACTTTCTGCGCCTGCGCTTGTCAGGATTACAGAGAGACCGCTACTTCGACAATTGGCAGGGCGTGGCTTCGGCGGTGTTGTACTGGAGCAACGACAGCTTGCCTGACAGCGAGCGGGCGGTGTTCGGTGGCCAGACCTTTGGCCGTGGATACCCCAGCGACCAGGCTTCGGGGGACAAAGGCTGGGGCGCAGCCTATGAGCTGAACTACAGTTTCAAGCCAGACGGCGACTGGCTCAGGCTGGTGCAGCCTTATGTAGTCGTGGACGCGGCGCGCAGCTGGTTCAACGAACTGCAGGTGCGTGATTCACACTTGTCTTCAGCGGCGTTGGGGCTGCGTCTTGGCGATGCACGCTATTTCAATATTTCCCTGGAAGCGGCCAAGCCGATGGCGGATGTCGCGCTCGACAGCCTCAACCGGCAGCCGCGTTTTACCTTGAGTTTCAGTGTGCAGCTGTAATCGCGGGGCGTGCCCCGCGATCAGTCAGTTCACCAGATGCAGGCGAGGTTTGGGGAAGAGGTTGTCGAGGGTTTCCAGCAGGCGGGTGTGATAGATCGGCTTGCGGAACAGGTCCAGCACCTGCAGGCGCAGCAGGTCACTGATGTCGTCCATGTCGGCATGGCCGGAGGTGACGATCACCGGCAAGTGCTGGCGGGCAGTGTGCTCGCGCAGGCGCTTGATCAGTGAAATGCCACTTTCTTCCGGCATGCGCAGATCGGTGATCACCAGGGCCACGTCCGGGTGGCGGGTGAGCTGTTGCAGGGCGAGCTTTACCGAGGTGGCCGTGTGGCAGCAGAAACCCTCGCCCTCAAGCAGTTCGGCAAGTTCCAGCAAAGCGTCCTCTTCGTCATCCACCAAGAGAATCTGTTGACGCAGAGAAGAGGTCGGCATGGCTTTTTACCAGTGCAAAGTAGTCAGAAACAACATCTGGGAGGTGTGAGCAACCGTACACAAAGATTACTCCGGCTTCACAGCGTCCTTGGCCTCGGTCATCGATACTTTCACCTGCTCCATGATGGTGGTAACACCGGAGGAAATCGGGGCAATAAACCCGGTTAGCACCGCAGCCACCATCGCTGCAGCAATCGCATACTCGATACCCGACGCGCCATCCTTGCGGTAGAAGAAATCTTTGACACTCCTGAGGATTCGGGAAACACGCATGGCACTTCTCCTGGCGCGCTGGGCGCAGATGCAGGGGATTATTCGATGATTCCCCTTTGCCACCACAGCATCGTCAACGCCTGAATATCCGGCAAATGTAAGAAGGTATTAATCAGAAAGTGATAGTGGCTTTTTGGCGTCAATAACCCTTTGTTTTCAGAGGGTGTCGGGTTTGCGACGGAAAAAAATCTGACGGGTAATGGCATTTTGACTTTGCTGGGCTACCTTCAAATAGCGAAATAGTTACTTCCAATGACAACGGTGTGTGGTGGTTCACAGCTGGGTGCAAAGGACCAACAAGCGTTATAGGAAGAGCCGGCATGAGCAGTCGCATTACCATCATCCTCGCTGGCTTGTTTCTGATTGGCGCCTTGCTGGCCGGCTACTGGGGCCTGGTATTGAGCCGTCCACCCGCTGAGCCGCTTGCCGTTCCCGCCACACCAACGCCAACGCCAATATCCGCAGCCGTGCAGGTGGTGGAAAAGGCGACTGATGAAGTTCGCCAACCGGTGGTGGTCCTGCGTCGTGATGTTGCCCCCTACACCCCGTTGACCGCCGATGACCTGCTGGTGGAGCGCCTGCAGGTGGCGCCTTCCGGTAGTTTTCAGAGTGTCGAGCAAGTGCTCGGGCGCAGCAGCTGGCGCCCCTTGAGCGCCGGTACCTGGCTGGAACCGGGCAGTTTCGAAAGCGGTGGCCCGTTGGCACGCATGATCCATCCTCATGAACGTGCCCTGGCCCTGGCGATTGATGAGGTGGTCGGTGCCGCTGGGCAATTGAGTCCTGGCGACTACGTTGATGTATTGCTCTACCTGCGCGAGGAAAACCACAACCCGCAGGCATCCGCACAAGTGGTGCTGCCGGCGCTGCGCTTGCTCAGTGTCGGCAAACAACTGGGGCTGGGCAATGACGGTCAGCCAGTGGCGCCGTCGCTGGATGACAAAGCCCGTCAGGAACAGCAACGCGATACTGCGCGTACCGTAGTGCTGGCGGTACCCGAAGCTTTGGCCAGTCGCCTGCTGCTCGCCGCCCAGGCTGGCAGCTTGCGTCTGGCTGTGCGCAGCGCCGAAGAAAAACGCCTGGCCCGCTACTGGGCCGACCCGCAGGGCAGCGCCCGCGAGGTGGACAACGCCAACCGCGAACTCTTTCGCTTCAGTCAGCTGGCGCAGACGCCGGCCACTGCTGCTGTCGCCAGCTCAACGCCACGTCGTGGCATGGAAATCATCCGCGGCAATCAATCCAGCCAAGCCACTCCCTGACCAAGCAAGGATGCCCTTAAATGAGCAGTCGTTCCGTGCGGGTAATCAAGCATTTGCTGTGGGCCGCCCTATGGGTGGGGCCGACCGTATCCATGGCCCAGGCGGCCAGCACTGGATGTGCGGCGCTGTCACAGTTGCCCGCTGTGATCGAGATCGATCAGGGCTTGCAGCAGGAGTTGCGCGCACCGGTCAACATTACCCGGGTAGCGGTGGGTGATTCGAAAATTGCCGACGTACATGCCAGCGGTGATGACGGTGTGGTGCTGACGGCAATGAATCCCGGCGCCACCAGCCTGATGCTGTGGACGGCCTGTTCCAGGACTCCGCGCCAGGCCATGCTGTTTGTCAAAGGCGTGGCCACCGCAGACATGGCCGAGACCGCTCTGCCACCGTCCCAGGACCCGACGCTACCAAGCCAGGTGCAGGCCGACATCCGCTTTGTCGAGGTCAACCGGACCAAGTTCAAGGAAGCCGGTGCACGGCTGTTCTTCAAAGGCTCGAACAACTCTCTGATCGGATCGCCGGGTACAACCTTCAACACCATCGCCAGGCCTGGCCAGGTGGCTGACGTGATCGGTGGTGTGCCGCTGGACAACGATGTGTTCAACATTGTCTGGGGAGGGGGCAGCAGCCGTTTCCTGGCCGCCATCAACGCCCTGGAGAACAGCGGCTTTGCCTACACCCTGGCACGTCCCAGCCTGGTGGTGCTCAGCGGCTTGACCGCCAGCTTTCTGGCCGGTGGCGAGATCCCGATTCCGGTGCCCAGTAGCGGTAGCGATAGCGTGTCGATCGAATACAAGGAGTTCGGTATTCGCCTGGCGTTGTCACCGACGGTGGTCAGCCGTGACCGCATCACCCTCAAGGTTGCACCGGAAGTCAGTGAGCTGGACTTCGCCAATGCCGTGACCATCGCCGGCACCCGGGTGCCGGGGCTGACCGTACGGCGCACCGACACCAGCATCTCTCTGGCCGATGGCGAGAGTTTTGTGATTAGCGGCTTGATCAGCAGTACCACGCGTTCGGCGGTGGACAAGTTTCCGGGACTGGGCAACATCCCGATCCTTGGTGCGTTTTTTCGTCAGTCGCAGCTCATGCGCGATGAAACCGAACTGCTGATGATCGTCACCCCGCACCTGGTCCAGCCACTGGCCGCCAATGCGCAGTTGCCGACACTGCCCGGTGAAGCATTGCGCAACTATGACCCGAGCTGGGGCCGGCTGTTCTTCCTCGAAAACGGCGACTTCGAAGGTCGCAGCGGGTTATCCCAATGAGCGAAAGTTTGAGTCAGACCTTTCTCGCCATCACCCGCAACGATGTCGACCTGCAGTGGCTGCAAGGCGCCCTGGCACCTTTGGGGCAAGTGGTCGGCGCCGGCAGCGGCAGCCTTGATGAACTGCTGGCGCTGGTCGATGTGACCTTCGCCAATCTGGTCTTCGTCGGCCTTGATCGAGAGCACGTGGTCAGTCAGTGCGCGCTGATCGAAGGCGTGCTGGAAGCCAAGCCCATGTTGGCAATCGTTGCCCTGGGTGATGGCATGGACAACCAGCTGGTGCTCAACGCCATGCGCGCTGGTGCCCGTGATTTCGTCGCCTATGGTTCGCGTTCGAGCGAAGTGGCCGGGCTGGTACGGCGCCTGAGCAAGCGTCTGCCACAAGTCACCAGCAACCCGAGTCTCGGCGGGCTGACGGTGCTGTACGGTGCGCAAAGTGCGGCCGATGGCGCGTTGCTCACCACCCACCTGGCACGGGTGGTACAAAACAGCGGCCAGCAAACCTTACTGCTCGACCTGGGGTTGCCGCGTGGCGATAGCCTGGCATTGCTGGGCCTTGAAGCGTCATTCCATTTCAGCGATGCCCTGCGTCATCTGCGCCGCCTGGACAACACCCTGATCGACAGTGCCTTCACCCGCGAGAGTTCCGGTCTGCGTCTGCTGGCCTACACCGATGGCGACGAGCCACTGGAGCGCACCAGCGCCGCCGAGCTGTACATGTTGCTCAGCGCCTTGCGCCAGCATTTCCAGCACATCGTGGTGAATCTCACCGGGCAGGCGGACAGCGAAGCCTTGCGCACCTTTGTCAGTCATTGCGACAAGTTGATCTGGTACACCGACCAGAACGTCCTGGACTGCCGGCGCAATCTTGACGTGCTGGCGATGTGGCGGGAAAAGGGCATGAAGCTTGAGCATGCCAGCCTGCTGGTCGATCGTTATCTCAAGGGTGTAGCGCCGGACTCGGATGCACTGGCCAAGCGCTATGGCTTACCACTGCTGGTAGTGCTGCCCTACAGCCCGGAAGTCCGCCTGAATGCCAAGAATCAGGGCCTGACCTTGTTTGAACTGGCCCCACGGGAAAACCTCACGCATCACCTCAAGGCCCTGGGTGAGCGCCTGGCCCGGCGCTCGGAGAGCAACAAACCGGTCAGCGGCAATTGGCTCAACCGGCTCTGGGGGCACAAATGAATAGCGCCGACGAGTTGTTTGGTGGCGTACGCCATAACCTGGGCAACGACCCCCAGGGGCTCAAGCGTGCGCTGCATCGGTTTATCATCGATGCCATCGAGGACAGCGGCCGCAACCTGCTGGAGGGTTCGCGTCCGGCGCTGGCGCAATTTGTCATGGAGCAGGTCGGTGATTACATCGCCCGTCTGCACCTGGCCTTGTCACGCTATGAAATGGAGCGTCTGGCTGAAGAGATTGTTGATGAACTGACCGGCTTCGGCCCTCTGGAAGTGCTGCTGCGCGATGCCAGTGTCACCGAGATTCTGGTCAACGGCCCGCACCGGGTGTTCGTGGAGCGGGGCGGGGTGCTGCAACAGACCGACCTGCGCTTTATCGATGCTCATCATGTGGAGCGGGTCATGCAGCGCATTCTTGCGCCCTTGGGCCGACGCCTGGACGAGTCCTCACCGATGGTCGATGCGCGCATGCCCGATGGCAGCCGGGTCAATGCGATCATCCCGCCGGTGGCGCTGGACGGCCCTTGTCTGTCGATTCGAAAGTTTCGCAAGGACATGCTCAAGAGCGCCGACCTGCTGGCCACGCGCACTATTGATCACGCCATTCTCGACTTTCTCCAGCTGGCGGTAGCGCGGCGCTGCAACATCCTCGTCAGCGGCGGTACCGGCACCGGCAAGACCACCTTGCTCAATATCCTCAGCCAGTTGATCAGCCCCCATGAGCGCCTGGTGAGCATCGAGGATGTCGCTGAGCTGCAACTCGACCATCCCCATGTGGTGCGCCTGGAAACCCGGCCACCGAATGCCGAGGGGCATGGCGAAATCAAATCCAGTGAGCTGATTCGCAACGCTCTGCGTATGCGCCCTGACCGCATCCTGCTGGGCGAAATCCGTGGTGTGGAAGTGCTCGATGTGCTGACTGCGATGAACACCGGGCACGATGGCTCCATGAGCACCGTGCACGCCAATACTGCCCAGGATGCCTTGCTGCGCCTGGAAACCCTGGTCGGCCTGACCGGGCGGCAGGTGGCGGAAAAGACCTTGCGCCAGATGATCTGTGCTGCCCTCGATGTGGTGATCCAGCTGACCCGCCTGGCCGATGGCCGCCGTTGTGTCAGTGAAGTGCTGGAAGTGGTGGGCGTACGGGATGATGTCTATGTCACCAACACCTTGTTCCGCCTTGACCGACATCGCGGCGAAGGGTTTATGCGTGAAGCGCAAAACCCGGCGAGTGACAAACTGCGCCGCGAATTTTCCGAGCCGCAGCCATGATTGCCATGCTGCTTGGCCTGGTTTGTCTGGCGATGCTGGGGTTATCCGTGCGCCTGTTCTATAGCGGCATGCGCAAGAGCGGCGCCGAGCGCACGCTGGAGCGCCTCGGCCGGGTACAGGACAACGCACCTGTCGCGCCCAGTGGTCGTGACTGGCTCGACCGGCTGTTGCAGCGCGCAGGCCTGGAACGGCGCAATGAACGTCTGCTGTCTTGGCTGGGGTTTTGGGCGCTACTGTCGTTGCTGGTTGCGCTGGCAGGCGGCTGGCTGGCCGGGGCGACTTTGCTGCTTGCCGGGCCGTTGCTGTTTCGCCTGTACCTGGGCTGGCGCTACCACCGTCGTCTGCGGCGCATGATTGAACAATTGCCGGTGCTGCTCGATCACACGGTGCGCAGCCTCAAGTCCGGGCGAACCTTGAACGATGCCGTCCTGGGGGCCATTGATGCCTCCCGCGAACCGTTGCATGGTGCGATGCAACGGGTGCGCCGTAACGTGCAGATGGGCGTTGCCCTGGACGATGCCATGCAGGACCTGGCCGAGCTCTATGATCAGGACGAACTGCGGCTGTTCGCCCTCGGCTTGCGCATCAACCATCGCTACGGTGGCAACGCCAGTGAATTGCTCGAGAACCTGATCAAGCTGATCCGCGAGCGCGAGCAGGGCGCCCGGCAGTTGCGCGCGATGACCGGTGAAACGCGGATGACCGCCATTGTCCTGGGCTCGCTGCCATTGGGTATGGCGGGCTATTTCCTCTTCAGTAATCCCAAATACCTGCTGGCCATGTGGAACGACAGTGATGGCCAGTTCATGTTGTTCGGTGCTTTCGGCTTGCAGGTATTGGGTTGCCTGGCGCTGTGGCGCATGTTGCGGAGTATCTGAAATGGCCTTGATGCTCAGCGCCGTCCTTTTCTTCGCCGCCTTTGTACTGTTGCTGAGCCAGTTCATGCGCCAGCAGCGCCGGCAGCGCTTGGTCGTCCAGCGCCTGCAAGGGCAGTTGGTCAGCCATAGCCGCTGGGGCAACTGGTTGCAGCAGTTGGGCAGCAGCCCGCTGGCCCAGCGCTTGCTGAACTTCGATGGCGAAACCCGGCTGCTGCTCGATCGTCTCGGTTGGCGGCGCAGCCGTCAGCGTGCGTTGTTTGCCGCGTGTCAGGTCGGCGTGCCAGTGCTGGCCCTGGGTTTTGGCGTACTGCTTGAAGAAACGTTCTACAGCGACAGTCAGAGCGCCTGGCTGGTGGTGCCGATGTGCGCACTGGGGTTCGGTTATCTGCTGCCCAAACGTCTGCTGGCGCTGGCCGCGGCCCGGCGCCAGCAACAGATCGTTCGTGAGGTTTCGACCTTTATTCCGTTGCTGCGCATTCTTTTCGAATCCGGTTTGGCGGTGGAGCAGGGCTTACGCGTGCTGAGCAAGGAATCGCAACAATTGTTGCCCGCGCTCAGCGAAGAGCTGCGCAGCATCCTCCTGCGCGTGGATTCCGGCCTGGCCTTGGCGCCGGAACTGGATAAAACCGCGCAATTGCTGGCGGTGGACGAATTCAGCGACACCTGCGTGATTCTTCAGCAGTTGCTCGCCCAGGGCGGCGGGGCGATGAAGTCACTGCTGGCACTCAAGCAGCTGCTCGATGATCGACGATTGACGCGGATGCAGGAGCGGGTATCGAAGATGTCCGCAAAAATGTCGATGGTGATGATGGTGTTTCTGTTTCCCGCCTTGTTGATCGTGCTGGCCGGCCCTGGCTTCACGGCATTGGCCAAGGCGATGGGCTCATGAACGGAGGAGCATGGATGAAAGCAGTCATGGTAGTCATGAGCCTGTTGTTACTGGGCGGTTGCGCCACTGGCGGTGCTACACCCTGGCTGGCGCTGCAGGGCAGCAATGCCAGTTGCGCCAAGCCCGATTCGAGCCAGGAACTGGCCCTGAGCATGGCCGACGAGATGCTTGGCGAAGGCCGCCCGCATGCCAGTCTGGCGCACCTGGAGGCACTGCCGGCCGACATGGCCCAAGTACGCCTGCGTAAGGCCAAGGTGTTACGCCTGCTCGGGCGTAGCGAGGCCGAGCCGTTGTACCGCAGTCTGCTTGGCGGCTGTCTGGCGGCCGAGGCTGAGCATGGCCTGGGCCAGTTGTCGGCGGCACGCGGCGATAATCTCCAGGCTCAGCGCTATCTGCTGCGGGCGGTGCGCCTGGCACCGACCAACGAGAAGGTACGCAATGATCTGGGCGTGGTGTACCTGAACCTTGGCAATGTCGAACAGGCGCGTTTCGAGTTTCTGACTGCGATCGAGCTCAAAGACCATAACGCCCTGGCCGCCGTCAATCTGGTCAGCTTGCTGTTGTATCAGGACAAGTGGCAGCAGGCGGCCGATCTGGTCTCACGCTTCAATCTCAGCCCTGCCCAGTTCAGCGAGGCCAGTTCACGTGCCGAGCAATTGAAGCAACCTGGCAAGCCGACAGCGGCACGCACTGACCAGGTCGCAGCGGTGCAGTAGCCAACCCAAACTCTCAGACAGTGAGGTGTTTATGAAACCCGCATGGTTACTACTGCTTGGCTTGAGTTCACTGCCGTTGGCGGTCCTTGCGATTGAACCGGGGCCTTCATCCAGAGCGCAATCGGCCACCGAGGACTGGTTGCAAATGCAGGCCCGTAATGAACAGGCCTCGAAGATTCCACAGACGGCTACACCCAAGGAGCGCGAGCAGAGCATGCAGCGCTGGCTGGACAGCTACAAGTATGTAATACCGGACTTCTATCGCTGGGAGTCGGTCGGTTCGTCCGACAAATAGTCACGCAAGGTGTAGCAACGGCGCCGCTAGTGCGCCGTTGCGCGCAGATGCAGCGGCGAGTTGCCCGGTGACAAGGCCAGCGCCAGCTGCGTGCGGTTATGCATATGGGTCAGACGCAGTACCTGCGACACATAGAGTTTGACAGTGTTCTCGGTGATGCCCAGTTCGCAGGCAATCTGGTAGTTGGTCTTGCCCTTGCTGACCAGACGCGCCACCTCCAGCTGCCGTGGTGACAGCGTTTCGAAAATGGCCGGCAGGCTTTCGCTGTCGGTTTCACTCTCGATGTCTGTGGCGCGCCGTTGTGCACCCAGGCCGCGGGCTTTCTCCAGATCCTGATAAAGGTCATCGATCGAGTCGGCCAGGAACTGCAATTTCTGGTTCAGGTTGCCCAGGTGCTGGAAGTTCTTCAGACGTTCCTGCAGCGCTGCTTCCTGGCGTTGAACACCTTCAAGCAGCTCGTTCAGGTCCACAGGCTTCTGGTAGTAGTCGGCAAAGCCTTCACGCAGGGCCCTGATCACATCCTGCTTGTCAGCCTGGCCGGTGAGCATGATGGCTTCGAAAATCCGTTGTTGCCCGGCAATCACCTTGAGTGCCCTGAACAACTCGATGCCATCACACTCCGGCATGTGCAGGTCGCACAACACCAGGCCGATCGCGGGGTCGGCGGCAAAGCTTTCGATGGCCTGGGTACTGGATTGGCAGGGCACGCAGCGATAGCCGCTGCCTTGGAGAAACTCGCACAACTCTTCGACGATCAGGGGCTGGTCATCCACTACCAGCACCTTTACCTCACTGACGGTATTGTTCACGCGCTACTCCCTGCTCTAAAGCCCCTTGCTCCCGGAGCCTGGTGCCGTGTAATCGGCCGCTGGCTCTCTAGAAAGTAGTCGCACTTTGCGATTATGTACAAGCGCAACAAGGCGTAATTACGGGCCAGGGCCCCTAATGAATCCACACCGCCGCCAGGACAAAGCCCGCCAGTATGTAAGGTGCAAACGGTTGTTTATTTGACGGTTCCTCGGTCAGTTGTTTGAGTCGGTTCTTAACCTTTTGACTTAAAAGAGACCACAGCCAGCGGCGGCTGGAGAGCCAGATCACCACCGCAATCCCGGCGCCGATGAAGGTACCCAGGACATACATGCGGTCGGTCGCCAGGGCCAGTGCCGCAAGCAATTTCACATCACCGGCGCCAAAGCGGCCGAGCATGTAGCCGGGCAGGGTCAGGAGCATGACGATAGCCAGCGCCCAACCCCCTTCGCTGGCGTCGGCACCGATCCAGGTGTGTCCGGTAATGAACAGATAGCCCAGGGCGCATGCCGCCGCGCCGAGGGTCAGGGTGTTGGCAATCTGGCGCTCACGCACGTCTTGTTCAGCGCACAAGGCAAGCCACAGCAGCAGGACAATGCTTTGCATTGGCGAAATGCATCCCTTTGTGGTGAATGATTCTATGCTGTCAATCAGGTGTCACTGTCAGGGTAGACGCGATCATGAAAGCAAGCTTGGTCAGGCGGCAAAAAGGCGCTGCGGCGCTAGAGTTCGTGGCAGTGTTCGTGATCTTTTTCGCAGTGTTCTATGGCGTGGTCAGTTACGGCCTGCCGATGCTGATGTTGCAGTCATTCAACCAGGCCAGTAGCGAAGCTGTGCGCCGTTGTGTTGCGCTGGACCCCTCCAGCGCTACCTATTCCAGCGACGTCAAAGCACTGGCCAAGGACGTACTCGGCAAACAACTGGCGTGGATGCCCGGTTCGTTGAATTTTCAGCTTGCCAGTGACACCAGCGTCACCCTGACGCCGGGCAACCTGTTGACCGTGAAGATCGACTACGCCAAAGCCAAGCTGACCTCCGTACTGCCGGTGCTCAACCTGCCGGTGATCGGCGAAGTGCCGCGGCTGCCAACGAGCCTGAAGGCCGAAGCGAGTCTGCAACTTTGAGCGGCGGACAACGGTTGTTCGGGCGTTGGCGCGGGCATTCCACACCCACTGCTGCTGAGCCGCAGCCGCCGGCCCATGTGCCTGCCGTGGGTTTGCAGCTGTGGCTTGATGATAGCGCCAGGGTGCAGCGTCTGGCCGGGCCTTTGCGTGCCGCGTTAGCCTTGCCGGCGCACAGCGACGCCCGCTTGCAGGATTATGTGCAGCCCTACAGTCTGCTGGTGCTCGAAGGCGAACCCATGGATTGGCAGGCGCTGCCTCTGGATCTGGATTTCAAGGCGGCTGGTGGCGGCACCCTGCATACCCGTGGCTGGTTGCTGGGCCAGCCCGGCAGCTGGCTGTTGCAGTTGTTCGACATCGGCGACCTGTTGCAACACCGCCAGCAGTCGCTGGGCGCAGAACGTCAGCGCCACCTGACCTGTCACCTGGCGGCCGAATTACGTGAGTGCAGCATCGAGCGTCTTGGGCAGGTGGCTCAGGAGCAGTTGCAATGGCTGGTCCGTCACTGGCGGGCCAACGGCGGGCGGGTTCTGCTGCAAGGGGAGCAGGGCTGGAAAACCTATGCCAGCAGCAGTGATCCATGGCCTTGGCCGCGTGATGAACTGATAGGGCCGTTGCTGGATCGGCTGGCGCCGGGGCAGATGGTTTCGAGTACTGCTCACGCAGGTTTGCGGACACTGCTGCCGCAGGCCGAAACGTACTTGCTGCCTTATGCGCAGGGGCATGTTGTCCAGGCCTGGTTGATTTGTGTCGGGCCGCTTGAGGCACTGTCTGCGGCAGATGCACTGAGTGCCTGTGCCGCCTATGCCGAACCGCTGGTCAGCCGCCTGGTCGCGTTCGACCTGCAACAGCAAAGTGAACGCCTGGACAGCCTGCAACTACAGCTGGGTGCGGGGTGGTGGCAGTGGCGTTTGAACGAGACCACCCTGCAAGTGGATCCGGGGCTGGCGACAAGTCTGGGGATGCCGGCGCAGTTGACCATCAGCCAGTGGCTGAGCCGCGTGCACCCGGCCGACCGGGAAACGGCGCAACTGGCCCTTGGCGAGCTGCAGCGTGATGGTTGTGCCTTGCACCTGAGTCTGCGCCTGCTCGACAACCAGCTACCGGCCAATCCGCGCTGGTATCGTTTGTGTGGACAAGTGCGGGGCAGTGGTGGGCAACGTCGCCTGCAAGGCTTCATGCTCGACATCAGTGACATCAAAAGCCAGCAACTACAGGCCAGCGCCGCCCAGGCGCGCCTGGAAAACCTCATTGCCAGTTCGCCGGCGGTGATCTACATCCAGCGTTATGTCGAAGGTGCCCTGCACGCCGAGTTCTTCAGCGCCAGCCTGCAACCGATGCTCGGTTGGGAGCAAGCGGGCGACACGCCCCTGCAGCCCGCCCAGTGGGTTCACCCCGAAGATCAGGCGCTGTGGCTGGCGCGTACCCGCACCTTGCTGCGCGAGGGGCAGGTGCGCAGTCGCTATCGCTTGTGTGATCGTCAGGGTGGCTACCACTGGGTGCTCGATGAGGCGCGCCTGCTGCGTGATGACCTCGGCCTGCCGGTGGAAGTGGTGGGGATCTGGCTGGACGTCACCGAGGCCACCGAAGCCGCCGAGCGCATGCGGGTCAGCGAAGAGCGCTACCGGGTGTTGGTGGAGGACTCACCGGCAATGATCTGTCGTTACACCCCTGACCTGAACCTGGTGTTCGGCAACCAGCCCCTGGCCGATTACCTGGAGTGCACCAGCGCGCAATTGGCCGGAATCAACCTCGGGCAGTGGATGTCGGCGGCTCAGCGGCAGGCGTTTATCGAGCGCCTGGCCGGGCTCACTGTGGCACAGCCGGTGAGCACTGCGGAAATCTGCCTGGAACTGCCGGGGCGTGAACATGCCTGGTGGGTGTGGGCCGATCGCGGCCTGTTCGACGAGCAGGGGCGGCTCCTGGAAATCCAGGCCGTGGGCCGGGACAACACCGAGGTTCGGCGTACCCATCAACAGCTGATGCAAAGCGCAAAAATGGCCACCCTCGGCGAGATGGCTACCGGCCTTGCGCATGAGATCAACCAGCCGCTGAACGTGATGCGCATGGCCGTGGTCAACACCCTCAAGCGCCTGGAAAGCGGCGATGTGCAGATCGACTACCTGCAAGACAAGCTCAAACGCATCGACGCCCAGGTGCTGCGTGCCTCGCGGGTGGTGGATCACATGCGGGTGTTCGGGCGCCGTTCGGCAGTCGAGCAGCAGCCGTTCGACCCCTGGCAGGCGGTGGAGGGGGCCTTGTCACTGCTTGCCGATGGATTACGTGGCAAAGGCGTGGAGTTGCGGGTCGAGACCCCGCAACAGCAACGCGCGGTGAAGGGGCATCAGGACCAGCTGGAGCAGGTACTGATCAACCTCCTGGTCAATGCCCGTGATGCGTTGCTGGCACAACGCGAACAGCATCGTGAGCTACAGCCCTGGATTGCGTTGCGCATGGACGTGGAAGAGCGCCAGGTGCGGCTGTTGGTCGAAGACAATGGCGGCGGCATCGATCCGCGATTGCTCGAACG
Organism: Pseudomonas sp.; assembly: GCA_036643775.1. GTDB lineage: Bacteria > Pseudomonadota > Gammaproteobacteria > Pseudomonadales > Pseudomonadaceae > Aquipseudomonas. The sequence goes on along the minus strand of JAVXRI010000020.1, from coordinate 29,772 downwards.
TATTTTCGAACCGTTCTTCACCACCAAACCGGTGGGTGTCGGTACCGGCCTCGGCTTGTCGGTCAGCTTTGGGATCATCGAAGCCATGGGCGGCTGTCTGAGTGTGGATAACGGCGCCGACGGGGCAAGGTTCTGTATCGCGTTGCCTTCGACCTAGATCATTAACTGAGCCCGGCCGGTGCGACAGCTCATGTTGGCGCCTATGTCGATCTGATTCAAATCCACGCCCAGCAAGCTCAACAGGTTGTTGATAATCGGGTCGAGCAAAGAGCCCAGGAGGCTGCCAATCAGGCCGGAGATCGTATTGAGCAACACGTTGACCAGAGGGATTTTGGGTGTGAGTTCCAGGCCGCTCAGGGTATCGCGCACGCTGGAAACGATGTTTTGCGTATCCATTGAGTGGATGTCCGGCGTTTCTTCCAACTCCTTGGGCTTGAGGAAGGTATAGGTTTCGTTCTGGCTAAAAACAGGTGAGTTTGCACCCAGGCCGATATTGATACCCAGCACTTTGAGCAGCGCCAGAGGGGTGGCATTGGCCGGCTGCAAGGCTGAAAAAAAGTTGTTGCTGTTGATGCTGCCGATCAGCACTTTTACGGCGGCCGCCTTGTTCTCTACGGTCAGACTTTTGCTGGCTGCTGAGTCGCAGTTGTGGTCGATGACATGGCTGCTGCCGCTGGCAACCTCAAGTCCCAGATCCAGGCTGGGACTGGGCAGCACCTGGATAATGCCGAGGTTGATCCCTGACAGTAGGGGGCTCAGGTCCACTTTGATCAGAACTCGGGTTTGCGCGGTGCGCACGTAAATCTGCTTGTGGTCTGTCGGATATGGCGTTGCCTCACGCGGGTCTCCCAAGGCAGAGAACTGCGGGGGTTCAATGATCTTGATGCGCGTAGAGATATTGGCCAGCCCCAGCAGGCTTACGGGTAATGTGGCTGCAACAGCCTGTTGGCTGCTGGCCAGTTGCACCATGCCCTGGACAAGTTGCAGTGCATTGAGGGTGGCGTCGAGGCCGGAGGTGGTTCCACCATTCTGGACATTGAGCAGTTTGCCCAGAACGATACCGCCAGAGTTCTGGGCGACCAGGCTCAATTGGGTCAAGCCACTGACATTGGCCAGAGGGCTGTTCTGGGCCGCGACCGTGGCCATTACCGCCAGGACATCATCCAGTTCGATGGATTTGCTCAACAGTTCGGTGTAGTTGCCAGCACTGACCTCGGCCTTGATAGCAAGCGCATCGAAAAAGTTGAGCAGGTTGACTTGTGCGTTCAGCAATCCTTGCCACTGCGCCAGACTGAGATTGACCTGGCTGCCCAACAGGGCACCGAACAAGTCGTTGAGTTGTGCCGATTTTGCGGTGTCGATGGACAGCAAGGTGCTGCGGATCACCAGTCGAGCCAGTGGAGGCCCGGGGAGGGCGGCAGTGGCCTGGGCCTGCAGGCGCGTGGACAGGGTCAGGTCATTGCCTGCGAACAGCGCACGAATACCGGCAGCGACGCTGGTGTCCACGATGTAGCCCACCGTCACGCGTACTGCATCGGACTTGCTGGCGTCAGGGCTGAAGCGGCGCAGGCTGGTCGCTGTGGTCTGCAGGCTGCCGCATTCGACTTTCAGGCTGCGCTCGGGGCTTGGCGGATGGCCGTTGCGCGTGGCGGCCGCGCTGGCTATTGCCTGGGCGCTGGGCCCGGCAGGCAGGCAGGTAGCACTAGCATTGACGGCTTCCAGCGCGGCCATGTCCGCAACCCGCTGCAAACGGCGCTGCTCCAGGTACAGTCTGCTGCTATCGACCACCATGAGCATGAACAGCAGCCCCATGGCCAGGGTCAAAGCCGCCATCAGGCCGATAGCACCGCGTTGCTTTGCCGGGAAGCGAGAGGACAAGGACACTCCTGTGCCGGCGCATGGCCGTCAATCGCGGGCCAGGCCCGCCCCCGCAGGGTGCAGGAGCGGGTTTGCCCCGCGATTGAGTGTAGCTTGAGTGGTGGCTATTCGCCTTCAGCGCGGCGGGTAGTTCGACAAGGCGTTGGTCACGGTTTTCTGGATGGCGGTGCTGCGCTCTTCGGGGCTTGGCGGGTAGTTGTTCATGATCTGCTCGGCACTGCCGCGCCACACCAGCTTGCCATCCTTGCTGTCGAACATATCGACCTGGATGGTCGCTACCTTGTAGTCGACGCTGCGGGTTTCGTTGTACATCGGCCCGCCCCAGTAGTTGCCCCAGTAGCCTCCCCAGGCACCACCGTAGTTGGTGGTGATCTGCTGCTGGCGGTTCTCGACGATGAGGTAGGTCTGCACTTTCAGATCGCCGTTGCTGCTGCCCTGAGCCGGGCGCAAGCCGCGTTGATCGAGCTGGCCGGCAACGGCCTGGCGAATGCGCTGTTCGGTCAGGTCGCTCTTGATCCGCGGATCGTCGGGGCGGTATTGCAGCGCCGGTTCCTGCCAGACCCAGCTGCGGTAGGCAGCGAAGTCACGGCTGGCATCGTAGTCCTGAGTTATGTTGTGGCTTTGGCAAGCGCCCAGCAACACCACTATCGAAAGTAAAGCGAGACGGCACAACATGATGGATCTCCAATTGCCTTTAGCTGGGAGGATAGCCGTTGAGGGCCTTTTTCACTGATTCGCGCAGGGCATCCTCGCGTTCACCCTGGGAACCCTGGCTGGCGGTCTCGGCACTGGCGCTCCAGACGGCTTGACCGTCGTGGGCGTCATACAGGTCGACACGGACCACCATCACTTCGACTTCGTAGGTGCGTACCAGCGGAACACTGCCATACACCCCATAACCGTTGTGGTACCGGCCAACACTGCCGTAACCGCCGTAGCCGCCATAGGGGTAGGCATCGTAGGGGTAATAGTCTTCGCGCACCTGGCGCAGGCGGCGTTCCAGTTGCACGTTGGCGCTGACCAGCAGATCGCCGGCCTGGCCATTGCGTGCCGGACGCAGGCCGCGTTGGTCGAGGGCGCTGCTGACCGCATCGGCCAGTTGCGCAGGCTCAGCCAGGGCGCCACCTGCCGGTAACTGGCCGTTTTGCCAGGCCCAGCTGCGGTAGCGGCCAAAGTCCCTCGGTGGCGCAGGGTATGCACTGGCATCGAAAGTAGTGGCCGCGTGCGCGGGGGCCGGTGGCAGCGGGCGGGAGCTGGCGACATAGGGGTTACTGCTCTGGCAGCCTGCCAAGGCCAGGCACAGCAGACCCAGGGTCAAACGGTACGGCATGTCACCCTCCCGGTGTGATTCAGCGTGGTCGACAGATCCAGTGCAGGTAACGCCCAAGCCCGGCAAAGGCTGGATGACGACGATGGGCCAGTTCCATTTCCAGCAGGTCGAGCAATTCGGCCTTGGCCTGGAATTCACTCGGCATGTAATCGTGGAACACGCGTACACCACTTTCTGTTTCGACTTGCCACAGACCTTCAAGTTGCACCCTGAGCGTGCGCGGATCAAGCGGTTTCTGCGGGGTCAGGCTCTGCTTTTCACCGGCCATGTCATCGCGGCGCAGTTTGCGGAAATGACCCTTGAGCAGGTTGCGATAAACCAGCGCATCGCGGTTGTAGAACGCCAGTGACAACAGGCCATCGCTGCGGGTCAACTGGTGCAGGACCGGCAGGATGGTTTCCGGTTCGGCCAGCCATTCCAGGACTGCATGGCAGAGCACCAGATCGTAGGGCTCGGTCAGTTGACCGAGCAGGTCTTGCCACGGCGCCTGGATGAACGTTGCCTGCTGGCCGGCCTCGGCAAACCGCGCGCGGGCGCCTTCGAGCATGGGCGCGGCGGGCTCGGCCAGGGTCACCTGGTGACCGCGTTCGGCCAGCCACAGGGCCATGTGACCCAGGCCCGCACCGATATCCAGTACGCGCAAGGGCCGCTCCGGCAGGGTCTCGGCCAGGTCCGCCTGTAACACTGCGAGACGGATTGCGCCTTTGGCGCCACCGTAGATCTTTTCCGCGAAGCGGGTGGCCAGGGCATCGAAATGGCGGTCTTTCATCGCGCAAAACGCCTTTCGTTGTCGGCCAGTTTGGCGCGTACCACCTGCTCCATGTCCAGGCCCAGTTCGCTGCACAGCTGCAACAGGTACAGCACTACATCGGCGACCTCCTGGCCGGCATGCTCCAGTTGCTCAGGTGACAGCTGGCGAGATTGCTCTTCGTTCAGCCACTGGAAAATCTCCACCAGTTCGGCCATTTCAACACTGGCGGCCATGGCCAGGTTTTTCGGGCTGTGATAACCGCTCCAGTCATTGTCGTCACGGATGCGGTGCAGGCGTTGGGTCAGTTCGTGCAGGTTCATCAAGACTCTCCTCAAGCCGCATAGCTTCAGGCGGGCGCCTTCGCAACGCAAGAGGGCCGTTTCAGTCCAGTGGCCGCCAGGTGCCGTACATGTGTACCAGCTCGCCATGACCGTCCAGGCGCAACTGGCCTTGCCCGGCGGTGGGGCTGGCGTTGAGGATCACCTCACCGGGCAGGCGCACGGGCTTGAGAAAGTTCACGGCAATCTCGTAACCGCTGGCGGGCAGGTGTCCGCGCAACGCGGCAAGTGTCATGGCTTTGCTCCACATGCCATGGGCGATGGCGCAGGGAAAGCCGAACAGCCTGGCGCTGGTGGCGCTCAGGTGGATCGGGTTGTAGTCGCCGCATACCTTGGCGTAACGCCGGCCGATATCGCTGTCAGCGTACCAGCGGGTCAGCTCGTCGAGTGGCTCGCGGGCTGGTTCCGGGGTAGCAGCGGGCTCACCGGCCAGTTTCAGGCCGCGACAGAGCATGCGGCTGGTTTCCGACCAAAGCAGGCCCAGGCCGTCTTCGGCTTCGGTGATCAGGTCGCAGGTGGCGCCTTTCTCGTGCGGCTGCAGGTTATCCACATGCACCGAAAAGCGCAGGCGGCTGATGCCGCCCAGTGGGCGCACTACGCGGATGCTGTTGTGCAGGTGGACCAGGCCGAGCAACGGGAAGGGAAACGCCTTGTCGGTCAACAGCTGCAACTGCAGGGCAAACGCCATTACATGAGGGAAAGTGGGCGGCAAGCGCCCATCGTCGCTGAAGTGACAGAGTTTTCGATAGGCCTCAAGCTGCTTTGGCTGAATCTCCAGGTAGCAGCGCAAGCCCAAGTCGGGCAGGGTATCGCCGCTGATCTTGCGCTTGCGTGCGGCGCGCAGGTAAAGGCTGGAAAGCGCCTCGGTGTTGCCCAGGTCGTGCCAGTGTCGAGTCATCTTCAAGCCCCCATCACGGCCTGGCCGCAGACGCGCAGCACCTGGCCATTGACTGCACCGCTGCCAGGTTGCACCAGCCAGGCGATGGCTTCGGCGACATCCTGGGGCAGGCCGCCCTGGCCCAGGGAGCTCATGCGCCGCCCGGTTTCGCGCAGGGCGAAGGGAATGGCGGCAGTCATGCGGGTTTCGATGAATCCAGGAGCCACCGCATTAATACTGCTACCACGTGTAGCCAATTTTGGCGCCCAGGCCTGGGCCAGGCCGATCAGCCCGGCTTTGCTGGCGGCGTAGTTGGACTGGCCACGGTTACCGGCGATGCCGCTGATCGATGCCAGCAGCACCACGCGCGCGTTGTCGTGCAGGCTGCCACTGTCGAACAGGGCCTGAGTCAACTGCTGCGGTGCCTTGAGATTGACTGCCAGCACCGAGTCCCAGAATTCCGGGGTCATGTTGGCCAGCGTCTTGTCGCGGGTGATACCGGCGTTGTGGATGACGATGTCGATGCCTTGTGGGAGCCCTTCGATCAGTTGCGCCGCAGCGTCGGCTGCGCAGATATCCAGGGTCAGGCTGCGTCCGCCCAGGCGTGCGGCCAGGGCTTCAAGATCGGTCTTGGCCTGAGGTACATCGAGCAACACGACCTCGGCGCCGTCGCGGGCCAGGGTTTCGGCAATCGCCGCGCCGATGCCGCGGGCGGCCCCGGTGACCAGCGCTTTGCGCCCGGCCAGGGGGCGGGTCCAGTCCTGTACCTGATCAGCGCAGGCTTCCAGGCGCAGGACCTGGCCGGAAACAAAGGCGCTCTTGGGTGAAAGGAAAAAGCGCAAGGCACCTTCGAGCTGGTCTTCGGCGGCGTCGCTGACATACAGCAACTGCAGGGTGCCACCGGCGCGCAGTTCTTTGGCCAGCGAACGACTGAAACCCTCCAGGGCCCGTTGGGCCACCTGGGCCAGCGGGTCATCGAGCTGCTCCGGTGCCCGGCCAAGAATCACCACGTGCGCACAAGGCGCCAGGCTGCGCAGCAGCGGCTGAAAGAATTCGCGCAATTGCTTGAGCTGGTCGATATCGTCCAGTTCGCTGGCGTCGAAGACCACTGCCTTGAGTTTGGTGCCCAGGCCTGCGACCCATTCCTTGGCGCCCAGGTCGGGGCTGGCGAAGCTGTAGACGTCGTCGGTCAGGCGTTGGGCAAACGCCTCGACCTTGTTCGCCAGGGGGCCGCCGCCAAGCAGCAGGGCGCCTTCGACAGGCCGCAGGCGTCCGGCTTCCCAACGTTCCAGGCGAGCGGGGCTGGGCAGACCGACGGCGCCGACCAGACGGCGGCCAAGGTCGGAGTTGGCGAAGTCGATATAGCGATCGCTCATGTGCGGCTCTCCCTGAAATTAAGCTTCAAAGTGTGGACCATGTTTGCGCGTTGGTCGTTCGCCCCCTGAAAAAACACCTACGCTGTAGCGGACTGTTTCGCAAAAAAGAGGACGTTACGCATGCGCTCATTGCGCCGGGTTGCGATCATTGGCGGCAACCGGATTCCCTTTGCCCGCTCCAATGGTGCCTATGCCACAGCCAGCAACGAGGCGATGCTCACCGCCGCCCTCGAAGGGCTGATCGAGCGCTATGGGCTGCATGGCCTGCAACTGGGCGAAGTCGCCGCCGGGGCGGTGCTCAAGCATTCCCGGGACATGAACCTGACCCGCGAATGTGTGCTGGGCTCACGCTTGTCGGCGCAAACGCCGGCCTACGACCTGCAGCAGGCATGTGGCACGGGACTGGAAACGGCGCTGCTGGTGGCCAACAAGATTGCCCTGGGGCAGATCGACAGCGGCATTGCCGGTGGCGTCGACACCACCTCCGATGCACCCATCGCGGTCAATGAAGGCTTGCGCCGTATTCTGCTGCAGGCGAACCGCAGCAAAACGACGGCGGACAAACTCAAGGCGTTTCTCCAGCTGCGTCCGGGGCATCTGAAACCGGAGCTGCCACGCAATAGCGAGCCGCGCACCGGGCTGTCCATGGGGCAGCATTGCGAGCTGATGGCGCAGACCTGGCAGATTCCCCGAGAGGCTCAGGACGAACTGGCCCTGCTCAGTCATCAGCACATGACAGTCGCTTATGCCGAGGGCTGGCATGACGATCTGCTTACCCCGTTTCTGGGCCTGATCCGCGATAACAACCTGCGCGCCGACCTGACCCTGGAGAAGCTCGCCAGCCTCAAGCCGGTGTTCGAACGCAGCGCCAAGGGCACCTTGACCGCCGGCAACTCGACGCCGCTCACCGATGGTGCCTCGGTGGTGCTACTGGGCAGTGAAGACTGGGCGCGTGAGCACAATCTCGAAGTATTGGCCTACCTGGTCGATGGCGAAACTGCGGCGGTGGATTTTGTCAAAGGTCAGGAAGGGCTGTTAATGGCCCCGGCCTATGCCGTGCCGCGCTTGTTGGCGCGCAACGGCCTGAGTCTGCAGGATTTCGATTACTACGAGATTCACGAAGCCTTCGCCGCCCAGGTGCTGTGCACCCTCAAGGCCTGGGAAGATCCCGACTACTGTCAGCGCCGGTTGGGACTGAGCGAGCCGCTGGGCGCCATTGATCGCAGCAAGCTCAACGTCAAGGGCAGCTCACTGGCGGCCGGGCATCCGTTTGCCGCCACCGGTGGGCGTATCCTCGCCAACATGGCCAAGCTGCTGGCCACGGCAGGCAAAGGCCGTGGCCTGATTTCGATCTGCGCTGCCGGTGGACAGGGCGTGACGGCGATTATCGAGCGCTGAGCAGCGTTGCCGGTGTCGCCGGGACCGGGCGATTGGCGTAGTGCTCGGCCATGATCGAACAGACGATCAGTTGCAACGGGTGGTAGATCATGATCGGCAGCAGGATCAGACCCAACCCCGGATGCGCACCGAAGATCAGCGCCGCCATCGGCGCACCGGCAGCCAGCGATTTCTTGCTGGCGCAGAACACTGCGGCGACTTCGTCGGCAGGGCTCAGGTCCAGGGCGCGGGCACTGCGGGTGGTCAGCCAGAGAATCACTGCGAGCAACAGCGCGCTGCCCAGTAGCGCGGTGATCAGTACCGAACTGCCTTGTTGCTGCCACATCCCAGAGACCATCGAATTGCAGAAGGCGGCGTAGACCAGCAGCAGGATCACCACCTTGTCCATGATGTTGGTGTAGCGCTTGTGGCGGGCAAAGGAGCGCCCCAGCCATGGGCGCAGCAGTTGGCCGAGGACAAGGGGTAGCAGCAGCAGGGCACAGAGGTCGAGCAGGGTAGCGCCCAGATCGATGCCATTGCTGCCGCTGCCGAGCACCAGGCTGACCAGCCACGGTGTGATGAAGATTCCGAGGACACTGGACAGGCTGGCATTGAGAATGGCCGCCGGGACATTGCCGCCGGCACTGCCGGTCAGGGCCACCGAAGAGGAGATGGTCGAGGGCAGGGCGCACAGGTAGAAAAAGCCCAGCATCAGCAATGCTGGCAGGTAACTGCCTATCAGCTTGTCAGCCAGCCACCAGAGCAGCGGGAAGACCACGAAGGTGAAGCCCTGAACCATGAGATGCAGGCGGCCGTTCTTCAGACCGAGGCCAATCTGCTCGCTGGACAGGTTGATACCGTGGAGGAAGAACACCAGGAACACGCCGACATTGATCACGTATTCGGCGTGCATCGCCCCGCCACTGCGGCCAAAGCCAGGGAACAGCCAGGCCAGGAAGGTGGCGAGTAACATGCCGCAGAGAAACCAGTCGGTTACCACGCGTTTGAGGTGTTTGAGCGCTTGCATGGGCGGGCCTTCGAATCATTTTGTAATCATTGAGTGCAAAGGCTACGCTCGGTGAATGATTGCCGTCTTGCGACATAAGGCCAAGTGATGCCGATTAACGGACAACAATCTGCCCCTCGTCCAATTCCGCTGCTTGAGCGGCTGCCCCGGGCGCTTTATGCGCGGGCGGAACGTCTGGATGCCGGCTCCTGGACGCCGCGGCATCGGCATGACTGGGTGCAGTTTTCCTATGCCATCAGTGGCGTGCTGGGTGTGTACACCGCCGAGGGCAGCTACTTTGCGCCGCCACAGTGGGGCGTCTGGATTCCGGCGGGGGTTGAGCACGAGGTGGTGACCTCAATGCAGGCCGAGATGCGCAGCCTGTACGTGCGGCGCGAGGCAGCCTGTTGGGCGCCGGGGCAGTGCCGGGTGCTGGAAGTCACGCCGCTGGCGCGTGAACTGATCAAGCAGTTCTGTCTGTTGCCGGTGGACTATGCCGAGGGCGACAGCGCCGACGCACGGCTGGTCGCGGTCTTGCTCGACCAGTTGCAGGCGTTGCCGGAGGTGGGCTTTTCCTTGCCTTTGCCGCAGCATCCGCGCTTGCTTGAGCTGTGCAACGAATTGCTCGCCAACCCGGAGCAAGGGCAAACCCTGGGACAATGGGCGCAACGCTTGAATACCTCGGAAAAGACCCTGATGCGCTTGTTCCAGCGCGAAACCGGTCTGAGCTTTCGCGGCTGGCGCCAGCGCATGCGCCTGCTGTCGTCACTGACTGCGCTGGAAGCCGGGCAGAGCGTCACCGAAGCCGCGCTGGGCTGCGGTTATGACTCCACCTCGGCCTACATCGCGGCGTTCAAGAGCCTGTTCGGTTTTACTCCGGGAGGCATGCGACTGTAGCGCGGTAAAGAAATCTGGTGATTTTTGTGAACGTTTGTTCACCAACATTTACAAAAACTATGGCAAGTCAGACGGATTGCCGTTACAACGCAGTGCGGTCTTGCTACAGCGACAATCCGGTGCAGCTCCGGTGACCTACAAAAAATCTCGTGTCTGGCAGAACAGGACCCCCGACAAAAGCCGATGAAGACTCCAAAACGCATTGAACCACTGGTTGAAGATGGACTGGTCGATGAGGTACTTCGACCGTTGATGAGTGGCAAGGAGGCCGCCGTGTACGTGGTGCGCTGCGGCAAGGAATTGCGCTGTGCCAAGGTCTACAAAGAGGCTAACAAGCGCAGTTTCCGTCAGGCCGCCGAGTATCAGGAAGGCCGTAAAGTGCGCAACAGCCGCCAGGCACGGGCCATGGCCAAAGGCTCCAAGTACGGGCGCAAAGAGGCCGAGGACGCCTGGCAGAACGCCGAAGTGGCGGCGCTGTTCCGGCTGGCCAATGCCGGTGTGCGCGTGCCGCGGCCCTACGACTTTCTCGACGGCGTGCTGTTGATGGAGCTGGTGGCCGACGAGTACGGCGATGCCGCGCCGCGGCTCAACGATGTGTACCTGGAACCTGACCAGGCGCGCGAGTACCACGCTTTCGTGATCCGCCAGATCGTGCTGATGCTCTGCACCGGGCTTGTGCATGGCGACTTGTCGGAATTCAACGTACTGCTCGGGCCTGAGGGGCCGGTGATCATCGACTTGCCCCAGGCGGTGGATGCGGCGGGCAACAACCACGCCTTCAGCATGCTGGAGCGCGATGTCGGCAACATGGCGGCCTACTTCGGGCGCTTTGCCCCGGAACTCAGGGACACCCGTTACGCTCAGGAGATGTGGGCCCTGTACCAGGCCGGCGAGCTGTTGCCGGATAGCGAACTTACCGGGCAGTTTGCGCTGGACGAGCACAGCGCCGATATCGACGGGGTCATGCGTGAAATCGATGCGGCACGTTTTGACGAAGCCCGTCGGCGCGCCATCAGAGAGGACGCCGAACGGGGTTCGAGCAAGGACGAAGAGCCTGCTCCGCCCTGGATGCAGTAAGCCGTCAGTGACAGCAACTGCCCCCGGCTGCCAGGTCCTTGAGGATCGGGCAGTCCGGGCGATCGTCGCCCTGGCAGTGGGCGACCAGCTCGCTCAAGGTGTCGCGCAGGCTTACCAGTTCTTCGATGCGCCGGTTCAGGTCATCGATGTGTTGACTGGCCAGGGCCTTGACGTCGGCACTGGCGCGCTGGCGGTCCTGCCACAGGGTCAGCAGGCGCGCGACCTCCTCCAGTGAGAAGCCCAGATCACGCGAGCGCTTGATGAAGGCCAGGCGGTGCAAGTCTTCCTGCTGGTACAAGCGGTAGCCGCTGTCACTGCGCAGGGCCGGCTTGAGCAGACCAATGGACTCGTAATAGCGAATCATCTTGGCGCTCAAACCGGAGCGTCGAGCAGCTTGGCCAATGTTCATTGCGCGTCGTCCTGTGGTGGGGTTTCAGGCTTCCAGGTTTTCAGCCAGAGCGCGTTGCTGACCACGCTTACACTCGACAGGGCCATGGCTGCACCCGCTAGTACCGGGTTAAGCATGCCGAACGCAGCCAGCGGAATCCCGATCAGGTTGTAGATAAAGGCCCAGAACAGGTTCTGGCGAATCTTCGCATAGGTCTTGCGGCTGATCTCCAGAGCAGCTGGTACCAGGCGTGGATCACCGCGCATCAGGGTAATACCGGCGGCCTGCATGGCCACGTCGGTGCCACCACCCATGGCGATACCAATGTCGGCTGCGGCCAGGGCCGGGGCGTCGTTGATGCCGTCACCGACCATCGCCACTACCCCCGACTGCTTGAGCGCTGCGACGTGGGCGGCCTTGTCGCCTGGAAGCACTTCGGCGTGTACATCGGAAATGCCCAGCGCCTGGGCGACGACGTTGGCGCTGCCACGGTTGTCACCGGTGAGCAGGTGGCTGCTGATGCCCTTGCCGGCCAGCTGCTGCACGGCTTGTGTGGCACCAGGCTTGAGGCTGTCACCGAAGGCGAACAGGCCCAGTACACGTAACTGCGGGCTGCGTTCGATCAGCCAGGACAGGGTCCGGCCTTCGGCTTCCCATTCCTGCGCATTGGTTTGCAGGTCTCCTGGTTGCAGGCCGCTCTCATCGAGCAAGCGACGGTTGCCCAGGGCCAGGTCGCGGCCGTCGAGGCTGCCGGCGATACCGCGTCCGGTCAGTGACTGGCTGTTGCTGATGTCGGCGACGACCAGACCTTGCTCTTCACACGCATCAAGCACGGCTTTGGCCAGCGGGTGCTCGCTGCCGCGCTGCAGAGCGCCAGCCAGTTGCAGCAGTTGGGCCGATTCGCCGACCGCCGCCTTGCTGTGGACGATGCGCGGACTGCCGGAAGTCAGGGTACCGGTCTTGTCGAAGACCACCCGGTTGACTGCGTGAGCGCGTTCCAGGGCTTCGGCGTCCTTGATCAGAATGCCGTGGCGGGCGGCGACACCGGTACCGGCCATGATTGCTGTCGGTGTGGCCAGGCCAAGTGCGCATGGGCAGGCGATTACCAGGACGGCGACAGCGTTGATCAGGGCGGTTTCAATCGGTGCGCCGGCCAGCCACCAGCCGACCAGGGTAATCAGCGCCAGCACCAGCACAGCCGGGACAAATACCTGGCTGACCCGGTCCACGAGTTTCTGGATTGGTGCCTTGGCTGCCTGCGCGTCTTCGACCAGGCGGATGATGCGGGCCAGTACCGTTTCGGTACCCAGGGCCAGGGTGCGCACCAGCAAGCGGCCTTCGCCATTGATTGCGCCACCGGTGACCTTGTCGCCCGGCTGTTTTGGCACCGGCAGGCTTTCGCCGCTGATCAGTGCTTCGTCAGCGTGGCTCTGGCCTTCGATCACCTCACCATCTACCGGGAAGCGCTCGCCGGGCTTGACCACGACGATGTCGCTCAGACGCAGTTCGCTGATCGCTACGTCGCGTTCCTGGCCATCGACCAGAAGCAGGGCTCGCTCCGGGCGCAGGGCTTCGAGGGCGCGAATGGCGCTGGCGGTCTGGCGCTTGGCGCGGCTTTCGAGGTATTTGCCGAGCAGGACCAGGGCAATCACCACGGCGGAGGCTTCAAAGTACAGGTGTGGCATGACTCCGGGGCTGGCCTGCGCCCATTCATACAGGCTCAGGCCGTAGCCGGCGCTGGTGCCGATGGCAACCAGCAGGTCCATGTTGCCGGCGCCAGCGCGCACGGCTTTCCAGGCGGCCACATAAAACCGCGCGCCGAGAATGAACTGCACGGGCGTAGCGAGGACGAACTGGGCCCAGGCCGGCAACATCCAGTGCACACCGAAGGGCTGCAACAGCATTGGCAGGACCAGCGGCAGGGCCAGCAATACAGCCAGGGCAACCGACCAACGCTCCTTGCGCAGGCGGCGTTCGGCATCGGCCTGATTATCCTGGGTACTTTGCGGCAGGCTGGCTTCGTAGCCTGCGTGGGTGACCGCGTTGATCAACAAAGCATTGTCGATCAGGCCGAAGGTCTGGATGTGGGCACGTTCGTTGGCCAGGTTGACACTGACCTGTTGGACGCCAGGCACCTTGGCCAGGGCGCGTTCGACCCGGCCGGCGCAGGAGGCGCAAGTCATGCCGCCAATCTGCAGCTCAAGGCTTTGGCTCGGGACGTGGTAACCCGCTTGTTCGACCGCCTCGACCAGGGCTGGCAGGCTATCGGCCGGTGCCTGAATGCGTGCCTGTTCGGTGGCCAGGTTGACGCTGACCTGTTCGGCACCGCTGACTTTGCGTAGCGCGCGCTCGACCCGGCCAGCACAGCTGGCGCAGGTCATGCCGACAATGGGTAAATCGAAAGTGGTAGATGCAGACATGGGCACTCCTCCTTGGACAGGCCATCAGCATCAACCTTGCCATGCGGGTAAGGTCAATAGCCCAGGCCGGCTCTGATCAATGTGAGGCCATTCTGATCGACTGCAACCCGGTATTTATTGATCTGTCCGGCCAGCAGCTTCAATCGGTTGCTGCGTTGGTTCTCGATGCCTTGTTGGCAACCCGGTGCCTGTCCTGGCAGGTAGCGCAGGCGGACATCGAGTTCACCCGGTGGCAGGTTGAATGAGGTGGATTGCTCCTGGAACACCCGCCCGGCCAACTGATCGTTGATGTACACGCCAATCTCGCATGAGGTCGCCACTTCCAGGCGTTCACGAGAGATGATCAGAATGCTGTAGTCGCTTGGCCCGGCGGCGCTGGCCTGAGGAAGTACGCCGAAAATACCCAGCAGGCCGAAAAGGCCGAAAGCTGCCCTGCGCATGAAATGAAACTCCTGCATCGTCAATCGTCAGGCTCGCAGCTTGGCCGACCCGGGCGATGATTTCCAGCACGGCAGTGCGAAACAGGGTCTTGACCTTACCCTCATGGCAAGCTTGAAGCTGTGTCAAAACCCACAGGAGGCAGTCCCCATGCAAGTGTTCAATGTTCAAGGAATGACCTGCGGCCATTGCGTCAAGGCCGTGACCCGCGCAGTTCAGGCTCAGGATGCAGACGCCGTGGTTGAAGTCGATCTGGGCCAGAAGCAAGTCAAGGTGCAAAGTTCGTTGCCGGTGCCGGAAATTCTTCAACTGATCCGTGACGGCGGGTATCAGGCCGAAGCGGTCTGAACCCGTCGGGCCCGCGCGCGGGATGAAAGATTCACGGCGCGGGCCCAACTCTTCGCAGCGCAACCTCGACAGGACGGTTAAACTAGCAGACTTGCTTAGCCTGCTATGGATTTCCGATGAACCTGCGAACCATCCTGATTCTGGGCGCCCTGAGTGCGTTCGGGCCCCTGGCGATCGACTTCTACCTGCCAGGCTTTCCGGCGATGGCGCTGGCCTTCGGTACCGACGAAAAACATATCCAGACCACCCTGGCCGCCTATTTCCTCGGGTTGTCCATCGGGCAACTGGCTTATGGCCCGGTAGCCGACCGCTTTGGCCGCAGAGTTCCGCTGCTGGTCGGTGTCTGCCTGTTCACCCTGGCCTCAATAGCCTGTGCCATTGCCCCTAACCTGGATACCTTGATCGTGGCGCGGTTCGTCCAGGCGCTGGGAGGCTGTGCCGGGATGGTGTTGTCACGGGCCATTGTCAGTGACAAATGCGATGCAGTGGCCTCGGCCAAGGTGTTTTCCCAGTTGATGCTGGTGATGGGCCTGGCGCCGATCCTGGCACCAATGCTTGGCGGGGTAATGGTCAACCTGTATGGCTGGCAATCGATCTTCGTTGCGCTGACTATGTTCAGTGCCCTGTGCACCCTGGCCGTCGCCGTGGGCCTGCCGGAAAGCCTGCCTGCCAACCAGCCGCGCCAGCCACTCTCCGGAGCCTTGCGCCAGTATGGGCGTCTGCTCAAGGATCGGGTTTTCATTGGACATGCCCTGACCGGTGGCATTGCAATTGCCGGGATGTTTTCCTATATCGCCGGGTCGCCTTTCGTCTTCATCAAACTCTACGGGGTGCCGGCCGAGCACTACGGCTGGTTGTTCGGCAGCAACGCGGCGGGTTTCATTCTGGTGGCGCAAGTGAATGCGCGGTTGCTGTCCAGACGCGGGCCGGCGTTTTTGCTCAGACGGGCGGTATGGGCGTACCTGGCAGCCGGGTTGACCTTGCTGGCGATCAGCGCGTTGCATCCGGCCCAGCTATGGCCGCTGCTGATTCCGCTGTTCATCTGTATTGCCAGCCTGGGCTGCATCATCCCCAATGCCTCGGCGTGCGCCATGAGCGGACAAGGCGCACGGGCCGGGAGTGCCTCGGCGCTGCTCGGTTGCCTTCAGTTCAGCGTCGCTGCGGGCGCAGCGGCATTGGTGGGCGTGTTGCACGATGGCAGCGCCGTGCCCATGGCGCTGGTTATCAGCCTGTGTGGTCTAGGGGCGGTAGCTGCGTCGATGGTCACCCATCGCTTGCAGCTCAGCCGACCCGTCTGAGCGGGTGCGGCGCTTGCAAGCGGGCCTGCAAGGTGTTGACGAAGGCACGGGCTTCGGCCTCGCTGCGAAAACTCACTACCTGCTGGTCCAGTCGAACCTGCCATGGACAGCCGGGTTTCTGAGCTGATGCACTGACTTGAATAATCATCGTGGCATACCTGCGGTTAGCGTTGGCTGAAGAATTGTAGCGCTGCCTCACTGCAGGGAAATGACCTGAGTCAGTTGTCGGACTGACGGTCGTGCCCACCCCTGGTCGGGGTGGGCGCTTTACCTCAGAAACCTTCCAGAACGATCTTGCCCTTGGCCGTACCGCTTTCCAGCAGGGCATGGGCACGACGCAGATTGGTCGCGTTGATAGTGCCGTAGTGCTCGCCCAGGGTGGTCTTGAGGGTGCCAGCATCAATCAGCTCGGCGACCCGGTTGAGCAGTTTATGTTGCTCGATCATGTCGTCGGTTTCGAACAGCGAGCGGGTGTACATGAACTCCCAGTGCAACGACAGGCTCTTGCGCTTGAGCAGGCCGACATCCAGTTGCTTCGGGTCGTCGATCAGGGCCAGTTTGCCTTGCGGGGCCAGGGCCTCGACCAGCTGTGGCAGGTGCTGGTCGGTCTGGGTCAGGCTGGCGACATGGGTAACCTGCTCGATGCCCTGCGCCTTGAGTGCTGCGGCGAGTGGCTGGCTATGGTCGACCACCTGGTCGGCGCCCAGCTGGCGCACCCAGTCCTGGGTGTGTGGACGGGAGGCGCTGCCGATCACCGTGAGACCGGTCAACTGACTGGCCAGTTGCGTCAGGATCGAGCCCACGCCACCTGCAGCGCCGACGATCAACAGGCGTTGTCCGAGGTCGTTGTGTCCTTCAGGAATCTGCAGGCGCTCAAACAACAGCTCCCACGCGGTGATTGCGGTCAAGGGCAGGGCGGCGGCTTCAGCGAAACCCAGGGTTTTTGGCATATGACCGACAATGCGCTCGTCCACCACATGCAGTTCGCTGTTGGCCCCGGCACGGGCGATTGAACCTGCGTAAAAGACCTTGTCGCCTGGCTGGAACAGGCTGACCTGACTGCCCACCGCCTTGACCACCCCGGCCACATCCCACCCCAGCACCTTGGCTACACCTGCTTCAGGCTGCACGTTCTGGCGGACCTTGGTATCCACCGGGTTAACCGAAACAGCCCGCACTTCTACCAGCAGGTCCCGTGGCCCTGGCTCGGGTGCTGGCAGCTCGATGTCTTGCAGGGAGGCCGGGTCGGTAATGGCCAGGGAGTGGTAGTAGGCGATGGCTTTCATGCGTGGCGTCCTCAAGGGGGAAATCGTTGGTCGTCATGATTGGCGCTTTCACTTCATGTTAAAAGCCGCTAGAACGACAGATACTTTCAATGTTTTTTTGATAATGAGGGCCGCCTGTGCGATTCGATGACCTCCAGCTGTTCGTTCGCACAGCGGAGCTGGGTAGCCTGTCAGCCGCAGCGCGCCTGCTCGACCTTTCACCTGCGGTGGCCAGCGCTGCGCTCAAGCGCCTGGAGCAACAGTTGGGTACGCGCTTGCTTGCCCGTTCTACCCGCAACCTGCGCCTGACAGCTGAAGGTGAGGTTTTTTTGCTGCACGCACGCAGCGCACTGGCCAGCCTGGACGAAGGTCGGCGTCTGTTGGCGCGGGGGCAGGATGATGTCAGTGGCGTCTTGCAGTTGTCGGCGCCGTCGGACTTCGGGCGCAATGTGCTGTTGCCGTGGCTTGATGAACTGCAGCGCGAGCACCCGAAATTATCCGTGCGCCTGCTGCTGGGTGACCGCAATGCCGATCTGTTTCGTCAGGCGGCAGACATTGCCCTGCGCTATGGCACGCCGGAGGATTCGAGCCTGGTGGCACTACCCCTGTGTGTGGAGAACCGGCGTGTGCTCTGCGCCTCACCTGCGTATTTGGCCCGTCACGGTGAGCCGAAGGAAATAGCCCACCTGGCTCAGCACAATTGCCTGCTCTATCAGTTGGGCAGCCGCGTTCACGACCACTGGCGATTTGGTCGGGGGCCAGCGGAGGTCGGGGTAACTGTCAGTGGTGACCGCTTCTGCGACGACGCCGATGTGGTCCGCCGTTGGGCGCTGGCGGGTCTTGGCATTGCCTACAAGTCCTGGCTGGATGTGGCGTTCGATGTGCAGGCAGGGCATTTGCAGGTGTTGTTGGGGCATCTGGAGGGCGAGCCCGCGCCGCTGAATCTGATGTGCACACACCGGGCGCAATTGGGTAAACCGGTGCAATTGCTGCGTAATCTGCTCCGGGAGCGTTGTCAGGCGCTGTTCGCGCAATTGAAGAACGTGCGCCCGTAGAACGTCATTTTGTATTTAAGAACTTGCCGAATTGTTTGTGGCTCTTGATTACGCTAGTTGTAGGCCTATTTCCTGTTTTTTTTATGGATAGTTGTTTATGGCTGGAAACAAACAGGTATGGCGTGCGGCTCTACAACAATTGTGGCGAAAATTAACCGGCGAGTTGTTAGAGCGCATCAGGGTCATGGTTTGGCTTAACAGGCTTGCTTTGCCCTGTCGTCGGCATGCTGGCCCGGAAATTGTGCCCTCGAGGCGGCCTATAATGGCCCCAGCAGTCGTTTCCAGCGAGAGACGCTTCCATGTCAACGGCCGGCAAGTATCACGCTCAAATTAACTATGCCTGGTTTAAACACTGGCTGGCTGCCGGTGAGTCAACACTACAACTTCCAGCCGCTCTGGCATCGGCAACCTCGCAGTAAATGCTGCTGACATGGTTATTCAATCGATTTCAGACGTGATCTCGCAGGGAGTTGAGATATGAAAGCTGTAACAAGTATTAGCCAGATTGCCAGCCTGCTTGCCGACCCCAAGCGCAGCGCGATGCTTTGGGCGTTGATCGACGGCGTGGCCCGGCCCTCTGATGAGCTGGCAGACCTGGCTGGTCTGACGCCTTCCTCGGCTTGTGCGCACCTGGCAAGGCTGTCGGCCAGTGGTTTGCTCAAGCTTGAACCACGTGGGAGAAAGCGTTACTTCAGGCTTGCCGGACCTGAAGTCGGCGCTGCTGTTGAAGCGCTGGCCAGTGTTCAGGTCATTACCCAGGAGATGGACGCGGCCCGCGAGGATGTCGGCATTCCATTGTCCATGCGCCGCGCGCGGCTGTGCGGTGATCACCTGGGGGGCGAGCTGGCTGCGGATCTCTATCAGCGCCTGTTCGATGCCGGTTGGCTGGAGGGCATGGAACAGCACATCGAAGTGACACAGGAGGGACGGCTGCAGTTTGCCCGCTATGGCATCTTCATCGAGTCTCTGGCCCGGCATCAACGCAAAAATTTCAGCAGTTGCCGGTGCTGTAGCGAGTGGAGTGACCATCGTCCGCACCTGGGCGGTGCGTTGGGCAGCAGCTTGCTGAAACTGTTCATGCAATCTGGCTGGATCCGCGAGAGCGAGACATCGCGCAGATTGCAGATCAGCGCGGCTGGTTTGCATCAGATCAACAGCGTTGCCCAAGCGAAGTCGCTGCAGTCCGTAGGCTAGCACCGAAAGACAAGCCCGCTCCTGCAAGAGCGGGCTTGTCTGCTATGCAACCAACGGTTATTACGGTTTGACCAACCGCGCATCCAGACTGTTCTGCGCCAAACGCCGGGCCTGATCCTGGGTCATGCCCAGGTGGGTATGCAGGGCATGGAAGTTTTCGGTCACATAGCCACCGAAATAGGCCGGATCATCGGAGTTCACCGTGACCTTCACGCCGCGCTCGAGCATGTCGAGAATGTTGTGCTGGCTCATATGGTCAAACACGCACAGCTTGGTGTTCGACAGCGGGCAAACAGTCAGCGGGATCTGCTCATCGATGATCCGTTGCATCAAGCGTTCGTCTTCGATAGCACGCACGCCATGGTCAATGCGCTGGATCTTGAGCAGGTCGATGGCTTCCCAGATGTATTCGGGGGGACCTTCTTCACCGGCGTGGGCAACGGTCAGGAAGCCTTCGCTGCGGGCGCGGTCGAACACGCGCTGGAACTTGCTCGGCGGATGACCCATTTCCGAGCTGTCCAGGCCCACGGCAATAAAGGCATCACGAAACGGCAGGGCCTGGTCGAAGGTCTTTTGCGCCTCTTCTTCGCTCAGATGACGCAGGAAGCTGAGAATCAGGCCGCTGCTGATACCCAGCTGCTGCTGGCCATCCTTGAGGGCGCCGCTAATACCATTGAGCACCACTTCAAAGGGAATACCCCGATCGGTATGGGTTTGCGGGTCGAAGAACGGTTCGGTATGGATCACGTTCTGCGCCTTGCAGCGCAACAGGTAAGCCCAGGTCAGGTCGTAGAAGTCCTGCTCGGTACGCAGTACGTCGGCGCCCTGGTAGTAGAGGTCGAGAAATTCCTGCAGGTTGTTGAACGCATAGGCCGAACGCAGGGCTTCGACGTCATTCCAGGGCAGGGCGATCTTGTTGCGTTCGGCCAGGGCGAACAGCAGCTCGGGCTCCAGCGATCCTTCCAGGTGCAGGTGCAATTCTGCCTTGGGCAGCGCGTTAAGCCAGTCGTACATAGAGTCTGTTTCTCATCAGGTGCGGTTGCCAGCATTCTACAGGGGTTGCCCGTTGCTGGCCGAGAAAGCTGACCGGGTGGCAGGTGCCGGAAACCTTGCAAAGCGACTACAGTCACTTGGCCCGCCATCACCGGAACAACACCGCCAATGCTCGCCCTGATTAACCAGGAAAAACCCTTGTTGCTGGCCGTGCTGCTGGCGGCTTTTGCCTGGCCGCTGCAGGGCCGGTTGCTCGGGCATGGACACACGGTCGCCCTGGTGGCGGGACTGGTGCTGGTGCTGGCGATCATCTGCGCATCGATGCGTGTCGCCCAACATGCGGAGCAACTGGCAGAGAAGGTCGGCGATCCTTACGGCACCATGATCCTGACCCTGTCTGCGGTGATGGTCGAGGTGCTGGTCCTGGCGATCATGATGAGTAACCAGTCTTCGCCCACGTTGGTGCGCGACACCATCTACTCGGCGGTGATGCTTGATATCAACGGCATCCTTGGCCTGGCTGCGCTGATGGGCGGACTCAAGCATGGCGAGCAGCCATACAACGATGATTCTGCACGCACTTACAGCGTGATGATCATGACCGCCATGGGCGTTTCGATGGTGGTTCCCGAGTTCATTGCGCGTGAGCACTGGAAGCTTTATTCGGCGTTCACCATTGGCGCAATGGTGCTGCTCTACACCTTGTTCCTGCGGATGCAGGTCGGGCCCCACAGCTACTTTTTCAGCTACAGCTATCCGCAGAAAAAGCGCCGTAATCCATCGCCAATAGCGGTGAACAAGGTGCACTCGATTGCCATCCTGATCGTCGGCGTGCTGATTATCGGGGTATTGGCGGAGGCCATGTCACACCCCCTGGAGTTTGGTCTGCAGGGCAGTGGTGCGCCGCCGGTGCTGATGGCCATTGTGGTGGCAACGATTTCTGCGGCACCGGAGATCCTTACCGCACTGCGCGCGGCGCTGGCCAACCGCATGCAGTCGGTGGTCAATATCGCCCTGGGTGCGTCGCTGTCCACGGTGATATTGACCGTGCCATTGATGGAAGCAATGGCGCTCTACACCGGCCAGCCCTTTCAGATGGCCATGACGCCGGTGCAGACGGTGATGATCGCCATCACCCTGATTGTCAGCGCGATCAATCTCAATGATGGAGAAACCAACGCGATTGAGGGCATGACCCACTTCGTGTTGTTCGCCACCTTTATCATGCTGGCGTTTCTCGGGCTCTGAAGCCTCAGCCGGCAATCAGCTGCGCGGCTGCCTGGCGGTGATCAGCTATCAGGCCCTGAACATCCAGGCCCTCGATCTGGCCGTCGATTACCCGCCACTGGCCGGCGACCATGACCCGGTCGGCACGGTCGGCGCCGCACAGCAACAGCGCCGAAAGCGGATCGTGGCTGCCGGAGAAGCGCAGCTCGTCCAGTTTGAACAGGGCCAGGTCAGCCTGTTTGCCTACCGCCAGTTCGCCGATGTCGGTGCGCCCAAGCAGTTGCGCCGAGCCGCGGGTCGCCCAGCCGAGGACGAGTTCCGGGGTGATTGCCTCGGCGCCATAGCGCAGGCGCTGCAGGTACAGGGCCTGGCGTGCTTCGAGGATCATGTTGGAGGCGTCGTTGGAGGCTGAACCGTCCACACCCAGACCGACCGGGGCGCCGGCATTGGTCAGATCGATGGTCGGGCAAATACCCGAGGCCAGGCGCATGTTCGAGCTCGGGCAATGGCAGATGCCGGTGCCTGCAGCACCCAGGCGGGCAATTTCATCCGGGTTGAAGTGAATGCCGTGGGCCAGCCAGGTACGCGGCCCGAGCCAGCCGACGCTGTCCAGGTAATCCACTGTGCGCAGGCCGAAGCGCTGCAGGCAGAAATCTTCTTCATCGAGGGTTTCGGCCAGGTGGGTGTGCAGACGTACGTCCAGCTCCTGGGCAAGGTTGGCACTGGCGCGCATGATCTCTGGAGTGACCGAAAAGGGCGAGCAGGGGGCCAGGGCTATCTGGATTTGCGCGCCTTCACCACGTTCGTGATAGGTGTGGATAAGTCGCTGGCTGTCAGCCAGGATCACTTCGCCTTGTTGCACGGTCTGCTGCGGTGGCAGACCGCCGTCGGCTTCGCCCAGGCTCATCGAACCGCGGGTAAGCATGGCACGCATCCCCAGGGTGCGAACGGCTTCGACTTGCACGTCGATGGCGTTTTCCAGGCCGTCGGGGAACAGGTAATGGTGGTCGGCCGCCGTGGTGCAGCCCGACAGCAGCAACTCAGCCAGGGCTACGCGGCTCGCCAGTTCAAGTTTGGCCGGCGTCAGGCGGGCCCAGACCGGGTAGAGGGTTTTCAGCCAGGGGAACAGCGGCTGGTTGACCACCGGCGCCCAGGCGCGGGTCAGGGTCTGGTAGAAGTGATGGTGGGTGTTGATAAGTCCTGGGAGGACCACGTGCTCGCGGGCGTCGAAGACTTGTCCACAGGGGATGGCCGGGCTTTCGCCGAGGGCGAGGACTTGAGTGATTCGGCCGTCTTCAAGGACCAGGCCGCCACGGGCATCAAGGCTGTTGGCGGTGAAGATGGCAAGCGGGTTTTTCAACCAGATACGGGTCGCAGGCATGGTGCCGGCTCCTCTGAAAGTGGGTTCAGGTTAGCCAGCTCAGTGTTGCCCTGTCTGCTGATCCAGGTTCGCCGCGGTGGGCGCGGTGTCGAGTCTACACCCACCGCGAGCGACTTCACCAGATCAGGCTGTCGCCTTTGTAATTGATGAAATGCAGGCCGCCTTTGCCAGCGTTGGCCTTGATCTGTTCGAGCATGCCTTGGGTGCTGGTGAGTACATCAATCTCGGCGTTCTCGCCGCCCATGTCGGTCTTGACCCAGCCAGGGTGCATGGCCAGGACAGTCTGCTGCGGTTGTTCGAGGGTGACGAAACTGTTGATCATCGAGTTCAGGGCCGCCTTGCTGGCTTTGTACAGACACATCTCGCTGCCGTCGGGAATGGCGACGCTGCCGAGAATCGAACTCATGAATGCCAGCACGCCATCGGCACGCAGTTGCGCGGCAAAGCGCTGAGCGACGCGGATCGGCGACACCGCGTTGGTCATGAACAGGTCGGCGACGTCGGCCAGCTGCGCGCGCTCGGCGTTCTGGTCGCCTGGCCCCATGATCCCGGCGTTGACGAACAGCAGGTCAAACGTCTGGCCGTGCAGACGTTGTTGAAGCGCATCGAGCTGGGTACCGCTGTTCATCTCCAGGGTTTCCACTTGCACGCCCAGGTCTGTCAGGTGGCTGGCCTTGGCCGGATCACGCACGGTGGCGACAACATCCCAGCCGTCTTCTCGCAGACGTTCTACCAGGCCAAGGCCCAGGCCGCGCGAGGCGCCGATGATCAGGGCGGTTTTGTTCGAGGGCATGAAGGAACTCCTTTCGATGGATGAGTCGTTGATCAAAGAATAACCAGTCTAGTCAAACCCTGGCCGAGCAGGCTATTGGTGAAGGGTTACACGGCTTATCCACAGCTTGCTCCACAGTATCTGTGAGCAAGCGCTGGATGTGGATATAAGCGCCTGAAGGCTTCCTTCGGAGGGTAATAAATGGGGATAACTCACTGATTTTCCGGCGGTTGAAGCGCTGTCATCAAATCTTGATCAAAATATGATCGTTTGCCTGAAGGCCACGTGGATCAAGGGGCGCAGGCGAATGCACAGAGCTTATCCACAGCCAGGCCCACAGCGAATGTGGGCAATTGTTCAGCGCCGCTCCAGCAGGATCCGACCTCGGCTCAGGTCGGCCAGCTGGCGTTGCAGCGGTTCAATCTGTTCTTCGCCCAAAGCCAGCAGCAGGTCGACGCCGTTGGCCGTGAAGTGTTCTTCCAGCACCAGGCCGTCTGCTTCGGCAACGCGCAACTTGAGCAGGGCCAGTTCGCTGAAACTGCAGCTGCAACTGACCTCGCTGCGGCTGACCAGCAGATGTTTTTCTGCCTGCTGCAGGCATTTGTTGGCACCGCCGCCGTAAGCGCGGGCCAGGCCACCGGTGCCCAACTGAATACCGCCGTACCAGCGGATCACCAGGACCACGACCTGATCGCAGTCCTGAGCTTCGATAGCTGCCAGGATCGGGCGTCCGGCAGTACCGCCCGGTTCGCCGTCGTCGCTGCTGCGATATTGTCCGCCCAGCTTCCAGGCCCAGCAGTTGTGGGTGGCTGCCAGGTCGCTGTGCTGTTCAATGAAACCCATGGCCTCGGCAGCGCTGCTGATCGGCGCTGCCAGGGTAATGAAGCGGCTCTTGCGAATCTCTTCGCGAAATTCGCAGGTGTCGAGCAGGGTAAAAGGCATAAACGCAGATTCAGTCGGCAAGTTTCAGGCCGCAGCCTTTGAGAATGATGTGGATCAGATTGTTGCTGGCATCTTCCATGTCTTGCTTGGTCAGGCGGCTGCGGCCGGTCACCTGGCAGATCTGGGTGGCGAAATCGGCATAGTGCTGGGTGCTGCCCCAGAGCAGAAAGATCAGGTGCACCGGGTCGACCGGGTCCATCTTGCCGGCGTCGATCCAGGCCTGGAACACGGCGGCCCGGCCCTTGAACCATTCGCGGTAGTCCTGGCTGAAATAGTCGCTCAGGCACTTGCCGCCACTGATGATCTCCATGGCGAAAATCCGCGAAGCCTGGGGGTTGCGCCGGGAGAACTCCATCTTGGTGCGGATGTAGGTACTCAGCGCCTGTGCCGGGTCATCCTCGACGTTCAGGGCATTGAAGGTGCTGTCCCACAACTCGATGATGTTGCTCAGTACCGCCACGTACAGGCTGAGCTTGTTGGTGAAGTAGTAGTGCAGGTTTGCCTTGGGCAGCCCGGCCTTGAGGGCGATGGTATTCATGCTGGTGCCCTTGAAACCGTGACGGGCGAACTCGTCTTCGGCAGCCTGGATGATGGCTTGCTCGTTCTTCTGACGAATGCGCCCGGCGGGCTTGCCCGGGGCGGTGACACGATGCGCAGGGACTTCGAAGGACATGGGCGGTTCCAGACAAGGCAATGGGTATCGTTTTTGATCGGTTAACCTACCACAGCATCAGCCCTCAGCGAGTCGCCGCCAGGCTTTCCAGAAAGCTTTCCAGGACCAGATGCGGGCGCCGTCCCTTGCGGGTCACCCAGCACAGGCTGAGGTCATGGAAGCGTTTTGCCGGTTTGAGCGCGCGCAGCCTGCCTTGCTGCACCCAGAAGCTGGCGTAGTGATCGGGCAGGTAGCCGATGTAGCGTCCGGTAAGGATCAGGAAGGCCATGCCTTCGCGGTCCGAGGCACTGGCGGTGCAGTTGAGTGCCTGATAATGCGCCTGGACATCGGCCGGCAGGCGGAAGGTCGGAGCGATGGCATCCTGGGCATTGAGGCGTTCGTCGTCCAACTGACGGTCGTCGGCATAGAACAGCGGATGGCCTACTGCGCAATAGAGCAGCGAGCGCTCGCTGTACAGCGGCTGATATTCCAGGCCCGACAGGGGACTGGTTTGCGGCACCACACCGACATGCAGGCTGCCATCGAGCACACCTTGTTCAACCTGGCTGGGGGCGATCATGCGGATCTGGATGCGTACATCCGGACCACGGTCCTTGAGCTGGGCCAGGGCATGGGTGATACGCATGTGCGGCAAGGTCACCAGGTTGTCGGTCAGGCCGATGTTGAGTTCGCCGCGCAGGTGCTGGTGCAGGCCGTTGACCTCGGTGCGAAAACTCTCCAGGGCACTGAGCAGTTGCAGTGCCGACTGATAGACCTCGCGGCCTTCTTCGGTCAGCGAGAAGCCGGCACGCCCGCGCTGGCACAGGCGCAACCCCAGGCGCTGCTCCAGATCGCTCATTTGCTGGCTGATGGCCGAGCGACCGATACCCAGCACGTTCTCTGCTGCCGAAAAGCCACCGCACTCCACCACGCTGCGGTAGATCTTCAGGAGACGGATGTCAAAGTCGCTGACTTGAGCGAGAGGATCGGGGCGGCGGCTCATAGTTTAGTGCTCGTCTACCTGAAGATTAGAAAAGTTGGGTTTTCCAGACTTTATCGCCATGACAACTTAGTCGCAACAACACTTGTCGCTGCCCAATTGCCTTGCGAGGACTTGCCCGATGAATCTGCCTGAAAACGCTCCTGTCGGTCTGGCCAGCCAGCTCAAGCTGGACGCCCACTGGATGCCCTACACCGCCAACCGCAATTTTCAGCGCGATCCACGGCTGATCGTTGCCGCCGAAGGCAGCTACCTGACCGACGACAAAGGGGCGCAAGATCTATGACGCGCTGTCGGGCCTGTGGACCTGCGGTGCCGGTCACACTCGCAAGCAGATCCAGGAAGCCGTATCGCGCCAGTTGGGCGTGCTCGATTACTCGCCAGCCTTCCAGTTCGGTCATCCGCTGTCGTTCCAGCTGGCCGAGAAAATCACCGAGCTGACCCCTGGCAACCTTAACCACGTCTTCTATACCAACTCCGGTTCCGAGTGCGCGGACACTGCGGTGAAGATGGTGCGCGCCTACTGGCGCCTGAAAGGCCAGGCCACCAAGACCAAACTGATCGGCCGTGCCCGTGGTTACCACGGCGTGAACATCGCCGGCACCAGCCTGGGCGGCGTCAACGGCAACCGTAAACTGTTCGGCCAGTTGCTCGATGTCGACCACATTCCGCACACCCTGCTGGCCAGCAACGCCTTTACCAAGGGCATGCCGGAAGAGGGCGGTATCGCCCTGGCCGATGAAATGCTCAAGCTGATCGAGCTGCATGATGCTTCGAACATTGCCGCACTGATCGTCGAGCCACTGGCGGGTTCCGCCGGTGTCCTGCCACCGCCTAAGGGCTACCTGAAACGCCTGCGGGAAATCTGCGACCAGCACAACATCCTGCTGATCTTCGACGAAGTCATCACTGGCTTTGGCCGTATGGGTGCGATGACCGGTGCTGAAGCCTTTGGCGTTACGCCAGACCTGATGTGCATCGCCAAGCAAGTCACCAACGGTGCGATTCCGATGGGCGCGGTGATTGCCAGCAGCGAGATCTATCAAACTTTCATGAACCAGCCGACTCCGGAATACGCTGTGGAATTCCCGCATGGCTACACCTACTCGGCGCACCCGGTTGCTTGCGCGGCCGGTCTCGCGGCGCTGGATCTGCTCGAGAAGGAAAACCTGGTGCAGTCGGCCGCAGAACTGGCGCCGCATTTCGAAAAAGTGCTGCACGGCGTCAAGGGTGCGAAGAACATCGTCGACATCCGTAACTACGGCCTGGCCGGTGCGATTCAGATTGCTGCCCGTGACGGCGACGCCATCGTGCGTCCTTACGAGATCGGCATGAAGCTGTGGCAAGCCGGCTTCTACGTGCGCTTTGGTGGCGACACGCTGCAGTTTGGCCCGACCTTCAACAGCCAGCCGCAGGAACTGGATCGTCTGTTCGACGCGGTCGGCGAGGCCATCAACCAGGTCAGCTGATCCTCACACCTATATAAGAAGAGGACGCGAGCGCGCTCGCGTCCAGATACGCCCCCTTTCTGGAGTTTTGCATGAGCACTGTTCAACATCTGATCAATGGCGAGTTGGTTTCCGGCAACGAGCGCACCGCTGATGTCTTCAACCCGTCGACTGGCCAGGCTATCCACAAGGTTGCCCTGGCCAGCAAGCAAACCGTGCAACAGGCCATTGATTCGGCCAAGGCTGCTTTCCCGGCCTGGCGTAACACCCCACCGGCCAAGCGCGCCCAGGTAATGTTCCGCTTCAAGCAACTGCTGGAGCAGAACGAAGCGCGTATCTCGCAACTGATCAGCGAAGAGCACGGCAAGACCGTTGAAGATGCCGCCGGCGAGCTCAAGCGCGGTATCGAGAACGTCGAGTTCGCCTGTGCAGCGCCAGAAGTACTCAAGGGCGAATACAGCCGTAACGTCGGCCCGAACATTGATGCCTGGTCCGACTTCCAGCCGCTGGGCGTGGTGGCCGGTATCACCCCGTTCAACTTCCCGGCCATGGTTCCGCTGTGGATGTACCCGCTGGCCATTGCCTGTGGTAACTGCTTCATCCTCAAGCCTTCGGAGCGTGATCCGAGCTCGACCCTGCTGATCGCCCAACTGCTGCACGAAGCCGGTCTGCCCAAAGGCGTGCTGAACGTCGTGCATGGTGACAAGGAAGCTGTGGATGCGCTGATCGAGGCGCCAGAGGTCAAGGCCCTGAGCTTTGTTGGCTCGACGCCGATTGCCGAGTACATCTATGCCGAAGGCACCAAGCGCGGCAAGCGCGTCCAGGCACTGGGCGGCGCGAAGAACCACGCGGTACTGATGCCTGACGCTGATCTGGACAACGCAGTGAGCGCACTGATGGGTGCTGCGTATGGTTCTTGTGGCGAGCGCTGCATGGCCATCTCCGTGGCCGTCTGTGTCGGCGACCAGGTTGCCGATGCACTGATTGCCAAGCTGGAACCGCAAATCAAGGCACTGAAGATCGGTGCCGGCACCTCCTGTGGTCTGGACATGGGCCCTCTGGTTACCGCAGCTGCCCGTGACAAGGTGGTTGGTTACATCGACGACGGTGTTGCTGCCGGTGCACAACTGGTGGTGGACGGTCGTGGTTACCGCGTTGCCGGTAATGAAGATGGCTACTTTGTCGGTGGCACGCTGTTCGACCGCGTGACCACGGAGATGCGCATCTATAAAGAGGAGATCTTTGGCCCGGTACTGTGCGTGGTTCGCGTGGACAGCCTGGAAGAAGCCATGCGCCTGATCAACGAGCACGAATACGGTAACGGTACCTGCATCTTTACCCGTGACGGTGAAGCGGCGCGTCTGTTCTGCGACGAGATCGAAGTGGGCATGGTCGGTGTCAACGTGCCGTTGCCGGTGCCAGTGGCCTATCACAGCTTCGGTGGCTGGAAGCGTTCGCTGTTCGGTGACCTGCATGCCTACGGTCCGGACGGTGTGCGTTTCTACACCCGCCGCAAGGCGATCACCCAGCGTTGGCCGCAACGTGCCAGCCATGAGGCGTCGCAGTTCGCTTTCCCTAGCCTGTAAGGCCGGGTAAAGAAGGGGAGGCCGGTAGGCCTCCCCTTTTGTTTTTGAGGTTTTTGACCTTTATGACAGTTTTGTTGGGATAAGGCCTTGACGCCCCTGTGGATCTGTCTATAATTCGCCCCACTTCCGGCGTAGTCGGAACGGAAAACTCCTTGAGATTCAACGAGTTAGATGTTCCAGGTAGTGCCGGAGGGGCTTCGATCGAAAGATCGGCAGCGGTGAAAAAGGTGGTTGACAGCGGATTGAAACGCTGTAGAATTCGCCTCCCGCTGACGAGAGATCGCAGCGAGTTAAGCGGTTGAAGTTGAA
This sequence comes from Pseudomonas sp., assembly GCA_036643775.1. Classification (GTDB taxonomy): domain Bacteria; phylum Pseudomonadota; class Gammaproteobacteria; order Pseudomonadales; family Pseudomonadaceae; genus Aquipseudomonas. The sequence continues at coordinate 149 of JAVXRI010000020.1, read as the reverse complement.
AGAGAAATTCTGAAAAACTTCAAAATAAACGCTTGACAGACACTGAGGAAAGCGTAGAATGCGCGCCTCGGTTGAAGCGAAAAGCTTCAGCCACAGCTCTTTAACAATCGAATCAAGCAATTCGTGTGGGTGCTTGTGACTCAGACTGA
>JAVXRI010000019.1:0-67622 GCA_036643775.1 Pseudomonas sp. | reverse complement strand
TGCACGCTGTGCGTGGACCGCGTCTCGGTCGGCCAGGAACCGGCCTGCGTGAAGACCTGCCCCACCGGCGCCATCAACTTCGGCAGCAAGCAGGACATGCTGCACCAGGCCAGTGAGCGGGTAACCGAGCTGCAGGGCCGCGGTTTTGCCGGGGCTGGTATCTACGACCCGCAAGGCGTCGGCGGCACCCATGTGGTTTATGTGCTGCAACATGCCGACAAGCCGCAGCTGTACCACAAGCTGCCTACCGACCCGCGTATCAGCAGTGCCATCCAGGGCTGGAAAGGCTGGATGAAACCGGTGGCCGCCGCGGCGTTTTTCGCCACCCTGGCCGGCACCCTGTTCCATTACATCGGCGTGGGCCCCAACGAGGTCGACGAACAGGACGAGAAACGCGAGGAGGACACCCACGCATGAACAACGACAAACTGATCCTGCGCACCCGCTTCATCGACCGCGCCTGCCACTGGTTCATGGTGATCTGCTTTTTCGCCGTGGCATTGTCCGGGCTGTCGTGGTTCTTCCCCTCGTTCAATGGCCTCAACGCCGTGTTCGGCACGCCGCAGCTGGCGCGTATCCTTCACCCGTTCTTCGGCGTGGTGGTGTTCGTGTTGCTGATGTTCCTGTTCGTGCGCTTCGTGCGCTACAACCTGCCGGAACGCGAGGACCTGCAGTGGTTCAAGAACGTCAAACAGGTACTGGCCGGCAAGCATGATCCGGCACTGAACATCGGCAAGTACAACGCCGGTCAGAAGGTGCTGTTCTGGGGCATCATGAGCATGATCACGCTGTTGCTGCTCAGCGGTGTGGTGATCTGGCGGCCGTACTTCGCCCCGCTGTTCTCGATCCCGACCATCCGCATCGGTTTGTTGGTGCATGCCCTGGTCGGCATCAGTCTGATTCTGCTGATCATCGGCCATGCCTACCTGGCGTTCTGGGTAAAAGGTTCGATTCGCGGCATGGTTACGGGCTTTGTCAGCCGCACCTGGGCCAAGACCCACCATGACCGTTGGTACCGCCAGATCAGCAAGCAGGACAAACCCGGGAGCAAGCCATGAGCAGCATTCAAATGACACCGGTGCAGACGCCCAGCGGTGGCATCAACGAGATCACCCCGGTGCTGCTGCCCTCGCTCAAGGACCGCTATACCAAGCGTGCTGCGCGCCTGCGCCAACTGGCCGAAGCTCATGCCATGGGCGACTACCTGGGCTTTTGTGCGCAGTTGGCCCAGGCTCAGCAAGCCTTGCTTGAGCGCATGCCATTGCCCGCGGCGCTGGCGGCCGGACTTGCTGATCGCCTGACCCTTGGCCAGGCGCCGCTGGCGACCGCCGACTACCCGCGTGACCGGTACTGGCAGCACTTGCTGCTGGGCCTGATCGAGCACCTGTACCCCGAGGCCAACCCAAGCGTACGCACGACCCTGGACAGCCTTCGCGGACACACTCCTGCGCAACTGGAACAGCTGGCCAGCGCCTTGCTGGCCGGCGACTTTGAACAGGTCGGCAGTGGTCAGGCACTGTTCCTCTGGGCGGCACTGTCGCTGTACTTCACTCAACTGGCCAGTGCCCTGCCGGCATCGGCCAGCGCCGTACTCGGCGAACAGCGCCAGCACTGCCCGGTGTGCGCCAGCGCGCCGGTGGCCAGCGTAGTCATGACCGGCCCTCAGGCGGGCTTGCGCTACCTGCAATGCAGCCTGTGCGAGTGCCGCTGGCACATGGTCCGGGTCAAGTGCAGTAACTGCGAAGCCACCGGCGCACTGGACTACTGGTCGCTGGAACGTCAGGATGCCGCGGTCAAAGCCGAAAGCTGCAACGATTGTCACAGCTACCTGAAAGTCTTTTACCCGGAAAATGACCGCGACCAGGAGTTGCTGGCCGATGACCTGGCTACCCTGGCGCTGGATGCCGAGGTGGAGCGTGAGGGGTTTGGACGCAGTGGGGTCAGTCCGTTTCTGTTTCCTGGCTGACCGCGACGGGGTGTGTAGGAGCGGATTCACCGGGACGCCGGACCGCCGCGATGGGGCGCGTAGCGGCCCTAAAAATGGGCCTGCTACGCAGTCCATCGCGGATAAATCCGCTCCTACAAAAGAGCGCAATCGCCGACTAATTACGAGAATCCCCCATGGGCCTGAAAGCATGGTCCGGGTCAAGTGCAGTAACTGCGAAGCCACCGGCGCACTGGACTACTGGTCGCTGGAACGTCAGGATGCCGCGGTCAAAGCCGAAAGCTGCAACGATTGTCACAGCTACCTGAAAGTCTTTTACCCGGAAAAGGACCGCGACCAGGAACTGCTGGCCGACGACCTGGCCACCCTGGCGCTGGATGCCGAGGTGGAACGCGAAGGTTATGGGCGCAGTGGGGTCAGCCCGTTTCTGTTTCCCGGCTGACCGCGACGGGGTTGTGTAGGAGCGGATTCACCGACTAACTAAGAGAATCACCCATGGGCCTGAAAAAATCCTCCGCCGAACTCAAGCGCGACCTGAAAAGCGTCGCCTCCAACCTGGAACGCACCGCTGGCGAAATCAGCAAGCTGGCCGAACGCATCGACGGTGTCGATGTGGTCGCCGTGCTGCACCTGATGAACCGTCTGTACAAGGACTCGGACAAGCTTCATGCCTACGCCGACGAGATCAAGCGCGGGCGCATCGTGCGCGCCAAGGCCGAGTGATCAGCTGCGCCCGGCAACAATGAGCACGCCGATCTGTTCGGCCAGCTCCAGTACCTGCATATAAGCGGCACTGTCCTGCAACAGGCTGCGCGCCTGCCCCTGCCCGGCCAGCGAACCGGCTGCCACACGGTCACCAAACAACATCAGCGCCCGCGCACTGTCGTCCTGCCGCGAGGTCCAGCACAAGCCCTGGACATCGGCGCGCTGGCGATGAATGGCTTCGGCCCATTGCCGAGTCAGTGGATACTGGTCCTTCTCGGTATCGATCAATGCCTTGCGCGGCACCCCCAGTTTGCGCAGCGCCTTGCTGCCCAGATCAACCAGCAACAGGTCCTGGCTACAGTGCAGCAATGAATGCTGCTGGCCTGCCAGCTTGCCCTTGTCGTAGGTTTTGAAACCGGCCGCAAAGGGCACGTCATGGAACACGGTTTCCATCGCTGCACAATCGAAACTGGTACCCCCGTAGAGCGTCGGGATCGGTTGGCCGTCGGCATCGCGGATCGGACTGAAGCGCGCATTGCCGTTGAGGCCCGGGTTGAACTGGTCAGCCCCGTAACGATCCAGGTGCACCCGGTGGATCGGCGTAGCCGCCGCCCAGATCAGCGTCGACAGCTGCAGGTTGCCCAGCGGCTGGGGAGTATCAGCCATGCATGACAGCCTGCAGTTCATCCTCGGCGGCAGCCAGTACCCGCGCCGGATCGCTGTTCAGCAGGTCCAGTGGCCGCTGGCCTGCGAGGAAACTGTTGGCCGACATGAACCAATAGGCCAGGCCCCAACTGTCCTTGCTCCGGCCCAACACCTCCAGTATCGGCGCCATGGCCTTGAGTGGCCGGTAGCCGCCGGCGGCGTCCAGGCCATAGGCCGGAAAATAGTCCACACCATGATGGCGTAAAGCGAAGATCGCCCCGTCACGCTTCCATTTGTTCGGCTGGGCACTGGGATTGCTCGGACTGAATCCGGCAAGCCCGGCGATTTGCGCGGCAGTCATCCACTCGCCACTCTCCAGCACCGCGGTGCGCGCCTGGGCGAGCATCGCCGCCTCCTTGAGCGCTGTCGGGGTTGGCGGCACCTTGGGCACCAGGGCTTCGACAATGGACTCCAGTGTCTGCTGGTGCTGACGCCCGACCAGGTCTTTGACAAACGTCGCAATGCTGGCAAAGGTTTCGGCGATGGCATCGGCCTCGCGCGGGCTGGCGTGGGCCAGGGCCACCGCTACGACTTTTTCGGCCTGGCGCAGGCTCGCTGTTTTTTGACTCGGTGCGCGGCTCATAGACTCTCCGCAAGATTAGAACGGTTATTACCAATAGATACTAATCCAAATAATCCAACATCACCATCCAGTCGCACCCGAGCCGACAACCGGCGGACAAATCGCCTCAGCAGACATACACTTCAAAGAGTTCCACCCCTTACTGCATGGAGTGCAACACAAATGCCAAGCCTGGATTTTCTCGTCACCTCGCTGATCGTCGTACTGATACCCGGCAGCGGCGTGATCCTGACCATTTCCACCGCCCTGGTGGCAGGCAAACGTGCCAGCCTGTATACGGCGCTGGGCTGTACCGCAGGTATCGTCCCGCACCTGCTGGCGTCAATCCTTGGCCTGTCGGCGATCCTGCACACCAGTGCCCTGGCCTTTCAGGGCTTGAAGTTCGCCGGTGTCGCCTACCTGCTGTACCTGGCCTATGCCACCTGGCGCGATCGTTCGGCCTTCGCCATCGACAGCAACTCCAGGGTCGGCAGTGCTGGCAGCCTGATCCTGCGCGCCTGCCTGCTGAATATCCTCAACCCCAAACTGACCATTTTTTTCCTCGCCTTCCTGCCCCAGTTCATCAACGCGCAGAGCGGCTCAGTGACCGGGCAGATGCTCAGCCTGAGTGGCGTGTTCATGTTGATGACCTTTGTAGTGTTTGTGCTGTACGGCCTGCTGGCCAACCTGTTTCGCCGTGCGGTGATCGAGTCGCCGCGGGTGCAGAACTGGTTGCGCCGCAGTTTTGCGGCATCCTTTGCCGGCCTGGGCCTGAACCTGGCGTTCGCCCAGCGCTGAGGAGCGCATGCGATGAAGCGCTGTGACGTACTGATCATTGGCGCCGGTCCGACCGGCCTGGTACTGGCCTTGTGGCTGAGCAAACAGGGCGTCAGCGTACGCATCATCGACAGAACCACCGGCCCCGGCACCACGTCCCGGGCCCTGGCGGTGCAAGCACGAACGCTGGAACTGTATCGCCAGCTGGACCTCAGCGCTGCGGTCATCGAGCACGGCCACCAGGTCCAGGCCGCCAACCTCTGGGTCAAGGGCGAGGCAGCAGCGCGCTTGCCCTTCAGCACCATCGGGGCTGACCTTACCCCCTACCCGTTCCTGCACATCTACCCCCAGGATGAACACGAGCAACTGCTGATCGAGCGTCTGCAGGCCTTCGGTATCGAGGTGGAACGCGAAACCGAGCTGCTTGGCTTCACCCAGGATAGCCAGGGCATCAGTGCCAAGCTGTGTCACGCCGGTGGCCTGGAAGAACACTGCGAAGCCCGTTATCTGGCCGGCTGCGACGGGGCGCGCTCGACGGTACGCAAAGCGCTGGGGGTCGATTTTCCTGGCGGGACCTACCAGCAGGTGTTTTATGTCGCCGATGTCCAGGCTTCAGGCCCGGCCCTCAACGGCGAACTGCATGTCGACCTCGACGAAGCGGACTTCCTGGCGGTCTTCCCCCTGGCCGGCAGCGGGCGTGCGCGACTGATCGGCACCGTGCGCGACGAACGCGCCGAACACCCGGACCAATTGCGCTTCGAAGACGTCAGTCAGCGGGCCATCGAACACCTTAAAGTCCAGGTACAGCAGGTCAACTGGTTTTCCACCTACCGCGTGCATCACCGGGTGGCCGAACACTTCGGCCGCCAGCGCGCCTTCCTGCTTGGCGATGCGGCGCATGTCCATAGTCCTGCGGGCGGCCAGGGCATGAACACCGGTATTGGTGACGCCATCAACCTGGCCTGGAAACTGGCCTCCGTCCTGCATGGCGAAGCCCGGGACAGCCTGCTGGACACTTATGAAATCGAACGCAGCGCTTTCGCCCAGCGACTGGTGTCCACCACCGACCAGATATTCAACTTCATCACCGCCGACGGCCGTCTGGCCGCCCTCCTGCGTACACGCCTGGCGCCGCGCGTACTGCCTCGGATAATAGCCTTCAGGTCAGCCCGGGAATTTCTCTTTCGCACGGTCTCGCAGATCGGCCTCAACTACCGCTACATGCCATTGAGCGCCGGCAATGCCGGGCCGCTCCAGGGCGGCGACCGCCTGCCCTGGGTGGCAGAAGGCGGACGCGACAATTTCAGCGGCCTCAAGCGGATTTGCTGGCAAGTACAGGTTTACGGTGCCGTCAGCGCCGGCCTGGTGCAGTGGTGCAGTAGCCGCGGCATACCGGTGGATGTGTTTATCTGGAGTGACGCCCACCAGGCGGCAGGCCTGATACGCGACGCCGTCTACCTCATCCGACCGGACACCTACATCGCGATGGCCTGGAGCATTGCAGACGCGGAGGTACTGGAAGCTTATTTTGATGAACGTGGCCTGAATCCGCGGCCGGGCACACAGAAATACTGAGCGCAACGGCCATGGAAGGCTCAATGCCAATAGAACATCGCCTTGGCCAGCACCACGATCAACAGCATATGCCCGAGGATACTGCAGCGGATCCAGCGTGCGCGGGCCTCGCTCAGGCGCTGGCGATTGAGCCAGTAAGCCAGCAGCAGGTAATGCCCGATGATGCTCAGCGCGAGGATGATCTTCAGGCTCAGCAGACTTGCAAAACTGCTCGCCAGCGGCTGGCTCAAGGCGCTGCGATGGTGCCAGGCCAGGCCGATGCCCGCGCCATACAGCACCAGTACCACACCATGCAGCACTGTGCGTGAGCGCAACGCGATGGCCTGGTCGGAGGCGCTCCGGGCAGCCTCCGGCACCTGCTGGCGGGCTGTATACCAGATGAACACTTCGAAAAACAGCGTACCGATAAAGGCAATGGCTGCCAGTAGATGAATGACCAGTAGATAGGGGTAGAACATCGTCAGCCTCCTGCGCTCACGCCATTATCCTGGATGCCCGTCAACCCGTGCGCGCATCAGCATCGGTGCATAACGCCAGGCGTAGAGGGCAAAGGCCAGCGTCCAGCACAGCCCCGCCAACCACAGACCGGCCAGTGGCAACCAGGGCACCAGCAGCACCCGGCTGACGCCACCAAGATTGAGCAGAATGAAGGCCAGGGTCATGCCAGCCGGTGGCTGCAGTGCCCGTCCGGTATGCCCGAGACTGACGCGGGCGATCATCGCCAGAATCAGCCCGCCCATGGCCCCGACCGTCAGGCAATGCACCGCCAGGCTGGGGTTGAGGCTGACACCGAAATGCCACAAGGCCATGCCCAGACACGCCAGCGCCAACCAGGCGTAGGCCAGGTGCAGCGACCACAGCAACGGCACCCGCCACAGCCCGCGATCATGCCAACGCCACAAGCGCACCCCGTGCCCAACGGCCAGCACCGCAAACAGCAGGCCGATCCAGACATTGGCCAACAGCGCCGGACCGGCGACATACAACAGTGCGACCAGCGCAGAAGCCGCCAGCAACAGACGATCGAGCCAGGGCCAGGGTGCAACGGCTTCGGTCCGGCCCAAGCCACGCTGGGTGAAGAACGGAATCACCCGCCCACCAATCAGCCCCATCATCGCCGCCACCAGCCAGATGCCACTGAGCACACCCTGACGCTGCCAGCCTTCATGCCCTTGCAGCAAGCCATATACAGCCAGTGCGTCTGCCGCTGCGAGCAACAGCAACACCGCTACCACCGGGTAGTTGCGTTTCTGCCGCACCCGCCACAAGGTCACCGCCATCAGCAGTGCCACGATCACCGGGAACGCCAGTTCCAGCAGGGCCAGCAGCGGCCAGGGCACATTTGCCAGCCAGGCGACACGCGCGGCCAACCAGAGCACCGCCAGCGCTGCCAACGGTGTACCACTGAGGCCCGGCTGGCCGGTCCAGGTCTGCACTGCAGTGAGCAGAAAGCCGGCGATGATCGCCAGGCCAAAACCGAACAACAGTTCATGGCGGTGCCAGGCCAGCCAGCCGCCTGCAGGTTGCCAGTCACCCAGGGTGCCATTCAGGGCCGCCAGCCACAGCGGCACCGCCAACAATGCCAGGCCACAGCCGCCGAAGAAGAAGGGTCGGAACGCCAGACGCAACAACGGCACGATGGCCAGCGCTTTACGGCGATCAAGTACCTGCATGAAACCACTCCTTTGCTCTGGTGCCGGGCCCGCACAGGGCGAAGCGAATCCGGCGTCATCATCTGCGATTTGCCAAGCCTTGCCCTTGTCGCACATCAACGCCTGCAGGCGACAACTGCGTAAGCTGCCCATCGCTGTTCACTCGGATAGTGCAAGAGCCGTGCCCCTGCGGGTTTACGGGCTGGTTGCAGCGATACCCCGGGCAATCAGGGTAAAAAAGACCCTTTGAAGGTGTTTTTTACCCTTTTGCATAGGGTCATTTACACCCTGAAGCTTGGCGCAACCAGAAAACACAAGGGCCAGCGGCTGGTCCGAGTCTTGCTGAACAGCACTATCAGTCATTCCATTGGAGTTCACATGAGACACATCATCCCGCTACTGGCCTGGTTTGCCGCCCTGGGCTCGCTCATTGCCGTCGCCAGCAACGTCGCCCTCGGCCTTGTCTGAGTCACCCTCTTCTCCAGCCTCAGGATGAATTCCCATGGTGCTTCATCGCGTCCATCACCAGATTCTGCGCAGCCATCACCTGTTCGAGCCGTTGAATGACGAGCAGCTGGACGAGTTGATGGCTTCCAGCCACTTGCTCAGTGTCGACAAGGGTGAGCCCTTGTTCCGTCAGGGCGAGCCCGCCGAGGCGTTCTATTTTGTGATTGCCGGCGCGGTGAAGATCTACCGCCTGACCCCCGACGGCCAGGAAAAAGTCTTTGAAGTGATTGGCCCACGGCAAACCTTCGCCGAAGCGATGATGCTCATGGACACGCCGAACTATGTGGCCTCAGCCGAAGCGATCGGACCGTCGCAGCTGTATCGGCTCTCCACCAGCACATACATGCGCTTGTTGCAGAGCAATAGCCGCCTGACCTTCGCCCTGCTCGGCAAGCTGTGCGTGCGCCTGCATCAGCGGGTCAACGAAATCGAAACCCTGTCACTGAAAAACGCCACCCACCGCGTGGTGCGTTATCTGCTGACGCAACTGATGCAGGCACAACCGGTCGAGCGTCAGTTCGAATTGCCGATGGCCAAGCAACTGATTGCCGGTCACCTGTCGATCCAGCCGGAAACCTTCTCGCGCATCATTCGCCGTTTGGTCGATGAAAAGGTCATCACCCAGGAAGGCCGGCGCATCGTCATTCTCGATCGCCCACGGCTGGAGCAATTCGAATGAAAGCCCTGCCCGTCTGCCTGTATTGCCAACACAGCAACCCGGTTCAGGGGGTCACCTGTGAACAGTGCGGCATGCCATTGCCGGCCTCCCCGGCCCATGCCGCGGCTCAGCAGCAATTACGCTTTCTGTGGTTCTGCATCGGCCTGACACTGTTCTGCGTGGTGATGGTGTTGTGGCTGCCGCGCTAGGCGCGGCTCAAGGCTGCGTCAGCTGGCGATACAGTTGCGGCAGGCGCAGCGGCAACTGTTCGGGCTGGCGAATCAGGCTGTAGCCATTGCTGCCGAACAGGTACGGCAAGTAGTCCGCAGCCGTGCGGTCGATGGTGATGCAGAACGGAATCAGCCCCTGGCGCCGCGCTTCGCGCACCGCCTCGCGGGTGTCTTCGACACCATAGCGCCCCTCATACAGATCCAGGTCATTGGGCTTGCCATCGGTGAGCAGCAGCAATAATTTGCGCCGCCGCTTGCTGGCGCCGAGCAGGCGGGTGGCCTGGCGAATGGCGGCGCCCATGCGCGTGTAGTAGCCGGGCGTGAGTCCGAGGATCTTGCCACGGGTGCTGTCGTCGTAGCGCTGATCGAAGGCCTTGAGCGCCTGCAGGCGCACCTGCTGACGGCGCACAGAGGAAAACCCGTACAGGGCAAAGTCATCCCCCAGAGTCGAGAGGGTTTCGCCAAACAGCAACAGGCTGTCACGGATCACGTCGATTACCCGGTGTTCATCGTTCAGGTGGGCATCGGTGGACATCGACACATCGGCCAGCAGCAGACAGGCCAGGTCGCGACGCGTCGGTCGCTGGGCCATGAACAGGCCGCGTTCGGCACACTGGCCATGGCTACGCTCAACGTGAAAATCCAGCCAGGCCTGCAGGTCCAGTTCACTGCCCTGAGGCTGCTGACGCAACCACTGACGGTCATTGCGCAACTGCTCGAACTGCCGCCGCAGGCGCCGTGCCGCCGGTTGCAGGCGTGGCGGCAAGGGCTGCGCCTGACTGTCCCGCGGCTCGAACATCTGCAGGTTGACGAAGTGTGGTTGCAAACGCCCTTTGCGGTAGTCCCACTCCGGCAGTTTGATGCCCTCGCCGAGGGGAATGTCGTCGATGTCGGCAGGCGGCAAGTCCAGATGCAGCTTGAGGCCGCCCCCCTTGCGCAGGCGGGTCCGCGACAGGGTCAACTGATCGAGATCATCAGCGACCCGCGCGGCGTCCGGGTCTTCGCTGTCATCCGCCCAGCGGTCGAGGTCGACATGTTCGGTCCAGCTGAACAGGTTCTCCAGGCGCACCACCAGCAGCCCACCCTCGCGACGGGTTTCATCGATGCGCGTGGCGCGCTTGCGGCCACTGCGCTGTTCACCGGGCGGCGTTGCCAGGTACTCGTCAGCGTCTTCCAGATCTCCCGCCTGGGCGCCAGACAGGTTCAGCGGCGGGTACAGCCACAGCGGCATTGGCCAGGCAGCGCGTTCACTGCGGGGAAACGCGCGGACACTGCCCGGCTCGCGCAAGGCCTGGCACAGTGCGCGTTCCAGCGCCGCTTCAGCGGGGCGCAAGGTGGCCGGATCCGGACGCAGTGGCAGATGCGCTTCGACCAGACGCTGGTAACGGCCCGTCAACGCCGGATAGCGCTGCAACAACGCCTGGGTCCAGCGCTGGTTGTCCCGCCCCCAATGGTGCATCGGCCCCGACTGTGCGGCCAGCAAGGCCAGCCAGCGATAAAGCTCCTCGTTCAGCCCGGCCTCGGGAAACACCGCAAGCTGGCCGGGCAAGCGCAGATTGCGCCCGTCACACCAGGCCAGCGGCACCTGCTTGCAGGTGCCGGCGATCTGCTGCAACACACTGCGGCGCAGCAGCAGATCACGCTCACTGGCCGCCTCAACGCCCTGATCAGCGCTGCCGCCCATGGCCCGGAACAACAGGGCCAGGGCGCGTTGACGCGGAGCAAGCTCGATACCCGCCTGAGGAAAATCTACGCTGGCACGACGGGTGATAAAGCGATGCCAGACACTCCCGACCCACTCTTCCAGTTCAAGGCTGATCGCCATGTTGCCTCCTGCCACGTTTCAAGACGGCACCACCCGTGCCGGCGCCCGCAACGCCGCGCGGCCACGCTGGCGGAAGCTCAGCAGGTAGCAGAGCAATCCCGCCATAAAGCCCAGGCCACTGACCAGGCGCGCCCAGAACAGCCCGCGCAGGTGCTCGGTGGTGGACATGAACGGCAAGGCACTGCCGTCTTCGGCCCAGCGTTGCAGCAACACCTGGACCACACCGGCAGCGGTGAGCAACAGGGTGATCATCACCATCGACAAGGTCATCAACCAGAAGCCCCAGACCTCCAGGGTCTGTGCACGCTCATCGGCCGCCTCGCCGAGCCCGCGCAAGCGTGGCATGGCGTAGCTGATCAGGGTCATGACGATCATCGCGTAAGCACCATAGAACGCCAGGTGACCGTGAGCTGCAGTCAGTTGCGTACCGTGGGTGTAGAAGTTCACCGGCGCCAGGGTATGCAGGAAGCCCCACACCCCGGCTCCGAAGAACGCGGTCACCGTGGTGCCCTTGGCCCACAGCGTGGCGGCGCGGTTAGGATGCTGCCGACGACGGTTGCGGACCATGCTGAAGGCAAACAGCACCATGGCCAGGAACGGCAGCGGTTCCAGTGCCGAGAAGATCGAGCCGACCCACAGCCACACCTCGGGCGCACCGATCCAGAAGAAGTGGTGGCCGGTACCGATGATGCCGGTGATCAGCGCCATGGCAATGATCACGTACAGCCACTTCTCCACCACTTCCCGGTCGACACCGGTGATCTTGATCAGCACGAAGGCCAGCATCGAGCCCATGATCAGCTCCCACACCCCTTCCACCCACAGGTGCACCACCCACCACCAGTAGAACTTGTCGCGGGCCAGGTTGCCGGGGTTGTAGAAGGAGAACAGGAAGAACACCGCAAGACCGATCAGCCCGGTCATCATCACCATGCTGACGGTGGTCTTGCGGCCTTTGAGCAAGGTCATGCCGATGTTGTAGAGAAAGCCCAGGCACACCACCACGATGCCCATCTTGGTGATGGTCGGCTGTTCGAGGAACTCGCGGCCCATGGTCGGCAGCAGTTCGTTGTGGGTCAGCCTGGCAAGGCCGGCATAGGGCACCAGCAGGTAGCCGAGGATAGTCAGCACGCCGGCGGTGGCGAATACCCAGAACAGCACAATCGCCAGTTTCGGACTGTGCAGCTCGCGATCAGCCTCTTCCGGCACCAGGTAGTAGGCCGCGCCCATGAAGCCGAACAGCAACCAGACGATCAGCAGGTTGGTGTGCACCATGCGCGCCACGTTGAAGGGAATGGCCGGGAACAGGAAGTCGCCGACCACGTACTGCAAGCCCATGATCAGACCGAACAGCACCTGGCCGAGAAACAGCATCAGGGCAAACACGAAGTAGGGTTTGGCGACGGCTTGCGAAGCGAATTTCAGATGGGGATTGGCACTGCTCATCACTCAGCCCTCCTTGTTTGGCGGCCAGCCGTTGGTGTTGATGTTCGAGCTCCATTTGAGGAATTCGGCGATGTCGTCGACTTCCTGCTCGCTCAGGTTGAACTGCGGCATCGCCCGACGGCCCGGTACGCCCAATGGCTGCATCTTCATCCAGGCATGCAGGAAGGGTTTGAAGCCTTCCCCGCCGCCGCGGCGCTGGAACACGTTGCCCAGCTCCGGCGCAAAGTACGCGCCCTCGCCCAACAGCGTGTGGCAGCCAATGCAGTTGTTCTGCTCCCAGACGGTTTTGCCGCGCACCACCGCGTCACTCAATTGCGTGGCATTGGTTCGCTCGGGAAAGGTCTGCTCGGTGTGATAGGTCAAAGCCAGGAATATCAGGAAGAAAAACACGCTTCCCCCGAAATAGATGTTCCTGGCCATGCCCTTGGTGAAGGTCTCTGACATGGTCACTTCCTCATGGCTTGGCCTGGCCATGATAGGAACTGAGGGCTGCAAACCTGCTTGATGGCAATCAAGAAACGCCGATGGTTTTACTCAGGTATTAACTGCGCAGGGCGAGGCTGATGCCGACCAGCAACGCCAGCACAACGGCCCATGCCAGAAACAGACCCCGCCAGCGCTGCGGGCCGTGACGCAACTCCATGAAACCGTCGGTGATCAACCAGGCCTTGAACACCGCCAGCAACAGGATCGCCCAGGCACTGGCCCTACCCTGTGCCAGCGCCACAGTGGCAACGCTGAGCACGACCAGGGCCAGCCAGCAGCGCAGCAAAAAGGTCGAAGCCATCATGTTGCTCTCCTCAGGCCAGCACGTAGACCAGGGGGAACAGCACCACCCAGACCAGGTCGACCATGTGCCAATAGAGCACCCCGGACTCGAACCCGCTGCAGTTGCCCGGACCGTAGCGGCCACGGCGACAGCCCCCGGCCAGCCAGGCCAGGATCAACATGCCGAGCAGCACATGAAGAAAATGGAAACCGGTGAGGATCCAGTACAGGGTAAAGAAGGTGTTGTACTCAAGCCCCAGCCCCAGGCCGAGCAGATGCTGGTACTCACCGAGTTTGAGCGCCAGGTAGACGCAGGCGGCCAGTAACGCCAACAGCAGCAACCCTGCTGCCTGATGTGCCTGCGCCTGGCGCACACGCTGCTGGGCCAGCGCCGCCAACAGCCCGGCGCTGAGCAGGCTCAGGGTCATCGCCAGGCCGGTGGAGGTGTCGAGTAACTGCCGGCTGTCAGCGAACAGCTGTGGCTTGATTACCTGGGTTACCGCGAACGCCACTATCAACAGGGCGAACACCGACAGCTCGGCGAGGATGAACAGCCACATCGCCAGATCCCCCGGCAAATGCCGCGGGGCTACCGCCGTCTCAGCCGAAATGGACATCGACCACATCCATCAGCGCTGCCACCGTCACCGGGTCATCACTCAAGGGCTCGGCCAGGCACGCCAGACAGGCCTCGCGCGGGTTCATGCCGGCGCCGATCATGCGCGCGGTGAAAATCAGCAGACGGGTCGAGGCGACCTCCTCCAGGTCGTGCTGCTCCAGACGGCGCAACGCCTGTCCCAGCCTGACCACTTGATCAGCCAGCGCCGCCTCGACCCCGGCCTCGCGCCGTACGATCTGCGCTTCTTCGGCGGCAGGCGGGTAGTCGAAGCGCATCGCCACAAAGCGCTGGCGCGTACTGGGTTTCATGCCCTTGAGCAGGTTCTGGTAGCCGGGGTTATAGGACACCACCAGCATGAACGAAGGCGGCGCCTGCAACACCTCGCCGGTGCGTTCCAGGAACAGTTCGCGGCGATCATCGGCCAGCGGGTGCAGGACCACCACGGTGTCCTGCCGCGCTTCGACCACTTCGTCGAGGTAGCAGATTCCGCCTTCGCGTACTGCACGGGTCAGCGGCCCGTCCTGCCACCAGGTGCCCTGGGCACCGATCAGGTGACGGCCAACCAGGTCGGCGGCACTCAGGTCATCGTGGCAGGCCACGGTATGCAACGGCAGGTTCAGGCGCTGGGCCATGTGCTGGACAAAGCGGGTCTTGCCGCAGCCTGTAGGCCCTTTGATCAGCACCGGCAGGCCGTGGCGCCAGGCCTGTTCGAACAGGGCCTGCTCATTGTGCTGTGGTTGATAGAACAGTTCGGTTGGAGCGTCACAAACGGGCATGAGGGTCATGCGGCACCTGGCTCGGCAGCGGGTTCAACGACCACGCTAAAGGCGCAGGCAACCCGCTGACAAGCACGCTGCCGGGCAAACTTGATCGCCGTCAAGCCGGCTCAGACCGTGCGCGAAAACTGCCCTTTGCGCCCGCCGCCGAGGTAGGCGTCAAAGGCCATGGCAGTGTTGCGCATCATCAGTTGCCCCTGGGGCAGCAACTGCAATCCATCCTCTTCGAGTGCCAGCAGATGGTCATCCACCTGTTCGCCGAGCTGCTCCAGGGACTCGGCGAAATACTCACTGAAACGCACACCATGCGCGGCTTCGAATTTGCCGAAATCGATCCGGCCGTGGCACATCAGCTCGTTGATCACCTCGCGTCGAAGCAGGTCATCCGCGTTCAGGCGGTAACCGCGTTGCACCGGCAACAGGCCTTGATCGAGCCGTGCGTAGTACTGCGACAGCAGCTTGACGCTCTGGCTGTAGCTGTCCCCTACCTTGCCGATCGACGACACGCCGAGGCCGATCAGGTCGCAGTCGGCGTGGGTCGAGTAGCCTTGAAAGTTGCGCTGCAGGGTGCCATTGGCCCTGGCCCGGGTCAGCTCATCCTCCGGCAAGGCGAAATGATCCATGCCGATGTACACATAACCGGCCTCGGTCAGTCGCCGAATCGTCAGCTCCAGTAACTCCAGCTTGCGCCCCGGCGGTGGCATGTCCTCGGGCCGGATCATCCGCTGCGCACGTACCAGCTCGGGAAGATGCGCGTAGCTGTAGGCCGCTATACGGTCCGGACGCAAGGCGATGATCTTGCTCAGGGTGACATCGAAACTCTGCACCGTCTGCAACGGCAAGCCGTAAATCAGGTCGACGCTGACCGACTTGAAGCGCGCCTGGCGCGCGGCCGCGACCAGGGCATAAATCTGCTCTTCGCTTTGCTGGCGATTGACCGCTGCCTGCACATCCGGGTCGAAATCCTGCACACCAAAACTCAGGCGATTGAAACCCAGTCCCCGTAGTAACTGGATCTGCTCGGTGCTGATGGTGCGTGGGTCAACCTCGATGGAAAACTCGTGGTCGTCGCTGTCGTCGAGGTTGAACGCCTGGTGCAGGCAGTCCATCAGCTCGGCCAGTTGCTCACCACTCAGGTAAGTCGGTGTACCGCCGCCCAGATGCAACTGCGTCAGCCGGCGGCTGCGATCGAACAGCGCCCCTTGCATGGCGATTTCACGCTTGAGGTAATCCAGGTACTCGGTCGCACGATGGGTCTTGCGGGTGATGATCTTGTTGCAGGCACAGTAGTAGCAAAGGCTCTGGCAGAACGGAATGTGGATGTAGGCCGACAACGGCTTGGGGTTGGCTGCCTGGTTGCTGGCTTGCACCGCCTGCAGGTAGTCATCGACCGCGAACGCCTCATGAAACTGCGGTGCGGTGGGATAGGAGGTGTAACGCGGCCCCGGACGGTCGTACTTCTTGACCAGGGCCTGGTTGAATTCAAAGGCTGGCATCATGATCGATCCACTCATGGTCGCAGGAAAGCACCGAGTTGTTCGCTCCCTGTTCGAACAGCTGACAAATGGCATCCACTTCCAGACGACCGGCAGGCAGTATGCTGAGGTAGTCCTCACTCAGCTCGACCAGTCCGGCGCGGCTCATGGCCTCCAGTTGCCGCCAGGCCACAGGGAAGTACTGCTGAAAGTTCAGGCCGAAGCGGGTTTCAATGGCCAGGATATCCAGCTCCAGATCACAGCTTAGGCGCTCCATCACCCGCTGCCTGACCTGGTCACTGTCCTCGCAGCGCCAGCCGCGACAGGTTGCCAGCTGCCCTTGCTGGAGTTTTTCCAGATAGTGCTCAAGCACCTCGGTATTTTGCGCGTACAGGGTGTCGAGCTGGCTGATCGCGCCCAGACCGAAGCCAACGTGATCGCAGTAGCCATGCCGGGTAAACCCCTGGCAGTTGCGGCGCAGGCGTCCGCGTTCCTGGGCGATCGCCAGGTCGTCATCGGGGCGGACAAACTGCCCGAGGCCGATGTGCTGGTAGCCCGCCGCGAGCAAGTACTCAAAGCACAAACGCCGCATCAACGCCTTGTCCTGCTCGCTACTGGCGGCACGACGGGGACACTGGGCATAGCGCTGAGGGGGATGGGCATAGTCGAACACCTGCAGCCGGTCGGGCTCCAGCTCAATCAGGGTGGTCAGCTTCAGGGCAAAGCTTTCCGGCGTCTGCCAGGCGTGACCGTAGCCCAGGTCGACACTCACCGAACGATAGTCAAAAGTGCGTGCCGCATCGATCAGCGAATGAATCGGCGCCGGGTTCTGGTAGCAGGTCACCGACAGCTCACTGCTGCTGCCGATTTCCGGCACACCGATGCTGACATGGTTGAAACCCTGGTCACGCAGCAAGCCCATGGTCGCCCAACTGGTGTGGTGCAAATCGACATCGGCGCTGTAGTCGCCACTTTCGTGGGTGAGAAAATTGAAACGCCTTTTCAGTTGCGTCATCAGCCGCTGCAGCTGCGCGGGTGGCGGGGTTATGCCACCCAGATGAAACTGCTCGACCCGCTGTTGCGTGCCCAGGTGACAGCCGACCAGGTCGATTTCCTGAGCCAGGCACTGCAGGTAGGTATCGAGGGACGGGCCGGCGGCATGCACACTGACCGGCATTTGCAGGTTCAACGACAACGGGCGCTGATGCTGGCGGCTGCTGCGTAAACTGCGCAACACATCCAGCGAACCGACACCGCCATGAAACTTGCGAATGTCGATGTAACAGTTGGGGTCAAGTGCGCCCTGATCGTGTTGAACGACCTGCTCGTTGCGGGAGTGAAGGACATCGAGCATGACAAGGCTCCGAGGCGGGCTGCGGAGTTTCAGTGTCCGCCTATAACGCCCGGGGGGCCTTGATTTGTATCAAGCGCTGGTGGGGTACTTACCAGGTCAGGTAGAACATGGCTTTGGCCAGCAACACAATCAGCACCATGTGGGTGAACACACTGGTGTGGATGAACTTCACCCAGCGGGCGGTCATGCGATCGGTCTTGAACAGCAGCATGGCGCCGAGAAAGTGCACCAGCACACTGGCAGCGAGCACAATCTTGGCCAGCAGCAAGGTGCCGAATGACGAATTGAAGGGTGATTCAAGCAGCGGCAGATAACGCTGCCAGACCATCCCTGCCCCGGCACCGAACAGCACCAGCAAAACCCAGGGCATCAGTTGCCGGGCACGCTGGCCGATGGCCTGTTCGAGCAACAGCATGAGTTTGGCGGGCAGCTGCTTGCGGATGCTCTCGAGGAACAGCACTTCGAAGAATACCGTGCCGATGAAGATCAGGGCGGCGAACAGGTGCAGGGTCAATAGCACGGGGTAGATCATTGGACCCTCCTGGCTCGCGTCCTGGATCAGGATTTGAGCCTACAGGGATGGGGGGTGGGTGTGGTTGATGTTGATCAAGAAAGGTAGAGGGGGGGCAGTGACCTGTCCACCTGCGCCTGCTCTTCAGTACTTAACGTTGAGAGATCGTCTCGCCAACGCCCTGCTCCCGACGCTCATTGAGCAGGGTTCTGGGCAACGCAAACCCTTCGAAACTACGCTGCGTGATCGGGTTGTTGGCCTTTTCGGCACCTATGCGATATCGCATCAAACCATCGGCAATGGCAAAGGTCAGGTCAACACTGGTGGCGGTACGGCCATTGAGGTGGCCGCGACTGAGCAAACGAAACAGCGACCAAGGCCCCCTGAAGCTCAGGCTCGCGGTGTTGCCGGTGCTGTGAACCAGGGTTAGCTGGCTTCCGCTGACATTGCCCAGATTATTCGGCCAGACCAGGCCGCTACGCTGCGGGGCACCGTGCTGATAGGGAATCAACTGGCCGTCGACACTGAGCATGCTGCTCAGGCGCGAGGCGCTCAGGGCAAGCGGCTCGATAGACAGCTGCACTGACAGATGGCCGCGATGGTTGAAGAAGGTGTCGCGGATACGTTCGGCTTTATCGAGTTGCTCCAACACATCACTGCGCACCAGGTAACCACCAAGGTTTTCCGAATACAACGCATCAAGGTTGTCTTTGAGGAACACACTCAGATATTGATCCTGAAATGTCTGCAGCCGTCCCTGTGGGCCGAAGAACGCTTCAAAGTCCTCCAGCGACGCATCTTCGCCGCCCGCCACAAAAGGGTAACGGTTGGCCAGACGTTCACGATAAAAACTGTAGATCTCACGGTCCCAGCGTTTTTCAAGCTCTCCCAGCGCAACGATCATCAACACTTGGGCTGTCTGGTCGGCAAGTTTTCTGATGTGCTGATTGAGCGGTTCGGGTAGCCCTGCAGCGATACGCTGCAGATTGGCGATCGGATCGGCCCCGCCCAACGCGAAGCGGTTGAGCACGGCCTTCAACGCGGCCTTTCCAGTATCGGGACTGTCGTGCACAGTTTTACCGTAGTCATGCACGGCACTGACCGCACGCAGAGTTTCTTCGTAATAGGACGGTCGCTCGCCCTGCGGGGTGATCAGCTCCGACAGGCTGGAAAATGCCCGGCGAATACCCGCCGCCTGCTGCTGGCCGTCCGCAACCTTGTCTGCCACCGCTGCGACCTGCCCTTCGACATGGGGCAGCGACGGATAGATCGCTGTATTTTCACGCAAGGTCTCCAGTAAACGTCGCATCGGCGCCGCCGGCCCGGTCACCTGTTCCAGCACCGCCACACCATGGCCGAGGTCGCGAAAGTCGACCACCGAAAACTGATTCAACGCCCTCCGCCAGCTGTCCACATAATCGGTGCTATACAGCGCACGAATACGCTGGATCAGCACCTCGCGATCCTGCTCCGAGTAGTCCAGCCGTTGGCGTTCGCCGAGCACCCATTGGTCGATCATCGCCAATTCGATGAGGTTACGAGTACCTGGCTCGAAGTAGCCCTTGAAACCTTTGGCGGTGAGCAGGGGTGCCAGCAGCAACCCACTGTCCCCATCTTTATCCGATGGCTGCGGGTGATAGACGATATCGAAGGCCGGCCCAACCTCACTGCGCAAGTCCAAGGGTTGCTGCATGCGCTCCTGCGCATCCCGTTTGAGCGTCATGTAGACCCGCTCAGCCATCGGTTGTTGGCGCAGTTGCTGTTGCACCTGAGCGATACGTTCGCGATGCTGTGGCAGATCGGCATCGGCGTATTTCAAGGCATAGCTTAAGTGCCGCATCAGGTCCGCTTGTAACTGGCCCTGGCCGGGGTAAGCCCGCTGCCACTGCCTGGCGACCCAGTCCTCGACGATAGCAGGGCGGCGGTTCTGGCGGTCTTCGAGCATGCGATAAACCCGTAAAGCAGCTAACTGCTGATGGCTACCGGGGACCGCGGAATTTATCGCGTCCAGCGCACGACTGGCAATGGCAGGCAGGAAGCGCCGAGACAGCAGATTCAGATAAGCCTCGTCGACCCTGGGGCCGATTTTTCTGCCTTGATACAGCCCCATATCGGAAAACAACGGCCAAGCTTCACGGTAATCGCCATACACCGAAACCGCTTCCCGAATCTGGTCCAGCGGCACCAGTAGGTTACGGCCCGTGGTATCAACTTTGGCATCGATGTCCCGTGCACTGAACTCCTGACTCTTGGCCAGGACGCTGGCCGCCTTTTCACCGTTGATACTGAAGTAGACCTGCCACAAACCGACCGCCAGCATGCAGCCCAGGGAGGCAACGCCGAAGCCGGCAATCAACAATCGTCGCTTGCTGCGAGCGACCTTGATGTTGTCCCCAGCCAAGCCAGCTTCCGGATAGATAACACGTTGGAACAGCTGCTGGGCAAAGTAGATCAGCGTCCCACCTGCAGGCTTGACCTCAGCTGTAGGGGGCACCAGTTGAAAGGGTTGCCCGGCTTGGGCCACAAACGCATTGCTCAACGTTCCCTGCTGGTAGACCGAGGAAAAATACAGCCCGCGCACCAGTACGGGGGTGGTGAAGCGGTCACTGCCGAGCATGTCACTCAGAAAGCCCACCAACGCTGGGCGCAGCCCCGACAGCTGGCGGACCAGAGCCAGCTGTCGGTGACGTTCACTCAGCGTGTGTGGTTGCGCAAAGCTGTCGAACACCTGGGCACTCATGCGTTCGACAAAATCGTCGTATCGACTGGCCAGCTCCACCAGCCAGGCATCGAAGTCATCCACCGACTGCAGGCTGAAGGTAAAGCCCAACAGGCTCTCCTTGGCACTGGGTGCAAGCCGGGCGAAGAATTCTTCAAAGCCTTCGAGCAAGTCGAACTTGCTCAATGCCACATACACCGGCAAGCGGGTGCCCAGCTGTCGATTCAATTCATACAGCCGGGTGCGCAGCACATGGGCATGCGCCTTGCGCTGCTCAGGACGCTGCATCAGCAACGCCTGGACATCGATAACCAGCACCACGCCATTGAGCGCGCGGTGACTGCGCTTGCGTGCCAACCAGTCCAGCAGGTGTAGCCACAGACGCGAGTGGCTGCCTGATGGCAAAACTGGGCGGACGTTACCGTTGGCCGGAACTGTAGAATAGCTGCTCTGCTGCTCGTCTTGACCCTTCGCGGCTTCTGACTCCCGATCACCCTGACTGAGCAATTCACCAGGAGGATCGATCAACACCGCCTCATCACCGATCCACCAATCAATCGAGTAAGCCAGGCTGTCATCCTGAAGCGTCCTGGCGCCTGCCCTGGTGACATGGGACAAGGAAAAACTCTGGTTGGAACGTGTGATCAGGCTGGTCTTGCCAGCATTCTTATCCCCGAGCACCAGATACCAAGGTAACTGATACAGCGAACGGCGACGTTCCATATTGTTCAGCAGATTGTCCAGACTGCGGTCCAGAGAGCGTTCCTGCGCCTGCACATACGGTAAGCACGGATCGGCCAGCGCCGCCGCCTCATGCTGGCGCTCGGCCTGCAGACTTTGGTAACGCTGATGCACCCGCCAAGCCCAGAACAACAGCGGGACAACCACCACCACGACGCTGGCCGACACGCGCATCGCCAGCTCAGCCAGCGGCTGCTGCTCGCGCCAGGTCCACTGCGGTCCCAACCACCAGATGCCCGCCAGCAGTAACACTATGGCCAGCATGACTAACAGCGGCAAGGCCTGGTCGAACTGGCGCAAGACCGGCAGACCCCAACGTTTGAGGTAACTCCAGACCCTCCCCATAAATAGCTCCTACTCCTGGATTGCTGTGATCGGCGGGTTGTCGCCGCTGTGGCGCGCCACTTTCTGGTACAGCTCGGGCTCCCACTGCTGGGCGGTGGTACTGCGCATCAGCCTGGCGACGCTGGCGTAGAGATCTTCTGCCAGCCATGACAGACCACGGGAAGCCAGCAGGTCGGCGGCGATAACGGTGGCGTAGCAGCGATGGCGAGGGGCCCCCTGTGCGGCCTGCAGTTCCTGCAAGCGCAACAGCACTACCTCGACACCCTCGGTATTGAGCTGGTTGAGCAGTTCGTCCCGAAGTCCGGCGTATTCCTGAACGGGGCTGCCTGCTGTTGTGGCCTCATCGGCACCAGTAATCCAGGCCTGAACCTGGGCATCAGCGAATGGCGTGCCGTCGTTGAAACACAACGTCATCAACGTCGGTAGACGACAGACAAACCGCTCGCAGGTCTGGCGAATGGCAGCGGCCACCTCCTCCATCGCCAGACGAGAGGCCACATTGGCGGCCAAGTAGCTACCGCGTAGCCAGTACGGCGAAGCGACAACGCTTTTTTCGATGCGCTGCAGCAAGGCCGGCTCCACTGCATTGGCGCTCAGAGCATCCTGGTAGCCGTCGACAATGTCGCGGGGCACAGCGGTCAACTCGGTGCGCCAGTCGCGAATGATTGACGGCGCGGTACGCAAGTGCGACCACAGACCGAAGCGCCGCAACTGGTAACCTGCGGGGTCATAAGGGTCCTGCTGATTAATCTGCTCGGCCATGCTTAACAAGGCGCGGCGTTGTTCCCGCTCATTACTCACTTGTGCCGGTCGGGTGAAGAACGCCGGACTCAAGGCATCGTCGCAAGCAGAAGCACTCGCGGCCTGAGCCGGGACGGCGCGCTCGCTGTACTTGCCCAGTTGTCGCTGCAAAGCCTCGAGCATCTGCGTATCGAGCTTTGCCTGCCCGGTGCAACTCGACAAGCGGGCCAGAGCCCGCTCGGCGGCGGTGTGGTGGGCAGGATCAAAACTGCTTCGGTCCAGGCTTGGCAAAGCCTGAGTAAGGTTGTCCAGCAACCGCGCCACCTGTTTGCGCTTGTTCAGATAGCCGGTCGGCCCCGGTGTGGGATGGGAAATGTCCCAATACGTCTCGACCATCCCAGCCAACACCACAAGGGCATCGGCCCAGTGCCGCCACCCTCGAGTGCGCAACCACACCACGTGCAGATGACCCACAATGCGAAAGTGCTTGCACTGCGTGGCCAGGTATTGCCTGGACGCTTCATCGATGTACGGCCAGTCGATGCTGATCTCGCGCAAACCGCCCAGTTTGACCATTTCCTGATCGATAGCCTGGTAGGTTTCATCTTCGACATCAAAATGCCCGGCAGGCTGATCGGGCTCAATCGCTGCCAACAGCTGCGAAGGCGTATCCGCCGGCACATCGATCACCAGCGACATAGCTGGCGCTCCTGCTCGATCAATGCACCCAGGCCTTCGGCGTCAAACACGAGCCCGTCGAGCGCCGGATAGTCACTTGCCAGACTCAGACGCTGTCCTGCGCCCATCTGTCTTATCAAGGAAATGGCCTGCAGTCCGCGACCGGCATCCACCACCAGGCCGGCATCACCCATCACTTGCCACTGATAGGCTGCAGATAACGGCTGATCATCCTTGAACAACTGCAGACGAACCCTGTTGGGCCCGGGTGGCTCGTCCAACACCAATTGCAAACGCGAGATTTTCGATTCGCAACTGATTGCCAGGTACGGCCGCGGTGGTGCCACGCCCAATGCCGGTGCGGAAATGACCATCTGCTGCTCACCGGGATTTTCCGGCTCCGGCCAACTGGACATCAGGAAGCGGAAATCGTCCCCCCTGCGCCTGGCCTCGTTGCGTTGTACCAGGTTAACGATGGCAGGGAGCAAGCCCACATCAGGTTGCGCTGTCGCCGCTACGAGTGGTCCAGGAGGGGTGCCAGCCGCTTCATCAAAACAGGCCAGGCGCTTGAGCGGCGAGATGATGGTGGTGCAGTCCTCCGGCGCGGCCATGGCACTGCCATGGAGCATTGCGTACACATACAGGCCCACGCAACCGCTTCGCCTCCACTTGCGCATATTCACTCCTCAGCCATTGGTGTTGAAATCTGAAATATTTCAGGACATACAGCGCGCTGAACTTACAGCCCGCAAATAGACTTACTAAACCAGAAAATAAAATACAAGGAACACCAACAAAAACCTAACTTAAACAGTAACCTCATCAAACACTCACATGCAACACAAACAAAAAGTTAAACAGCACACGCCAACAGGGAGAAATTTCCCACATAAATATCAGACCGAAAAGGGCCTTTTCCACGTGACAAAATTTCAAACATCCATTCTTATATAAATAACCCAACATCATGAATGGACTTTCCCATGTCGAAAATGCTCGGTTCCGTTGCACCTAAAGAGCGCATCAACATCAAATATGTCCCCGCCACGGGTGACCAGCAAGCGGAAGTCGAACTGCCGCTAAAGCTATTGATAACGGGCGATTTCATTGGCCGCAGCGCAGCTGAAAGCCTTGAAGATCGCCACCCTGTGCGAATTAACAAGGACACTTTCGACGCGGTATTGGCCAAGGCTGAAGTGGGTCTGGAAATGGCCATACCCTCGACACTCGCCAACGGCAGCAACACTGACCTGCACGTGAACCTGCAATTCAAATCAATTAATGACTTTGGCCCTGACGCCATTGCCAGGCAGGTGCCGGAGCTGAGCAAGTTATTGGCACTTCGCGAAGCACTTGTCGCACTCAAAGGCCCTATGGGCAATGCGCCGGCTTTTCGCAAACAGCTGCAACGCTTACTGACTGACGAAGCATCCCGCCAACAGTTAGCCAGTGAATTGAAACTGGGGCTGGAAGCACTCGAATCTACTCCAGGCATATAACCAGCGACGCATTCAGCACCCTATTCCCTGCCCTGCATTCAAGCCGAAAACGGAGAACGATCATGCCGAAGGAAAGCGCCGCCACCCAAGTCCTGATGACCGAGGGACAGCCCTCACTGCTCGACCAACTATTGGCCAACACGATGATCAGCCCTTCCCAGGAAGGCTATGCCGTCGCCAGGCAAGGCGTGGCCGCATTCATCAGCGAGATTCTGCAAAGCGACAACCATCAGCAAGCGGTTAACAAGCAACGCGTTGACCAGATGATCGCGGAGATAGACCGTGTCTTGAGCCAGCAAATGGATGTGCTCCTGCACCAACCCGAGTTTCAGCAGTTGGAGTCCGCCTGGCGCGGCTTGAAACTGTTGGTGGACCGAACGGATTTCCGCGAGAACATAAAACTCGAAGTACTGCATGTCACCAAAGAAGAACTGCTCGACGACTTCGAGAATGCTGGTGACATCACTCGCAGCGGCCTATACAAGCACGTGTATACCGCTGGCTTCGGCCAGTTCGGTGGAGAGCCGGTGGCGGCGATGATCGGCAACTACACCTTCGGCCCATCGTCCCCTGACATGAAACTGCTGAGCTACGTAGCCTCTGTCGGCGCCATGGCCCATGCACCGTTCGTGATGACTGCAGGCCCCGAATTCTTCAACCTCAAGAATTTTCAGGAGCTACCCGGCGTCAAGGAGGTCAGCGATATTTTCGAAGGCCCCGCCCATACCAAGTGGCGCAGCTTGCGCGAGATGGAAGATTCCAAATACCTCGCTGCCACACTGCCACGGTTTCTGTTGCGCACGCCTTACCACGGTATCGAGAACCCGGTACGCAGTTTCTCCTATGACGAAGGCATTGACGGTAACCACGACAACTACCTGTGGGGCAACACCGCCTACTTGATGGCTACGCGTATCACCGAAAGTTTTGCCCGTTACCGTTGGTGTCCGAACATCATCGGCCCGCAATCAGGCGGTGCGGTGGACGATCTGCCAGTCCACCTGTTTGAGTCGCTGGGCCAGTTGCAGGCCAAGATTCCCACCGAGGTGCTGATCTCCGATCGCAAGGAATATGAACTGTCCGAAGCCGGGTTCATTCCGCTGACCATGCGCAAGGACAGTGACAACGCCGCGTTTTTCTCGGCCAACTCGGTACAAAAGCCCAAGACCTTCCCCAAGACCCGTGAGGGCCAGGAGGCCCAGACCAACTACAAGTTGGGTACCCAGTTGCCTTACCTGTTCATCGTCAATCGCCTGGCCCATTACATCAAGGTGCTGCAGCGCGAACAAATCGGCAGTTGGAAGGAGCGCCAGGACGTCCAGCGTGAGCTGGCCACATGGCTCAAACAATACGTTGCAGACCAGGAAAACCCGTCAGCGGATGTGCGCAGCCGCCGCCCCTTGCGCGCGGCACAGATTGACGTGCAGGACGTGGCAGGCAACCCAGGCTGGTACCAGGTCTCGTTGGCAGTGCGCCCGCACTTCAAATACATGGGTGCCAACTTCGAGATTTCCCTGGTCGGTCGGCTGGACACCCAGTAGATGCGCGCGACCGGACTGTTCGAGCGCCTGGAACCCGACGCGCCACGTTATCGCCAAGGTTCGGCGCACGAACAGGCCCGGCAGGTAGTAGAGGCGATCAAACATCACCTGGAGCAAGTACTCAACGCCCGTCAGGGCTGCTCGCAAAGCAGCCCTGACCTCGGCCTGCGGGACTTCAATGGTGCCACCCAGAGCAGCAGCGACCTTGTCATTGCCATCAGCGCCGATATTCGCCGTTCGGTCGAGGTATACGAGCCCCGTATCAAGGTGACCGGCGTGCGCTACCAGCCCGACCCGGACCTGCCGCTGGAGCTGAGTTTTCGCCTCGATTGCCAGCTACGGCTCAACCACAGGCAGGAACCACTGCAGCTGGATGTCGTCATGCACGGCCGCGACGGCTACACACGCGTGAAATGAGGAAACCATGGGTTTGAAACAACGCTTTGCCGAAGAATTGCGCTACCTGAGGGAACTGGGCCGCGAGTTTGCCGAAGACAACCCGCAACTGGCGCAATTTCTCGGCGACAAGGCTGGCGACCCGGACGTCGAGCGGCTGCTCGAAGGCTTTGCCTTCCTCACCGCAAAACTCGGGATGAAAATTGATGACGACCTTCCGGAACTGACCCATCCCCTGTTGCAGATGCTGTGGCCCAATTACCTGCGGCCACTACCCAGCGCAACCATTGTGCGCTTTGAACCGCGGACCGACGCCATTAGTGAACTCAAGGTGCTACCCAAAGGCACACGGTTGTTCGCCAAACCGGTGGAGGGGGTGTCATGCGAATTTCGCACCTGCACCGAGGTCAACCTGTACCCCTTGGCACTGCATGAAGTCAGCGACGCCCATAGTCGCGAGGCTTCGATGATGCGTATCGATCTCAAAGTGCTGACACAACAACCTCTCGACAGTCTGAAGTGCGATCAGCTGGAGTTTCACCTGAGTGGCGACAACGCCACCGCGCAGACCCTGTATCTGTGGATAGCCCATTATCTGCAGCACATCACCCTGCACATCAATGGCAACAGCTACCGGTTGTCTACCCAGGATATCGACTACCCCGGGTTCAGCGCCGAAGAGGCACTCCTGCCCTACCCGCGCAATGTCTTCGACGGCTACCGAATCTTGCAGGAGTACTTTGTATTCCCGCAGCGCTATCACTTCTTCAGCCTGACCCACCTGGCCAAGGTGTGGCCATCGATCAGCACGGACCAGGTGCGCTTCGAATTCGAGTTCTCCCGGCCCATGCCGACCAGCATCCGCCTGCGCACAACCGATCTGCAGCTGTTCTGCGCGCCGGCGGTCAATCTGTTCAGCCACGATGCCGAACCCATCGCTCTGGATGGGCGCAGCCTGGAACGACGCATCACGCCCAACGGCAACCGGCCAGATGTGTATGAAATTTTCAGCGTAGACCGGGTCGCTGGCTGGGATGTCGCCGACAAGGAGCGTCAAGGTGATCCGTTGCGCAGCTTCACGCCATTCGAGTCATTCCAGCATGAGATAGAGTACGCCAGGGGCCGTAAGGCCCTGTATTTTCGTACCCAGATCGAAGACTCCCACGGCCGTGAAGGACTGCGTCACCGCATTGCCTTTGTCCGTGGCGATGAAAGCCATTACATAGGCGAACGTGAAACCGCGTCCATCGAGCTGACGTGCAGCAACCGCGACCTGCCTCAGGCCCTGGCGGTCGGAGACCTTTCATGGTCCACCGAGGCGACGCCCTCTTTCGCCAGCTACACCAACCTTATCGCCCCGACCCCGGCCTACCGGCCGGTTCTGGACAGCAGCCTGCACTGGACGCTGATTTCCAACCTGTCCTTGAACTACCTGTCGTTGCTATCGGCCGAGCCGCTCAAGGCAGTCATCCGCGCCTACGACTTTGCCGCCCTGCATGACCTGCAACAGGCCCGGGCTACCCGGAAACGCCTCAATGGCATCGGCGAAGCGCTGACCACTCCCGTCGATTGGCTGATGAAGGGTCTGCCGGTACGCGGTTTACAGACCCGTTTGAAGCTGGACCAGCACGCCTTCCTCTGCGAGGGCGAGCTGTATCTGTTCGCCAGTGTGCTGTCCCACTTCTTTGCGCTGTACGCCAGCATCAACTCCTTCCATCGCTTGGAAGTGATCAATACCACTAACAACGAGCGCTACCAATGGCCCCTGTTGACCGGCAGACAACCCGTGATCTAGCCGACCGGCTACTGGCCGACGCACGGAACTATTCGTTCTACCGTCTGCTGGAACTGCTGCATGCCCTGCACGAAGATGACCTTGAGGCCATGCCGTTGAGCCCTGCCAGTCGTCGCCGTATCCGCTTGCAGAGCCATGCGGGACTCGGCTTCCCGGCATCCGATGTCGCGCAGGCCGATTACCTGGACGGCGATAGCGGTAGCCGATATCGGGTACAAGCCACATTTTTCGGCCTGCACGGCAGCGACTCGCCACTGCCCAGCTATTACCTGGAGCGGCTGGCTTACGAGCAGGCCCAGGAGCGTGGCATTCGTCCGGCGTTCCTGGATTTCTTCAATCACCGACTGTTAACGCTGCTGCACCACAGCTGGCGCAAGCACCGCTACTACATCCGTTTTCAGAGCGAAGCCCGCGACCGATTTTCGCGCTATGTTTTTTCCCTGATTGGCCTCAACGACAACGACCTGCGTGGCGCTACATCGTTGCCTTGGGGACGATTGCTGAGTTTTGCCGGACTGATCGCCAGCCGCAGTCGCTCCCCCTCGGTGGTGTCCGGCATTGTCGAGCATTGCTTCGATCTGCAAGGCGTCTACATCCGTGAATTCGAGATCCGCTCGGTACCGGTGCCTGAGCGGCAACGGCTGGTGTTAGGGAAAGCCAATGGCGAACTCGGCAGCAGCTTTGTTGTGGGTGAGCGGACCAAGACCCGCGCGAGCAAATTCACCTTGGTGATCCCCGATCTGACCCAGGCACGCTTTCGCGAGTTTTTGCCCAGCGGCGCGCAGTTCAGACGCTTGCAGCAGTTGATGAACTTCCTGCTGCGCGACGCCACGGCCTACGATCTGCAACTGCGGCTGCGTGAAGAAGACGTACCACCCTTCAACTTGCGACACCAGAGCGGCACGCATCTGGGCTGGACCAGTTTCATCGAGCACCGGCAGCAACGCCAGCCTGCCACAGTGCAGATCAGGGGGCGCACATGAACCTGACCCTGGTGATCAGCAATCCCGCGCAACTGCTCCACGGCTGTAGTGCGACCCAACGCCTGGACCAACGTGGCGGCAGCATCGGCAGCCAGGCTTGCGATTGGCTGCTACATGATCGCTCCGCCAGCGTGCGCCCTCAGCATTGCCAGATCCGTTGGCAAGAAGGCCGCTTCTGCGTCACCGACCAGTGCGGAGCAACCTACGTCAATGGCCATGACCTGCCTCTGGGACGTAACACCACCGTGCGCCTGAATGAAGGAGATTACTTGCAGGTGGGGGAATACCGCATTGCCGTGCACATTCAGACCTGCGTAACAGGCGATGACGATCCACGCCATCTCAGCCAGCGCTCAGTCACCGAGCTGTTCAACCGTTGCCAGGACGGGCAGGAGGACTGGCCCCTCGATACTCTGCAGATGACCTCGTCCACCGATCCGTCAATGGCCACTTGCGGCGAATTCGAACGACTGTGCCGACCGTTGGACCAGGCTTCGGAAAGTGATCCACTGCTGGCAATGCAGGTGCTCGTACCCGTGCTACCCGTGCGTGATGTACTGGACCTGCCTGCTCCCGCCCCTATGGTTACGCCGGCCGCCAAATCCGCTGTGTCCTGCCCTCCGGTACGCCGCCGGGCTGTGCGGATGGCCACCAACGTCAGGAATGGGGCGTTGATGTTGGCCTGCCTGGTATTGGGTGGCTGCACCCTGCTTGGCAAAGTCGGTCAGGTGATCCGTGACCCTTCGATCGCGGTCGGCGGCCCGAGTGATCAGCCCAGTCGATACTCCCTGAGTCTGTATGCCAGCGATGACGCCAACCTTCGCCTGATCAGCCCCGGTACAGCCACCACAGCAGGCGATAGCTCAAACGCCTCGCCTTATGACCTGAACATTCAGGCCGCCACTCCCCAGGCCCTGACAGACAAGCTGCACGATGTACTGAGTCATCTTTACGAAGTCGCGCCAGCCCAGTCGCCGATGACTGTTGAGCCTGTACCCTTACTGCAGATATCAATGGTTGATGAAGTACCACTGGGGGACTACCACGCCCCAGGCGTCACCCTGTCTACCCCGCCACCACCAGCGGCGACCCAACTGATCGCCACGCCTATCGCCTTCAAGGTCCTGCAACTGAGCGACGACTCGTTGCTGATCAACGCCAGCGCCCAAGCCTTGATGGACGATCTGAAAAAGACCCTGGGTAGCACGTTCATTCGTGCCGACGACTACCTGCTCCAGCCCGGCCAGTTCAAGTTTGTCGATCTTCAGGCTGTGGACAGGGACGTCCGCTTCATTGCCGTCATCGCCGACTACCACAGTGCCGAGGTGGCCCAGTGGAAACAACGGCTTCGCATCGAGCCCACCGGTCGTCAATACGCGTTGCTGGTTCAGCTCGACCAAGCGCAGGTCGACCTCAAAGGGGAAACCCGATGACTTTGATTTCACCACCTTCGGCACAAGGAATCCTTTGATGAGTTCACGCAATCCAGTCATATGGCACGAAGGGCTGTTCGTCAAACCCCAGCACTTCCAACAACAGACCCGAGCAGCCGAAGGTACTGTGCATCAGCGCTTTCGCAGCCTTAACGACGCCCTGTACGGATTTAGCGAACTGGAGCTGAACTCCGAGTTCCTGGGTTTCGGCAAGATCGCCATCAATAAGGCCCGCGGGATCATGCCCGACGGTAGCGTGTTCGATATTCCTGGCGATCTCGCAGCGCCAGCACCGTTGGAAATCGCCGACAGCAGCACCGTCAACCAGATCGTCTATTTGACGCTGCCGCTGCAATCAGCCGGCGCTCTGGAAATACGTTGGCCCGAGCAGTACGCCAACAGCCGCTACATCGCCAAACGCCACGAGGTGTACGACACCCACACTGAAGAGGGTGGCCATGTGAGCATGGACCTCGCCGTGCCGAACCTGCAGCTGATGCTGCAGAGTAGTGACCGTAGCGCCTTTACCGGCATTGCCGTCGGGCGAATCCAGGACAAGCGGCCGGATGGCAGCCTGATCATGGATGAACATTTCTACCCTACCAGCCTGTCCTTGCAAGCAGTGCCGGCGCTGCAGCGCTACCTTGGTGAAGTCGCCGGTCTGATGCGCGAGCGGGCCAGGAACCTCGCCGCACGCATCGGCTCACCGGGCCAGTCGGGGGTTGCCGATGTCACCGACTTCAACCTGCTGCAAACCCTCAACCGCCTGTTTCCGTTGTTCCAGCACCTGGCCCGCCAACGCCATGTCCACCCGGAGCGGCTGTACATCACCTTTGCCCAGGCCTGCGGCGAACTGGTGACCTTCACCGATGAAGGCCACCTGCCCCAGGAGTACCCGGCTTATCAGCACGACAACCTGTACGCATCCTTCAAGACACTGGAGTACACCCTGCGCCGCGCCCTCGGCACCGTACTGCAGCCACGCGCCGTATCGCTGCCGATCGAGGCCCAACAGTACGGGGTGATGAGCGCAGCGCTGAACGACAAGCGCCTACTCAACAACGCCGAATTCATTCTCGCAGTGCGCGCCAAGCTACCGCTGGAAACCCTGCGCCAGCAGTTGCCCAGGCAGATCAAGATCAGCTCCACCGAAGCCCTGGGCCAACTGGTCAGCCTGCAATTGCCAGGCATACCGCTGATTGCCCTGCCAGTGGCGCCCAGGCACCTGCCCTTCCATGCCGGTTTCAGCTACTTCGAGCTGGATCGTCATGACCCTGCCTGGCAAAGCCTGAACAGTGGCAGCGGTTTCGGCTTCCACATCGCCGGCGAATTCCCGGGTCTGGAGCTGCAGTTCTGGGCCATCAGGAGTGAAAAGCATGACTAGTTTCACATCAGGCGCTTTGGATCAGGAAGGGATCGCTGTAGCGGCCCACCCCGCATCGTCCGATGCGGCTAATACCCCATCTGTGGGTTTGCTTGATCCGCAGTTCGACCTGCGCGGTCTGTCCTGGAATCCGCTGTGCGATGCCGCCATGCCCTTGATCGGCCTGGTCATCCGCCTGCGCAGCATCGAAAAGCACGATGGCGTCGCCTCCCTGTACCAAAGCATCCACAACCAGATTGCCACGGTAATGGAAGAAGTCACCCAGCTCGACTACGAACCCGGCGCACTCAAGGCCTACTCCTACAGTTTATGCCTGTTGCTGGATGAAACCGTCATGAGCACCCCGTGGGGCGGTTACTGCGAATGGAGCCAGCGCTCCCTGCTAAGCGCCTTTCATCAGGAAACCTTCGGCGGCGAAAAATTCTTCACCGTGCTGGCGCGCATGTCCACGGAAGCCTCCCGATACCAGCACGTACTGGAATTCATGTACCTGTGCTTGTGCATGGGGGTCAAAGGCAAGTACGGCAAACAGGCCAATAGCGACCTCGAAGTGCAAAAAATCATCAGTAACTTGCACGCCCTATTACGCCCACTGCGCGGCGAAACGCCCAAGCATCTGACCGAGCCACTGACTCATGTCGCCCCACGCAATTACCGGATTAAACGTGCGATGCCGTTATGGGCACCCTGGGCATTGGCGACCGTGGTGCTGGTTGCGGTGTACACCGTGTATTCGCTCCGCCTGAATGCCATCACCGAGGAAGTGCTGGTCTCGCTGGAGCGGATTCTCACCCTTTGAGCAATTTTCAGTGCGCTCGCGTTGAGCGCCTGTAAAGCCTGGCCCATCGGGTCAGATCATTCACCGTCGCTTCGACGGTGGCGACCTTCGGGTCAATTCATTGATCGCGACAAGGAGCTTGTCATGGCAACACCTGCGTACATCAGCATCCACGGAAAAACCCAGGGCCATATCACCAAAGGGGCCTTCACTGCTGACTCGGTCGGCAATGTCTACGTCGAGGGCCATGAAGACGAAATCCTCGCCCAGGAAATCGATCATCAGATCACCACCCCTACCGATCCTCAGAGCGGCCAGCCTTCCGGGCAGCGAGTGCACGGCCCATTGACCTTCACCAGCGCCTTGAGCAAGGCCTCGCCCATGCTCTACCAAGCCCTGGCCACCGGAGAGATGTTGACGACGGTGGAAGTGAAATGGTTCCGCACCTCGGTTGATGGCAAACAGGAGCACTTCTTCACTACCAAGCTGGAAGACGCCACGGTGGTCGACATCCACACCGTGCTACCTCACGCCCAGGACAGCGAAAACGCCAACTACACGCAACTGATCAAGACCAGCCTGGCTTATCGCAAGGTCAGCTGGAGTCATGATGTGGCGGGCACCGAAGCATCGGACGACTGGCGCAAACCGGCGTAATCGCACCTTACAGAACATTCCGCCACCTGTTGTAGCTGGTGGTGGAATCTAACGTGTTCGAATCTCATCAGGAGGCCTTATGCCTGCCATCGTTCTGGTCGGTCACGACCATCTCTGCCCTTCGTGTGGCCCGACAACCGTCAATAGCGGCGCGAATAGCTTCAAGGTCAACGGCCGCGCCGTCGCGCGCGTCGGCGACACCCTCAACTGCGGCGCCACCATCACCAGCGGCTCACCGTCGATGGCCGTCGAAGGGCAACCCGTTGCGCGGGTGGGTGACACCACCGACCACAACGGCACCCTGGAAAACGGCGATTCCAGCTGGCTGGTTGATTAATCCCAAACTCTGACAAGGAGTCTGCCCATGCCCCGCCAAAGCGACCTGCGCTTCACCTTCGAGCCCGTGCAAGGCGATGCCTTCGAAGTCATCGAATTCACCCTCGAAGAGGGCCTGTCCCAGCCCTTCATCCTCAACCTGGAACTGGCCAGCCATGACCCGGCCATCGACTTCAACCGGGTCCTGGATTTGCCGGCGTTGTTCACCCTGTGGCGGGGCGACACTCCGGTACGTTACGTCCACGGTCTGGTCAGCCTGTTCAGCCAGGGCGACACCGGTTTCCAACGCACCCGCTACCGCGCCGTGGTCGAACCGACCCTGGCCCGCGCCGGCCTGCGCTCGAACTGGCGGATCTTCCAGGGTCAGACTGCCCCCGAGATCATCCTCGCAGTACTCAAGGACCAGCGCCTGACCGATGTCCAGACGGCGATCTGTTTTGACCATCAGCCCCGTGAGTACTGCGTCCAGGCCGGTGAAACCGACCTCGACTTCATCGCCCGCCTGGCTGCCGAAGAAGGCCTGCTCTACCGCTTCGAGCACCGCAGCGACGGCCACACCCTGATACTCACCGACCGCGTCGGCAGCCTCGGCACCATCGGCAGCCATGAACACTGTCCGGTGCTGTATCAGCCCATGGCCGGCGGCGACAGCGCCGAGCCGGCCCTGCACCGCTTCCACTACACCGAACAGGTGCGCAGCGCACGCCAGGTGCAACGCGACTACACCTTCACCCACCCGCATTACTACCAGCAGCACAGCGTCGATGGCGGCCGCGAACTGGGCAACCAGCACAAGGACTACGAACGCTACGACTACCCCGGCCGCTACAAGCGCGATGCAAGCGGCAAGCCGTTCACCAAGACCCGTCTAACGGCCCTGCGCAGCGACGCACGCATGGCTCAGCTCGAAGGCGACGATGCCCGCCTGCAACCGGGCCTGGCCTTCGAGCTGAGCGAGCACCCGCGCGACGACCTCAACGACCGCTGGCGCACCATCGCCGTCAAACACACCGGCAAACAGCACAGCAGCCTGCTCGAAGAAGCCTTCAGCAGCGACAGCGGCACCGCCTACCACCTCAGTGCCAGTGCCATCCGCTGGACCGCCGACTGGAAAGCACCGCTGCCCGCCAAACCCTGCATCGACGGCCCGCAGATCGCTACCGTCGTCGGCCCGCCCGGTGAAGAGATCTACTGCGACAAATGGGGCCGGGTCAAAGTCAGCTTCCCCTGGGACCGCGACAGCAACCAGGACGATCACAGTTCCTGCTGGATCCGCGTCGCTCAGGGCTGGGCCGGGACCTTATGGGGGGCGATGGCCATCCCCCGGGTCGGCCAGGAACTGATCATCAGCTACCTGGACGGCGACCCCGACCAACCGATCGCCACCGGCCGCGCCTACCGCGAAACCAACCTGCCGCCGTATGAACTGCCGAAATACAAGACGCGCATGACCATCAAGAGCCGTAGTCATAAGGGGCGCGGTTTCAATGAGCTGCGTTTTGAGGATGAGCTGGGACAGGAGGAAGTGTTCATTCATGCCGAGAAAGACAAGAACGTGCATATCAAGCACGACCATGGGGTGTTTGTTGGTCATGACCGTAGCGAGCAGGTGATCCGGGACGAAAAAATTGATATTGGCCACGATCGATCGGAGACCGTGGGCAATGATCAACGGGTGAATATTGGCCAGGATGATTTCCTATCCATTGCTCGTAACCAAACACTCACTGTGGCTAAGGATCGATTCGAGGAGGTTGGCAACAATCGTTTCGATCAAACCGCCGTAAATCGCACCCTTGAAACGGGAGGAAACGTTGCACACACCGTCCAGGGACACTATCGCCTCGAGGCCAGACAAGCGATGGAACAGGCAACCACCCGTTTCATCCTTCAGGCCAGCCAAAGCCTGGAAATTGTAGGGCCGGGAGGCAGCCTTACAATCGATGCCAATGGCATCACCCTTGATGGTATAGCCCTGCATATCAAGGCCCCGACCGACCTGAACGCCATGGGGCGTGACCATACTTTGACATTCCCTGGCGCCCCTAATGCAGGAAAAGCGATGGATAGGGTCTGCGGAATGCGGGCAGACGGTCAGTGTCAACGTGTCCCGTGCAACTGTGCAGAGAGGGGCAACTAGATGGCTCCCGTCAGCTTGCAAGCAAAACAACAAGCACTGATTAGCCCTATTGATAGGCCCAGTATTTCAATGTTTAGCCAGCATCAGCAGCCTTGGCTATGGCTCGATGGCGCATCCAACCCAAACCTGGAAACTGAAGTAGCAACGCTTACTGCAGGCCTTAATTATCGTTGGCTATGGCGAGGTACCCGTTGGGAATACAGTGCACCGGGATATCGCCAAGGCCCTCTTTTAGTTCCGTTAAGTGACACAACGCTGCAGATGTATTTATCGAAATGGGCAGTAGATTCAACAGGAGTCATCCTGACAACCTTTCAGGATAAAGAAGCGCTATTTGTGCATTTGCAAAAAATGCTGACCGTAAAAACCTCGGACAATAACCCGGTCATGTTCAATTTCGGCATGACGCGTCAGGTGGAAGAGTTCGCCACAGGATTACCCCTGCCTCGATTCGCACAACTCATGGGCCCTATCCACTCGATAATTTTCCCCTGCCAGGATAGTTTCGCGACTGAATGGTTACAGGTTCAATGTCCAGCCCAAATGACGGCCGCCCCAGCCGCAGAGGCATTCCGCTTGACTGCGGAAGAAGAGCGTTCAGTCAACCTGGCAAACCAGGCTTGGTTTATGAAGCATGCAGCCAAACGAATAACTCGGCAGATGCCGAAAGTTACTCAACAACAGAATCCAGAAGAGCTATCCCGACGACTGGAAATATTCAAAAAAGAAGCTGACGAGGCTTTCCTGTATCGCGAGCGTGATGTTTACCACTATTTACTTCTTCGCAGCACTTATCCGGGAAAATTCTTTGCCGATGGCTCACCTCTCAGAGCATTGCTCAGCCAACGCACTGTCGACCCACGCCTGCGTTTGACTGAATGCGAAAGGCGACTTCAACAATTCGTCACGGAGGCGAACTAGTCCCTACTATGTGCAAGTCTCATAAAAAAGCCCTTCAGCCACCGCATCCCAGCGAGCCTATCGTCGGCCAGTTCATCAGGAACCTGCCTTGCCAACGTTGCATACCGCTCTACCCGTTGCGCTACGCAATCAGCGACAGGCCGATCGATTGCCAGGCTCAGCCCCAACTCGACATCGCAGACTACCCGCCACTCAAGGGGCCTATGCACTACGGCCTGCGCGTGTTACGCCCCGGCACCTATGTCTACCTGTTCTATTTTAAAGACGGACGCATGTGGACCCAGCACTACCAGGTCACCGAAGACGGACGCTTCGCAGCCCTGTGGTGGAATGAGCAAGATCACGAAGATCAGACCCCAGGGCGCCATGCGCGTCCCGATGTCACTGGCGCCACGGCTTACCTCCCGGCCCCGGAATCGCACATTGCCGATACGGTCTGGTTGCAGGTCAGCGATACCCTGCTCAGCCACTGCATGTTGTGGCAGATCGAGCAGGACAGCGAAGCCTTGCGCAGCCGCCTGGCCACCCCGGTAAAATCCGCACAAGGTCCAGGACAAGCGCATACCTTGCCCGCCGACCAGTTACAGGCGCAGGTTGCCGAGATGGGATTGACCCAGCTGCAAGCAACGCAACAGCTGCGTGCGAGCTGGACACTGTTTCCCGCGTCACATCCACTGCACTGGAGCGAACACCAGCACAACCCTGTTCCCGGGTCGACGATAGCTGCCGCCATGCGCGCGATCTTGATGGCCCGCACCGACATCCAGCCGCTGGCAGTGGTAGTGCACGACCCGATTGGCATCACCAGCGAACTCAACTACCAGGTCACCCGTGCCGTGCAGGCGCGGACCCGGTTCGCCGCCGACAATGCCCACAAGCTCACCAGTGCGCAGCTGATCGGCGGCTATTTCCAGCAGAATCACCCGGCGTCAATGACCGAGGCCCTGGCCCGCCAAAAGCGCCTGGTGAACTGGGCAGAACTGCAGCGCTTTCCCGCCAGCTATGCCCAGCGTCTCGCCGCGCTGGAGACCCCGATCAAGGTGGCGGTTGACGATGTTGCCAACTGGCTCAAGGGAGCAGGTCTGATCGGTTTCGCCTTTACCTGCTTTGACCTGGAAGTCCTCAGCAACGCCGAGGATTTCGAAGAAGCCGTGATCCAGTGCACTGGCGCCCTGGTGCATAGCGAAGCGGGGCGCAAGTTGCTGGCCGTGATGGTGGAAACACCGCCCGCGCGTAGTCTCTACTGGTTGGCTGTCGCCCAGGCCAATCCGGACATTCTCGCGCGCTTGGAGAAACCCGCCGACCTAAGCAAACGCGCCTTCGAGGTGCTCGACAAGTACCTCGAAGAGCATGCCGCCACGCCGGCGACCAACGCCCTGATCGGGCTGTTGCAGGCACTGCCGGATGCGAAGAAGGCCGATGTGCTGGTGCGCCGGCTGCGCCACGTACTGGAGATGCGCTTCAATGCCACCTTGATTGAACACAACATCGGCACGGCTCAGTACCTGCGTTATGTGCGTGAATTCGAAGGTCATCAGGTGCTGGGGCCGGAGCTGCTCAAACGCTGGGGGCTGAACATCGACACGACCGTCACCCCGGGGACTGCCCAGGTACAGATGAAGTTCTACGAGTGGGTGAAAGTCGATGAAACCGAGTACCGGGTACTCGACACGCCGGATGCGCAACGTGCTGCGTTGCCGTCGAAACCGCTGGTGCCGCTGGAGAGGAATCCGTTGTTGCGGCAAGTGGAGCGTCTGCGGGGGCCGATGGGGCATATGTTTACGGGGGTTGGAGGAGTTACTGCAGTTCTGGGTATGCGGCAATCATATAAAGACCTAAAAACTTCGGAGCTCGAAACAGTCATAGGAATTACTGGAGCGACACTAACCCTCATTGGAGCAAGCATAGAAATAGGCTCGACCGGAATTTCTCTTACCGTTAAAAACAGAGGAAATGCAAACCTTCATAACGCCGCTAAAGTTTATGCAGCCAAACGCGGAATGGCTGTCTTCGGGGCAGCTGGCGCAAGTCTTTTCGCTCTGTCAGATGGAGTCAAGGCGGCTAAGTCTCTGCATGATCGGAACCCTCAACAAGCTGGCATGCATGTAGGAGCGACCGTAGCAGGCGGCGTCCTCACTCTAGCAACCTGGGCCGGTGGCATCGCGACAGCCAAGACATTGATCGGCGGCGCAGGACCAGTGGCATTCTTAGGGCTGACACCAGCCGGTTGGGCTGTTATCGCTCTTATTGCTGTTGGAGTAGGTATCGTATTTGCTCTCACGGCCGATGCAGCCAAACATGGTCCATTAGAAATTTGGCTGAAACACAGCGCTTGGGGACAGCACCCTATACATTATAACCATCAGCAAGAGCTGGACGCCTTCTATAGCTTGCTCTATCGACCACGCCTGAATGCTCAGTGGGACAAATCCTTCGGATCTAATGTCGGCAGGCTAGACATTGATTGTGCCCTACCCTCCACTATGAAAGGCGAACGCTTTTCATGGATCA
The DNA here is from genome assembly GCA_036643775.1 of Pseudomonas sp. Classification (GTDB taxonomy): domain Bacteria; phylum Pseudomonadota; class Gammaproteobacteria; order Pseudomonadales; family Pseudomonadaceae; genus Aquipseudomonas. Next base: position 27,934 of record JAVXRI010000019.1, on the reverse strand, counting down.
TCCAAGTCACTCTTAACCAGCAACTATTAACCCTAATAGAAGGTCCGATTGTTCATGCGAGCGACCATTCAGGTATCGATTACCACCGCCAATATCTGATTCGACGCGAATCAGTCGAAGGTACTGGTCGCAGCTGGAAAATTACTATGCATGAGGACGCCAAAGTCGCCCTAGAGTATTTGTACCATCCAAACTTCAATGAACAGCCTGATTTGGCGATCACCCAACCGAACGCCCCTGCACCGATAATTTTTACATCAGGCGGCTGGTTTAGCGATCCCATTGATAACGAGTTACTAGCACCAGTGAGACCGCCAGAATGAACAAAGCTATCAAACGGCTCCCTAAAAGCCTTCGTTTTGGTGGCACCTCCCTCTATCACCAGTATTCAACTGGAGAGCCCGCCCGGCCCGACGGATTACGACAAAAAAAATTCAAAATGCGTAGAGCTTGAAACATATTCAAACCTGAACAAATCCGGGGCAGTTTACTTCCTAGGCATGACATTCAATGCTGGACTTATTGCCCTCATATTAATCCTAAGCAAAACCGAACTCTCGCAACTAACAAAAGAGACATTAATCACCATCATTGCAGCCCCGTTTCTTTCAATATTCGTTGGAGTAGCATTTTACTTGCTTAGCGGCAACCATCGTAGTCGTGGCTCCTTCATCCGTATCCACCGGGAAACCCGTAAGCTCTACTACAGCTCTCCAGGCGAAAAGCACCTGCATGTCCTCGATTGGGACCAACTCGAGGTTCTGGCGGGCTATGTGCCGATTGTCACCGGCAGCGTCAACACCAGTCGCCATCCCTTGTACCTGATCGGCGTCGACTACAACCTGAAACAACCCGCCGAAATCTGCATTGCCTGTGGGAACTTAGGTGTCATTGACGGCGACCGCTCAGCCAAATCCCTGTGGGCTTACCTGCAACACTTCATGGCCCACGGCCCAGAAGGTTTGCCGGAGCCACCGCCATTACCGCCGCGCATGACCCGTAGACAGGCAACCTTTCGCCGCTTTCATGAATGGCGGCACGCGCTGGTCAACAGCCTCGCCACGACGCGAGGCAAACTTTGGGCACCGATCATGCTCCCCTTGCGGGTGTTCTGGCTGATCTGGGACGTGTTTCCTGACTGTCTGGGCGAGTTCATCCAGTACAACGTGCCCTACACCTCGTTCCCCAGACACATTGACGAACTCTGCGGGTTTGCTGAAAAGCGCAAACCCGTCATTCGCGTGAATGGGACTATTGTTGATGACTAAGAGGACCTCTCCATTCAACAGGGAAGCCACCGACATTAAGCGCTTTAGTAAAAGCCTTCGTTTCGGAGGCACACGCCTCTACCATGCCTACTCAACAGAAGAGGCACCGCAAGCAGAGGGGGTGCGGCGTATTAACTCAAGATGTGTAGAGCTGGAAACCTTCTCAAACCTAAACAAAGAAGGGTCAACATTTTTTATTGGATCATCAATAATAGTTACCACCATCGGCACCACTCTTAGCTTTAGCGCTATTGGATTTGAACAACTAACAACAGAAATAGTAACTACCAGCCTGCTAATTTTTCCGCTCCCCCCATTACTAGGCTTCATATTTTATTTGCTTAGTGGCAACCACCGCAGCCGCGGTTCGTTCATCCGTATCCACCGGGAAACCCGTAAACTCTACTACAGCTCTCCTGGTGAAAAGCACCTGCATGTCCTTGATTGGGACCAGCTCGAGGTTCTGGCGGGCTATGTGCCGATTGTTACCGGCAGCGTCAACACCAGTCGCCATCCCTTGTACCTGATCGGCGTCGACTACAACCTGAAACAACCCGCCGAAATCTGTATTGCCTGTGGGAACTTAGGTGTCATTGACGGCGACCGCTCAGCCAAATCCCTGTGGGCTTACCTGCAACACTTCATGGCCCACGGCCCGGAAGGTTTGCCGGAGCCACCGCCATTACCGCCGCGCATGACCCGTAGACAGGCAACCTTTCGCCGCTTTCATGAATGGAGGCACGCGCTGGTCAACAGCCTCGCCACGACGCGAGGCAAACTTTGGGCACCGATCATGCTCCCCTTGCGGGTGTTCTGGCTGATCTGGGACGTGTTTCCTGACTGTCTGGGCGAGTTCATCCAGTACAACGTGCCCTACACCCCGTTCCCCAGACACATTGACGAACTCTGCGGGTTTGCTGAAAAGCGCAAACCCGTCATTCGAGTAAACGGAAAAATTGTTGATGATCAATGAGTCTTTTACGCAGTCGGGCAAACATGACCTGCCGTAACGGCGCAAGGGTGAATCAGGGCCACCATCGTAAATGGATAGGCTCATAAGGTGTGGCGGCAGTCACGACCTCATCGCGGGGCAAGCCCGCTCCTACCCTGGGCAGAAGCCGGCCGCTTAATGCGGCCGCAAAATCAACACCCCCAACGGCGGCAGATTCAACCCCAGCGACAACGGTTGCCCATGGCTGGCCAGCGCCTCACTCACCACCTCCCCGAGGTTGCCATAGTTGGACCCGGCATACCCTTCGGCATCACTGTTGAGCACCTCGACCCAACGCTCCCCGAACGGCACCCCGATGCGATACCCCTCACGCGGCACCGGGGTAAAGTTGGCCACCACCAGCAGCGGTTCGCCACTGGCACTCCAGCGCAACCAGGCATACACACTGTTGTGCGCATCGTCGCCAATCAGCCACTGGAAGCCTTGCGGCAGGCAGTCCTGTTCGTGCAGGGCGCGCTCTTCGCGGTACAGCCGGTTGAGGTCACCGACCAGGCGCTGAACGCCCAGGTGCTCGGGGTATTTGAGCAGGTACCAGTCCAGTTCGCTGTCGTGGTTCCACTCCCGCCACTGGCCGAACTCGCAGCCCATGAACAGCAGTTTCTTGCCCGGATGCGCCCACATGAAGGTCAGGTAGGCACGCAGGTTGGCGAACTTCTGCCAGCGGTCCCCGGGCATCTTGTCGATCAGCGAATGTTTGCCATGCACCACTTCATCGTGGGAAATCGGCAGGATGAAATGCTCGGAGTACGCATAGATCAGGCCGAAGCTCATTTCGTTGTGGTGGTAGGTGCGGTGGATCGGGTCGTTCTGGATGTAGTGCAGGGTGTCGTGCATCCAGCCCATGTTCCACTTGTAGTTGAAACCCAGGCCGCCCTGCTGGGTCGGCTGGCTGACGCCGGGCCAGGCCGTGGACTCTTCGGCGATGACCATGGCGCCAGGCGCTTCGATGGCAACGACGTCGTTGAGGTGACGTAGAAAGTCGATGGCTTCGAGGTTTTCCCGCCCGCCATGGCGGTTCGGCACCCACTCGCCGGCCTTGCGCGAGTAATCGCGGTAGAGCATCGAGGCAACGGCATCGACACGCAGGCCGTCGATATGAAAGTGTTTGAGCCAGTGCAGCGCCGAGGCCAGCATGAAGCCGTGGACTTCATTGCGCCCGAGGTTATAGATCAGGGTGTCCCAGTCCTGGTGAAAGCCTTCCAGCGGGTTCTCGTATTCATACAGCGCGGTACCGTCGAACCGCGCCAGGCCATGGCTGTCGGTAGGGAAATGCGCCGGCACCCAGTCGAGGATCACGCCGATGTCCGCCTGGTGGCAGGCATCGATGAACGCGGCGAAGTCTTCGGCTGAACCATAGCGCGCGGTGGGCGCGAATAGCGACAGTGGTTGATAGCCCCAGGAGCCACCGAAGGGGTGTTCCATGATCGGCATCAGTTCGATGTGGGTGAAGCCCAGTTGCTGGATGTATGGCACCAGGCGCTCGGCCAGTTCGCGCCAGTTGTAGAAGCGCGCCACTTCGCCGGTGTCGTCCAGCTCGCATTGCCAGGAGCCGGCATGCAGTTCGTAGATGGACAGCGGCGCGGTGGTGGCCTGACGTTCGCCACGTCGTTGCATCCAGTGCTGGTCCTGCCAGTCATGCGCCAGTGGCCCGGCCACTTTTGACGCGGTGCTCGGCGGCAACTCGGTGGCCCGCGCCAGGGGATCGGCCTTGAGCGGGAGGATGCCTTCGCGGCCCAGCACCTCGTATTTGTACGCTTCACCGGCTTGCAGGCGCGGTACGAACAACTCCCACACACCCGAGGCATGGCGCAGGCGCATCGGATGCCGGCGGCCGTCCCAGTTGTTGAAGTCGCCGACCACCGACACCCGCCGGGCGTTGGGCGCCCACACGGAAAAACGCACCCCGTCGATACCGTCGATCTGCACCGGCTGCGCGCCCATGCTGGCGGACAGATCGCGGTGATTGCCCTCGGCAAACAGGTACAGGTCCATGTCACCCAGCAACGGCCCGAAGCTGTAGGTGTCTTCGCTGATCTGCTCGCCACTGGCCCACTGAATCCGCAACACATAGGGTTGCTGTTCTGCCAGATGAGCGATGAACAGGCCCGGTACCGATTGCTGCTCCAGCTCACCCAGCAGGCGCCCGTCGTCACGGGCCAGGGCCTGCACATTCAGGGCGTTGGGCAGATAGGCGCGGACAAACTGGCCGCCCGCACCATCAGGGTGCGGGCCAAGCACAGCGAACGGATCAGCATGCTCGGCCCTGACCAGGGCGTCGATATCACGTTGATCCAGCCCGCCTTCCTCGCGCTTGCGTTGTTTCATTCAGCTTTCTCCCCAGGTACTTGTCAGGCCATGGAGGCCATGCAAAGGCACGGCCAACCAACTTGGGCGGTTTTCGGCTTCATACAGAATTTCGTAGGCGGCCTTTTCCAGGCTGAACAGTTCCAGTGCCGCACGCTCGCCGTCGGCATGTTCCCAGGCATGGGGCATGGCCGCGGTGGCCAAGCCATAGGCCTCGACAAAGGCATGTCGGGCCTGGTGCAGATAACGCCTGGCGACTCGCTGACGGGCCTGGCGGGCACTGTCCGAGAGGTCGACACTGGAGGCACTGCGCAGCACCATGGCAGCAGCATAGTCGAAGGAACGCAAAACGCCGCTGACATCCTTGTAGGGGCTGTGCCGGGCCCGACGCTCGTCCAGCGCACGGGCCGGTTCGCCCTCGAAGTCGATCAGGTAGGCATCGCCCTGCACTACCAGCACCTGGCCAAGGTGCAGGTCACCGTGCACGCGCATCAACAGGCCGCCCTGGACTTGGGCGCTCAGCGCTGTGACTGTGGCGAGCAGGTCCTGGCGTTGCTGCTGCAGGTCGTCGACCAGGGCCTGGCTGTCACTGTCGAGTTCGGCGCGATGGGCCTGGAGCAGGTCCAGGGCGCGGGTCAGCTGGGCGCTGATGTGCTGGCCCCAGGCCTGGCAGTCGTGCGCGGTGCTGGGCTTCGGCTGGAACGCCGGATCTTTAGTGGGTGCAGCCAACAACAGGTGCATTTCGCCCAGCCGCTGACCCAACATGCTGGCAAACTCGGCCAGGTCCTGGAAGGCATCGGTATGAGCTTCCTGCGCAGAATTTCCGGGTTCGAGTTCATCGCGGATAGCCCGCTCCAGGTTGTTCTGGGTCCAGTCCCAGGCGTCGCCCTGATTGCTCAGATAACCCTGAGCGATCATCAGCAGGTGCGGTTGGTCCTGACTGTCCACCCGGCTGACCCAGCCCAGTAGTGGCGAGATATTGCTATAGCCGGCAGCGGTCAGGTAGGCGCTCATCTCCAGCTCTGGGTGAATTCCGGGATTGACCCGGCGAATCAGCTTGAGCACCAGGCTGCCGCCGACTACCACCGAAGAGTTGGACTGCTCGGCGGAGAGATAGCGCACCTGCGCATCGTCGGCCAGATTCAGGGCGGACAGCTGTTCGGTGGCATGAAAACGCAGCTCACCTTCAGCACACGGCAGGCGCACATCCTCCCGGCACGCAGCCAGCAACGCATGGATAAAACTTTCGAGGACGAAACCATCGGTGATCAGCCCGACCTGGCGGCCACGCCGCACTCGCGCCAACGCCAGCTGTTGAGGTGCTGCGCTGTTGATCTGATCCTCGCCGACAAAGCCGAGCGGTAATTGGTATCGACTGCACTGGCCGCCGCTGGTGACCTCGATCTCACTCAGCAATACCGGGCGCGTGGCGGTGCCAAAGCGCACACCGTAGGCGATTTGCACGTGCTCTATGCCCGCCTCCTTGCCGGCAAACCAGCGGCGCTTGGGCAGGTATTGGGGCAGGATGCTGTCTTCCAGGGTGCTGCGCGCAGGCGCTTCAAGCAGCTCTTCCATGCGTTTTTTCAGCACCAAGGTGGTGAATTCCGGCAGGCTTTGTGCCGGCTCCACATGCCAGCTGGGCATCTGGTCCTTGGCGGCCAGCAGGAACCAGTAGAAACCATAGGGCGCCAGGGTCAGCAGAAATGGCAACTGACCAATCGGCGGAAAGGCACTGCCGCCGAGCATCTCCACCGGCACACTGTCGACGTAGGGCGACAGGTCGAGCTCGGCGGCTTGCGCGGCGCGCGAGACGTTGGCCACGCAGAGGATGATCTCGCGCTTGCCATCGGCGCCGGTGTACTCACGGATGTAGGCCAGAATTCGCCGGTTGCTCGGCGAAAGCATGGTCAGCGTACCGCGGCCAAAGGCCTTCTGCTGCTTGCGCACCGCCAGCAGGCGCCGGTTCCAGTTCAACAGCGAATGCGGATCGTGGGCCTGGGTTTCGACATTGACCGAGGCAAAACCGTACAGCGGGTCCATGATCGGCGGCAGCACCAGGCGCGCCGGGTCGGCGCGAGAGAAGCCGCCGTTGCGGTCGATCGACCACTGCATCGGCGTGCGTACGCCATCGCGGTCGCCCAGATAGATGTTGTCGCCCATGCCGATTTCGTCGCCGTAGTACAGGGTCGGCGTGCCGGGCATCGACAGTAGCAGGCTGCTGAGCAACTCCACCCGCCGCCGGTCGCGTTGCAACAGCGGCGCCAGGCGCCGGCGAATACCCAGGTTGATTCGCGCCCGGCGGTCTTCGGCGTAGTAGTTCCACAGGTAGTCACGCTCGCGGTCGGTGACCATCTCCAGGGTCAGCTCATCGTGGTTGCGCAAGAAGATCGCCCACTGGCAGTTGGCCGGGATGTCCGGAGTCTGGCGCAGGATGTCGGTGATCGGAAAGCGGTCTTCCTGGGCCACGGCCATGTACATGCGCGGCATCAACGGGAAGTGGAAGGCCATGTGGCATTCGTCGCCCTGCCCTTCGCCGAAATACAGCTGGGTGTCTTCCGGCCACTGATTGGCCTCGGCGAGGAGCATGCGGTCGGGGTAGTTGGCATCGATTTCGGCGCGAATCTGCTTGAGCACCTGGTGGGTCTCGGGCAGGTTTTCATTGTTGGTGCCATCGCGCTCGATCAGGTACGGGATTGCATCCAGGCGCAGACCGTCGACACCGAGGTCGAGCCAGTAACGCATCACGTCGATGACGGCCTTTAGCACCTGCGGGTTGTCGAAATTCAGATCTGGCTGGTGCGAATAGAAGCGGTGCCAGAAGTACTGGCCGGCTACCGGGTCCCAGGTCCAGTTGGACTTTTCGGTGTCGAGAAAGATGATCCGCGTACCGTCGTACTTCTGGTCGCTGTCGGACCACACGTAAAAGTCCCGGGCCTTGCTTCCGGGTTTGGCGCGCCGGGCTTTCTGGAACCAGGGGTGCTGGTCGGAAGTGTGATTGATGACCAGTTCGGTAATCACCCGCAGGCCGCGATTATGGGCCTCGGCGATAAAGCGCTTCACATCGGCGAGGGTGCCATAGTCCGGGTGCACGGCTTTGTACTCGGCGATGTCGTAACCATCGTCGCGCCGTGGCGAGGGGTAGAACGGCAACAACCAGAGGGTATTGACGCCAAGCTCGGCGATGTAGTCGAGCTTGGCGATCAGGCCGGGGAAAATCACCGATACCGTCGTTGTTCGAATCGAAGAAGGACTTGACGTGCACCTGGTAGATGATCGCGTCCTTGTACCACAGCGGGTCGTCGATGAAGTCTGCCGGGCGGGAACGCTTGGCCATGTTCGACTCCTTTCTATCAGTGCATTTACCCTCGCTTCTAACTTGAAGCTTGAGGCTTGAAGCTTTCAGCTACGGCCGATACGCCAGATAGCAAACGGCAGGTGCCAGGGTTCGATGCGCATCCATTGGCTCTTGCCGTGCCAGGTCCAGCGATGGCCGGTCATCAGGTCTTCGCCGAAGGTGTCGGCGTTGTCATCCAGGCCCAGCTCCCAGAGTGGCAACTCGAAATGCGCCTCCTGGGCGTTGTGCGGGTCGAGGCTGATGGCAATGAGGATGAAATTGTCGCGTTCGGCGGTGCGCTTGCCGAAGTACAGGATGTTGTCGTTCCAGGCCTGATAGAACGCCACGCCCAGATGAGTCTGCAGCGCCGGATTCTGCCGGCGGATACGGTTGAGCTGGGCAATCTCGGCAATGATGTTGCCGGGCTGGCTGAAGTCGCGCGGACGGATCTGGTACTTCTCCGAATCCATGTACTCCTCCTTGCCGGGAATCGGGGTCGACTCGCACAGCTCGAATCCCGAATACATGCCCCACAACCCCGATCCCATGGTGGCCAGGGCGGCGCGAATGAGGAAGCCCGCGCGACCAGACTCATGGAGAAAAAACGGGTTGATGTCCGGCGTATTGACGAAGAAATTCGGCCGGTAGCAATAGCACCATGGCGGCTGGTTGAGTTCTTCGTAATAGCTTTGCAGCTCGGCCTTGGTGTTGCGCCAGGTGAAATAGCTGTAGCTCTGGGAATAACCGACCTTACCCAGGCGTGCCATCATCGCCGGCTTGGTGAAGGCCTCGGCGAGGAAGATCACCTCGGGGTGCTGGCTGCGCACATTGGCGATCAACCAGTGCCAGAACGGCAGCGGCTTGGTGTGCGGGTTGTCGACGCGAAACGTCTTCACCCCTTCGTGCACCCAGGCCAGCACCACATCGCGCAGGGCCAGCCACAGCGACGGAACGGCCTCGGCGGCATAAAAATCGACGTTGACGATGTCCTGGTATTTTTTCGGCGGGTTCTCCGCGTAGCGAATGCTGCCGTCCGGGCGCCAGGAGAACCAGCCTGGGTGTTCCTTGAGCCAGGGGTGGTCCTGCGAGCACTGGATGGCAAAGTCCAGGGCGATCTCCAGGCCATGCTCGGCGGCGGCGGCGACCAGGCGCCGAAAGTCCTCGCGACTGCCCAGTTGCGGATGAATCGCGTCATGCCCGCCCTCTTCGCTGCCGATGGCGTAGGGGCTGCCCGGATCGTCCGGCTCGGCCTGCAGGGCATTGTTGCGGCCCTTGCGAAAACTCATGCCAATAGGGTGAATGGGCGGAAAATACAGCACGTCAAAACCCATGTCGCGGATCATCGGCAAACGCTCATGGACATCGTTGAAGGTGCCATGGCGTTCGGGATCGTCGGTGATCGAGCGGGGAAAAAGCTCATACCAACTGGCGAACAACGCCTGTTTGCGCTCCACATCCAGCGGGTATTCCGGGCTGCGGCTCAGGTAGGTGCGGTGATCGGCCTCGCGCATCAACACGGCGGTATCGGCATGCAGCAGCTGGGCCACCTGCTCTTCGGGCGCCAGGGTCGGCAAGGTCTGACGTAATGCTTGCAGCTGTTCACGCAGCACGCCGCTACTGCGCTGGATATTTTGTTCGAGCAGCAGTAGCGCTTCCTGCAACTCCAGCGCTACGGATACCCCGGCGGTGAATTTTTTCTCGAGGTCATGGCAAAAGGTGGCGAACGGATCGATCCAGGCCTCAATGCTGAACAGGTGCCGGCCCTGCTCCGTGACGCTGATCTGGGCCTGCCACAGGTCGTTGCCGACAAACGTCATGGGCACACAATGCCAGCGCCGGCTGCGGGCCTGACGCCAATTGAGCATGACCGCCAGGGTGTCATGGCCATCGATATAGACCTTGCTGCTGACCTGAACCACCTCAGCGACCACTGCCTTGACCGCAAACAAGCCGCCATCGAGCACGGGCTGGGTATTCTCGATCACAATCCGCGGTTCCAGCAGGGCCTGGGAAAGGCTGATGGCCTGCTCGGGGTGATCGTTTGCCGGGGCTACGCGGTCGGTTTCGAAGGGCTCATCGCGGGTCATCGATCCTTGCTCCGTTACGAGGGGGCAGTAAGAGTTCAGAGCGGGTGAGCGGCGCGGGGTTCAAAAAAAATGAGCGATTGCCACGCTGTGCAGTCAAAAAATACTCAGTCCCCTCCCCGTTGCGAGGTCAGGCCATGAACATTCCTATCCCGGCAGAAACACCCGATCCGAATATAGACGACCCGACCCTGCCGCCTGTGGTACCGGATGAAGAACCCGATGAAGTGCCGGGCAAGCCGACAGTGCCGCCCACCGTGGGCGACCCGCCGAGCGACGAGCCGCCAGTAGGAGCGGATTAATCCGCGATGGGGCGCGGAGCGGCCCTAAAAATGGGCCTGCTACGCAGTCCATCGCGGATAAATCCGCTCCTACAGTTAACCAGGTGACAGACGGTTGCTCCTACGTTTCAGCGGCTGCTGAGTTCTTCGATGCTGATTTCACGCATCTTGAACTTCTGCACCTTGCCGGTCACCGTCATCGGGAACTCGTCCACAAAACGGAAGTGCCGTGGTGTCTTGAAGTGGGCAATGCGGCTTTTGCACCACTGTTGCAGTTCGATCTCACTGGCGCTGTGGCCGGGGTGGAACTTGATCCAGGCAACGATTTCCTCGCCATAACGCTCATCCGGAATACCGATCACCTGCACATCGGCCACCGCCGGATGGGTGAAGAAGAACTCCTCCAGTTCACGCGGATAGATGTTCTCACCGCCCCGAATGATCATGTCCTTGTTGCGCCCGGCGATGCACACATACCCCGCCTCGTTCATGGTCGCCAGATCACCGGTATGCATCCAGCCCGCCGGGTCGATGGACTCATGGGTGGCCTGCGGGTTGCCCCAATAGCCGAGCATCACGCTATAGCCACGGGTGCACAGTTCACCGATCTGCCCGCGCGGCACGACGCAGCCGTGCTCGTCGACGATCTTGCTCTCCAGTTGCGGCTGGGTGCGCCCCACCGTGGTCACCCGCAGTTCCAGTTCGTCCTCCGGGCCGGTTTGCAGGGACACCGGGCTGGTTTCGGTCATGCCATAGGCAATCTGCACCTCGCTCATGTGCATCTGGTCGATCACCCGGCGCATCACTTCGATCGGGCAGGTGGCGCCGGCCATGATCCCGGTGCGCAAGCTCGACAAGTCGAACTCGCCACGCTGGGGATGGTCGAGCATGGCGATGAACATGGTCGGTACGCCATACAGGGCGGTGGCCTGCTCTTCGGCGACGGTGCCCAGGGTGAGCAAAGGATCGAAGGCGTCATTGGGGTAGATCATGGTGCTGCCATGGGTCACGCAGCCGAGGTTACCCATGACCATGCCGAAGCAGTGATACAACGGCACCGGGATCACCATGCGGTCCGTTTCGCTCAGGCCCAGGCTTTCACCGACCATATAGCCATTGTTGAGGATGTTGTAATGGCTGAGGGTCGCGCCCTTGGGGAAGCCGGTGGTGCCGGAGGTGTACTGGATGTTCACCGGCTGGTCGAACTGCAGGCTCTGCTGGCGGGCCTGGTAGTCAGCCAGTGCGGTCTGTTCGACCTGCGTCGTCAGCTCTGCCCAGGGCAGGAACCCTGCGGGTGGCGAGGCATCGAGGCTGATCAGTCCGCGCAGGTCCGGTAGCCGTTCACTGCTCAATTGCCCTGGTTGCTGTTCGCCCAGTGTCGGCACCAGCTCAGCGAGCATGGCGTGGTAGTCGGAGGTTTTGAAAGCCCCGGCGCAGACCAGCCACTGGCAGCCTGACTGCTTGAGCACATACTCAAGCTCGCTGGTGCGGTAGGCCGGGTTGATGTTGACCAGGATCACGCCGATCTTGGCCGTGGCGAACTGGGTGATGCACCACTGCGCGCAGTTCGGTGCCCAGATGCCCAGACGGTCGCCGGTCTGCAGCCCCAGGGCCATCAGCGCCCGGGCGTGATGGTCAACAGTGTCAGCCAGTTGCTGCCAGCTGTAGCGCAGCTGCTGGTGGCGGACCACCAGGGCCTCACGTTCGGCGAAACGTGACACCGTGTTGTCGAACGCCTGGCCAATGGTCATGGCCAGCAAGGGCTTGTCCTGGCGCCCCTGGGTATAGCTCGGTTGATTCATGACGGTCCCTTGTTGTGATTGTTCTGGGAGCTGATTCAAGCGGGTCTTACTCTGGCGCATATTTACGTTAACGTAAAGGTCATGGTGAGATTGACAGTCAACGGACTCAGGTTTACGTTAACGTAAAGGTGATCGCTTGCCCGGCGATGAACTCCAACAATAAACAACAGAAGGTGCCCGCATGCATTATCCAACCCTGAACTTCGCCCTCGGCGAAACCATCGACATGCTGCGCGACCAGGTGCAGTCCTTCGTTGCAGCAGAGCTGGCACCGCGTGCGGCGCAGATCGACCAGGACAACCTGTTCCCCGCCGATATGTGGCGCAAGTTCGGTGACATGGGCCTGCTCGGCATCACCGTCAGCGAAGAGTACGGCGGTGCCGGCCTGGGTTACCTGGCCCATGTGGTGGCCATGGAAGAAATCAGCCGCGGCTCGGCCTCGGTCGCCCTCTCCTACGGCGCCCACTCCAACCTCTGCGTCAACCAGATCAACCGCAACGGCAACGCCGAACAGAAAGCCAAGTACCTGCCCAAGCTGATCAGCGGCGAGCACATCGGCGCCCTGGCCATGAGCGAGCCCAATGCCGGTTCCGACGTGGTCTCGATGAAGCTGCGCGCCGAACAGCGCGGCGACCATTTCGTCCTCAACGGCAGCAAGACCTGGATCACCAACGGCCCAGACGCCAACACCTATGTGATCTACGCCAAGACCGACCTGGAAAAAGGCCCGCACGGTATCACCGCCTTTATTGTCGAGCGTGACTGGAAAGGCTTCAGCCGCAGCAACAAGTTCGACAAGCTGGGCATGCGCGGTTCCAACACCTGCGAGCTGTTCTTCGACAACGTCGAAGTGCCGGCCGAGAACATCCTCGGTGCACTTAATGGCGGCGTGAAGGTGCTGATGAGCGGCCTGGACTACGAGCGCGTGGTGCTTTCCGGCGGCCCGACCGGGATCATGCAGGCCTGTATGGACCTGGTGGTGCCGTACATCCATGACCGCAAGCAGTTCGGCCAAAGCATCGGAGAGTTCCAGCTGATCCAGGGCAAGATCGCCGACATGTACACCCAGCTCAACGCCAGCCGCGCCTACCTGTACGCGGTAGCCCAGGCCTGCGATCGCGCCGAAACCACCCGCAAGGACGCTGCCGGGGTGATCCTGTATACCGCCGAACGCGCGACCCAGATGGCCCTGGAAGCCATTCAGATTCTCGGTGGCAACGGCTACATCAACGAGTTCCCGGCAGGCCGCCTGTTGCGTGACGCCAAGCTCTACGAGATCGGCGCCGGCACCAGCGAAATCCGCCGGATGCTGATCGGGCGCGAACTGTTCAACGAAACCCGCTGAGCACAAGGACAACGCCCATGGCTACCCTGCACACCCAGATCAACCCGCGTTCGGCCGAATTCGCCGGCAACAGTGCGGCCATGCTCGAACAGGTCCAGGCCCTGCGCACCTTGCTCGCCAAGGTCCATCAGGGCGGCGGCCACAAGGCCCAGGAGCGGCACACCTCGCGGGGCAAACTGCTGCCGCGCGAGCGCATCGACCGCCTGCTTGACCCTGGCTCTCCGTTTCTCGAAATCGGCCAGCTGGCAGCCCATGACGTTTATGGCGAAGACGTGCCGGCCGCCGGAGTAATCGCCGGCATCGGTCGGGTCGAAGGCGTCGAATGCATGATCGTCGCCAACGATGCCACGGTCAAAGGCGGCTCCTACTACCCGCTGACAGTGAAAAAACACCTGCGCGCCCAGGCCATCGCCCTGCAGAACCGCCTGCCCTGCCTGTATCTGGTGGACTCCGGCGGTGCCAACCTGCCGCGTCAGGATGAGGTATTCCCCGACCGCGAGCACTTTGGACGGATCTTCTTCAACCAGGCCAACATGAGCGCTCTGGGGATTCCGCAGATTGCCGTGGTCATGGGCTCGTGCACCGCCGGTGGCGCCTATGTGCCGGCCATGGCCGACGAGGCGATCATGGTCCGTCGGCAGGCGACGATTTTTCTCGCCGGTCCCCCGCTGGTCAAAGCCGCCACCGGTGAAGTGGTCAGCGCCGAGGACCTCGGTGGCGCCGATGTGCACTGCAAGACCAGTGGCGTTGCCGACCACTATGCCGACAACGACGAACACGCCCTGGCCATCGCCCGGCGCTGCGTGGCCAATCTCAACTGGCACAAGCTGGGCAAGCTGACGCAGCAGGCGCCGATTGCCCCGCTGTATGACGCCCAGGAGCTGTACGGTGTGGTCCCGGCCGATGCCAAGCAACCGTTCGATGTGCGCGAAGTCATTGCCCGCCTGGTCGACGGTTCGGTGTTCGACGAGTTCAAGGCGCTGTTCGGCACTACGTTGGTGTGTGGCTTTGCCCACCTGCACGGTTACCCGGTGGCGATCCTCGCCAACAATGGCATCCTGTTCGCCGAAGCCGCGCAAAAAGGTGCGCACTTCATTGAGCTGGCCTGCCAGCGTGGCATCCCGCTGCTGTTCCTGCAGAACATCACCGGCTTCATGGTCGGGCAGAAATACGAGGCCGGCGGTATTGCCAAGCATGGCGCCAAGCTGGTGACTGCGGTGGCTTGCGCCCAGGTACCGAAATTCACCGTAATCATCGGTGGCAGCTTCGGTGCCGGCAACTACGGCATGTGTGGCCGTGCCTACGATCCACGCTTCCTGTGGATGTGGCCGAATGCGCGCATCGGCGTGATGGGCGCCGAGCAGGCCGCCGGTGTGCTGGCCCAGGTCAAGCGCGAGCAGAGCGAACGCAGCGGCCATCCGTTCAGCGCCGAAGACGAAGCACGCCTCAAACAACCGATCCTCGACCAGTACGAGCACCAGGGCCATCCGTATTACTCCAGCGCCCGCTTGTGGGACGACGGCGTCATTGACCCTGCACAAACCCGCGAGATCCTTGGCCTGGCGTTGTCCGCAGCCCTCAACGCACCGATCGAACAGAGCCGTTTCGGCATTTTCCGGATGTGACCATGAGCGACTTCACTACCCTTGAACTGATCAAGGACCCCCGTGGTTTTGCCACCCTGTGGCTCAGCCGGGAAGACAAGAACAACGCCTTCAACGCGCAGATGATCCGCGAACTGATCCTGGCCATCGACCAGCTCTCTGCCGATGCGAGCCTGCGCTTTGTCCTGTTGCGTGGCCGTGGCCGGCACTTCAGTGCCGGCGCCGACCTGGCCTGGATGCAGCAGTCGGCAGCGCTGGACTACAACACCAACCTCGACGATGCCCGCGAGCTGGCGGAGCTGATGTACAACCTGGCCAGGCTCAAGGTGCCGACCCTGGCCGTGGTCCAGGGTGCCGCCTTCGGCGGCGCGTTGGGCCTGATCAGCTGCTGCGACATGGCCATTGGCGCCACCGACGCGCAGCTGTGCCTGTCGGAAGTGCGCATCGGCCTGGCGCCTGCGGTGATCAGCCCCTTCGTGGTCCAGGCCATGGGCGAGCGTGCCGCACGTCGCTATGCCCTGACCGCCGAACGTTTCAGCGGTGAGCGCGCCCGCGAACTGGGCCTGCTGGCCGAAGCCTATCCCGCTGCCGAGCTTGAACAGGCAGTCGCACAATGGATCGACAACTTGCTGCTCAACAGCCCGCAAGCCATGCGAGCCAGTAAAGAGCTGCTGCGCGAAGTCGGCCACGGCGAACTGACCCCGGCACTGCGGCGTTATTGCGAGAACGCCATTGCCCGTATCCGGGTCAGCCCCGAGGGGCAGGAAGGTTTGCGCGCCTTCCTGGAAAAACGCAGCCCGGCCTGGCAGGCCGAACCGTCGAACAAGGAGCCGCGCCCATGACCCACACCCCGTTGACCACCCTGCTGGTTGCCAACCGTGGCGAAATCGCTTGCCGGGTCATGCGCACCGCCAAAGCCCTGGGCCTGACCACCGTCGCCGTGCACAGCGCCATTGACCGTGATGCCCGGCACAGCCGCGAAGCCGATATCCGCGTCGACCTGGGTGGCGCCAAAGCTGCCGACAGCTACCTGGACATCGAAAAATTGCTCGCGGCCGCGAAAGCCAGCGGCGCCCAGGCGATTCACCCGGGCTATGGCTTTCTCTCCGAGAACGCCGGCTTTGCCCGCGCCATCGAACAGGCCGGACTGATTTTCCTCGGCCCACCGGCCAGCGCCATCGACGCCATGGGCAGCAAATCGGCGGCCAAGGCCCTGATGGAACAGGCCGGCGTGCCACTGGTGCCGGGGTACCACGGCGAAGCCCAGGACCTGGAAACCTTCCGCGCCGCCGCCGAGAAAATCGGCTACCCGGTGCTGCTCAAGGCTACCGCCGGCGGTGGTGGCAAGGGCATGAAAGTGGTCGAGAGCGAAAGCCAACTGGGTGAAGCCCTGGCCTCGGCCCAGCGTGAAGCGCAGTCGTCGTTTGGCGACGCGCGCATGCTGGTGGAAAAATACGTACTCAAACCGCGCCACGTCGAGATTCAGGTGTTTGCCGACCAGCATGGCAACTGCCTGTACCTCAACGAGCGCGATTGCTCGATCCAGCGCCGTCACCAGAAAGTCGTCGAAGAAGCCCCAGCCCCAGGCTTGAGCAGCGCCCAGCGTCAGGCCATGGGCGAAGCCGCAGTCAAGGCCGCCCAGGCCATCGGTTATGTCGGTGCGGGTACGGTGGAGTTCCTGCTCGATGCGCGTGGCGAGTTCTTCTTTATGGAGATGAACACCCGTCTGCAGGTCGAGCACCCGGTCACCGAAGCCATCACCGGCCTCGACCTGGTCGCCTGGCAGATCCGCGTAGCGTGCGGCGAGCCTCTGCCGATCACCCAGGCGCAGGTGCCGCTTAACGGCCACGCCATCGAAGTGCGGCTGTACGCGGAAGACCCGGCCAACGACTTCCTGCCGGCCACCGGTCACCTGGCGCTGTACCGCGAGTCGGCGCCTGGCGAAGGACGCCGGGTCGACACCGGGGTCAGTGAAGGCGACAGCATCTCGCCGTTCTACGACCCGATGCTGGGCAAGCTGATTGCCTGGGGCCAGACCCGTGAACAGGCGCGCCTACGCTTGCTGGCGATGCTCGACGAGTTTGCCATTGGCGGTTTGAAAACCAACATTGCCTTCTTGCGGCGCATTCTGGCTCACCCGGCCTTTGCCAACGCTGAGCTGGATACCGGTTTCATCCCGCGCTATCAGGAGCAACTCCTGCCTGCGCCACAGCCATTGCCTGCACTGTTCTGGCAAGCGGCGGGTGAAGCCTTCATCCAGAGCCAGCCGCTAGCACCGCGCCTGGATGATCGCCATTCGCCCTGGGCCGCCAACAACGGCTTCCGTGCCGGGGTGCCAGCGCAGGTCAGCCTGCACCTGAACTGCAATGGCCAGAACCAGGCGCTCAGCCTGACCCACGCCACCTCATCAGCGCTGAAGCTGGTGGCTGAACAGTTGCAGATCGAAGACAACGGCCTGCGCCGTCAGCACCTGGCGATTCGCCGCGGCGACACCTTGTATCTGCAGTGGGATGGTGAGCTGCACGCGGTCACGCCGTTTGATCCGATTGCCGAGGCCGATGCCAGCCACAGCCATCAGGGCGGCCTCAGCGCGCCCATGAACGGCAGTATCGTGCGGGTCTTGGTCGAGGTCGGGCAGGCGGTAGAAGCCGGTGCGCAACTGGTGGTGCTGGAAGCCATGAAAATGGAACACAGCATTCGCGCCCCTCAGGCCGGGACGGTCAAGGCGCTGTTTTGCCAGGAAGGCGAGATGGTCAGTGAAGGGGCTGTGCTGGTGGAGCTGGAAGAGGCCTGATGTAGGAGCGGATTCATCCGCGATGGCCCGCAGCGCGGGCCCAAAAATGAACTGCGCCCCAATAGTTGGACACCCATCCAACCGTTGGGGCGCAGTTCAAAATGGGCCTGCTGCGCAGTCCATCGCGGATGAATCCGCTCCTACAGGAACTTCACCAACGCTTGCACCACGACACCGAGCACTTCTGTCTGCTCGGTGAACAGGGCTTTGGGATAGGTCGGGTTGAGTGGTTTCAGGTAGCGCTGGCCACCCTCTTCGATCAACTGGCGGAACACGATGGCCGTGCTGTCGGGCGAACGTGCAATCAGCAACTTGCCCGATTCGGCGGTGAGACCGCTGTCCACCAGGATCAACATGCCCTGCGGCACACTCAAGCCCATTGGCGCCGTCATCGCATCGCCTTCGACACGTAACCAGAACCCTCGCCCCTGCGCCGCATAATCACTTGCCTGGCGCTCGGCGGTTTCAGGCATCTCTACTTCGTCCAGGTTGTCCCAACCCAGAATCGGGTAGCGAAAATACAATTCGTGCCGCTGGCCGTCGGCACCGGTCACCGCAAGCGGAAAAGCGTTTGTTTCATAGACACCGCCGTTTTCCCGCAACTGGTGCGGATAGACCATCTGCAGCGGCGGGAACCCCACTTCCACCAGAATCTGGTTGAGCACCCGCAGCTTCGGCTGGCGTCTCTCACACAACCAATGGCCCACGGCGCCTTGCGTGTAGCCGATGCGTTCGGCGAGCTTTTCCTGCGTGAGGTCTATCTCACGCATCCTGGCTTTAACCAGATCAGTCCAATTATCCATCGCTGGCACGATACGGACTGCCCCGTGGCGCTCAATACACAAATTGTAGTATTTAAAGATTAGTAGCAACTACAAAACGTATTAATCTTTGCCGAGTCCGATCATTGTTCATTCACAAGGCAGGCTGCCGCATGAAACAGACACTTCCTGAAAAGGATCTCACCCTGGACAACGAGTCCCTGAGCAACAGCGATGCCGCTCGACGTGCACTGGATTTCTACTTGAACCCGGCCCCGCCTGCGGACTCGACACAGTCAAGCTGGCTGGTGCCACGCGAGGGCCTGAATGAAGCGCAGGCCAATGAGCATGTGACCCAGCTACTGCGCTGGGCCGCCGCCACGGCGCATGAGTCGGCGAACAGTTTGCAGGGGACGCAGCGAGACCTGGCGCTGGCGGTGGTGCACATGATCAACACCGCCAAAACGGTGCTCGAACACATGCCGATCACTCATCAGCGGTCCTGAGCAAGTACGCAGTAGTAAACGTGGGGAGTCGCTACGATAACGGCGCCAGCGCCGTTCGTTGAACGAGGGAGCGCATTCGGTAAAATTTTTTTACGGAATGACAGAAAATTCATTTGACTTGCAAATGATAACGATTATTATTGCTCACAACTGGTCGCGAGACTGGTTGGATAAACTGAAAGCCCTTAGGTCGGACTCTCAGATTATCTCCTCATCAGGCTAATCACGGTTTTTGACCCGGCTTTTTGCCGGGTCTTTTTTTTGGCTCTTCAGGCTAATGAAGGCGGGTGTTGCTTGAATGGCCGCGATGATAGCAAATGAATGTCGCAGGGTGAAGCATGTAACAGCGCTTTGCAGAATTAGCACTTGAGAATCAATCTCGTTAAGACTAAGCTGTTAGCGCGTCACGGAGGACGCCCCCTCCCCCTCTTATTAAGCAAGGAGCTTGTACATGACCCGTCTGCTGCTGCCCCTTGAGCACCATCCCCATTCCCAGGACCTCGCTGACGATGGCCTGCTGCAGCACCTGAAAAAGCTGCCGCGCCGCGTCCAGCAGGTGTTCCTCCTTAGCCGCCTCGATCAGCTGAGCTTTGCCGCCATCGCCGAACGCCTCGATTTACCTGCGCTCACCGTAGAACGCCACATGAACCAGGCGCTGCAGAGCGTACGCCCGCAGGGTGACGTCATCGCCAGCGCTGCGGGCCAGTGGTACGTGCGCCTGCAAAGTCCGGATGTGACTGCCAGCGAGCGCATCGACTTTCGCCGCTGGCTCGACACCACCCCCGAGCACCGCGAAGCCTTCCATGCCACCGAACTGCGTTGGCGCACCCTGCTCGCCCCGGCGCGGCAACTGGGTCATGACGCCTGGTATCGCCAGCCTCGGGCGGCGTTGTCCATAGGCGGGTGCTCGGTAGCCATCGGGCTTGCCCTGGCGGCAATGGCAGCGATCGGTTTCTGGTCCTGAGCCAGGCGTGTAGAGTGAGGGTCACAACAACTCTACAGGAGCCTGGTGATGACTGTGACGCTGCCCCCTCTGCACATCGACTGCGACTTCGATTCCGGCAACATCCTCATCAACGATGCCAGTGACCCGCGCCGTACGCGCCTGGCAATTCGTCCTGACACCCGCAGCGATCATTTCCAGTGGTTTCACTTCAAAGCCAGCGGCCTGACCACGGGCCAGGTGCACAGCTTTGTTCTGGAAAACGCCGGACAGTCTTCCTATAACGAAGCCTGGACGGGATATCAGGCGGTAGCGTCCTACGATCAGCAGCGCTGGTTCCGCGTACCCACCCGGTTTGACGGCAAAGCCCTGAGCTTCGAGCTCAACGCCGAACAGCCGCAGGCCTGGTTCGCCTATTTCGAGCCTTACCCCCGCGCCCGCCACAATCAACTGATCGAACGCGCCACCAGTCTGCCAGGCGTTGACCTGCTGGCCACCGGCCGCAGCGTCGAAGGTCGTGATATTCAATTGCTGCGCGCAGGCGA
Source organism: Pseudomonas sp. (assembly GCA_036643775.1). Taxonomy (GTDB): domain Bacteria; phylum Pseudomonadota; class Gammaproteobacteria; order Pseudomonadales; family Pseudomonadaceae; genus Aquipseudomonas. Next base: position 7,351 of record JAVXRI010000019.1, on the reverse strand, counting down.
CGGCGCCAGTGGCAAACGCAAAATCTGGATCATTGCCCAGCAGCACCCGGGTGAACACATGGCCGAGTGGTTCATGGAAGGCGTGATCGACCGCCTGCAACACAACGACCCGACCCTGCAGGCACTGCTGCAACAGGCTGACCTGTACCTGATTGCCAACATGAATCCTGACGGTGCACTGCGCGGCCACCTGCGGACCAATGCCGCCGGCCAGGACCTCAACCGTGCCTGGCAAAGCGCAAGCACCGACAAGAGCCCGGAAGTGCTGTTTGCCCAATTGCAGATGAAGCTGCATGGCGTCGACATGTTCCTCGACGTGCATGGCGATGAGGAAATCCCCCATGTTTTCACTGCGGGCTGCGAAGGCAACCCCGGGTTCACCTCGCGCATCAAAGCACTTGAAAAAACCTTCCGCGACAGCCTGTGCCAGCGCACGGTCGATTTCCAGCAGGTGCACGGTTACCCGCGTTCAGCCCCGGGTCAGGCCAACCTGACCCTGGGCGCCAACAGCGTTGGCCAAACCTACGATTGCCTGTCGCTGACCCTGGAGATGCCGTTCAAGGACCACGACGACGCGCCCAACCCGGAAACGGGCTGGAACGGTCTGCGCTCGAAACAACTGGCCAACGCCGTGCTGGATGTCCTCGCGCAGATGGCCTCCAGCCTGCGCTAGGCTGCCCGGCCCGCGGTTTCAGACCTGACCGTGGGCCTTGTGTTTGAGCCGCTCGGTGTCGACCCGCACGAACACCGAGTCGGCGCTCACGGTCAGCACATCGTCAGCCCAGACTTCGCAGATCACCCGGCTCTTGCGCCCGATCTCGCCTTCTACCCGGGCCTTGAGCAGCAGCTCGACGCCCATGGGCGTGGGCTTGAGGTAGGTCAGGTTGAGCTGCCCGGTCACGCAGTCGATACGTGGCAGGCTCCCCGGCTCACGCCCTTCGGCGCGATAGTGATAAGCCATGGCAGCCCAGTTGGAATGGCAATCGACCAGCATCGCCAGCAGGCCGCCGTAGACCAGCCCGGGCCAGCCAAGAAAGGTGCTGTCGGGCGAATGCCGGCAGATCAGGTGAATGCCGTCTGCATCCCAATGGCTTTTCAGGTGCAGACCGCTTGGGTGGGAACAGCCGCAGCCATAGCAGACGCCCTCGGGGGCGGCCAGTTCCTGAACGGATAACAGAGGGTTGTTCATAAGCTTCCTGGTTGTCTGTTTTAGAGGGAAAGCGTTGCCGATAGTACCGCCGTGCAACGCAAAAGCCCATGAACAGGTCATGGGCTTCGGTGGGCAGGAACGTACCGGCTAGGCACCTTTACCTGATGTCAACGTCTGGCCTGGCAGGCCATTGGCGGCTGATTTGCGCCGGGTCAGCGAGATCAACAGGATCGCCAGGGTCACGCCAGCGGTCATCAGGGTTTCGTAGCGGTAGGCAGGGCTGATTAGCATGTAGCCCAGCACGGTGACGATCAGGCCGATCACCAGCCAGGTCAGCCACGGGAACAGCCACATCTTGAACTCAAGCGGCGTGCCTTCACGGTCGGTGATGGCGCGCATGCGCAACTGCGACACTGCGATCACCAGGTAGACCAGCAGGGCAATGGCGCCGGTGGTCGAGAGCAGGAAGCCAAACACCTTGCCAGGGAACACATAGTTGACCAGGCAGCCGGCAAACCCGGCAAAGGTCGAAAGAATCACCGCCACCGTCGGCACACCGTTGCCGGAAATGCGCTTGGTCATGGGCAGTGCTTCACCACGCGAACCCAGGGAGTACAGCATCCGCGAGGCGGTGTACAAGCCCGAGTTCATGCAACTGGTCACCGCCACCAATACCACCAGATCGACCAGCAACTTGGCACCCGGCACGTTCAGCACCTCCAGCACGCGCTGGAAGGAGCCGACGGACTTGAGTCCCGGATCGTTCCAGGCCACCAGCGAGACGATGAAGAAAATCGAAACGATATAGAAGATGGCAATGCGATAAACCACCAGATTGGTGGCCTTGCGGATCTTCTCCTTGGGGTTGGAGGTTTCGTCAGCGGCAATAGTGACGATTTCTGCACCGAAGAACGAGAAGATCGTGACCAGCACACCGCCCAGCACCGCGCCAAACCCGTTAGGCATGAAGCCGCCATTGGCCCACAACTGACTGACCCCGGACGTCTGCTGCGCCAGTGGCCAGACGCCGAACACCGCCAGGGTGCACACACCGATGAACCCCAGGATCGCCACCACTTTGATCAAAGCGAACCAGTACTCGAACTCACCGAAGTTCTTCACGCTGATCAGGTTGGTGCATGACAGCACGATCATGATCAGGAAGGCGAACAGCCAGGAAGGCACACCGGGGAAATAGGCATGGAGGATGTCAGCCCCGGCAATCGCTTCCACCGGAATGATCAACACCCAGAACCACCAGTACAACCAGCCGATGGTGAACCCGGCCCAAGGGCCGATGGCCTGGCTGGCGTAAGTCGAAAACGAACCGCTGTTCGGGTTGGCAATCGCCATTTCGCCGAGCATGCGCATCACCAGCAGCACCAGCAGGCCGGTCATGGCGTAGGAAATGAGAATGGCCGGCCCGGCCGTGGCGATAGCGGTGGATGAACCGATGAACAGTCCGGCACCAATGATCCCGGCAATGGAGATCATCGACACCTGGCGGGATGTCAAACCGTGCTGTAGCGAACGCTGTTTCTTTTGTTGTAGCGATGCCATGTTCAACCCTCAACTGGGTATGTCGCTGCACAGCGTGCGCAGCCGACAGGGTTAGAGCAGAAATTGTTATTTTGGTGGTGACGCTTGTTGTTGTCCGAGGCCCGTCCCAAGCCGAAATAAATGTCCTCCAACAGGTATGTACGGGGTATTAGTCAACAAACTTTCGGGCAAGCAAAAGTGCTCAGTTAGTTGCCCTGACGTTGCTGTTTTGCCTACTGATAATTTCAGTTGAAATCCTTGATGTGGGTCAGTATTAATCTACAGGGCCGACACTCACAAACGACCTTTTAGAAGCACATGATTCCGTTACGGAATGACCTCACGCTTTTTTCGCCGGATTAACCGCCCATGTCCAAACGACTGATGCCCTCCACCACCGCCCTGCAGTGCTTTGAGGCCGCCGCCCGGCACCTGAGCTTCACCCGCGCCGCGCAAGAGCTGCACCTGACCCAGAGCGCGGTGAGCAAGCAGGTCGCGCAGCTGGAGGAAATGCTCAGCCATCCGCTGTTTCAGCGCATACGCCGGCGCCTGCACCTGACACCCGCCGGCGCCCTGTACCTGGCGGAAGTGAACAAGATTCTGGTGCAACTGGACATGTCCAGCCGCTACATCCTCAGCTACGGCGGCGAAACCGAAGTGCTGCGCATTGCCACCCAGCCGACCTTCGGCGAGCGCTGGCTGATCCCCAACCTCAAGGGCTTCGGTGAGCGTCACCCGCGCATCCACCTGGATGTGCGCAACGCCCTGGAGCCCTTTGATCTGGTCCAGGCCAAGGCCGACATCGCCTTCTTCTTCGGCCAGGGCACCTGGCCCGGCGCCACTTGCATCGAGCTATTCAATGAAACCGTGGTGCCGGTGTGCGCGCCGCAGCTGCACGCCCTGCACCGCTTCGACAGCGCCAGCGCCCTGACCGCGCAGCGCCTGCTGCAATGCACCTCGCGGCCCGAGGCCTGGCACGAATGGTTCCAGGGCCAGGGCTTGCACAGCGAAAACAGCTACCACGGCCCGCGCTTCGACACTTTCTCCATGTGTATCCGTGCCGCCCAGGCCGGCTGTGGCATTGCCCTCATTCCCCACTACCTGGTGGCCGAGGAGCTGACCGAAGGCAAACTGGTAATCGCCTGGCAGCACGCCAAACCCAGCGAAGGCTCGCACTTCATCGCCCATGCCGAGCATGCCGCCGAGGTGCCCAAGGTGCGGGCATTCGTGCAGTGGATCAGCGAGCGCGTGCGCGGGCAGAGCCAACTTCCATAATTTCAGGAATAACCGCAATCGTTAAATTCGTTTGCGCTCATGCCTGCCGCCTCGCTTAGATAGCGCTATAACTTGCCAGAGGCCACGTGCACATGAGCCACGATTTTATTAGTCAATCGATTTCCGTAGTTCACCCGATAACCCTGTCCCACGGTAAAAACGCTGAAGTCTGGGATACCCAGGGCAAACGCTATATCGATTTTGTCGGCGGTATTGGCGTGTTGAACCTGGGGCATTGCAACCCGGCTATTGTCGCCGCCATCCAGCAACAAGCGACACGCCTGACTCACTACGCCTTCAATGCGGCCGGGCACGCACCTTACATCGAGCTGATTGAGCGTCTGAGCAACTTCGTGCCGGTCTCCTACCCCCTCAGCGGGATGCTCACCAACAGTGGCGCGGAAGCGGCTGAAAACGCCTTGAAGATTGCCCGTGGCGCCACCGGCAAAACAGCGATCATCGCCTTTGACGGCGGCTTTCACGGACGCACCCTGGCGACTCTGAACCTCAACGGCAAGGTCGCACCTTATAAGCAACGGGTGGGCGTATTGCCGGGACCGGTCTATCACCTGCCCTTCCCCAGCATCGACACCGGGGTCAGCGGCGATCAGGCCTTGCACGCCCTGGAGCGCTTGTTCAGCGTCGAAATCGACGTCAATGAAGTGGCTGCGGTGATCTTCGAACCGGTTCAAGGCGAAGGGGGTTTTCTGGCGATGGAGCCCGCCTTTGCCCAGGCTCTGCGCGCGTTTTGCGACAAGCACGGGATTGTGCTGATTGCCGACGAGATCCAGTCCGGCTTCGGCCGCACCGGCCAGCGCTTTGCCTTCCCGCGCCTGGGGATCGAACCGGACCTGTTGCTGCTGGCCAAGAGCATCGCCGGCGGCATGCCGCTGGGCGCGGTGGTCGGGCGCAAAGAATTGCTCGACAGCCTGCCCAAAGGCGGCCTGGGCGGTACCTATTCCGGCAACCCGATGGCTTGTGCCGCAGCCCTGGCTACCCTCGAGGCGATGACCGATGCCAACCTCGCCACCTGGGGTGAATTGCAGGAAAGCGCGATTGTCAGCCGCTACCAGCGCTGGCAGGCACAGCGGCTTTCGCCCTACCTGGGACGCCTGACCGGCACCGGGGCAATGCGCGGAATCGAACTGGTCGACGCCAACGGCGCACCGGCACCCGCTCAGCTTGCCCAACTGCTGGAAGCGGCCAGGGCTGCCGGCCTGCTGCTGATGCCCAGCGGCAAGGCACGGCACATCATCCGTCTGCTCGCGCCACTGACCATTGAACCTGAGGTGTTCAACGAAGGCCTGGATATCCTCGAGCGCTGCCTGGCAGATCTGGGCTGACTCAGTGCAACTCGCCCGGCCAGTGTTCAACGCCATTGGCAAAATGCCGCGCTTGCAAGCCGCCCGCTCTGAGGGCGGCGACTGCATCGCGGGAGAACACGCACCAGGGCCCTCGGCAGTAGGCGATCACTTCCTGACTGGGCGACAGCTCGCCCAGCCGCTGCTGCAGCTCTGCGAACGGAATGTTGATCGCCCCGGGCAAATGTCCCTGGTTGAACTCGGCGGCCGGGCGCACATCCAGCAAGGTCACACTGTGCTCGCGCAAGCGCTGAAGTAACTCTTCGCGGCTGATGGCTTCGAGCTGTTCAGGCGTGTGCTGGCTGTCATCGAGCAGTGCGCGCATGGCCGCCCGGTTGTATTCGGCGAACTGTCCCAGCGCCGCCAATACGCTCTGTACGGGACCGGCGCTGAGGCTATAGAGCACGCGCTTGCCGTCGCGGCGGGACTGCACGAAACCGGCACGGCGCAAGTGCTGCAGGTGTTGGGAGGCATTGGCTACAGTCAGATCGCAGTGCTGGGCCAGTTGTTCGACGGCACGTTCGCCCTGGGCAATGGCATCCAGCAGGTTCAACCGATGGGCATGGCCCAGGGTGCGAGCCAGCTCGGCGATATCGTGATGGTGTTGGGTTTTGAGATCAGTCATTGACAGCAAAGTAACATTGGCCAATCATTCAATCAATCTATTGAATGATAACCATGGAGATAACGATGCTCGAAGGACTGATTCTCGCCGTTCTGATCGGCGTGACGGCCACTGCCCTGGCCGACCTGTGGGCACTGTTTCAACTGCGGGTACTGGGCATGCAGGGGGCGAACTGGGCGCTGGTCGGACGCTGGGTCGGCTACATGCCCCGCGGGCAGTTCTTCCACACCAGCATTGCCAAGGCCCCGGCGCTGCCCGGGGAGCGGATACTGGGCTGGTCCATCCACTACCTGATCGGCATCGGCTTTGCTGCCCTGCTGCTGATCCTCAACGGTGTCGACTGGGTACTGCGACCCACCTTGCTGCCAGCGCTGGCGCTGGGTGTGGCGACGGTGCTGGCGCCCTACCTGATCATGCAACCGGGCATGGGTGCTGGCCTTTTCGCCTCGAAGACGCCAAACCCCGCAGCGGCGCGCGCCCGCAGTCTACTCGCCCACACCGTGTTCGGCGTCGGTTTGTACCTGGCGGGGTTGCTCTGGTCGGCGGCGCTGGCCTGAATCAGCTGCGGTGATGCCACCAATGCTTGAGACGTGGCCACAGGCCGGGCGGAGGGAGTTGAATGGGTGCCGGGGCGGGCGAATGCTGCTCCCAGGCGTCAACCGCCGCCAGCAGCTCGGCAGCATGATTCAAATGGTGTTCCACCTCTGGGCGCGGCCCCGCGCCCAGAGAGCCGAGTTCATACTCGGTGGCCATCAGATCGAGTTCATCCTGGGAATCGTTTTCGGGGTGGCCGTTCATCTCAAGCACTCCCGCACTGCAGCCGTACCTTACCTGAATCCTACAGGATACCCCCCGCCACGGACCGCGGCACGGCGAGGGGATGAAGGGTGCGCTAACGCCAGCCCTACAGGCCCAGTTCCTGCGGCGTGAGCATGTCGCATTCGAAGGCGATCCAGCCGCCTTCCAGTTCAGCGTGACCATTGACGATCGGGCCGTAGTAGCTCAAGCCATTGTCCAGGGTCACGCAGATGTGGGTGGGCGCATCGGGCGCGGCCAGGGTGCCGGTGAAATGCACCTTTTTCAACGACTCGGTAACGGCTTCCAGACCGACCCGGATCGCGACGTTTTCCACCGCTTCGACGTCGTCGTGCAGATCGTCGCTGACGGTCACGGTGGCTGTGTAGTTGTACATGCTTGAAACTCCAACGACGGATAGATCGGCGTCTGCTGACGCACGCGGGCGCCTAGGGTAATGGAGTGTCACGGAAAAATCCCCTTCGCTTCGACATCCGGCAGCGTCAAAGACTGCTATTGTGCGCGCCCGCCAAGACTATTCAGGGAAAATACATTGACCGCTGAACAACACCTGACCCCGGACCTTTTCGAAGTCGACAATCGCCT